>CBIHOC010000047.1:0-37591 GCA_966211705.1 uncultured Chryseobacterium sp.
GTGTTTTTTAAAAATTGGTGGGGGGGGGTGGCCGGTCGGGGGGGCCCCGTTGGTTTGTCTGACGGTGGGTTATTCCGACTAGTTAAACCCGACAACCCCGGACAACTGACAACTGACCACCGAAATGACACGCGAAGAGCTTTACCAACAGTCTTCGACTTCGCTCAGACTGACAGTGGACTGATAAAACGATACAGATATGAACCATGACCAGCTTTACGAACAGATTTGCCGGAAGAAAAGTTTTCTCTGCATCGGTCTCGACACCGACAGCGCGAAATTGCCGAAGCATTTGCTGAAGGAGGAAGACCCGGTTTTCGAGTTCAACCGCCGGATCGTTGAAGCGACGCACGACCTTTGCGTGGCGTATAAGCCGAACCTTGCGTTCTACGAGGCGGACGGCGTGAAAGGCTTGCAGAGCCTGGAGAAAACAGTGCAGCTCATTCCGAAGGAATGTTTCACGATCGCTGATGCTAAGCGCGGTGATATCGGGAATACGTCGGCGATGTACGCGCGCGCTTTTTTCGAACATTACGGTTTTGATTCCGTCACTGTCGCGCCGTACATGGGCAGCGATTCGGTGAAGCCGTTTCTCGGTTACGATGGGAAGTGGGTGATCCTGCTGGCGCTCACGTCGAACGAAGGCGCGAAGGATTTCCAGATGCTGAATATTTTCGAATTGCCGCAAAGCCGCAGCGAAACGAAGACCAAACTGTTCGAGGAAGTGCTGACGATCTCGCAGGAATGGGGGAATGCGGATAACATGATGTACGTGGTCGGCGCGACGCAGGCGGACCATCTCATTACCGTGCGCCGCATTGTTCCCGATCATTTCCTGCTGGTACCGGGCGTGGGCGCGCAGGGCGGGAGTTTAGCGGAGGTGGCGAAGCACGGAATGAATGACCGGTGCGGGCTGCTGGTGAATGCGTCGCGCAGCATTTTGTATGCGTCGGCGGGCGAGGATTTTGCGGAGAAGGCGCGGGAAGAAGCGATGAAGATGCAGAAGGAGATGGAGACGTTGCTGGAAAAGCTGCTGCGTTAAAACGGCGAATCCGCGGGGACCCACGGGAACAGATCATCCACATTTTCAGTTTGGATACGCAGCATTTCTGCGATCGCGGAAGGATCGGCGGTGAAGCTGGTGACGGAATAATGGTTCCCGTTTTTCAGCTTGAAGAGGATGAAGGCATAATACATCTTTCTCCCGGAAAATACCCGGCAGGCTTCGATGTCATTTGCGCTGAACGAAACGGTTGCGCCATTTTGTTCGATCGTCACTTCTTTTTTGTCGCGGTTGATCGTTACGTTGCGGTTTTTGTCGTGCCTGTAATAATTGAAGAACAAAATGGTAAACGGTACGCAGGCCAGCATGATGAAACCGTAAATGGCCAGGAATAATTCGTCCGGTCTTTTTCCCTGCACAAATTCTTTCACGAGCCATCCCGCGAGCAGCAGGAGCAGCGCAGGGGCGGCCATAAACGATACACGGGACTTCCGGTTGAAAGAGGAGGTGGAAATTTTTTCCGGGCGCTCTTCGGAATTATCGTGGACATCATCCTGCATGACAAGATGCTCATGAAGGTCCCCATCGTAAAAAGCGGCGATAAAATCTTCGGGCGTCGTGCCTGACGAGTTGTTCCCGGTGTTGGCGCTTACAAATTCTTCACCCACTTTATTATCCTTCGTCAGCAGAATTTGAAAATCCAGTCCATCTGCCGTTACACGAAGTTCGCCATTCGTTGCTGAGCTGAAGACCATCACCGGGAAAGCCGGGACGACTTCTTTTGTTGCCTTGTCGTACGTTTCCTGCCACGGGTAATCCTGGAACAGCTGGATGGCCTGTTCGCGCGTCACGATTCCGTGATCTTCCGAAGCTTCTCCTATTTGGATTTTCAGGGTTACAGACATTTGTTAAAGATAATGATCCGTTGTTCAAATGTTTTTTGCACTCCCGCTACAGAGCCGGTACTAAGCGCTTATATCCGTTTGTAAACGTTTAAACGCGAATAGTCTTGTTTCCCCAACATTATCTTCGCCGGCTGATTTTAGGTCTTAGGTCTTAGGTGTTAGGACTTAGGTGGTCTTAGGTTGTTGAGAGAGTTGTGTTAATATAAATCCAATATATATGAAAGCGAGTAAAGATCAGTTCAACTTTGAGAATCTAGTTGTTTACCAGAAGGCACTTGACTATGTAGATATTGTTTATACCATAACCGAAAAATTTCCGCCAGTGGAGCTTTATGAACTAGGCCGCCAGTTCAGGCGCGCATCTTATTCTATCGCTTTGAACATCGGGGAAGGGGAAAGTGACACGGACAGGGAATTTTTAAGGTTCCTTCGTTACTCGCAACGGTCAGTAGGCGAATGCCTGGTGTGCAGTGTGATTGCCCGTCGTCGGAATTATATTACCGAAGAAGAAAGCTTGCAATCACGAAAGTTATTGTCAGAGCCGGCACGAATGATCTCAAGCCTTTCACGCACGATAAGCAAGCGCTGTGACTAATTGTTTTTTTCTAAGTCCTAAGTCCTAATACCTTTTATTTATGAAAGAAGAGTTCCTCCATTACACCTGGAAAACGAAACAGTTTTCTCCCGTACGCTTAAAAACCACCGACGGCCAATTCATCGAGATCCTTCACCCGGGCGACCACAACCTCGACGCGGGACCTGATTTTTTCAACGCGAAGCTGAAGATCGACGGCATGATTTGGTCGGGCAACGTTGAGATCCACGTCAAAGCTTCCGACTGGCTGAAGCACCGCCACCAGCACGATGCGGCTTACGATAACGTGATCCTGCACGTGGTGCACGAAGCGGATGTGCCGCTGAAAACAAACGACGGCCGGCCTATGCCCACGCTCGTGCTGAAGAAGCGCCTCGACAACTTGCTTTACATCAAATACCTGCGCCTGCGCAACAGCAAGGAAAGCATTCCCTGCTCCCGCCGCCTGCAGGATGTGCCGCACATCATTATCGAAAGCTGGCTGGCGCGCCTGCTTGCCGAGCGGCTGGAGCGAAAAGTGGGCGTCCTGAAAAAAGAGCTGGAGAATAACGGCAACAATTGGGAAGAAATATTTTATCGTCACCTCGCGCGACAATTCGGGATGAAAGTGAACGCGGAGCCTTTCCAGTGGCTGGCCGCGGCGCTTCCCTGGCGCATCCTCGCCCGCCAGCACGACAACCTGCTGCAATCGGAAGCGTTGCTGTTCGGGCAGTCGGGATTGCTGCCGGAGAAAATGGGCGACGTATACACGAATGCATTGATCCGGGAGTACACGCACCTGCAAGGCAAATACAGCATCCGCCCGATGCCGTCGCATCGCTGGAAGTTCATGCGCCTGCGTCCGAACAATTTTCCGACGTTGCGAATTGCGCAGCTCGCGGGATTGTTTTACCGCCAGCCCCAGCTCTTCCGCCGCTGCATGGAAACAGAGGACATCCGCTCGCTCCGGAAATTACTCGATGTTCCGGCATCGGGTTATTGGTCCACGCACTACCGTTTCGGGAAGCCGTCGAAACGCAGCGAAAAGCACCTCGGTCCGCAGGCGATCGATACGATCATCGTGAATACGATCTTGCCGTTCAAATTTCTTTACGGCGAGATGCAGAACCTGCCGTTCATGAAGGAGAATGCGCTGGAGTTGCTGGAGAAGCTGAATGCGGAGGATAATGTGATCATCCGTGCGTGGAAGGAACTGGGGGTGAAGCCGGCGTCTGCTGCAGAGACACAGGCGCTGACGGAGCTGACGAGGAATTATTGCGGGAAACGAAAGTGCTTGCAATGTGCGATCGGGCAGGTGGTGATGGAGAGGGAAAGGGTCAGTAGTATGCAAACCACATAGGGACATAGGGCACATAGGGGATGCAAACCACATAGGGACATAGGGCACATAGGGGATGCAAACCACATAGGGACATAGGGCACATAGAAAATTTAAAAATGGAAAATATGACGAAGAAATATTTGAATGAGCTGACTTACGAGATAATCGGAGCTGCAATTGAGGTTCACCGGGAGGTTGGTCCGGGATTGTTGGAAAGCGTTTATCATAAATGCCTGAAACGTGAATTCAACTTGCGGGGGCTGAAATACCTGACCGAGTTCGGCGTGGATGTTTCCTATAAAGGACATGTAATAGGAACTGAGCTGAGATGCGACTTTTTTGTGGAAGATGCGATCGTGGTTGAGCTGAAGGCCATGGAGGCAATTGCTCCTGTTCATAAGGCGCAACTGATTACCTACATGAAGCTGTTGAAGAAGCCGAAGGGCATATTGATCAATTTCAATTGTGAAAACCTGTTCAAGAATGGCCAGAAAACTTTTGTAAATGATCTGTTCAAAGAACTCCCTGATGAATAACCGTCTTACCGGGAAGATAAATTTATCATGTACATTTATTTTTCATCAAAACCCTTTCGATGGAAGATCGGAAAAACTGCAGGGCAGCCCTCCTTTACGGGCTCATCGCTTTTGTTGTGAGCGTTGCAGTTCTTTCGTTATTGCTTACGCTGCAGTTCTTGCTGAAATGGGAGGATGAGATCTTCGGAAAGCAATTACCCGCGGGGCTCACATCGAGGATGATTTTCCTGGGTTGGGCAAGTACGATCCCGTTGGTCTTGCCGGTGGCAGGGATGGCCGGTGCATTAATGGGGATGCGTTCCTGGTCCGGGAGTGGAGTCAGGAAGTTGATGCGATCGCTTTTCGGGGGATTCGTTGTTTCGATTTTTTTTGCGGCGCTTTCTTTTTCCTGGATTTCTTTCGGCGCACCACGCGTCAATTTAGAAATGCTGGCCCAGCTTTTTGATATCCGGCAGACTTTACCCGGCAGGCCGATAGAGCATACGTCGCGGGAATTATTTCGCGGGAACCAGCAGACCTGCAATTTAACGGAGCTGAGCGGAGAAATCGATTCACTGCGTCTTTACGGTGATCATGCGAGAGAAGATTTAAGGAAGGATGTCGAACGGTTTGCCGATGAAAAATTGCTGGAGAGGATATTGAAACACCCGGTTGCAAAAAAATATTCGCTTACAGCAAATGACTTCGGTACGCTTCATGGTGAGATCGCGGGCACTCCACACGATTCACTATTCATGGTGGGACACCTGGACATATATGGCAGCAAGATGGAGTACGTGGAAAGTAGTATCCTGCGTTATGAAATAGAGCGGCAAAAAATGCTTTGGCACCCGCTGTATTTTATTCTTCTGTGCATCGCCGGCATGTTGCTGGGTATAGTTTCACGGAGAATACATGCCGCTTTTGTATTGGCAGGAATTTTCTTTTTGGTGATGCCCGGCATCTATTTTGCAGACATTTTTTTTTACTCTGCTGACGAAGCAGGGGCTCTTTTCGGCGGTTGAGGGCCGGGTGTACTTCATATTGGTGCTGCTGATCTTTACCGCCATTCTTGGGTTAGCCGCCCGGTTTGTGATGAGAAAAAGCAGGGTTAATATTCCTTAAAAAGAACCCGGAACGGGCTTGCCTTAGCAGAGTTTGGCGGACGATGCAGCTTTTTTTGTAAATTAGCTTTACCATTATTAACCCATGACCCAAATAGGTTTCATCGATCGTATCGCAGCGTGGTTTGAGCAGCAGGCATTTGGCGTTTGCTCCTGGTGGGGGCGAAAGCTCGGCATCCGTGCTACGCGCATCCGCATGTATTTTATTTACCTGTCGTTCTTCACCGTGGGATCGCCTGTGATCATTTATTTCATCATGGCGTTCTTCCTGGAGCACAAGGAATATTTCAAGCCCCGGCGTTACCGCACCCGCGACCGCATCTGGGATCTTTAATTTCCCGGTTATTTCATCAGCTGGTAGGCAGCGAAGCTTGCCAGGTAGGCCAGCACGCCCATGTAGGTGAACTGGAGAATGGGCCATTTCCAGCTTTTCGTTTCCCGCTTTGTCACCGCCAGCGTGCTCATGCACTGTAACGCGAAGGCGTAGAACAACATGAGGGAAATTCCCGTTGCCATCGAATACACCGGCTCGCCTGTCTCCGGGTCGCGCTCCTGGCGCATGCGCTCGCGGATGGGAATGGGATTGTTTTCATCTCCGGCGCCGTAGATGGTGGCCATTGTTCCGACGAACACTTCACGCGCAGCCAGCGAAGTGATGAGCGAGATGCCGATCTTCCAGTCGTACCCGAGCGGGCGGATGGTGGGCTCGATGGCGCGGCCGAGGTGACCGGCGTAGGAAAGCTCGAGCTTTTGTGTTTCCAGCGCGCGGATGAGGCTGTCACGGGCGTCGTTCTGCGCGTCATAGGCGGCCTGCTTCTCATCGTTGGTGGAAACATTCATTATGGGAGACGCGGCTTTCTGCTTTTCGAGCTCGGCATTCACGCGCTTGAATTCCAGACCGGGGCCGTAGGAAACGAGCACCCACAAGACGATGGAAATGGCGACGATAATTTTACCGGCATCGAAAAGGAACACTTTTACTTTTTCGTAGATCGTGTAAAAAACGTTCGACCATTTCGGCATGCGGTACACCGGCAGCTCCATGATGAACCAGCTTCTCTCTTTCGCCCGCATCAGCTTGCTGATGACCCAGGCCGCGGCGATGGCGGTCAGGAAGCCCAGGACATACATGCCCGTCAGCACCAATCCCTGGAGGTTGAAAATTCCGCCCACGAGCTTATTCGGGATGACAAGGGAGATGAGGAGCGTGTAAACGGGCAACCGCGCGCTGCAGCTCATCAGCGGTGTGACCATGATGGTGATGATGCGCTCTTTCCAGTTGCTGATCGTGCGCGTGCTCATGATCGCGGGAACCGCGCAGGCCATGCCGCTCATCAGCGGAATGACGGAACGGCCGTGCAGCCCGATACGCCGCATGAGCTTGTCCATGATGAAGCTCACGCGCGCCATGTACCCGGAATCTTCCAGCATCGCGATAAAGAAAAAGAGCAACGCGATCTGCGGAATGAAAACAACAACACCGCTCAGTCCTGCGAGGATGCCGTTCACGAAAAGGTCGGTGAGTATGCCGGCGGCGAAATGATCCGAGCACCAGCCCTGTAGCCAGGCGAAACCGCTTTCGATCCATTCCATCGGGTATGTGGCGAGGTAAAAGATCGCCTGGAACATCACCGTCATGATGAAGATGAAAATGACATAACCCCAGAAACGGTGCGTGAGCCAGCGGTCGAGCTTCTTCGTCAGCGGCGGGCGGATCGCTTTGGCGCCGGTGCATGTGGCGATGTGCTGGCCGATGGTGCCGAAACGGAGCAGGCTTTCTTCGGCCTGTGCGGCGGCGGGAGAAAACCCGACGGCGGAAAGCGATTGCGCCAGTTCCGGTGCGGAAGCGCCGGGGCGGTTGGCGAGCAGGAGCGCGCGATATTCGCTGAGCGCGGGGTCAATTTTTTTGCGCACGAGCTTCACCGCTTCGGGTGCGATGGCGGATACGTCGATGAACCGGTTCGCAGGCGGGGCAATGTCGGAGAGGAGCAGCCGTTCCAGCTCAGCGATGCCGGTCTTTTCGCGCGCGCTCACGGCAAGCACGGGAATGCCGAGGCGATTGGAGAGGCGGTCTTTGTCGATGTGAAAACCGGCTTTTTCCGCTTCGTCGATCATGTTCAGCACGAGCACGCACGGCAGCTCCAGGTCGATGATCTGCCCGGCGAGAAAAAGGCTGCGCTTGAGGTTCGTGGAGTCGGCGACGATAATGACGAGATCGGGATGGTCTTCGTTGCCGGTTTCGGTAAGAACACGCGCGGCAACTTCCTCGTCGAGCGATTTCGGGTAAAGACTGTATGTTCCCGGAAGGTCAGTGTAATGCAGCAGGAAATTTTTCTTCCCTTCCTGCTTTTTCACCGTCGCCGTTTTTTTGTCGACGGTTACGCCGGGAAAGTTGCCGGTCTTTTGCCGCAGGCCGGTAAGGACGTTGAAAAGGGTTGATTTGCCGCTGTTGGGATTACCGACAAGAGCGATTTTCCGGTGCATTGCGGGGGAAGTGACTTCGGCTTCCAAATCGCGGTGCGTTAGTTGTTCACGCGCCGGATGCGCACGGTTGACGCTTCTGCCAGTCGCATGCTGAGCACGTAGCCGGAAATGTTGATGGCGATCGGATCACCGAAAGGCGCTACTTTTTCCAGCTCCACTTCTTCGCCGGGCGTGCAGCCCATTTCAAGCAGCTTCAGCGAAAGCTCCGGGTCGGTAAAAGAGTCGATGACCGCTTTTTCGCCGGGAATGAGGGATGCAAGACTATCAGGGAGCTTAAGCATAGCATTGAGGTTCACTACAAAGGTAAGGGCAATGCGGGTGGGATGAGGGCGGGAAGGCGTACCTAAAAGAGGGTATTTTGATGTACGAATTACGATTTACGAAGTACGAATCATTGATGTCCGGGAAGGTTGTGCCGGGACGAAGTTCTTCATACTGACCGAGGAAGAAAGGCCATCCTTCGACAAACTCAGGACTGGCTAAGACCCGAAGACACTAAGGGAAAGCACAAATCAATGGAAATTTCTTTATGAAATTTTGGATCTTTCTGTCTTATCTCTGTTCAGGGGAAAGCCTGGAACGTTGTGAAATCAACCGTCTCAGAGCATTTGTCAATTATCACGGACAATAATGTTTACGACCAAATCGTACTTCGTAAATCGTACTTGTTTCTTCTTACCGGTGTTTTTTCTTCTTCACCTTCTTCGGCTTGTTGTTCTTGCTGAAGCTGGGGCAATCGCCGCAGTTGTTTTTGCCGGAGAAGATGAAACAGCTTTCCAGGCCGGAGGTGGCAAGGGCGGCAACAAGGAGGAAAGGAAGGAAACGTTTGAAAAGCCTCATGGTTAATGGATTATCAAATATACGAAAAGTAAGCCGCTTAAGTGGTAACGCTACAACAGCGGGTTTCGTGCGTGCCCGGCGGGATTTTCCGTACTTTTAAGGCCTGCCCGCATTCTATGAATCCGCTTCGTTTGTTTTATCATATCGGGATGTACTGGTTGCTTTTGCGCCAGGTGTTCCGCCGCCCGGAAAAGAGAAGCATCTTCTGGAACCGTTTCTTCCTCGAGATCAACGCCATCGGGATCGGCTCCCTTGGCATCGTGGCGATCATTTCCATCTTCATGGGCGCCGTTATCACCATCCAGTCGGCATTCGGCTTTGAAAGCCCGTGGATCCCGCTTTACGCCGTTGGCGTGGCGGCCCGCGATTCGATCATCCTCGAGTTTTCACCGACCATCGTGAGCCTTATTCTCGCCGGGAAAGTCGGATCGAGCATTGCTTCGGAGATCGGCAACATGCGTGTGACGGAACAGATCGACGCGCTGGATGTGATGGGCGTCAACTCGGCCAGCTTCCTGATCCTTCCCAAAATTCTCGCATCGGTTTTTATTTCCCCGTTCGTAGTGGCCATCAGCATGTTCCTGGGGCACGTGGGAGGCTTCCTGCTTGGCGTGGCGGCGGGAGTTGTGACGCCTTATGAATTCATTTACGGCATCCAGTACGAGTTCAAGCCTTACAACGTATTTTATGCCGTTTCAAAAACACTTGTGTTCGGCTTTATCATTCCCTCGGTTTCCGCTTACCACGGCTACTACACGAAAGGCGGCTCGCTGGAAGTGGGACAGGCCAGCACGCGCGCGGTGGTGTACAGCATCATCGTTCTTCTCCTGTTCAACTTTATTCTCACTCAGCTTCTCCTCGCATGATCGAAGTCAGGAACCTGAGCAAGGCGTTCGGGGATAAGGTTATTCTCAGCGATTTCTCGTTCACATTCGAACGGGGAAAAGCAAACCTGATCATCGGCGAATCCGGTACCGGGAAATCGGTGCTGATCAAGTGCATGGTCGGTCTCGTTCATCCCGAACAGGGCCAGGTGCTGTACGACGGGCAGGATTTCCTGAACATGGATTTTGACGCGCGCAAGGTGATCCGCAAGCAGATCGGCATGCTGTTCCAGGGTGCGGCGCTGTTCGATTCCATGACGGTGGAAGAGAACGTGATGTTCCCGCTTTCGATGTTCACCACGCAGCCATATGCCGAAAAGCTGGAGCGCGTGATGTTCTGCCTCGAACGCGTGAACCTTCCCAACGCAGCAAAACTTTACCCGGCCGAGCTGAGCGGCGGAATGAAAAAACGCGTCGCCATCGCACGTGCCATCTCCCTCAAGCCGAACTACCTCTTCTGCGACGAGCCCAACTCCGGTCTCGATCCGCGCACGTCCATCCTCATCGACGAGCTGATCAAAGAGATCACGGAAGAATACGACATGACGACCGTCGTGATCACGCACGACATGAACTCGGTGCTGGAGATCGGCGATCACATCGCATTCATGCACAAAGGCCGCAAGCTCTGGGAAGGAACGCGCCACGAGATCCTCCGCGCCGACAACAAAGAGCTGCAGGATTTCGTGTACGCCACAAAATTCCTCAAGCAATTCCGTGAACGCCTCGAGAGCGGAAAATAAACTCCTGATCGCGCATAAAAAATAAGGGTCGACCAACGGTCGACCCTTATTTTATGTCAGCGGGAGGAAGCGATTACTCAGCCACCACCATTTTGCGGGTTACGCGGTCAGCGCCTGACTGGACGGTGTAGTAGTACACGCCGGCAGCGAGGTCTGTAGAAGCCACAACGAAGCTGTTCTGGCCGGCAGCAGCGGTTTTGGTTTGCACCAATACCTGTTTGCCGGTAACGTCGCAGATCGTCAGTGTAACGTCATCACCGTTCTTCAGGGAGAAGGGAATGGTTGTTTCGCCGTTGAACGGGTTCGGCATGTTCTGGCCAACGCCGACGTTGCCGTTCGTTTCGGCAACACCTACACCGTCGAGGGTGAGGCGCACCCAGATACCCCAGTTCTGGAGGAAGTTGTCGCTGTCAACCGTGAGGTTGAGCTGTCCGTCGCCGTCGCAATCATAGAACGTATCCGCGCCGGTGGAGGTGGGCAGGATGCCGTAGGTATAGCTGAAGTTCGGGTCGAAGCGGTAGCTGTTGGTGGAAAATTCGGATTCAACGGCGAAGTTGTTCAACTGCGGAACACTGGCGCAGTTACCGGCTCCGAGATCGCCAAAACCTGCGATGAGGCCGAATGTGTCGAGGCGTGAACCGTAATATTCAACGCGCACCGCGAACTTCGTGGTGTTGTTGTTGATCATGTAGTTCGGCTCGAGGCCTACTACGGCGGTTGTCAGCCAGTCGTTGCCGGTAGAGAGACCGGTGTTGGTGATGATCGTGTCGACGTGGAGGACCGAGGTGGTCGGGTAGCCGGCGCCGGTGAGGCTGACGATCTTCACGATGAGGGTGTCATTCGTGCCGCTGTTGTTCTCGTGACCGCAGAGCAGGAAAATAGAATCGACGTTGTAGGTGTTAAAGGTCGTGAACGCTACAGCAGGGTATCCCGTTGTGTAAGAGTCGAACAGTTCGTTGAAGTCGACGATCGCTTCCAGGATACTGGAGGTATCGCCGGCGTTCGTGCCGTTACGGCTGTTCAATTCCCAGATGTAGCGGGAGTACGAAAGCCCCTGCGTGTTGGTCTGGAAATCTTCATCCATGTAGTCGTAGTCGACATAAATGGACTGTGTTGCTTGTGTTGAGGACGGGTTAACGTTGCGCTGCACCTGGTTGTGCGGGGCCGTTCCTCCCGGGATCGCGAGCATGCTGCTCTGTGCGAATGCTGACGTGCCGAGCAGGGCCACCATCAGTGTCGTGTAGATTTTTTTCATGTTTTGAGAAGGTAAGTTGGGTTTTTAATCACACCAAACACAAATATAGGATTTTGGCAGTGAATATCCCTGCAACAGGCTCTAAATCCACAAACCGTGATTTTCCGGGACAGGCGGCGGCAGGCATATGAAAAAAGCCTCGCTTTGGGCGAGGCTTTTTTCATACAGGATAAACCTGGATTATTTGTTCTCAACAACCATTTTGTGAGTGATGGTCTGGCCGTTTACCACGAACGTGTAGAAATACATGCCGTTCGCGAGGTTAGCGGTGTTGACGTCGAGGCGGTGTGCGCCTGCAGACTGGTTCATGATGTTCTCGGTGTAAACCACTTTGCCGGTAACGTCCGTTACGTTGAACACAACGTCGGTGTTTCCTTCGAGGGTGTACAGGATCGCGGTAGAACCGTTAGCCGGGTTCGGCATGTTCTGGCTGATGGAGATGTCATTGTTCTCGAAAGCAGGAGCGCTTGCGGGACCTTCGGTGATCACCATGTCGGTAACGTAAAGGATGAACATATCGTTCGCGTCATGGTGGACGGCGATGTACACATCCTGGCCGGCGTAAGCGCTGATGTCAGCGAAACGCTGTTCGAAAACGTTGTACGGCGTGTTGACCGTGTCGCCTGCGCTGGAAGCAGCGTTGTCGCCGAGCGTGAACACCGGGGCATCCGTGAAGTCGGTGTAGTTTGCCATGCCGGTGGTGGAAACTTTGATCTTGTAGCCGTCGCGGTAGTTGCCGTCGGGCATGTTGTGCCTCCACCAGAGGGTAGCGCCTGCAGCGGGCAGCGTGATGGGGCCCATTTCGAGCCAGTTGTCGGCCTGGCCGAGCGGGTTGAACCAGGAGCATGCACCTCCGAAGAACACGGAATCAGGGTGTGCATAGTGCAGGTTGCTGGTCGGGTTCTCTTCATAGAAGAACACGAAGTCGGAGGTCGGTCCGAATGCAGAAGACTGCATCTGGGTTGCTACCTGTGCGCCGTCGAGGTCTTCGGTCTGGATCGTGAACGTGCCGGGCAGCGTTGCGTTCCAGTCGTACACGTAGTATCCGTCGAATACGAATACGGTGTCGCCCTGTGCCTGTGCGGCCGGGGGCGGCAGGTGGATTACGCGCGGAGTCTGGGAAGGCATGGGCTGGCCGGTTGCGGGCTGGCCATTGGTACGATTGCTGGTCTGGGCGGTTGCAGCGGTGGCAACGGCCAGAACTGCAACTGCAGTGTAAATTTTCTTCATTGTTGTTTTAGATTAAAGTTGATTAAGGGCGTTCAGTACTGGCAAAAATAGGGAATTCCCGAACAAAACCAAAGTAAATGCGGGTCTGTGGTTTTAAACAAAACAGGGCTGAAAACTGTATTTATTAATAACCGCAGGCGTTATTCTTCCCAATAAGTCGTGCCGTACATATCGACGTAGCCGAGGAAAATGTACCGGGTATTCGGACCGTCGTAGTAACGCACGTGCTGTCGCAATAACCCCACAGCTCGTCTTTGCGGTACGGGATGAGCCTGGGCAGGCTGAACGCGCTTGCTTCAGCAGAAAAGAAAAGCAGGAGAATAATAATGTTGCGCATGTGCTTCATTATAACGCTCCTGCTTTTTTCAGATACAAATGATTGCACGGTAGCTGTGCCAGATGCTTGCATCTGGCACCACGTTACGCGCCTGCAGGCTCCATGTACGCTTCAAGCGGCAGGCAGGAGCACACGAGGTTGCGATCGCCGTACGCGTTGTCGACGCGGCCGACCGAAGGCCAGAACTTCATCTCGCGCACCCACTTGAGCGGGTACACCGCCTTTTCGCGCGTGTAGCTATGCTTCCAGCTGTCGCTGATCACGCTTTCCGCGGTGTGCGGGGCATTCTTCAGCACGTTGTCGTTTACGTCCGCGCTGCCGTCGGCGATCTCGTCGATCTCGCGGCGGATGGCGATCATCGCGTCGCAGAAACGGTCGAGCTCGGATTTCGGCTCGCTTTCGGTGGGCTCCACCATCAGCGTGTCGTGCACGGGGAAAGAAACCGTGGGTGCGTGGAAACCGTAATCCATCAGGCGTTTGGCCATGTCGCCGACTTCCACTTTCGCGGTGCGCTTGTATTCCGCGCAGTCGAGGATCATCTCGTGGGCAACACGCCCGTTGATGTTCGTGTACAAGGTGGAGTAGCTGCCTTTAAGCTTTTCCTTAATGTAGTTCGCATTCAGGATGGCCATTTTCGTGGAGTCGGTCATGCCGTTTCCGCCGAGCATTTTTACATAGCCGTAAGAAATGAGCAGGATGAGCGCGCTGCCGAACGGTGCGGCCGATACTGCGTGAATGCCTTTTTCTCCGCCGGTCTGCACCAGCGGGTGGGAAGGCAGGAACGGAACAAGGTGCTTCGCCACACCGATGGGGCCTACGCCGGGTCCGCCGCCGCCATGCGGGATCGCGAACGTTTTATGCAAGTTGAGGTGGCACACGTCGGCGCCGATGTTGCCCGGGCTGGTCAGTCCGACCTGCGCATTCATGTTGGCGCCGTCCATGTAAACCTGTCCGCCGTTGGCGTGGATGATAGAGGTAATTTCCATGATCGACTCTTCGTACACGCCGTGTGTGGACGGGTACGTGACCATGAGGCAGGAGAGCTTGTCTTTATGCTGTTCCGCTTTTGCGCGGAGGTCGCCGACGTCGATATTTCCTTTTTCGTCGCATTTCACCACCACGATGTCCATGCCGGCCATTGCGGCGGATGCGGGGTTCGTGCCATGCGCGGACGACGGAATGAGCGCCACGTTGCGGTGCGCGTCGCCGCGGCTCATGTGATAGGCGCGGATGACCATGAGGCCGGCGTATTCGCCCTGCGCGCCGGAGTTGGGCTGGAACGACATCGCCGCGAAACCGGTGACTTCGCTGAGCGCTTTGTCGAGACTGCTGATCACTTCAGCATATCCCTGCGCCTGGTCGACGGGAACGAACGGGTGAAGGTTGGCGAACTGCGGCCAGGTAATGGGCATGAGCTCGGCGGCTGCATTCAGCTTCATCGTGCAGGAGCCGAGGGAGATCATGGAATGGACCAGCGAAAGGTCTTTGTTCTCGAGGCGCTTGAGGTAACGCATCATTTCCGCTTCGGAATGGTACGTATTGAAGACCGGGTGCGTGAGATAGGCGCTGGTCCGCTTGATCTCGCCGGTGATGGGCGAAGGCGCTGCATTGCCCGCAGTTGCGCCGAATACAGAAAGAATATCGGAAAGATCTTCCGGGCGGATGGTTTGATCGAGGCTGATGTGAACGGTGCCGTTACCGTAACGGAAATTCACCTGCGCGGCTTCTGCTTTCGCGCGGATGTTTTCCACGGTCGTGCCTGCGGGAAGCGCGAACGACACGGTGTCGAAGTAGCGCTGGTTGAGGCGTTTCATGCCGGCCTTCTCAAGCGCGGCGGCAAGAATGCCGGTATTTCGGTGGACTTCTCCTGCGATGGCGCGGATGCCGCCGGGCCCGTGGTAAACGGCGTACATGGCCGCCATGATGGCGAGGAGCGCCTGGGCGGTGCAGATGTTGGATGTGGCTTTGTCGCGCTTGATGTGCTGCTCGCGGGTCTGGAGCGCCATGCGCAGCGCGTGCTTCCCGTTGCTGTCGATCGACACGCCGATGATGCGGCCGGGCATGAGGCGTTTGAAATCCTCGCGTGCAGCGAAGAACGCCGCGTGCGGTCCGCCGTAGCCCATGGGCACGCCGAAACGCTGGGAGTTGCCGAACACCACGTCGGCGCCCCATTCGCCCGGGGGCGTGAGAAGTGCGAGCGCGAGGAGGTCCGTTGCAACTGCGACACCTGCGCCGGCAGCATGGGCCGCTTCGGTGAAGGCTTTGTAATCGCTGACCTCGCCGTCGATGTCGGGGTATTGCACGAGCGCGCCGAACTGGTCGCCGGTGAACGTAAATGTCTTGTGGTCGCCGATGACGAGCTCGATGTCGAGCGGGGCGGAACGTGTGCGGAGCAGGTCGATGGTTTGCGGGAAGCAGCGGTCGGAAACGAAAAATTTATTGGCGTTGCGTTTGACGGCGTCGCGGCTGCGGTTGTTGTAGAGCATGGTCATCGCTTCTGCGGCTGCGGTTGCTTCATCGAGGAGAGAAGCGTTGGCGAGCGGCATGGCGGTGAGGTCGAGCACCATGGTCTGGAAATTCAGCAGCGCTTCGAGGCGGCCCTGCGCGATCTCGGCCTGGTAAGGCGTGTAGGCCGTGTACCAGCCCGGGTTTTCGAGGATGTTGCGCTGGATGACCGGCGGAACGATGGTGCCGTAGTAACCGAGCCCGATGCAGGAACGGTAAATTTTATTTTTTGCACCGACCGCTTCGAGGTGACGGAGGTAATCGAATTCGGAAAGGCCGTCGGGAACGTTGAGCGGTTTTTTGAGGCGGATCGAGGAAGGAATGACCTGGCCGATGAGCTCGTCGACGGAAGAAACGCCGATGAAGCTGAGCATGTCATTCACGTCGTTCGCGGAGGGGCCGATGTGGCGGCGGGTGAAGTTGTCGGTGGACATGATGTGGTGTGGAGTAGAAAAGGGTGATTAAAACAGCATGCAAAGATAAGGAGAATTCGCCCTTGTGGGGAGCGGCAGGTGGCGGTTGACGGCGGCGGTTGGCGGTTGGCGGCGGCGGTAGGCAAGCGGCGGTAGGCGGTGGCGGTAGGCGGTGGCGGTTGGCTTGCCACTGTGGTATTTTGCTTTTTGATGATTGGAATCACATTTCCCCGGCAGCCAACCACCAACCGCCGCCTGCCTACCGCCACCTTTTCCCATGAAAGGAAAATTTTCCCGCTACTTTATCTTCTTCGCCTCGGCATGCATAATGATTAGAAACACATTTCCCGGTCGCCAACCGCCAACCGCCACTGCCAACCGCCCCCGAGTACTCGGGGCCAACCGCCGCCTTTTCATATGAAGGAAAAATTTCCCGCTACTTTATCTTCTTCGCCTCGGCATGCATTCCGCCCTGGTCCAGGACCACTGTCGTTACTTTACCCGACGCGTCCCTGACAAATTCAAATTTTGCGTCGTTGACCTTCGAAAAGAATTTGGTCTCCGTTTCGGCGCCGATCTCGAATTTTTCCTGGCCTGTGGCTTGTATGAAAAGCCTGCCCTGCTCCCGGGTGACCGTAAAAATGAAATCGGGTGTCATTTCATATTCGCCGACATACGTTTCCAATATCTTCTCATCCACTTTTACTTCGACCTGGACCGGGATGGGTTTATTGGTTTTGATCCAGGCTTCATTCCCGTCGCGACTTTTGGTAACAAGTTTTTCAATTTTCCCTTTTTTGTTTCTTGAAAATTCGATCGTCACCATTCCGTCTTCAAAGAAGAACTTATCTGCCTGGTACGCTTTGAGGATGTATTTCGGGTTTTTGCCCCGCTGTGAATACAACTGGTTTTCCGACACGGTGATGATGCGTTGTTCGCCTTTTTCATTTTCATAAACGCCCTCGTATCCTTTTAAAACGGCATTTTTTACAGGAATTTCTTTGTATTCGTAAGGTTTCCCGATGGCAAGCGCAGCCAGTCTCGACGCCATATCCCCGGGCGAATTACAATCGCAATTCGAAAAAACGGTTACAAAAACATCTTCCGCGGGCAGGTAAATGGCCATCGTCCGGAAACCGTTGATGCCTCCGCCATGCTCGGCCGTGGGGCTTTCGCGGATGTTCTTCAAAAACCAGCCATAACCGTAAGCGGTTTCTGTGCCATCGGTCAATTTATACTTTGTAAAGGCCTTATCGAGATTTTCCTTTTTCAGCAATTTCCCTGCATGAAGGGCCTGGTTCCATTTGAATAAATCCTCCACGGTTGATTGGATCGAGCCTGCTGCGTAAGGTTGCGTCATGCTCAGCGGCCGGGCATTCATAAAGCCGTGCGCATCTGCACGATAACCGTCGGCCCTGTTTTTAATGATCTCCGAATCGCTGCCGTAGAACGAATTGGTCATGCCCAGCGGTTTGAAAAAATTTTCTTCAAGGTATTCCGCGTAGGTTTTGGCGGTAATGATCTCGATGATGTAACCGAGTAAAAAATAGTTTGAATTGCTATAGTTCCATTTCGTTCCGGGGGCAAATTCCATCGGTTCATTTTTGAAATGGTCGATAATTTCAGTGGGTTTCAGATCCAATGTCATCCGTTCCATATAATCGTCCATCGCTGTAAAACTCCGGATGCCCGATGTATGCGTCAGCAGATGCTCGATCGTGATCTTAAACCCTTGTGTCGGGTAATCCGGGATAAACCGGGTGATCTCGTCCTGCAGGTTCAATTTTCCCTGTTCCATCAATTGCAGGATCGCCACGGCGGTAAATTGTTTGGTGATAGAGCCGATCCTGAACACATGATCGGCCTGCATGGGGACGTTCAGTTCCATGTTGGCCATTCCGAACGCTTTTTTATAGATCACCTGGCCATTCCGGGAAACCAGGGCTGTTGCGCCCGGCTCATTTGTTTTGAATTGCTCCGACAGCATTTTGTCAAATTCGGCAGCAAGCTGCTTGTCGTCTTTTTGCTGGGCGAATGTGAGGTTGAACAACAGCCCAAATGCGAGAATCAGTGTTTGTTTTTTCATGTGGTCAAAATTTTATGAATAACAAATGTATAGCAAGTTATCTTGTATTGCATAGTACTGTATTGAATATTTGTTCATTTGATTGGTTTTCAGCAAAATAAAAACAGGAAAACCGAGAAATCACTTTTCGAAATGGGTTCAAATTTCTTCCAGGGTTATCAAAATTTTGCCGCTGCCGCTGTTTAGCAGGACAAACAAATTCGCTCATTTTACTTCGACTGCTGCCCGCGCCGGTACCCGGGGCCGCTGGCACTATTTCGAAGGACAGGCGAATTCTCTTTACACACTTTCTTATCTTTGGAAGAATATGAAGCGTTTTCTGCCCCTGTTTCTTTTTCTTTTCCTGCCCGCCTTGCTTTTCAGCCAAACCCCGGAACCGCTGGATACGGTTTACCTCATGAGCGGAAGAACTGTTGCCGGTGTCGTAAAAGACACTTCCGCCCAGGAACTGAAAATCCTCATTCCGACGAAAAACAACGAGTACAAAGCCGATTATGTAGACATCGACCTGGTGTTTTCGGTGAAATACAGGAACGGGAAAGAAGAAGTATTCTACCAGCAGGACACGCTTTTCGGCAACTATTATACGCCACAGGAAGTGCGCTTTTTCCTGCAGGGCGAACGCGACGCATTGCGCTCATTCCGTTGTCCGTGGGTCACCGCGGGCGCTTTCGTGGCGGGATTTGCGGGCGGGTACACGCAGAATTTTTTCCTGACGTTCGTGCCGCCTTTCGCCTACGCAGGCGCCACCACTTTTTTCCGCGTCAAGATCCGTCCCGGCACCGTTTCCAGCCCCGATTACCTGAAATACGACACGTACCTGCTGGGTTACGAAAAAGAGGCCCGCAAACGCCGCGTGTTCCGCTCGCTCATGTTCGGCGGCATCGGCATGGTGGCAGGTTTTGCAACGTCGTCGCTAATGAACTAACCTGTGAGCTTTGGTCCAGCGCCTGAAGGCGGTCGTTGATTTTTACCTGTTCGCCAACATCCACATGGCGCTGTGCGGTGTTGCGATGGTGCTGGTCACGCAATCGTTTTTCGGGTTCACGCTGCGTTCGGAATTGCTCGTGTTCGTTTTCTGCGGCACGTTTTTTCTTTACAACCTGCAACGTCTTCCTTCCGCATTCGAAAAGAACATCGAGCGGAAATTCATCCGCCACCGCTGGAACACGGAGAACCGCGTGGTGCTTTCCGTTACCGTCGTCATCGCCGCCATCGCCGCGGGGTGGAGCTTTTTCCTGCTGTACCCGCGCTCGCAGCTCATCGCGCTGCTACCGGCCGCGCTTTCCCTTGCCTACGCGTTCCCCGTCATTCCCGCAAAACCCCGGTGGAAGCGGCTCCGGGAAATTCCGGGAATAAAAATTTTCATCGTCGCATTGGTCTGGGCCGTTATCGTCGCCCTGCTTCCCGCCGCTGCCGCCGACTTCACCACGAACGGCTGGCTCACGCCTTCCGTGATCACCTGGACGATCTCGATCCTGCTGATGTTTTTCGCGCTCACGGTTCCGTTCGACATCCGCGACCTGCATTACGACGGGCAGCGCCTGAAAACGATCCCCGCCACGATCGGCGTGAGGAATTCGATCGTCCTTTCGCTGGCGTGCATGATGTTGTCGGTGGCGGGAGTGACCGTGATGTATTTTCAATTTCACACCGGGACGTTGATGCACGTGGCCGCTTACGCCACGTGGAGCATTGTCACCTGCGCGTTGATCGCCCGGAGCAAACCTTCGCTGCACGAATATTATTATTCGCTCGTGCTCGACGGCATGCTGATCGTGCTGTGGGGAATGGTGTGGGTGATGGCGGAATTGGTTTAATGCGAATGGAATGTTGCATCCAGCCCTTCGCTGAACGCTGCGATCGTCC
The DNA here is from genome assembly GCA_966211705.1 of uncultured Chryseobacterium sp. Taxonomy (GTDB): domain Bacteria; phylum Bacteroidota; class Bacteroidia; order Palsa-965; family Palsa-965. Next base: position 20,110 of record CBIHOC010000047.1, read on the forward strand.
TGTCAATGTCTTCGTCCGTGTGCGCGGCTGAAACGAACCCCACTTCGTAACCCGACGGGCCGAGATAGATCCCTTTCTCCAGGAGGAAATGATAAAGTTTGCGGAAATGCTGCATGCTGTCGCCGTCGATCGCTTCGGCCGATGCGATGTTCTCTTTTGTCGTGAAGGCGATCCAGAAAACGGAGCCGATGGAAAATAATTTTACCGCGTAATTTTTTTGAAGGATGTGCAGGCGAATGCCGTCGACAAGGCGGTTGCATTTTTTCTCCAGCGACGCGTAAAAACCGTTTTCGAGACAGGCGCCGAGCTGGGCCAGTCCCGCCGCCATCGCCACGGGGTTCCCCGACAAGGTCCCGGCCTGGTACACTTCCCCCTCGGGCGAGATCTTCGCCATGATCTCGTGCGACGCGCCGTATGCGCCCACGGGCAAACCGCCGCCGATGATCTTGCCGTACGTAATGATGTCGGGTGAAATGCCGTAATGTCCCGCCGCGCCGGTGAAGCCGATGCGGAAGCCGGAAATGACCTCGTCGAACAGCAGCAGCGCGCCGTGTTTCTTCGTGATGTCGCGGAGGAATTGTAAAAATTCTTTTCCCTGCAGCAGCAGCCCATTGTTGGCCGGCACCGGCTCGATGATCACGCACGCGATGTCGTTGCCGAAACGCGCGAACGCATCTTCCACCGCCTGCTTATTGTTGAGCGGCACCACCACGGTTTCGTTCACGAACGCTTCCGGCACGCCCGCCGACGACGTGTTGCCGAACGTGACGAGCCCCGAACCGGCTTTCACCAGCAGCGAATCGGTGTGGCCGTGGTAGCAGCCTTCGAACTTCAGGATCTTGTTGCGGTGCGTAAAACCGCGCGCGAGACGGATGGCGCTCATCACCGCTTCCGTCCCCGAGCTCACGAAACGGATCTTCTGGATGAACGGGTTATTGGAAAGGATCAATTCCGCGAGCTGGTTTTCCAGCTCCGTCGGCGCCCCGAACGAGCTGCCGTTTTCCACCGCCGTTTTCACCGCGTCCACCACGCGCGCATCCGCATGCCCGAGAATGAGCGGCCCCCACGAGCAGCAGTAGTCGATGAATTCATTCCCGTCCGCATCCCACACCCGCGCGCCTTTTCCTTTCGCGATGAACAGCGGCGTGCCGCCCACCGAACGAAACGCCCGTACGGGCGAATTGACACCGCCGGGAAAATAAGTTTTTGCCTTTTCGAAAAGTTGCTGCGAACGGGACGTATTCATAAAAAGAAAAATTGTAGCGTCGCGAGGCCTCGTGACGCTTTTGTGTAAAACACAAAATTACGACCACGAAGGGGGAATAAAAAATGTAGCGTCACGATGCTTCGTGACGCTACATGAATGGAACGTTCTATCGTTTCGTTAATAGGCGGTTTTCAATTCCACCCTGCGGTTTTTAGCACGTCCCGAAGATTTCGAGTTGTCGGCAACCGGTTTGCTTTCGCCATAGCCGATCGAGGTGAGGCGGGCCGGTGAAATACCTTTCGACACGAGGTACGCTTTCACCGCGTCTGCGCGTTTCTGGGAAAGGTCCAGGTTGAATGCATCTTCACCCACGTTATCCGTGTGACCTTCGATCACCAGGTTTGCTTCCGGGTATTTGTTGAGGATCGTCACGAGCTCATCAAGCTGGGCTTGAGATTCGACTTTCAGCTTGGCTTTCCCGGTTTCGAAGAAAATTTTGCTGGCGATCACCGTGATGCGCTGGATCTCCGTTTTCGGAATTTCCGGGCAGCCTTTGTTGGCCGCGATGCCTGCCACTTTCGGGCAACGGTCGTCGGCGTCGGAGAGACCATCGTTATCGCTGTCGGGGCAGCCTTTGAGGGCCATCGGGCCGGCTGCATCGGGACAGCGGTCTTCTTCGTTCACGATCTTGTCGGCGTCGTTATCGAGCGCGCAGCCGTTCACGTCCACTTTGTAGCCTGCAGCGGTTCCCGGGCAAGCGTCGGCAATGTCGATGACGCCGTCCTTATCTGTGTCGGGGCAGCCTTTCAGGTCGAACGGGCCCTGCACGTCGGGACAACGGTCGTCTTTGTCGGCAAGGCCGTCACCGTCTTTGTCCGGGCAGCCGTTGAGCGCGGTGGTGCCCGACATGTCCGGGCAGTTGTCGACGTAATCGGCCACGCCGTCTTTATCGGTATCGACCGGGCAACCGTTCACATCGACAGCTACGCCGGAAGGCGTGTCGCCGCAGTTGTCCTTTTTGTCGGTCACGCCGTCTTTGTCCGTATCCGGTTTGACACCGACGTTGAAAAAGAGACCTGCGGTGTGGAAGAGGAACATGTCGTTATAAGCGCCCTGCTGGCGGTCGATCGCGTCGGAAGCGCTGTACATGAACGTTTCCTGGATCTGCAGTCCCATGTAATCGCCCAGTTTGAACGTTATGCCGGCGCCGAAGGGAAACGATGCATCCACCCGGTTGTTCGGGAACGTGTATTTCTTTTCAATGAACGTTCCGCCTACACCGGCAAAGATGTACGGGCGGACAGGCGCCTGCGGTCCGACGACGTTGAAGCGCAGGGCAAGACTGCCCGTGTTCATGCTCGCGCGGAAATGCCGCGTGGACATTTCCTTGAGCGAGCTCGTGCTGGTGACCGCCGCCATATTCCCGATCTCACCGCGGGTGAACCATAAAGTAGCGTCGAAATGCCGGTTCAGGTACCGGGAAAACGACAACTGTCCAAAGCCGTATGCGGCCTGGTCGAGCGAATAAAAATTACTGCCTTTGTCCCCGCTGTATTGCGTGAGACCGCCATGGAGACCGATGCTCCACGGTATCTGGTCCGTCTGCGCCTTTGCAACAACGCAGGCGAACAAAAGGCCGGCTGAAATCATGACTACTTTTTTCATCGATAAAATTTTTAGAGTACGAATGGTTTAGCAAATGCATAATTCTCATATTCAATGATCCATTCCGTCAAGAAGCAGTCCGTTAAAAGTCAGTTTTTTGCCTATCCCTTTATTCGCAGGGGTTTCAGCGGTTTCCGGCGTGCCGGGAAAGTGTGCAAACCCTTGCCGGAGCTCAGGAATAACATCTACACTGTTGGGTATATTCCGCTACAAGAAAGCCGGTCAATCCGTGTGATTCGTGTAATCCGCGGCTTATCTTTGACGCGCTTATGCAGTACGAGAACTCCCTTGCTTTCGCCCGGCAGCAGGACGCCGCCGACCCGCTGAAACATTTTCGTGAACGTTTTTATTTCCCGCAGTTCGGCGGGGATGACGTGGTGTATTTCACCGGCAATTCCCTCGGCCTGCAGCCGAAAACCACGCGGGAATATATTCTCGGCGAGCTCGACGACTGGGCCGCGCACGGGGTCGAAGGCCATTTCCACGCAAAACATCCGTGGATGCCGTACCATGAATTCCTCACCGAAAAAACCGCGCGGCTCGCCGGTGCGAAACCGGTCGAGGTGGTGGTGATGAACCAGCTCACCGTGAACGTTCACCTGCTCATGGTGTCGTTCTATCGCCCGCGGGGCCTGCGGTACAAGATCATCATGGAACAAAAAGCGTTTCCGTCGGACCAGTACGCGGTGGAATCGCAGGTGAAATTTCACGGCTACGATCCCGATGACGCGATCGTGGAAGTCGGTCCGCGTGAGGGCGAGCACACCATCCGCACGGAAGATATTCTCGCGGCGATCGAAACGCATAAGGACCAGTTGGCGCTCGTGTTCTTCGGCGGCGTCAATTATTTCACGGGGCAGGTGTTTGATATGTCAACGATCACCGCTGCTGCTCACAAGGCAGGCGCGTATGCCGGTTTCGATCTCGCGCATGCCGCCGGCAACGTGAAGCTGCAGCTGCACGACTGGAACGTCGACTTCGCGTGCTGGTGTTCGTATAAATACCTCAACAGCGGCCCGGGAAGCGTGGCGGGCGCGTTCGTGCACGAGAAGCATGCGAACAGCAACCTTGTCCGTTTCGCCGGCTGGTGGGGACACGACAAAGCTTCGCGTTTCAAAATGGAAAAAGGTTTTCGCCCGATCCCGGGAGCGGAGGGCTGGCAGCTCAGCAACGCGCCGGTGTTTTCCATGGCCGCCCACCGCGCCGCGCTCGACATTTTCGACGAAGCGGGAATGGATGCGCTCACGGAGAAAAGCAAAAAGCTGAGCGGCTACCTCGAGTTCATCATCGACGAAATCTCAGCTGCGAACAACAATTGCCTCGAGATCATCACGCCGCGCGATTGGAAGGCGCGGGGCTGCCAGGTGAGCGTGGTGGCGCACGGCTACGGCCGCAAGCTGTTCGATACGCTCATGGAAAACGGCGTAATGCCCGACTGGCGCGAGCCGAACGTGATCCGCATGGCGCCGGTGCCGTTGTACAATTCGTTCGAGGACGTGTGGAAGTTCGGGGAGAGGTTGAGGGATGCGATGAAATAGTTTTCTAACTTTCGACTGCTATGGCAAAAAAACAGGTGAAGAAGCCCGCGAAGAAAACGGTAAAAAAAACGGTTTCGAAGAAAGGCAACAGCAATCATATTCATACGCTTGAGATCAAAAATTTCAAGTCGATCAAGCATATGAAGATTGAACCGAAGCGGATTAACTTGTTTATTGGACGGCCGAATGTGGGGAAGTCGAATATTCTGGAAGGAATATCATTACTAAGCGGATATTATTCTAATAAAATCCATCATCATAATTCTCAAACAGAAAAGTATTTGTCGGACATCATTAGATATGAAGAATTTGAGGATTTATTTTATGATGGACATACAGGGGCTGTTATTGAAGTTATATCTAATGTAGCTTATGCCGCAATAAAACAACAATACAATCCAGGATATTACCATTATATAATAGCGGATAGTAGCGATGTAAGATCTTTTGTTGATTTAGAAGGGAATTCGCAATCAATAAGAGATCAAGTGGGAGAGTATGAAACGATGCTGTTGAACAATCAAATTGATTCAACAGTTACAAACTCATATCAACTAATTTATCAAGATGGTCGAATCGACACCCGAGATATTCCTCTTGTCGTGAATAACCCAGTTAAAAAATTTGAATTTATTAAGCAAACATCATTTCCCAACAGGTATCATTTTTTCTTACTGCCGCCAAACGGGAATAATTTATATACAGTAGTAAAGCATAGCAAAAAGCTTCAGAAGGAAATTGCCGCGATATTCAGCGAGTACAAATTGGATTTTGTTATGAAATCCAAATCGCCCGTTTTTGAAATTCAAAAGAAAATCAAAAATATAGTTACAAGTTATCCTTACTCAGGCATTGCGGATACCTTGCAACGTTATATATTTCATTTAGCCGCGATACAATCGAATAAAGACTCTGTTTTGCTTTTTGAAGAACCAGAAGCTCATAGTTTCCCGGCGTATATTCGTCAGCTTTCAGAAGATATTATAGCTGACGAAAACGAAAACCAGTTTTTCATCACAACTCAAAGTCCGTTTATTCTCAATATAATTCTTGAAAATGTGAAGCCTGAGGAGCTTAATGTCTATCGAACTTATTATGACAGGTATGAAACTAAAGTCGAATTACTTTCAGACGAGGTAATTAGTGAGATGCTGAATTATGGTTCAGACATCTTTTTTAAAGTTTAAGCAGGATCATGATTTTAGCAGAATGTTACGCCGATACTCAGCTGTTGAAAACGTTGGGCTATCAAACTCCTGAAATACATAATGGGATCAATGAGTTTATTCGTTTAATGACAGATCCAAAACGTCTTAAAGGGAAAAAGGCTATTTGCCTGATTGATGATGACAAAAAGAAAGGAAGCTATTTTAAAACTCTGACTATTATAAAAGAAACTCGACATTCGGTAAGTCTTGGACATATTAAGAACTCGAAGCATTATTGCGTAATAATAAAACCGGCAATCGATCATTGGCTGTTTTCAGCTAGTACGGCAGCTCAGCTTGATCTCAAAAAATACAAACTGCCGGCTGACATTCGTCAGTTTAGAAAATTGCTGAAGAATCGTTCTTTGGAAAAATCTCCAGGGTATAAAGCCCTGATTAACGATTTAAAACAGAAGAAATCTCCACGAATTCAAGCTTTGATCAATATGATCAGTGAAGCCCAAAGTCTAAAATAAATGACAAAATCCATCACCGTCGTCGGCGCAGGCCTTGTGGGCTCGCTGCTTTCCATTTACCTCGCCAAGCGCGGCTACAAAGTAGACGTTTACGAGCGTCGTCCCGACATGCGGAAAAATCGCATGAGCGCGGGGAAATCCATCAACCTCGCGCTGAGCGACCGCGGCTTTCGCGGGCTTGACGGGATCGGCATCGGCGACGAGATCCGCAAGATCGCCATCCCGATGTACGGGCGTTTCATTCACAACCTCGACGGTTCGACGGCGTTCCAGCCTTACGGCAAAAAAGGGCAGGCGATCAATTCCGTCTCCCGCGGCGGCATCAACATGAAGCTGATGGACCTTGCAGAAGCGCAGCCGAACGTGAAGCTCAACTTCAGCGAGCGCTGCACGGCTGTCGACACGAAACAAGGCACGACTTCCTTCCTCAACGAAGAAACGCATGCCGCTTCGACTGTGGCGTCCGATCTCATCTTCGGTTCCGACGGCGCATTTTCCGCCGCGCGCCTGAGCGCCATGCTCTCGCACGACCGTTTCAATTACAACCAGTTTTACATCGAGCACGGCTATAAGGAATTGCACATTCCCGCCGGGCCCAACGGGGAATTCCTGATGGAGAAGAATGCGCTTCACATCTGGCCGCGGAAAAATTACATGATGATCGCCCTGCCGAACATTGACGGGAGCTTTACGTGCACGCTGTTCTTCCCGTTCGAAGGCGAAGAGTCGTTCTCGAAATTGAAAACGAAGGAAGACGTTCAACTATTTTTCGAACGCGTTTTCCCCGACGCTGTGCCGCTTATGCCATCGCTGCTGGAAGATTATTTCGCGAACCCGACGTCCTCGCTCGTCACCGTAAAATGTTTCCCCTGGACCTTCGACAATCGCCTCGCGCTGATCGGTGACGCTGCGCATGCCATCGTGCCGTTCTACGGGCAAGGCATGAACGCCGGCTTCGAAGATTGCGTGGTGCTCGATGAGCTCATCACGAAGCACAAGGAGAACTGGCCAGCCATTTTGCACGAGTACGGGCAGCTCCGCAAACCCGACGGAGACGCGGTGGCCGATCTCGCGCTGGGAAATTTCATCGAGATGCGCGACAAGACCGCCGACCCGAAATTTTTGCTGCAGAAAAAGATCGAAGCCTGGTTCAGCGAAAAGCATCCCGACAAATGGGTGCCGCAATACACGATGGTGACATATCGCCCGGATATTCGTTATTCCACAGCGATGCAGCAGGGCCAGCGCAACGAGCAGATCATGCAGGAGGTGATGGCGGAGATCCCGGGGATCGAGCAGAAGTGGGATACGGAGGAAGTGGAGCAGGCGATTTTGAAGAGGATTCAATGATTCGAAGATTCTCCCGCGCACAGCATTTAACCTGCTGACCATGACGTGGAACCCGTTCCGGCCCCAAATCGTCGAATTGCCGCTGTCCGAAAAAAAGGAAAAGTATGCCGCAATGCTGGTTGCGATTGCCAACCGGCCGCTTGACGATTATAATATTATCCGTACAAACGATCCTTTCTCTTTCAATATAGAAGGAAGGAACCAGCGTCATAAGGACGATTACTTTCATGCCGCCTCGATCGACCTGGCCGACTTTCAATTGCGTATCGGGTTTCCCCCGCAAAGCATGTTCATCTATGGCTCTCTTGGCTTTTTTTTATTGATCGCCTTGGCCTGCTTGTATAATCACGACTACACTGAGCTGGCTATTTTGACTCCTTTTTTGTTGGTTTTCTCCTCGCTATATTTTTTATCATCGCATTTCGGGAGGAAAAAACTGATCAAGTGGTTAAAAAAGGAACTTGGCTTGTCGTAGTCGCGATCCAATTGGATACACTCCGCGAACCTCCGCGCTCTTCGCGTCTTTGCGGTTAAAAATCACTACCGCCAATCTCTCTCCATCTCCCGGTTTCCCCAGCCACTTTTAATTTATCTTCGTGGATAGCCCCAATATGCTATCCGCAACAACTATTTTCCCTTTTCAGACCGGGCGCCGTTTTTTAAACAGGCTGTTGCTTTTTCTTGTGCTGCTGCCGGCCGTTTCCCGCGCGCAATTCCACCAGTTCCGCAATTACAACGTTGCCGACGGCCTGCCCAGCTCGGAAGTTTACGCCATGATGCAGGATGCGTCGGGATACATCTGGTTCACCACCGACATGGGCGTGAGCCGCTTCGACGGGTACACGTTCCGGAATTTCAGCACGGAGAACGGCATGCCCGACAACACGATCTTCGGCGTGCAGCAGGACCGGAAAGGACGCGTGTGGTTCCGTTCCTTCTCGGGACAGCTTTGTTATTTCTCCGGCGACCGCATGCATTCGTTGCCCTGTAACGCCGCGATAGCCATGCAGATGACGGGTGCAATGATGACCTCGCTGTACGTGGACGACGGCGACACGATCTGGGCGGGGACGAATAAAAATTTCGTGCTTAAAATTTTGCCCGGCTGGAAAACGGGCGATGTGAAGCGCATCGAAATGGCTTCTGCGGTCAAAGGCTACCTCTGCCAGTTCGATCGTTTGGATTTTATTTTCGGCGGCGGGCTGGCCGGGGGATACAAGATGGACGTTTACCACAGGCTGGATAAAAAGCTATACGGCATCCAGCTGTTCGACACGTCGTGGGGGAAGAACGGGATCCGTTTTTCCGTGACGCGTTTATCGGGCGGCGATTTTGTGGTGACGGCACATACGGCAATCGCCCGTTTCAATTCCGCGGGCTTGCTTTCGCAGAACGTGCTCACCTCGATCGGCATCTGCACGCTGGAAGACGGGGACGGCAGCATCCTCGCCGCCACCTATGACGGGGTGATCGCCTGGCGTGATCAATCGTTCCGGGCAGGCAGCCGCATTCCGAAGCTCGACCAGAAGATCGTGACGGGCATTTGCCGCGACCGGGAGAACGGGCTGTGGTTCTGTACCGAAGGCAACGGCGTATTTTACATTCCGCAGCGCAGCTTCATGTACTACACGCCAGCAGACGGGCTTTCCGAAAGCAAGATATCGTGCGTAAGCGCAACCGGCGGCACCCTGGTAGCAGGGCATCTCGACGGAACGGTCAGCGTGATGAATGGCGCTTCAGTGCATTCGTTTTTTCCGGCAACGCAAACCGGTCCGCCCGGGCATCCCAACCGGCTCACCTCGGTGCTTTGCCGGCAGGACGGGAGCATTTTCGCATCCAGCGTCAACGGCACTTATTCGCTGGATGTTTCCGGGCGAAGTGCGGGCGTGGTCGGCGCAGGAAGTAAAAAGATCATCTCTTCCGCCGACGGTAACACCTGGTCGCTGCGGTTCAGGTACATCGCGAAATATGAACAGCATTCATTCCGGGAGCTTAAAAGAATTCCGCTGGATGTATTCGCGGATAATATTTACGAAGACCGTTCCGGCAAATTGTGGGTCTGCGCGATCAACGGGCTGTGGGTGTACGAAGACGCAACCGGCCTTGTTTACCTGGGCAAAGACAACCCGCTGCTTGCCTCGCGCATCGTGGACCTGCAGGAAACGCCCGGCGGCAGCACCTGGATGGCGAGCCGCGGCAATGGCGTGATCGTAAAAAAAGGAACGAAGTTTTTCTCCATCACCCAAAAGGACGGGCTGGCCGGGAACATGTGCCGCTCGCTGCTCACCGAAGGCAACGTGACGTGGGTCGGCACGAACAACGGGCTGAGCCGCATCACCGTCACTTCGATGGAGCCGTTCCGTTACGAAGTAAGCACATACACCTCGCGGAACGGGTTGCTGACGGATGAAGTGAACAACATCGTCCGGTTGCAGGAGAAGCTGTGCGTCGTCCACAACAACGGCATCACGGTGCTCGACCCAAAGGAGCTGCTGAACAATACGACCCCGCCTCCCGTTTACATCACCGCCACGCTCGTCAACGGCGATTCCGTTTCCGGCGAAACACACAGCTTCGGGTACGACCGGAATTATTTCAACTTCCAGTTCACCGGCTTGTCCTTCAAAGATCCGGGCGCGATCGAGTACAAGTACAAAATGGAAGGCATCGATTCCGGCTGGGTGTACACGCCGTACACGTCGGTCAAGTACCAGACGATCCCGCCGGGTGATTACCGGTTCGTGGTCTACGCGAGGAACAACGACGGCTACTGGAGCCGCGACGCGGCATCGATGGCGTTCACGATCCTCCCGCCCTGGTGGCAGACATGGTGGTTCAAGTTGCTGGCGATCTCGGCGGGACTCCTGCTCGTGCTGCTGATCTTCAAAATGCGCCTCGGGAAGATCCGCGAGCGCGACCGGAAAAAAGCCGCGCTGCAGAACCGCATCGCCGCCATCGAGCTGACGGCCCTGCGCGCGCAGATGAACCCGCATTTCGTGTTCAACGCGATCAATTCCGTCCAGTATTTCATCACCAACAACGATCCCGATTCATCGCAGAAATACCTTTCGAAGTTCGCGCGCCTCATCCGTTACGTGCTCGACAATTCGAAGCTCACCACGATTCCCGTACAGAAAGAACTCGACGCGCTGACCTTGTACCTCGACCTGGAAGCGCTGCGTTTCGCAAAACGATTTTCCTATACGATCACCGTGCATCCCGGCGTGGACAGGGAACACACGCAGATCCCTTCGATGCTGATCCAGCCTTACGTGGAAAATGCGATCTGGCACGGCATCATGCACAAAACCGGTGAAGGCTGCCTTGAGATCGGGATGGAGATGAAAGGGAACGTTTTGAAATGCTCGATCGAAGACAACGGCATCGGCAGGAAAAAATCGTTGGAACTGAAGCAGGAAAAAGAAACGGCGCATCGCTCGGTGGGCATGTCCAATACAAAGGAAAGGCTGGAGATCATCAACCAGGTGAACAACACCGGCCTGAGCGTTACCGTGACCGACCTGTACGATCCTTCCGGCGAAGGCTGCGGGACGCGCGTGGAGATCGATATTCCGTGCAACTGAAAAGGAACAAACTGATGAAAGCAATTATAGTCGACGACGAAGAAAAAAGCCGCGTGACGCTGAAGAACCTCGTGGAGCGTCATTGCCCGGCGGTGGAAGTGATGCAGCTTTGCGGATCGGTGGAAGAAGCGATGGAGGCGATCAAAATGCATTCGCCCGAACTGGTTTTCCTCGATATCGAAATGCCGTTCGACAACGGGTTTCGCCTGCTGGAAATGATCCCGGAGCCGGGTTTTGACGTAATCTTCACAACAGCATACGATCACTACGCGATCAAAGCCATCCGGTTCAGCGCGATGGATTATTTGCTCAAGCCGGTGGAGGTGGACGAGCTGAAAGCGGCGGTGAAAAAGGCGGGCAGGAAGCTGCGCGGGAAAAGCGCGCCTGCGAACTACGAGCTCCTGCTTGCGGCGCTCAAGATCAAAAGCAAAACGGCGAAAATTGCGGTGCCCACGTTCGACGGGCTGCAGATGGTGAACGTCGAGGACATCGTGAAATGCACGGCCGACGAAAGCTACACGCACATCACGCTTGCGGGAGGACAGAAACTCGTCGTGTCACGCATCCTCAAAGATTTCGACGAGCTGCTTTGCGACCTGAATTTTTTCCGCGTGCACAACTCTTCGCTGATCAACCTCATCCACGTGAGAAGATACGTGAAGGGCGACGGCGGATATGTCGTGATGTCGGACGGTGAAACGGTTGAAGTTTCGCGGCGGAAGAAGAACGAGCTGCTGGGCCGGTTGGCGCTGGTGCATTTGTAAGCCGCCGGATATTTCCCTATTCCGCCGTTTATTGGCGTTTTGATGCCGGGCATGGCTTTGGGATTGAGTTCCCTTCCGGGAAGACGTTTTTTTGCCGGGTATAACAACTAAACCCAGCATTATGAAAAAAACGCTTCTACTTCTTTTCTCAGCCCTCGCCATCGGCACCGCGCTCAGAGCGCAGCCGGCGGGATGCGGCAGCCCGGTCAACCTGGTTGCAAACCCGGATTTTGAAACCCCCGGGGCACCCATTAACACAGGTCTTGCGCTCAATGCTGCCTGCACTTCCGGTCCGGGCGGGACGTATACGGTAAACACTAATTTAAACCTCAAATGCGGCAGCTGGATCAATACGCCTGACAACACCTCGGGCGCCGGTTCATTTTTGATTTTTGACGGTCATCCTACTGCCGGTGTCGACCTGTGGAGGCAAAACGTCACGGTCTGCCCGAACACGAACTATACGTTTTCGTATTGGACGGCCGGAGCCATCCCGGGCGGGACATTCAACATAGACTGCATGGTCAACGGTGTTGTGGTCGGGACCACAGCGGTCGTCGCGGGCCCGGTATGGGTGCAGAGTGTTTTTGTATGGAATTCCGGGGCTACCGCCGGTGTAATACAGCTCGTGCTGCGCCAGCAGACAGGCGGCGGTGTAAGAGACGGCGGTATCGACGACATTTTCTTCGGCTATTGCGGCACGGTCGTGAATTCGGCGTCTATCTGCCAGGGCGGCTGCACAGTTTTAACGGCCAGCGGCGGCACCGGCCCCTACACCTGGAGCACCGGCGCGACGACGACTTCAATCACGGTTTGCCCGCCGGCCACCACAACCTACACGGTAACCACCGATCCGACCGGCTGCCTTCCTCTTGCAACAGCAACCGCTACGGTCACGGTCAATCCTGTGCCCGTCATTTCAGCAACGGCATCGCCTTCCACGCTTACGCCACCGGCCACCACCACGAGCTTTATTTCCACTTCGGTAACCGGCGGATCAGGTTTCACCTACAGCTGGAGTCCCGCAGCCGGGCTGAGCAGTACGACGGTTGCCAACCCTGTTGCAACGCCTACGGTAACAACAACCTACACGCTCGTCGTGACGAATTCCGCAGGCTGCTCAGCAACCACGACGGTAACGGTTACCGTGAACCCTCAATGCCTGTGCACGCTGACGTACGATTACGACCTCACGTCGAGCACGTCGACTTCCGTCGCATTCCCTTCATTGACCGGCTTGACGCATAAAAACATCCGGGTGAACGGAACGCTCACGATCGACGGCGGCGGCTTCAATTTCAGCGGCTGCAACATCGTGATGCTGCCGGGCTCGAGCATCCAGACGACCAGCGGGTCGATACTCTACATTACCGACCGCACCCACATTTTCTCCTGCGACGGCATGTGGAACGGGATCACGCTGGTGAGCGGCTCGTCTGCCCAGATCAAGAACGCTTCCATCATCGAAGACGCGATCAGGGCCGTTAAGATCGACCAGGGAGCGACGGCGCAGGTTGAGTTCTGCGTCTTTAACCGGAATTACACTGCGGTGGAAGTAACGGCGAATACGAGCGCAACCTCGCCGCTATCCATGCTGGGATGCGTGGTGACCAGCCGGGACATTTCCTTCAACTGCAACACCACCTTGAACCCGGACGCATCGACCGTATGGACGAACATCGTGGCCGGCGCTTATAGCTCGATCAATATGAAAACCCCGTTCCACAGCTATAAATCCATTTACGGGGTACTCGCCACGGACGTCAACGCACTCGACGTAGGTTCCGACCTGTACGCTTATTTTTTCAACGGCTTCGACAACCTGGCCAGCACCGGCGTTCACCTGACGCGCACCAATGCTAAAGTCCGCAATAACCAGTTCAGGACCATCACGAATGCACCGACTTGCTTGTCTTGCACACCGCTGCTCGGCATGGGCGTATACGCCACGGGCAGCACGACTGCGAACTACACGCTCATAGTGGGCGGTGCGGCAGCTTTCCAGCCCAACACGTTCACGGATATTTATGCTTCCGTCGAGTCGGTCAACTACCAGCTCAACAGCGTACGCGGCAATACGATCACCAATTCCACCACGTCGTCGTCGATGTTCGGCGCATTCGGCAACAGGGGCATCAAGATCACGCCGATGTCGGGCAACATGGTGAGGGTTTCGGAGAACACGATCACGAATTGCATCACAGGGATCTGGGTCAACCGGAATAATGCGAACGCGATCAATGCAAACGCGCTGTGGGTGGATTACAATTCCATCAGCGCCAACGCAAGCGGTTTTTGCACCAACGCGATCCAGGTAACGGATTATGCGCCGGGCACCACTGTTGTTCCCACGTCATCCCAGATCACGTTCAACACGATCGTTGAAAGCGCCAACTGCATCAACCTGTCGAACGTGAAAAAGCCGCTCAGCGTGCTCAGCAACAGTTGCATGGTGCGTTACCAGGCAGGCGGCAACACGAATGGCATTAAAGCGATCAACTGCCAGAACGTGACGATCCAGCAGAACCGCGTAAAGCATAACGCGGCGACCGGCGGCGCTTTCGGGGGAAACATCCTTACGTATGGCATTTACCTGAAGAACAGCCCCGGCATGATCGTTAAATGCAACATCATCCAGGATGCGGCGCGCAGCCTCGTGTTCGAAGATGGCTGCCTCAGCCCGCACGGCATCACGCAGAACACTTTCCGCAGCACGCAGGAAGCCTTTGTTCTCTTGAATGCGGCTGCCGTCATTGGCCAGCAGGGAACCGCAGGCGCCAAAAGCGACAATATCTGGGACCTGACCACGACCATCCCGGTTCACGTAAGGACGCTCTCGACAACCCCGCTCGACCTTTACGTGACCTGGCTGACGTCCGGCGCCACGGAAACGGAACCGTTCTCTTTTGCAGGCACCGGAACGATCAACGTGTTTGCGTCGGGAGGAGGCACTCCCGCTGCCTGCGGCCCTGTCCCCGCCCGCCTCATGTCACCCGAAGCTGCAGCTGCGCAGGAAAACAACGCGATCACCATCAGCCCCAACCCCACAAGCGGTTCGTTCGTCATCAACACCGTATCCGAAGAAGCGAAAGACATCTTCGTTTACGACATGACAGGAAAGCTCGTATTCAGCCAGTCGCAGGTGACGGGAACGACAACGTATGTCGACATCACCGGCCAGCCCGCGGGCATTTACATGGTTCGCGTTGTAAACGGAAATTCCGTGGAGACACAGAACATCATCAAACAGTAACAACAGCATAACCCCTGCAAAATCCCCGGGAGAATTCGTTCTCTCCGGGGATTTTTATCGGATTCCATTTCTCCGCGTACCTCCGCGCGCTTTGCGCCTCCGCGGTGAAACGGATCACCGACAAATTCCGGGTTGAAATCGTATCTTCCCTCCGCAAATGTCAACCCCCGTCTCCTGCCGTTCCTGCGGCGCCACCGATGCAGCCGAAATGTCCGCCGCTGCCGCCCATTGCAAATACTGCGGCGTCATCCTGTACGAACGCCCGCTCGCCCCGTTCAATCCCTTCGCCCGCTCCGGCGCCGTGGGCAACAACACGAAGTCCTATGTCATCAGCGGCATCGTGCTCATGGCCGGCCTTTCCCTGCTTGCCGCGTACCTCGACGGCCCCCGCTGGTTCAGCAGCGATTTCGCCATCGCGCTCTGGTCCACCATCATCCCGCTCCTCACGCTGGCCTGGGCGTTCAACCTCCACCCGCAGCGGCGCACGGTTCCTGTCATCATCGCCGTCATCGACGCCAATGTTCTGCCCTTCCTCATTGCCACCGCCATGAGAGACGCGCACGCACTCAACTCCGACGACCTGTGGGGAATCGCCGGCCTTTTCGCCGCCTGCTCCATCGCCGGGTTCGTGATCGGGGCGGTGATCAATAACTTCCGGAAAGAGAAAAGCAGGTAGTGTCACTAGCAAATGGGCAATTTCCTCTCTGCATTAATTTTCCGGCGAATAGTTTGCATTCCCAGGGGCATTTCAAAAGAAGAACTGGATGCAAGAGTGACGGCGTTCCCATTTACTCCCGGTTCCCTGAAGCACATTCCATATAAAAAGTTGGGATACCTTGTGGCGCCGCATACGGGTGGAGGCTGGATGATATCGAGGGATGTAACAGGCGGGTGGCGCACGCCATTGGTTGCAATGGCTGAAAATTCAAGCGAGAATATCATCGTATTGCGCATCAGGACCAGGTTTCACCGTGCGGCTATACTATTCCAGTCGATTTTTCTCGTGTTTGCCCTGGTTGGAAGCATTTATCATCTCTTCCTGGGGCATTACAATTCTTTCGGGCTGATAATAGGTTTTTTATTGTTTATCTACCTGCTGGATATTTTAACGTTCCTGGCGGCCACCCGGAAGATGGAGAGATGGATCCGGGAGGATTTCCTGCATTCAGAGCTTGTCTGAGTTGTTTTTTTAAGATATTGATTATCAATTAATTGAATATTTTAATCTGCACTTCGCCTCAGAATTTTCAGAAAAACACCATCGGCATATCGGCAAATCAGCACATCGGCACATTATTTTTCCCTATCTTCGCATCCCTTTTCAAAGGAAAAACTAACAAAACCAACCATGTACGCTATCGTAGAAATAGCCGGGCTCCAGTACAAAGTGTCGCAAAAACAACGTGTTTTTGTGAACCGCCTCGAGGCTAAAGAGGGCGACTCTATCGAACTCGGTAAAGTCCTGCTCATCGACAACGACGGAAAGATCACCGTCGGGTCACCCGTTATCGACGGGGCACGCGTCGCCGCAAAAGTGCTTTCGCACCTGAAAGGCGACAAAGTGATCGTATTTAAAAAGAAGCGCCGCAAAGGCTACCAGAAGATGAATGGCCACCGCCAGCAGCTGACGGAGCTTTTGATCCAGGGTGTTCTCGGCAAAGGTGAGAAGCTCGACGCAGCAGCTGCAAAGCTCGAAGTCGCTTCCATCCTCGAGCTGAAAGAGCGCTCACGCCTGAAGCCCACCAAACGCATCCTCAAGCCGGTCGACACGGAAGAGGAAGCCGAAGTGGAAGTAGTGGAGGAGAAGCCGAAAAAAGCGGCCAAAGCCAAAACCACGAAAGCAAAGGCGCCCAAAGCAGAAGGCGAGAAAAAGCCCGCCGCCAAAAAGTCAACCAAAAAGAAGTCGGAAGAATAGCCTTCGATACGTCCCGCCATGCTTCGACTTCGCTCAGCATGACAGACTACCCGGGCTGACAAAGACTCTCAGAACCAAGAACTAAGAACCCAGAACCACCATGGCACACAAAAAAGGTGAAGGTAAAGTAAAGAACGGCCGCGAATCGGAAAGCAAACGACTCGGCATCAAGATCTACGGAGGCCAGTTCGCCGTTGCAGGGAATATCATCGTCCGCCAGCGCGGAACCCGCCACTTCGCAGGTTCTAACGTCGGCATGGGCAAAGATCACACGCTCTTCGCTCTTTCCGACGGCGTCGTGAAATTCCAGAAAAAACGCGACAACCGTTCGTACGTATCCGTCGAGCCGGCCTCTGCCGAGTAAACGGGTCATGCTCCCCATCGAACACCCGTGGACTCCGGTTCATGGGTGTTTTTTTATGGAGAAAAAAGTAATTGAGTAAATGGGTAATTGGTAATTAGGTCTTAGGACTTAGGACTTAGGTCTTAGGAAGTATTCAAACACCTAACACCTAACACCTA
>CBIHOC010000048.1:0-36083 GCA_966211705.1 uncultured Chryseobacterium sp.
GGGCCAATTTTGTCGGGACAGAAAAATTGGCCCTCGACTGCGCCCGGGCAAGCAGAAATATATTTAATCACAAACGACAAACTTTTTTTAACGACAAACGACTAACCACAAACAACAAACTTCGCCTCCCGGACGACATTCCACTTTCCATCGTCGAGACGTAATAAGGAGATCTTACCGGCAGTGAACATTGCAGAAAATTTTTTCTCCTTGTATTCCGCCCACGCCTTTTCGAAAGCGCCTTCCGGCCAGTCGCGGTTGCCGATGGTCATGTGGGGGTGAAATTCGGTAAACTCGGGACGCGCAAGCATTCCGGGAACACGGAGGAATTCATTTTTCACTTTACGTTGCAAACGGTTGAGTGAAAAGTTCTCCTCCACACCCACGTAGATCACGCGCGGCGCAAAACAATCGAAATTTTTCAGCTCAACGGGAAATGCGGAAACTTCGTTGACGGAATTGTCGAGCGCGGAAAAAAGAAGCTGCTCATTGTTCGGGTCGAAACGAAAAGGGGCGAACAGGGTGATGTGCACCGCAGCTTTCATTGCGGCTTTGGTGCCGTAGCGCGCGTTCAGGTCGGCTTTGAAACGATGCACCTCGCTTTCCACGGGTTCGCCGGGCACGACAGCAACGAAATAAAGTTCCTGCTTCATCACGTTTCACAAAAACAAAACCGGCCCATTGCAGTGGACCGGTTCGTGATTTATTTGATGTCGACGAGCTCGACGTCGAAGACGAGCGTGGATTTTGCGGGAATGATCGGCGGGCGGCCCATCTCGCCGTAGCCAAGGGTGTAGGGAATGATGAGCTTCGCCTTCTCGCCTTTGTGCAGGAGCGCGATGCCCTCGTCCCAGCCTTTGATGACCTGCCCGGCGCCGAGCGGAAACGTGTAGGGCCCGCGTTTCACCGATGAGTCGAACAGCGTTCCGTCGACCAGGAAGCCGCTGTAGCTGACGCTCACCTTCTGGCCGTTCTTCGGCATGGGATTTTCCGGGTGCGATTCGAACATCACCAGCTTCAACCCGCTCGGTGTGGTGATGGTGTCTTTGCCTTTTGCGTCCCAGGGTTCGGGCCGCGAGATCACGTCGATCACTTCCACGTCAAAAATGAGCGTGCTGTTGGCGGGAATCGATCCGCGCTGCCTTTTTCCGTAACCGTATTCCGGCGGGATGCGCATCGTGGCCTTATCGCCGGCGTGGAGCTTCGACATGACGGAATCCCATCCCGGGATCACGGCCTGGCGGTAGAGCGGGAATTTCAGCGGAATGTTGCCATGCTTCGACGACGCGTCGAATACGGTATCGTTCGTCAGCTTTCCGGTGTACAGCACCACCAGCGTATCGCCGGCGCGTGCCATCGGGCCGTTGCCTTTCGAGGTGATCGTGTATTCGAGACCGGCGCTCATTTTTACCGCCACCGGATTTTTCACCGGCTTCGATTTGTATTTGCGGGCGACCCCGTCAGCAGGTTTTTCTCCTTTGCCTTTTGCAAGGAAACACGCAGGCGCTGCTGCAACAACAGCAACGAGCAGGAAGTAGAGGATGTGACGTTTCATAAGCGACTAAAGGTAATAGATCGATCGATAATGCAAAAAGAGCGTTCAATCTTTAACGTCGACAATTTCAATGTCGAACACGAGCGTGGCGTAGGGCCGCATCATGCCTCCTCCGCCTGCGTATGCCAGCCACGACGGGATGATGAGCGTGGCCTTTCCGCCTTTTTTCATCTGGCGGATGCCTTCGTTAAAGCCGGGAATGACCTGTCCACCGTCGATCATAAACTCAAACGGTTCACCGTCGACGTTGCTGTCAAATATTTCGCCGTCGAGGAACCTGCCGGTGTATGTAACCGAAACGACCTGGCCCGCGCGAAGCGCCGGCCCCTCGCCTTCCCGGATCTCTACCAGGTAAAGCCCTGAAGAATCAGGCTTCTCCTTTATCCCGTTTTCGGCAATATATTTCCCGATTGCAGCCGGTTCTAACGCTTTCAGCGAATCTTTCATCGCCTCGTGTTTTTTTCGTTCTTCCTCGGCATGCTTTTTAATATCCATCACTTCAACCCGCGAATAAATACTATCCACTTTTACAGAAAAGCCGAGGTACTTCATCGTTTCTATCCCGGGTACGAGTTCTTCAAAGGCAAACTCCCCGGGATAATATTTCTTCAGCGAATCGTATTGTATAAAAAACGAGGCACTGTCTCCTGCATGCAGGCGTCCAAAAAAATCGAGAAAATCTCCTGGAAAACGAGGCGCTTCAACCAGCATCGGGTAGGAAGGCGACATGGTCAGCGCGTTGATGTCGAAAAAAACTGAATCGTGTTCCGTTTTGAATTTGATCTTAACGAATACCACTCCGCCAGTGTCTGCGACAGTCGTGCCGGGCCCTTTCACATGCCGCAGGAAATAGCTCCCGCTCGTTTCTTTCTTATAGCCGGGGAACGGCTTCTTCTTTTTCTTACCTGCATAAAACGAAAATGCTGACCCAACGAGAACCGTTGCCGCCAGCATTTTCAATATAAACTTTCGCTTCATAGTTCCATTACCGGATCTGCACGCCGCCGGGAGGGCCCTGCATCGGCTGCATCGGGGGAGCTTCTTTCACATCGACCACTTCGAGCTCGAACACGAGCGTGGCGAAAGGTTTCATCATGCCGCCGCCCTGGCCATACGCAAGTTTGGAAGGAATGATGACGGTCGCTTTGCCGCCTTTTTTCATCAGCTGCATCGCTTCGTCCATGCCCGGGATCACTTGTCCCTGGCCGACTACGAATTCGAAGGGCTTGCCTGCGCGCTCGGAGGAGTCGAACACTTCACCGTCGAGGAACTTGCCGGTGTAGTTTACGGAAACCAGCTGGCCGGGCTTTACGTTCTCGCCTTTGCCTTTTGCTTTTTCAATGTAGTACAAACCCGAAGCGGTCGGCTTGACGGTGATCTTGTTGTCGGCGACGTATTTTTCGATCTGTGCGGGCTCCTGCGCGGCCATGGCGTTGATCATTTCCTGCTGCTGCTTCTGCTCGGCTTCGATCTTCTTGCGAAGTTCTTCCACCTTGGTGCGCGGGTAAATGCTGTCGACCTTCACGGAGAAGCCGAGATACGACATCGTGTCGAGCTGCGATCCGAAACGCTCGCCGAAGTTGAACTCGTCGGGATAATATTTCTTCAGCGAATCGAGGCTTACGAAGAACGAAGCGCTGTCGCCGGCATGCAGGCGCATGAACATGTCGAGGAAGTCGCCCGGGAATGCGGGATTGTCCACGCGCATCGGGTAAGAAGGCGATTGTGTCTGCTGGTTGATGTCGAGGAAGACGGAATCTTTGTCGGTCTTGAATTTGATCTTGACGAAGATGGCCCCGCCGGTATCCACGGTCGTGGTCCCGGTGCCTTTGCTGTGCAGCTTGAAATAGCTTCCGTTGCCGGCTTCATCGTAACCGGGGAAAGCGTTGTTGCTTTCGCAGGAAGCCAGGAGCGCGGCCCCGGCGATTGCGACTGTGATCAGGAAATTTTTCATCTGGATGTTATTCGGTTTTATTCTACGGACACAAGCTCGAGTTCGTAAACGACAGGGGTATGTGGTGGTATAACGCCTGCTGTCGAGCCGTCTGTGCCGAAAGCCAGCGGCGAAGGTAGGATTATTTTCGCTTTCCCTCCTGCCTTCATGCGGGAGAGGGCGGTAATCACGCCGGGCAGCATCTGGCCTTCCTGGCCCCATGTAAAGGAGAACGGGGCTTCCTCCCCGGCGCCGCCGGCATCAAAAAGATGGCCGTTGAACAACGTCCCGCTGTACCTCACCTGCACGGTTTTCCCGGCTGAGGGCTGCAGGCCGGTTCCTTCTTTGAGTGAAATGAAATACAGCCCGGAGTTGTCGGGCGTTGCGGTAATGCCGTGCTTAGCGAGGTAGCGGCGGATCAGCAGTTGCTCGTCGACGTCGGGATCGGCGTCCTTTTCGAGCTGCTGCATCTCACCGGCCGTGAGGATGCGGACGATCTTTACGTTCATTTCCACCATTCCCGTGTCGGGCGTTCCGGGCAGTCGCAGGTCGCCGCCGGGCAGGAGAAACGTCGCGCTGTCGCCTTCCCCGAGCACGCTGAAATACCGGCTGGCGGACGACTGCATGAACAAGGTTCCGCGGCCGTTCTCCATGTCGGAATCGTAAAATGCGACGCCGCCGTAAGAATTCAGCATGCGCACTTCATAAAAATCGTCGGGACCGGCTTTTTTACCGCTTTCACCGGGAACATGCAGCTTGTAATAAATGCCTGAATCGGCTTCGGAATAGCCCGGGTATTTAGAATCGTCGCCACAGGAGGAAAAGGATGTTGCAAGGAGGGAAATGACAATCGTGAAGAAAAAGAGGTGCTTCATCCAGGCGGTTTGTTGTTTGTCGTTTGTCGTTTGTTGATATCCGTTAGTACCTAAATATCTGCAATCTTCAATTTTCAATTCGATCTCAATTCCAGCAGCTCCACTTCATAAACAACACTCGCCAGCATCGGAATTTTCGACTGATCGCCGGTGAGGCCGTGTGCGAGGTGTGAAGGCAGAATAAATCTCATTTTATCTCCTACACGCATAAGCTGGAGCCCTTCGTGGAGCCCCGATTCGACGTAATCTTTCCCGATCATCACTTCTTTTGGCCCGTCTTTCTCCGACGTGTAGCACACCGTTCCGTCGAGCAGGTAGATCTTGTAATCGACCTTTGCCATCATCCCTTCCTTTGCCGGCTCGCCGGTGCCTTCTTTCATGTGCATGTAACGCAGCCCTGAAGAAGTTTCCGTCATCGCATACTGGTGGGCTTTGATGTATTGTTCGATCTCGTCGTTCTGGCGTTTTTTATCCCATGCGTTCATCTGCACGGAAAGATCTTTCACCTGCTGCGTGGTGAGCTGTTTCTTCGGCGGCTTCGGTTCTTCGCCACAGGCAAAAAAGAAGAGCGGGATAAAAAAGAGAAAATAGCGCGTCATCGGTTTCGTTCTGTAAGTATAACGAACGTCAGGCCTTTTTCAGCTTCTCCGCGTACAAAGGAAGCAGGGATTTGAATTTTTTAACAACCGTGTCCATCGAGCCTTCCATCTGTCCGCCCGCCGCGTTCATGTGTCCGCCACCGTTGAAATCGGTGCGGGCAAAGGCATTCACGTCGAACTTCCCTTTCGAGCGGAAGGAACATTTGATCTTTCCTTCCCGTTCCGCAAAAAAGACGGCGAATACGATCCCGCGGATGCTCAGCCCGTAATTCACGAGCCCTTCCGTGTCGCCCTTTTTGTAGTGGAAACGGTCGTGCTCCTTTTCATCGAGCGTAAAAAAAGCGGTGCGGAACTCCGGCAGCACGACGAGTTTTTCGCTCAGCGCATAGCCGATCAGGCGCAGGCGGTCTTCGCTGTTGTCGTCATAAATGCGGTTGTGGTTGGCGGCATTTTCCGCGCCGGCTTCGATGAGGTCGGCAATGACGCGGTGTGTTTTGACGGTGGTCGACGGGAAACGGAATGATCCCGTGTCTGTCATGATGCCGGTGTAGAGGCAGTTCGCGATGTCGCGGTCGACCAGTTTTTTTCCGCCCATCAGGCCGATGAATTCGTAGATCAGCTCGGCGGTGGAGCTGGCGCCAACTTTGTGGAGCACATAATCGGCAAAGTCGGACGGGTCGGGATGGTGGTCGATGAGCACTTTCGGCGTGTCGAGCTTTTCGATGATCTGCCCGAGCGCGTTGATGCGTTTGAGGTCGTTGAAGTCGAGGCAAAAAATGAGCTGCGCATCTTTCAGCGCATGCTCTGCCTTCTTTTTGTTCTTCATTGCATCGACCACTTTTTTGTGGCCGTACATCCAGGCGAGGAATTCGGGGTAATCGTTGGGAACGATGACGGTAACGGAATGGCCGGTTTTCCGGAGGAAGTTCCACAGGCCGAGCGAAGAGCCGATCGCGTCGCCGTCGGGCGACCAGTGCGTAACGATGGCGATGCGTTGGGGCTTCGAAAGAACTCGTTTGAGGGAGGAAATGCTTTTGGTTTTCACAGGGGGCAAAGTTACGGGAAAAGGCGGGATGGGGGAGCTTTAAAAAATCGCCGCGGAGGCGCAGAGGGCGCAGTGGATTTTGCTTAATTTCTCTGCGTCCTCTGCGGCTCTGCGGCGAAAATCACGCCTTCGTTTCCGGGCAGCACTTCTCCCGGAAATTGTAAATCCCGACGAATTTCGAGAATTAAATTGCTTACTTTTGCGCTCGATTTAGAACAAGGTAAAACACTGAAATACACTTATAAACAAATGGCAACCAACAGAACTTTCACGATGATCAAGCCCGATGCTGTGGAGAACAACTACATCGGCCCGATCCTGGCGAAGATCAACGAAGCCGGGTTCCGCATCGTGGCAATGAAATACACGCGACTGACGCCGGAAATGGCCGGTAAATTCTACGAGATCCACAAAGAGCGCCCCTTCTTCGGCGAACTGGTGGATTACATGTCCTCCGGCCCCATCGTGGCGGCCATCCTTGAAAAAGACGACGCGGTGGCTTCTTTCCGCAAGCTCATCGGCGCCACCGACCCTGCGAAAGCCGAGCCGGGAACGATCCGCAACCTCTATGCGAAATCCATCGCGGCGAACGCGGTGCACGGTTCCGACAGCGACGAGAACGCAGCCATCGAAGGAAATTTCTTCTTTTCGATGACGGAGCGTTTTTAAGAAAATTTGGTTTGAAAGAAAAGCCGGTTCTTGAAAGAGGGCCGGCTTTTTATTTGCCGCAGATTCACGGATTAAATCGTGAACTTATTCCGGTACCCATGTGGTGTCGGCAGCAAACTCCGTTTTTGTTACGACATACTTCCCGTCATTGTACTCAAGATGTTGCACGCGTGTGAATCTGAAAGCATCTTTCAGCTTGAACCAGGGCGCTGCTTCGGGCACCATAAATTCCTCCGAGATCCTTCCATTATTATCAGCAATAAGTTCTCCTCCCGCGGAAATGATCAACCGGGGAAAACGAGAACTGGATTGTGGATCGGCTGAAAAGATCTCACTCTCCCATTGCGTCTCAATATTTCCCACGCCCCAGTTCAATTTTTCCGAAACAGGATAGAAACGGCTTCCGGCAACTGCGAAAAGCGTCATCATCATTTCCGAGGGTCCGCCAGCCCAATTCATATGATCCGGCACAAGCACGAGAAAAGAGCTGACCCCTGTGACGTACACGGTAGGATGATCTGCTGTCTGGAAATTGCCGGAAGCCGTGACGGAAGCATCGAACGCCTGCAGTTTCCAGGCGCCGCCCGTTCTCCGGAAAAGTGCAAGCCCGAGATTGCCTTTTGAGAAACGGCCGACGCGCAAAAAATCTGTCGTCGGTCCCGAAGAGGAAAAGCAAAACAAGAGGTAGTGCGTTCCGTCCGGCTGCATCCAGCTTATCGTGTCGAGAAAGCGTGTTTCGTTTCCTTCGTCGCGGGGAAATATGATCGTCTCTCCTTCGATGGCATCCGGGAAAGTTCGCTTCCTACAGTCGTCGCATTTCCATGAAATAATTGTTTCCTGGCAGTAATGGACGTTTCCCGGGAAAAGGTTAGCGAGAACTGAATCGCAGGAAAACGTATCGGGAATGATCCACCCAGGTTTTAAAAACTCCTTTTGTGAAATCAGCTTCGTCAACGGCCAGCCGCTGGAGTCTGTCGCAACGTCATCACATTCATCATCGTAATCCGGGTGACTGACAAAGACAGTCGCGCTGTCTATAGAAAACGGCGTATCAACTTCCGTCTTTTGTGTTTGCGGGGAGCCGCACGCTGCCAGCAAAAGAGCGCACGCCGCACAGATCACTCTCACCATCGACCCATGAATTTTTCATCCTTCGTCAAACATCCTGTCACGCGGTAATTCGACTTCGCCAGCACGACGGAATTTTCCGCTTTCTCCTTCACCACGCGCCACGGAAAGCGCCCGCTGGAATGGATGAACCAGCAACCGTCTTTGTCGCACACGAGAAATCCCACGTGCGAATCGAGACCGACGACGTACAATTGGTTCCCGTTCTTTTTCACGTCGGCGATAAATTTCGTGAGCGTGAACCTGCTGTAGCGTTTGATGTTCTTCGCTTTCACCAGTTCTTTGATCATGTCTTCCGAAGCCATGCGCGCCAGCTTCACGCGGTCGATGTTAAAGCCGCAATCGCGCAGCACGGTCGTCACAAAATACCCGCAGGCGATCCTTCCTTTCCCGGGAACCGTTGTCGTGCCGTTGAAGCCCCAGCGCGTGCCTTCCCAGTAATTGAACAGTCGGCCGGAAACGGCTTCCCGCAGCAGGTCGGATTTCTTCGTCCCGGTGAGACGGCTCTTCTGCGCAAAGATGGAATCGCATTCCTTGCGGTAATCTTCGGGAATGTAAACGTACGTGCCGTAGCCGGGCAGATCGTTGCGGAAAGGCGTAAACCATGCGATCCCGTAAACCACGGCAAGCGGCAGTACCAGCCAAAGGAAAAATTTCAGGAGACGCTTCATACCAGGCGAATATCTCCCGGAATACAGGAGAAAATCACGGGGTTTGAATAAGTGTCGTAAGGGAAAGGATAAGTGTCAATAGCGCGTGCCTCCGCCCTTCTTTAAACGCAGTTTTCTTACATACGCACAACAGGTCGCCCCGATGGGGCTTTCATCATTTTTCCATTTGTTTTTTACAAACAGTTCGCTCCTACGGAGCTAAAAAATGACATGCGCCGTTAGGTAGACTTGCTGCAAAAAACGAGGAGCTCCGTAGGAGCGAACTGTTTATTGTAAATACCTGGGGCGTTTTTTTGAGCCCCATCGGGGCGACCTGTTGTGCGTAGAAAATGCAACTTCAGTTTCCAACGACCAGCGCACCCTCATCTTTCACATCGTAAAACTTCACCCCGCGCCTGGAGCAGATATCCTTCCACACCGCGATCCTTTTGACACCGTTCGACCCGTCAGCCACCACCATTCCCGGCTTCAGCACAGCGATGAGCGTATCGAGTTTTGCAAATGTATTTTCCCGCAGCAGCAAAATGTCGCAGTCCTGACTTGTTCCCGGCAGCTCAAATCCGCGTCCCGCCAGCACGATCTTTTTCCCGCCTGCAAGCATCCCGTTTCGGCCCGTCCGCACATATGCGTTCGTTAAAACCGTATCCGTCAACGGCACGATCTTATCCGCGCGCCAGCCGTTTTCTTCGAGGAAGGGTTCGATGTGAAAATCGATGTCGCCTTTTCGACGCATCAAACCGGTATCGGCAAACAGCACGTAATCGTTCCCGTGAATGACTGCGATTGCGGTTGACCGGTTGATGCTGAAGAACACGAGTTCCTCGCGCCGCAGCGAGCTGTTGTCGCCCGCCGCCACGAGGCCGAGCAGGAACAACAGCGAAACGAGAGAATAACGTAAAAACATATTCCGTTTTTTCACAAGAAAAAGAAGGAGCAGCGCGATGAATGCATAGAGCAGCAGCAATTCCGTTTTGCTCCAGCCGGCGCTGTGCATCGTCGCCGACGGAAGGCGCTCGATCCACATCACCGATCCGTTCAGGAGGTCGAGCAGGAAGCCGAATACGTTTGCAAGCGGTTGTGCGAGAAAAGCGAACGGCGAAACGATCAGCAGCACGAGCCCCACGTACATCGCGAGCGTGGACAGCGGGATGACGACGAGGTTGGACAAAACGAAATAGGTCGGGAACTGGTGAAAATAATACAGCCCGAGCGGGAAGGTGAACACCTGCGCCACGAGCGTCACCGACACGAGGCTCCACAGTTGGCGCGTGATCCAGAAACGGGGCGTCCACAGGTTTTCCAGCTTCGGCTGCAGCAGCACGATTCCGGCTACTGCGAGATAGGAAAGCTGGAAGCCGATGTCGAAGAGCAGCAACGGATCGCCGAGCAGGAGAATGAGCGCGGAGGCGGCGAGCGAATTGAGAATGTGCGCCTGCCGGTTGAACGCGCGCCCGGCGATGATCACGCTCAGCATCGTCACCGATCGCAGCACCGAAGGACACAGTCCCGTGAGCGTGGCGTAGAACCAGAGGAACGCGAGCTGGAGAATTACACTCAGCCATTTCCCATATTTTCTGCGTTCCAGCGGCGCCAGCAGTTTCAGCAGCACCACGTACACCAGCGCCACGTGCATGCCCGAAACCGACAACACGTGCAACGTGCCCGACGCGCTGTACGCCTGCATCAGTCCCGGGTCGAGATGGTCCGACGCGCCGAGCAGCAGCGCCGCCGCCACGCCGAACGAAGGGCCTTCGAGCCCGTACGACTGCAGCTTGCCGAGGAAATACCGCCGCAATCCCAGCGCAGCCGACTTGAACGCATTTCCATTTCCGCGCGAAGTAAGATTCCATTCGCCGCTTTTCGCATACACCTGCCCGCGGATGCCTTGCCGTTCCAGCCACAACCGGTAATCGAACTCGCCGGGATTTTTCGGCGGCTCCACGTAGCGCGGCGGCACAGCGATGAGGAGCTGGTCGCCGTATTGCAATTTCTCCGCGGCTTCTTCCCGCTTCAGGTACACGAGCAATTTTTCATCCGCCGCATTCCATCCCGAAACATCTTTCCACGCGCGCACTTGCACGAACAATTTCACGCTGCGCTCTTTCACGATGGGCTCGCCGATGAGCTGTACGCTGATCGCTTCAACGTTGTTTTTCCCGAGCGGGCTGGCGGACGGGGCCTGCTTGTTCAGCGAAGTGATTCCCGCGGCGGCGATGAACAGCGCAAGGAAGATCAGCAGGCCGTCGATGCCTGTCCAGCGTAAAGAATGGCGGAGAAGCTTGCGGTGGAAAATGAGGCCGGTGATACAGCACAACAATCCGCTGATGAGAAAAGCGAGATTGACTTCAACATGAAAAGCATAGGCGAATGCGATTCCCAGGATGAAAGGGACCAGCAGGCGGAGGAGCGGAGTTTGTGCGAGAAAGGTGTTCATCCCCGGAATGGAGGACGAATCTAATGTGGGGAAGAGGAATTAGTCGGGAGTAAACGTTTGTAAATGACAGTTTCGATGTGTCGAAATGCTGATGTGTCAAAATGCCGATGTAAATCGTTGCTGTAGCGTCACGATGCCTCGTGACGCTACAGGTCAAAACCCATCCGGATTTCGGCCATCGGCATTTCAGCACATCAGAAAATCACCTTCTTCGCCGCCAGCAACGTATTCTGCAGCAGCCCCGTGATCGTCATCGGCCCTACTCCACCCGGCACGGGCGTGATCCAGCTGCACTTCGGTGCGACTTCGTCGAACTTCACATCCCCGTGCAGCCTCCATCCCGATTTCGTCCCGGGCGCGTCGACGCGCGTAGTGCCGACGTCGATGACGACTACGCCTTCTTTCACCATGTCGGCTTTCAGGAAATGCGGCTTGCCGATCGCAACGACGATGATGTCGGCGTCGCGCGTGAACTTTGCGATGTCGGGCGTGCGGCTGTGGCACATGGTGACGGTGCAATTCCCCGGGTACGCGTTGCGCGCGAGCAGGATGCTCATGGGCGAGCCGACGATGTTGCTGCGGCCGACGACGACGCAATGTTTGCCTGATGTTTCAATTTTGCAGCGTTCGAGCAGCTGGACAATTCCGTACGGCGTGGCGGGAAGGTAGCACGGCAGGTTGAGCGCCATGCGTCCCACGTTCACGGGATGAAATCCATCCACGTCTTTTTTCGGGTCGATGGCCTCGATGATCTTCTGGCCGTTGATGTGTTTGGGCAAAGGAAGCTGGACAATGAAACCGTCCACTTCGGGATCGTTGTTGAGCTTGTCGACAGTTGCAAGGAGTTCTGCTTCGGAAGTCGTCTCGTCGAAATGAAGCAGCGTAGAATTGAATCCTGCCCGTTCGCAGGCTTTCACTTTCGCGTTGACGTAGGTCACACTTCCGCCGTCATTGCCCACGAGCACAGCAGCAAGATGCGGAGGGCGATTTCCTTCAGCCACTAAAGCTTTCACTTCTTCTGCAAGTTCAGCTTGAATTGTTGCAGCGATTGCCTTTCCGTCGATCAGTTGCATTCAATCAAAATTTAATTAGGGTCGGATATATCCGACCCTAATGATGCGTGATTCGTTGTCCGGAGATCATCTCCGCATTTTCGGCATGTTGCGCATCATCTTCGCCATCTGGCCTTTGTCCTGCATCACGCGCATCATTTTTCTCGTTTCGTCGAATTGTTTGATGAGGCGGTTCACTTCCTGGATGTTCCTTCCGCTTCCTTTGGCGATGCGCATTTTCCGGTTGCCGTTGAGCAATTCGGGATGCTCGCGCTCTTCGGGCGTCATGGATTGAATGATCGCTTCGATGTGGCGGAATGCGTTGTCGTCGATGTCGATGTCCTTGATCGCTTTGCCGACGCCGGGGATCATGCCCATCAGGTCTTTCACATTGCCCATCTTCTTGATCTGCTGAAGCTGGCCGAGAAAGTCGTTGAAGCTGAATTTGTTTTTTGCGATGCGCTCCTGGATGCGGCGCGCTTCTTTTTCGTCGAACTGTTCCTGCGCGCGTTCAACGAGGGTGACCACGTCGCCCATGCCGAGGATACGGTCGGCCATACGCTCGGGGTAGAACACGTCGAGCGCATCCATCTTCTCGCCGGTACCGACGAACTTGATGGGCTTGTTGACGACCGACTTGATGGACAGCGCAGCGCCGCCGCGCGTATCACCGTCGAGCTTGGTGAGGATGACGCCGTCGAAATTGAGGCGGTCGTTGAAGGCTTTGGCAGTGTTCACCGCATCCTGGCCGGTCATGGAATCGACCACGAAAAGAATTTCATCCGGGTCGAGCGCTTTTTTGACGGCGGCGATCTCGTTCATCATCACTTCGTCGATCGCGAGGCGGCCGGCGGTGTCGACGATGACGACCGAGTGGCCGTTCTTCTTCGCGTGCTCCACGGCGCGCTTTGAAATGCCCACGGGATCTTTCACGTCCGGTTCGGCATACACTTCCACGCCGATCTGCTCGCCGAGCACTTTCAACTGGTCGACAGCCGCGGGGCGGTAAACGTCGCAGGCCACGAGCAGCGGGTTCTTGCCTTTTTTGGTTTTGAGCCAGTTGGCGAGCTTGCCGGAGAAGGTGGTTTTACCCGAGCCCTGGAGGCCCGACATGAGGATGATCGTGGGATTTCCGCCGAGTTTGATGTCGGCCGCCGATCCGCCCATGAGCTCTTTCAGCTCGTCGTGCGTGATCTTGATGAGCAGCTGGCCGGGAGAAACCGCCGTGAGCACGTTCTCGCCCATGGCTTTCGTCCGGATATCGTCGGTGAATTTTTTGGCAACGGGATAGCTGACGTCGGCGTCGAGCAGGGCCTTGCGGATCTCTTTGATCGTTTCCGCTACGTTGATCTCGGTGATCTTGCCTTCACCTTTAATGACTTTAAACGCTCTTTCGAGCTTGTCGCTTAGATTGTCGAACATGATTTATGGCAATGTTTTACAGGAGTGCGAAGATACGAAAGAGACGCGAGTCAGCCGCAGCGGATGAGGCAACCCGCACGCCCAAAACAGTCATTTTAAAGGCAATTGATCCACGGTATCTTCCCAATGGTCGAAATAGGCTCATCGGTTCCGGGCATCGCCGGAACTTTGTAACGATAAGCTCCCGGTATGACGCGAACGAAAATTGTGGGCCATGAGATACTACATCACCATGCTTATCGCAGCCCTTGCGGCAACGGCAGGCGGACTCTACCTCAACGGGTGCAACAAATCCAAAGGGAATTCCGACTCGACCGGGCTTCCCGGCGACAACCTCGACCTTTACGCGGTGCTCGGGCTTTTCCGCAGCTCAGGCAGTTTACAGGAATTTGAAAAAGCGCTGAACGATAAAAATAACGGCGTGAACAACCTCGACCTCAACGGCGACAAGCAGGTCGATTACATTCTCGTGATCGACAACCACGAGAAGAATGACCATGCCGTGGTGCTGCGTGTCCCGCTGAATGAAAAAGAATCGCAGGACGTGGCGGTGATCGGGATTGAAAAAACCGGGGAAGCATCTGCACGTCTCCAGGTGATCGGAGATGAAGACCTGTACGGAAAAAATTACATCGTGGAACCCGCCGCCGATCTGCAGGCTGCCGGTTTTGCGATCGCCTCTTCGCTGGTGGTGGTCAACGTGTGGACATGGCCCTGCGTGGCGTATCTCTATTCCCCGTCATACGTGGTATGGGTTTCGCCTTACTACTGGGAGTATTATCCCGCGTGGTGGTCGCCGTGGACGCCGGTGGTTTACGAAGCGTATTACCCGGCCATGATCGTTTACCATACCGGCTCCATACGCGTTCATGAGCATGCGGTAGTTCGGTCGCACCGCATCTATAAAAGCCATCGCGTAGCTTTCGATTTCCGGGAGATCCAGCGTAGCAATGAGAAGAGCCGCAACGTTGTAAAAGACAACCGCAGGGCGAAAGACAACGGCGCAGGTGCTTTGCCGCATAGCAGGCAAGACCCCGGCGACGGACCCAAAGGCAATAAGCAGGATCGTCCGGCCCAGGGGCAAAAAGGCGGGAGCAAAGACTTTTCACCGCGCGGCAAGGACGCTTCCGGCGGACAAAACAACGTGCGCAAAGATGCAGGCGGCCGGCCAGGCGGAAAAGACGGCATCGCACCGGGATCACCGGCACCGAAAGGCGGCGGCCACCA
The DNA here is from genome assembly GCA_966211705.1 of uncultured Chryseobacterium sp. Lineage (GTDB taxonomy): Bacteria > Bacteroidota > Bacteroidia > Palsa-965 > Palsa-965. Next base: position 14,611 of record CBIHOC010000048.1, read on the forward strand.
GGGCGGCCATAAAAGCGGTGGCGCGGTCAAAAAATCACCGGCCCACCAGCAACCGGGAGGCACGCCCAAAGGCGGCGGCGGTGGTAAAAAACCGGGAGGGAAAGGCGGCCGTTAGACCGGCTCTTCTTCCACAGAACGCCGGTAGCCGACTTGTTTCCGTGGCTCGCGCGGCGGACCCATCAGCTGGCGGATCGCATCGAATACCACGGCAAATTGTCCGTCGTAACGTTCCTCCAGCTCGCTGAGCTTTGCAGCCAGCTCTTTGCTTGTGGCCAGCATTTCGCGTAAACGGACAAACGCTTTCACCACTGCAATGCTGGCGTTGACTGCCACCGGGGAATTGAGCACACTGGCGAGCATTACCGCGCCGTGCTCCGTGAAGGCATATGGCATTTTACGGCGCCCGCCTCTTCCTTTCTTTGATGTCGCAATTTGCGACATCAAAAGACCAAACTCATTTTCAGTGAGTTGAAACATAAAGTCGGGTGGAAAACGGCTTAAATTCCGTTTAACCTGCTCATTCAACCGGGCAGTCGTCACCCCGTAAATCCTTGCAAGATCCTGGTCGAGCATCACTTTGTGACCGCGAATAATGTAGATCATTGCATCATCCGTACGTTCGATTTCTTCTACTGTAGCTTTCATATTTTTATAAATAAGGGCGGCAAACGTAGAAAAAGAAAATCGAATTAGCCGGGAGCAAACGGATAAAGTAGAATATACGATTCGTATTCCAACGTTGGGGTCGACCATAGGTCGACCCCAACGTTGGAATACGAAATAAAACTTTCTCTACATCCGCTCCGGCACTTCGATGCCCAGCAAGCCCATCGCCGTTTTGATCGTACGGCCTACGGTGTCGCACAATATGAGACGGAACGTGCGCAGCTTTTCGTCCTCTTCCTTCAGCACGGGACAAAGATCCCAGAACTGGTTGAAAATCTTCGCCAGCTCATAACTATAATTCGCAATGACAGCGGGACTGTAGCCTGCAGCAGCTTCGGAAACGGCAGCGGGAAAACCGTACAGCTGTTTGATCAGCTCTTTCTCCTTGGTGTGCATGCTCACGGAAGCATCGGGTGCGGGCAACGTTTCCACGCCGGATTTTTTCCGGATGCTGCGGATGCGCGCGTGCGTGTATTGAATGAACGGGCCGGTATTTCCCGTGAGGTCGATGCTTTCTTTGGGATTGAAAAGCATCTTCTTTTTCGGATCGACTTTCAGGATGAAATATTTCAGCGCGGCAAGCCCGACCATTCCGAACAGCGCGTCACGCTCCGACGGCTCCATGCCATCGATCATGCCTTTTTCTTCGGCCAGCTCGCGCGCATCGCTCACCATCGTGTCGATGAGATCATCCGCATCCACCACCGTTCCTTCGCGCGATTTCATCTTGCCTTCGGGCAGCTCGACCATCCCGTAAGAAAGATGGAAAAGTCCGTCGGCCCATTCGTAGCCGAGCTTCTTCAGCGCAATGCGTAATACTTTGAAGTGATATTCCTGCTCGTTGCCGACGACGTAAATGTGCTTTTCGAATTTAAATTCTTTGTGACGCTCCACCGCGGTACCCAGGTCCTGCGTCATGTATACGGATGTTCCGTCGCTGCGCAGGAGCACTTTCTGGTCGAGGCCGTCGGCAGTAAGGTCGATGATCACGGCGCCGTCGGGACGTTTTACCAGCACGCCTTTCGACAGCCCTTCCTCGATGATCTCTTTGCCGAGCAGGTATGTATTCGATTCGTAATAGATCTTGTCGAAATCGACGCCGAGCTTTTTGTACGTTTCCCCGAAACCTTCGTACACCCAGCTGTTCATTTTTTCCCACAACGCTTTCACTTCCGGGTCACTGGCTTCCCATTTGCGAAGCATTTCCTGGGCTTCAACGATCAGCGGGGCTGCTTTTTCAGCTTCCTCGTCGGTCTTCCCGGCGGCTTTCAGTGCAGCTATTTCGGCTTTATAATGTTTGTCAAACTCCACGTAATACTTCCCGACAAGATGATCGCCTTTCATCCCGCTCGATTCCGGCGTTTCCTCATTGCCCCAGCGCTGCCAGGCCAGCATGCTCTTGCAGATATGTATTCCCCGGTCATTGACAAGGTTCACCTTCATCACCCGGTTGCCATCCGCCTTCAATATTTCAGCCACGGAATAGCCCAACAGGTTGTTCCGGATGTGCCCCAGGTGAAGCGGTTTGTTCGTGTTGGGTGAGCTGTATTCGACAACAACCAGCGGGGCATTGGCATTTGCTTTCTTCGTTCCGAACGCTTCGGATCGGGAAATTTCACTGAACTGGGCCTTCCAGAAGTCGTCGGTCAGCACCAGGTTCAGGAAGCCTTTGACCACGTTGAAGCGCTCCACTTCAGCTACGCTATTGGCAAGCTGTTCCCCTATGGCCTGGCCGGTCTGCTCGGGGCCTTTTCCCGCCAGTTTAACGTACGGGAACACCACGAGCGTGATGTCGCCTTCGAATTGCGGGTTGGTGCGTTGAAAGGTGATCGATTTCGGGTCAATGGCACTGCCGAAGAGCGTTTCGATCGCTTTGGCTACGGGTGCAGAGAGAATGGATTCGATGGATTGCATACATGTAGGATTGTCGCACTTCGGTTATCGCTCAGTGTGACAATCAATTGTTAATTGGTAAGCTGGGCGACTACTTTGGTGATGATCTCGAAGGTATTCTCTGCCATCAGGTTCTCCTTATCCAGCGTCGGGTTTACCTCGCACACTTCGAAGCAGCAAACCTTTTCGTTCTGGATCAGGCGGACCAGCAGGGATCCTGCTTCTTTTTCCGTAATGCCATTACGCACAGGCGTTCCCGTGCCTTTGGAAATGGACGAATCCATGCTGTCCACGTCGAAGGAGATGTAAATATGGGTGCACTGGCTGAGGTAAGATAATGTATCGCGCGCGATGCGTTCCACCCCGTGGCGCTTTACCTCGGCGGTGGAAAACTGCTTGACATTGTGCTTTTTGAGCAGGAACGTCTCTTCCGGCTCCACGTCGCGCACCGCAATGTAAACGAGGTCGCGGTAGCTGATCTTGGGGGCAATGCCGCCCACTTCCTTCAGTTTCTTCCACAAATCGACCGTTTCCTTGTCGGGCTTGTTCATCTTGTTGGCCGTATTGTCTTCCCCGACCGACGCGGCGATCGGCATGCCGTGGAGGTTGCCCGACGGGGTGGTCCAGGGCGAATGGATGTCGGCGTGCGCGTCGATCCAGATGACCCCGAGGCGGCCTTTGGGGTACGCCATGCGGATCCCGGCAATGGTCCCCCCGGCCGTGCTGTGGTCGCCGGCCAGGACGATGGGGAAGCCGTTGGAACGGAGCGTTTTCTGCACTTCGGCGGCAATGCGCTCGTACATTACGACAAGGCCTTTGATCCGCTTGGCATAAGGGCTTCCGGGGGATTCGAACAGCATCTGGTTTTCGTTCTTTACCTCTACCGTTTCGTACTGGCGGAAGATGTTCGAACCGTAGTCCAGGGCGGCTACCTTGATGGCGTCCACACCGAGGCTGGCCCCGCGTGTGCCGGCGCCGATCTCCGATTTAACCTCGATGAATCTTATTTTGCGGTTGGCCATAGATTTAACCGTTTTTTTGCCTCGTTTCAGATGTAAGTGAGTTACATTTGCATGCTATGAGCACAAGTAACTCACCTGCTTTTCAAAAGACCGCCCACGGGGCGATGGAAAACACGTACCAGAAGCTGATCGAGCAAACGTTCAACTTTCCCCAGGAAGGCTTTCACGTTACCGACAGCGAGCTGCATTTCAACGACATTCCTTTAATGGATATCATCAAGAAATACGGCACCCCGCTCAAAATAACATATCTCCCCAAGATCAGCCAGCAGATACAGAAAGCCAAGCGCTTATTTCACGTCGCCATGGCCAAGGTTGACTACAAAGGTAGTTATACCTACTGTTATTGCACGAAAAGCTCCCACTTTTCATTCGTGCTGGAGGAAGTGCTGAAGAATGACGTGCACATCGAAACCTCCTCAGCCTATGACATTTACATCCTGAAAGAGCTGCACAAAAAAGGCCTTTTGCAGAAGGACCGGTTCATCGTCTGCAACGGCTACAAGCGCAAACAATACCAGTCGCTCGTGGCCGAGCTGGCCAACGACGGATTCAACGTATTACCGGTGCTCGACGGCAAAACCGAGATCGATTATTACGCGAAACATGTGAAGGCCCCGAAGCTCCAGATCGGCATCCGCATTGCCTCGGAAGAAGAGCCGAATTTCCAGTTTTACACCTCCCGCCTCGGTATCCGGCACAGCGAAATTGTCCAATATTACAAAGACAAGATCCAGAATAACCCGAAGTTCGAGCTGAAAATGCTCCACTTTTTCATCAACACGGGCATCAAGGACACGATCTACTACTGGACCGAGCTGGCCAAGTGCATGAAGGTATATTGGGAGCTGAAGCGCATCTGCCCCACGCTGGATTCCCTCAACATCGGGGGCGGCATGCCGATCAAAACCTCCCTCGGCTTCGAATACGACTACGAATACATGATCGAGGAGATCATGAGCCAGATCAAAAATTTCTGCGACAACAACGACATCCCGGAGCCCAATATCTTCACCGAGTTCGGCTCGTTCACCGTCAGCGAAAGCGGCGCCGCGCTCTACTCCGTGGTCGACATGAAGCTGCAGAACGACCGCGAGCTCTGGTACATGATCGACAGCTCTTTCATTACCACGCTTCCCGACACGTGGGGCATCAACCAGCGTTTTATCCTGCTGGCGGTCAACCACTGGGACAAGGAATACCAGCCCGTCAACCTCGGCGGCATGACCTGCGACAGCATGGATTATTACAACACCGAGGCACACGCCAACAACGTTTACCTGCCCCGCATCGCGCCAACCACCAAGGAACCGCTTTATATCGGCTTCTTCCACACCGGCGCGTACCAGGAATCGCTCGGCGGCTACGGCGGCATCCAGCATTGTCTCATCCCCGCCCCCAAGCACGTGATCATCGACCGCGATGAGGATGGCGAACTTTCCACGCGGCTTTTCGCTAAAGAACAGAGCTACAAGTCGATGCTGAAAACGCTGGGGTATTGATTTGCAATGACGATTATTCGTGCAATCCGTGCAATCCGTGCAATCCGTGGAATCCGCGAAATCCGCGAAATCCGTGAAATCCGCGGCTAAAAAAATCAATCCGTGCAATCCGCGAAATCCGTGAAATCCGCGGCCAAAAAAAATTCAATCCGTGAAATCTGTGTAATCTGTGGCTTTATCTTTACCTTGCCGCCGCCGATCGGGAAAAATCGGCTGTTAATCGACCCATCACACCTCAGGCCCGAACCATTCTATGAGCACCGGTTCTTCCCGCAAAAGGAACATTATTATCGTCCTCTTCTTGTTGCTGGCGGGCATCGCTTCACTTTTCTTTTTTCTCCCGGAGGATTCCAAGTTCAACATTTTCCACAAAGACATCAAAGAAGGCGTGATCGAGTTCAAAGCCGAAGCGGTGGACGAAAAAGAGCATGCGTCGCTGACGGTTCCCGATAAGATGGTGGTGAAGTTCAAAGACAATTATTCGGCAGCCGAGCTCGAAGCGGGCCTGGGCTTCGCCAAAATGAAATTCATTTCCGACCCGAAAACCAACCAGTTCCGCAGCCAGGTGTTCTTCTTCGAGAAAAAGCAGAGCACGATGAACATGGAAGAACTGAAGCGGACGAACTATTACCTTCCCGAGTACGAGGTCGAATACGGCAACAAGACGAAAGAGATCGCGGGATACAAATGCAAAAATGCCACGCTGAAGTTCAGTGACGGCTCACCTTCCTACGACGTGTGGTACACGAAAGACATCGGCATCAAGAATCCCAACTGGTCGAACGCGTATTACAAGATCGACGGCGTGCTGATGGATTACCGCCTGAAAAAATACGGGCTGGAGCTGCACTTCACGGCCACCAGCGTTTCCGAAGCTTCCATCGATCCCGCCTACTTCACCATTCCCGGTGATTACGAGCCGGTAAAGAACTCCGAGCTGGAGAAAATGTTCGAAGGGTTTTACCAGTAACCCGGCTTGCGGTTGTCCCGGGTCGCGGTTCCCGGCGGGGAATTTTGGATAACCACTCCATTGCTTTTATTATTTGCGGATAACGTCAGGCCATTCAATATGCAGTGAATGCGTACATCGACTTCCAATCATAATTGAAGATTGAAGATTCGCAGATCAATTCCCCCATTCCCCCAATCCCCCAATCCCCCAATCCGTGCAATCCGCGAAATCCGCGGCTATAAACACGCAAAAGTTCATAACATTCCCCCTCAAATCCCGTTCTCCTATTGCCTTTGGGTAATTTTACCCGTTTACAGGCTAATTCCAGATGGCAGAGAAAGAACCGGCAAAGAAGGTCAATAAGTTCCGTGATGACTTTAAAGACCGCTTGGATAAGCGCAGCCCGCTTACGGACATCGAGGAGCCGAAAGAGCTTTCCTTCGATGAAGTGGCTCCGCCCCGGAAAGCCAGGGAACGCGTGAAAGCTGAAAACACGGAGCCGAAGGAGAAAAAGAACCAGGTCCGCGAGAAGAAAGCCGAAACAAAAGCCGGTACGCCCGGGGAACCGCGCACCAGCAAGCTCCGCGCGCTCATCACCACCATCCGTACGAACGAGCGGCTGCACCGCCTCACCGGCGCATTCCTGCTGTTCATTGTAACGCCTTACCTCGCCGTCGCCTTCGGATCCTATTTCTTCACGTGGCAGGCCGACCAGGATAAAGTGATGGGGCCGCTTTCCGAACTTTTTTCTCCCGGCGTCGCGGTGAAAAACATTCTCGGCAAATTCGGCGCGCTGGTTTCGCACGGCTTCATGCACAACGGTTTCGGCGCAACGTCGTTCTTTTTCCCGCTCATGTCTTTTCTTGCCGGGCTGCAGCTGCTTGCCGGCGTAAAGCTGATGCCGCTCGGGCGCACGTTCCGCCTCGGACTTTTTTTCCTCCTGTTCGGCTCGGTCGCGCTCGGGTATGTGTTCGGCAATTCCTTCTTCTACCTCGGCGGCGTGTTCGGCTATGAAACGAGCATGTGGCTCAACGGGCTGGTGGGCGCCATCGGCACGGGATTGCTGCTCGTGTTCGTATTGCTCGCTTTCCTGATCATTGCGTTCAACATGTCGTTCAACTTCCTGGTGAAAAAACCGGTGGAGGAAGTCGCTGCCGGACCGGTACCGGAAATGGACGAGGTGCGAAACGTGTTGCGGAAGGAAGACGAAGAGGACGAAGAGAACATCGATCCTTCCGAAATTCCCGAGCCGGTGCTTGTCACGAATGCGCCTGTAGCGGAGCCGGAAGTTCCCGAAGCGCTCCCATCCGATAACGATCGGATGTCGGTGGAGGAAACGCCGGAACCCGTGCAGCCCGAAATGATCACGGCCGACCTGACGGAAGGCAGCGACGTGCAGTTTACCGTGGAAAAGAAAGAGGATTCCGGCGAGCTGAGCGCGGATGAGATCGGCGCGAAGGCAGGCGATCTTGTGCGTGAATTCGGCGAGTATGATCCCACGCTCGACCTTTCCGGCTACCAGTTCCCGCTCATCGACCTGCTCGAAAGCTACGGCGGCGGAAAAGAGCCGAACGTCAATACGGAAGAGCTGACGCAGAATAAAAACCGCATTGTCGAAACGCTGGGCAACTACGGCATTTCCATCGACAAGATCAAAGCCACGATCGGGCCGACGGTGACGCTGTACGAAATTATTCCCGCAGCCGGCGTGCGCATTTCCAAGATCAAAAACCTCGAGGACGACATCGCGCTGAGCCTTTCCGCGCTCGGCATCCGCATCATCGCGCCCATCCCCGGCAAAGGAACGATCGGTATCGAAGTGCCGAACCTCAATCCTGAAATGGTGCCGATGCGCGCGCTCATGGCGTCGGAAAAATTCCAGAACACGGGATTCGATCTTCCCGTCGCTTTAGGCAAAACAATTTCCAACGAAATTTTCATCGCCGACCTCGCGCGCATGCCACACTTACTCATGGCGGGCGCCACCGGCCAAGGGAAATCCGTGGGGCTGAACGCCATTCTCGTTTCCCTGCTGTACAAAAAACATCCCGCGCAGATCAAGTTCGTGCTCGTCGATCCGAAGAAAGTGGAATTGACATTGTTCAACAGGATCGAACGCCACTTCCTCGCCAAGCTCCCCGACTCCGCCGAAGCCATCATCACCGACACCAAGAAGGTGATCAACACGCTCAACTCGCTGTGCATCGAGATGGACACGCGCTACGACCTGCTGAAAGAAGCGCAGGTGCGGAACATCAAAGAATACAACACCAAGTTCATCCAGCGCAAGCTCAACCCGAACAACGGGCATCACTACCTTCCCTACATCGTGCTCGTGGTCGACGAGTTCGCCGACCTGATCATGACCGCCGGCAAGGAAGTGGAAACGCCCATCGCGCGCCTTGCCCAGCTGGCCCGCGCCATCGGCATCCACCTTATCATCGCCACGCAGCGTCCTTCCGTCAACATCATCACCGGCACGATCAAGGCCAACTTCCCCTCGCGCATCGCATTCCGCGTGACCTCCAAGATCGACTCCCGCACCATTCTCGATTCCGGCGGCGCGGAGCAGCTCATCGGGAAAGGCGACATGCTCTATTCCACCGGCAACGACCTTATCCGCCTGCAGTGCGCATTCGTGGACACGCCCGAAGTGGAAAAGATCACCTCGTTCATCGGCGACCAGCGCGGTTATCCCGAAGCGTTCCAGCTCCCCGAATACGTCGATGAAAATGAAACGAAGATGGAGATCGACGAAGGCGACCGCGATTCACTGTTCGAAGAAGCCGCGCGCATCGTGGTGAGCCACCAGCAGGGATCCGCATCCTTGCTCCAGCGCAAGCTCAAGCTCGGCTACAACCGCGCAGGCCGTATCGTCGACCAGCTCGAAGCCGCCGGGATCATCGGCCCGTTCGAAGGCAGCAAAGCGCGCGAGGTGCTCATCAAAGACCCGGTGACGCTGGAGGAAAGATTGGGCGGCAGCAAGAGTGATATTCCCGGGTAGAATGTGCCGAAATGCCGATGCAAAACAGGACTTAGGTTTTAGGGCTTAGGTATTCACTCCTAAGTCCTAAGTCCTAACACCTAACACCTAACACCTCAGTCCTAACACCTAACACCTAAGTCCTAACACCTAAGTCCTAACACCTGATCCCTTCTTTCACGGGAAGCTTGCGCGTATCGGCACATCGGCATTTCAGCACATCGGCACATTCTTTCCCCCTGTTAATTAATACTAATTCCCTGGCGCGCAATTCATTTCCGGAGCTCCCGCGTTCGTTATTTCTACCCAATCCCTAACTTTGGAACGCTTTTTGGATCACCCCATTCATAAACGTTAAAATCCATCATGAATAACTTCCGAAAAATCGCCCTCACCGTTCCCGCATGCATCTTCGCATTCGCCACGTTCGCGCAGACGGCACAAGACCCCAAGGCCAAGCTCATTCTCGACGAGGTGAGCAAAACAGCCAAAGCCTACACCACGATCACCGCTTCGTTTTCCATCACGATGAAGAACAAGGAAAACAAGACCGACACGAAGAACGGCAGCATCGTGATGAAGAGCGGCAAATACAAGATCACGCTCGAGAACAAGGTGAAGGACGCGATCAAGAAAGAAGAATATTACAACGACGGGAAAACCACCTGGGTGTACAGCGAAAAGGACAACGAAGTGACGATCGATTGTTACGACCCGACGCAGAAAAAAGAATCCCAGATCTCCCCGAACGACATTTTCACCATTCACGAGAAAGGTTTCAAATACAAATATGTCAAAGAAGAAACCCAGGCCGGGAAAGTCGTTCACCTGATCGACATGTTCCCGGAAAACCCGGATAAGAAGAATTACCACACGGTGAAGCTCATCATCGACAAGGCGAAAAAGCAGATCATCAGCGTGGCTTTCCTCAACAAAGACGGCTCGTCCACCACCTATACGGTGAAAAGCCTCACCCCGAACATCGATATGACCGACGCCAGCTTCCAGTTCGACACCAAAAGCCATCCCGGCGTTGAAGCGATCGATCTCCGCCCTGAAGGCGGTTGTCCTGACCCAAAAAAATAAGCACGGCAATTGCATGTAAGCGGGCATTCTTCACGGGATGCCCGTTTTTTTATGGGAACCTGCTGATAATTAATCGATAGCAAGGTTTGGAAAACAGGAGAATTATTGTATTTTGGCTACGGTTTTAGGCAAAAAAACCGGACCCACATGAAACACCTCCTGAACGCACTATTGCTGAGCGTTTCGCTTTGCATTTCCGGCGAACGGCTTGGCGCACAGACAGCGGCCGAAGCGATGGCCAGTCCCGTGATCATGAGCTACTATTCTGCGGAAGAGCTCGGTGAGATGGAGCGCCTGGCCCCGGAAAAGCTGGCGACGATCATTTACTACTATACCGCGTCATTCACCGTTGAAGCGGTCGACTGCGACGACTGCATCCCGTTCGATCCTGCCCTGTTCGACGTTTCGAAGTACGAGCAGTATCGACTTGCCGATGCAACCTATTCGCGCACCTTCGAGAAATACGGGTTCAGGCTTACCCTGGTTCCAATTAACCAGCTGACGTACAAAATGCCCATTCATCAACCCATTGAAAACCGCTGAGCGCATGAAGAAAGCACTACTCTTCTCCTGCATCCCGGCGTTTTTCGCAATTGCTGCCCGGGCGCAATCCTATAACATGCCTGCCGGGAACGGTGTTACGGTGACTGCGACCACTTGTTCCGGAACGTTTCGCGACAATGGCGGCGGGGCGGGAAATTATTCGAACAACCAGAATTCCTCCTACACGTTCCTTCCCGCTGTAGCCGGGCAGTATATCAGGATCACCTTCACCTTGCTCGATGTCGAGAATGGCTTTGATTTCCTTTACGTGTACGACGGACCGGCAGGCCCGCTCCGCGCAACTTACACCGGCACGCCCGCTTTGCCGACCATTACCGCCAGCTCCAATAGCGTTACCGGTGGACTCACTGTTCGTTTCCGTTCCGACGGCAGCGTAGTACGACCGGGCTGGATCGCGACAGTCTCCTGCGTTGCGGCTCCCGCAGCGCCGCCGGCCTTCACGCCTTCCTCGCAGGACTGCCAGCAGGGCGGCGGCACAACCATCTGCAGCAACACGACCTTCAGCGGGAACAGCAGCGGGGACGGAAATGTGAATGACCTTGCCGCGCCGTGGGACGGTTGCCTCGCCGGGGAAAACCAATCTTCCTGGTACTATTTTTCGCCATCAACCTCAGGCACCGTCGGCTTTACCATTGCCCCGGCAAACGGGACGGACGACTACGATTTCGCAGTCTGGGGCCCGTTCAACGATGTTACCTGCCCGATCAACACGGGCCAGCTTCCGTTGCGTTGCTCGTACGCGGCAGGCGGGGGAAATACCGGTTGCGGGAATGGTGCGATGGACGTGTCGGAAGGAGCGGGAGGAAATCGCTGGGTGTCTACGTTTGCCGTCACCGCCGGCGACATCTACGTGCTCGTGGTTGACAACTTCAGCACATCGGCCAGCCCGTTCGACCTGACCTGGAATTTGTCCGGCGGAGCTTCGCTGGATTGTACGGTTCTCCCGGTCGAATTCTTGTCGTTCACCGGCGAGCGCGTCGAAGATTATCATCACCTCGAATGGAAAACCGGATCGGAGATCAATAACGATTATTTCGCAGTGGAACGTTCGGTGAACGGCGGACCGTTTGAAGAGATCGGCCGCACAGACGGCGCGGGCTACAGCTCGCAGGTGCTTTCGTATGCGTTCAACGATCTCAATCCTGTGGAAGGCGTCAACTATTACCGCATCCGCCAGGTCGACGTAAACGGCCAGTCCAGCGTCTCCTCCATGATCGCGCTCAGCTATCACACGACCGAAGTTTACATTGAAAACATCCATCCCATGCCGACGAACGGCGACGTGAGCTTCGATTTCGTTTCACCGCAGGAAACGGAGATCTGCTACGTGATCACCGATATTGCGGGCCGTGTCGTTACGGAGCAGAAAATGAAAACAGGCGCAGGAAGAACTACCGTACACACGCGCATCGCCGATAATAATTCCGGGATCTACATGCTTCGTGTCACCGACCTGCAAACCGGTACGATGTCCGTCGCGAGGCTGGCGAAGTATTAAACCATCATTCTTCAAAAAACCGGTCCCGGAAATTCCCGACCAAACACAACTTTTCTTAGACGAACATCCGGTTCCGTCCGACCTCCAAAACCCGCTCATTTTCAGCGGGTTTTGTTATTATATTGTGAAAAAATAGTCGTAGATTGGTTAACTTAATTTCACCATCATTGTAGTATGAAGACAACTCTACGTTCATTCATCCTGGGAATCGCGCTCGTCGCAATTCTCTCTGTTACATCTTTCGAATCGGGTGCGCGCATGAGCTATTCTGCTGCGCCGGTTTACAAGGAGCTCATCATCCAGGTGCCGGGGATGAATGAGAAAAGCATGGCCGAAGTGCGGAAGAGTCTTGAAGACGGTGGCGGAATGGTTTTCAGCGGCCACTGCAACGACCTCGACGTGCTGCTTTACCTGGTCGATGTAAACGTTCATGCGGATTACAATTTTATCGGCGAAGCGCTTCAGCCGCTTTCACTGACTTATCTCCTGAAAGAAGGAACCATTGCCGACATGCAGGCCCGCTGCGGCATCGATGGCAACACCCCTGACCTGGATCAGCAATAGATCGTGCAATTCTCCCGCCGATAAACCACATTTTTCCCCCAATGAAAAACACGCTTTCATTTTTTCTCACCCTTACCTGGTTAGCCACTGCTTCCATCGCGAATGCACAGACGACGCTCATCAGCGCGACCGTAAACAACGGCGGTTTCGAATCAGGCGCAACCGGCTGGACGATCGTGAACGGCGCCCCGAACCAGACCAACAAATGGTTTATCGGCAATACGGTGAATTGCGCCGGCACACAATCCGCTTACATCGGCACGGCTGTCGGCAACAACAACTACACGATTACCGCCACATCCGTCGTTCACCTGTACCGCAATTTCACGTTCCCTGCGGGGCAAAGCCAGATCTCGCTTTCCTTCGATTTCCGTTCCGGCGGCGAAAGCACGTGGGACGGTGTGAAAGTTTACCTCGTTCCCACGACAACGACACCCGCAGCCGGGACGCTGCTTGCCACAGGGCAAGTGGGAAACACCTGGTACAATAATGTCGGCGCATGCACCAACATCAACATCACGCTTCCCGCCTCTGCAGCCGGCACCACGCAGCGCCTCGTTTTCTCCTGGAGAAACGACGGCTCCATCGGAACGCAACCCGGCGCGCGCATCGACAACGTTACGATCGTCACGCAAACCCCGCCCGTTCCCGGCTGCGCAACCATGACCACCCCGGCGAACGGCGCGACAGGCGTCTGCAACACGGGCACAACGCTCAACTGGACCGCACCGACAACCGGCGGCGCACCGACCGGCTACAAGCTTTATTTCGGCACCAACAACTTCCCGACCAACATCGTGAACGGGACCAACATCGGCAACGTGCTCACCTACAATCCCGGCCCGTTGCTGGCGAATACAACCTATTACTGGAGCATCGTCCCGACCAATGCTGCGGGCGATGCCACCGGCTGTTCCGTATTCAGCTTTACGACGGGCAGCGGGTGTTACATGCAGACACCGGGCGGCAATTACAGTACCTGCGGCGGAAGCTTTTATGATTCCGGAGGCCCGAGCGCAAACTACAGTAACAATGAATCCAGCACTACAACGATCTGCCCCTCCACACCGGGACAGCTGATGTCGGTTTCCTTCACTTCGTTCAACCTCGAATCGTGCTGCGACTTCCTCGACATTCATAACGGCAACAGCACCGGCGCGCCGCTCATCGGCACTTACACGGGAACAAGCGCGCCCTGCAACATCGTTTCGACGGCGGCGAACGGCTGTCTCACTTTTGATTTTTCATCCGATGGCTCGGTGGTATATTCCGGCTGGGCCGCAACGCTTTCCTGCGTGGCTTCGGCGCCTCCCGCACCGGCCGGTTCTGTGTGCGCGACGGCTCCGTCCATTACTCTTCCGTACACCGCAACCGGTGAGACCACGGTGTGTTACGGAAACGATTATACGAATGCGAGCACCGGCTCCTGCGGTACGTTCTATGAATCGGGAGAAGACCACGTGTACGCGCTTACCGTTACGGGCCCGCAATGCATTTCCATCGCACTCACCAATGCCAGCACTTCCAGCATCGGCTACCAGGTGTACAGCGGCTGTCCCGGCTCGGCAGGCACCACCTGCATCGGCAACAACGGCGGCTCCAACCCGCTTTCCGGCACAGTCGTTCTCCCCGCAGCCGGCACATATTATATCGTTGTCGACACGTGGGCTTCACCGAACAACTGCACGTACGATATTGCGGTGAACACGCTCGGAAGCGGCCCTGCAAATGATCTTCCCTGCAATGCCACCACGCTCGCGCTGAATACCAACCTGAGCGGCGACAACAGTTGCTCGGGCTCCGCCAGCGAACCGGGCGCCCCTGCATGTTTTACCGCAGGCACGCTTCACACCGTTTGGTACCAGGTTGTCTGCCCGGCATCCGGCCAGTTGCGCATACGTACAACGACCAACACGCTGACGAATACGCAGATCGCCCTTTATTCCGGCACCTGCAGCGCGCTCACGCTGGTGGCCTGCAACGACAACGCGCCCGCCTGCGGAACATCGACCTACCTGAATTCAGAGATCACAGCAACCGGTCTGACAGCAGGCGCGTCTTACTGGATCCGCGTCGATGGCACGAACAACCTTACGGGAACATTCGACATCATGGCGGTTGACGGCGCCGTCGGTTTCCCTGCAGCGGCCGGCCAGGATTGCAGCTCACCGAATCCTGTCTGCGCACAAAGCATCAGCGTGGGTAACCCCGGCTACCAGGCATACGGCAACGTCTGCGATTTCCCCGGCGGCGGTACAAACTGCCTTTCATCGGGCGAACGCGGATCGGCATGGTACACAATTCCCATCAACGCCAACGGCACCCTGCAGTTCGACATTGTCCCGAACGACTGGCCCGGCTCGCCGAGCACCGCCAGCACCGACTATGACTTTGCAGTATGGAAAATTGCCGGGAGCGGCTCCACGACCTGCGCGGGTATTGCCGGCGGAGCTACCCCGCTGCGATGCAATTACAGCGGGCTCGGTGTTACGGGCTGCTACACGACAGCGGGCACTTCACCTCCAGCCTATCCCGGCTTCGGCGGCGCGTATGAAGCTTCGATCGCAGTTACCAACGGCGACGTATACGTGCTGTGCGTAAGTAACTTCTCCAACTCGACGTCCGGTTTTGTGCTGAACTTCAGCGCAACTTCGCCGATCAATTACACAGCAGCCGGCTCATCCATTACATGGACAGGCGGAACGAACACGAGCTGGTCGCTCGCCAGCAACTGGGGAGGCTGCGCGATCCCGACATGCGGCGTCGACGCGACGGTTACGCCTTCCGCGACCAACCAGCCGAACCTGCCTGCAGGAAATTATTACGTGAACAACCTCACGATCAATGCCGGTGCGACGCTGACGCTCCAGTCGGGCGCAAACCTGCACATCTGCGGCAACTTCACGAACTACGGCAGCATCATGGCCAACGCAAATTCAACGCTCACGTTCGACAACGCGGCGGTCAACCAGCAGGTCACCGGCTCACTTGTGGGCGGTGATAAGATCGGCAACCTGGTGATCACAAAAACCGGCGGCTCGGTCCTGCTGAACAACAACATCGATGTGGGGGGTAATTTTACCACAACGAATGCTACAAGCGTGTTCAACATCAACGGCATGTACATGCGGGTTGCCGGACATTTCTCCAACAATGCGGGTTTCACGTCATTCACCGGGGTCGCAAACAGCACCGTGGAATTCAATGGCACGGGGACGCAAAACTATACACAGGGAACAGGCGGCCTTCCGCTGAACAATATCCTCATGAACAATACCGGCGGCGGTGTGAACCTGCTGTCGAACATGGTCTGCGGAACATCCGGCATCATGACCTTCACGCAGGGACGTGTCATTACGAATGCGTTTGAAGTCCAGATCCGCAACACGGCGACGGGCGGATGCACGGCAGGCAACACGAGCTCATTTGTGCAGGGCAACCTGCGCCGGTATATGAACGGTGCCGCCACTGCTTACGATTTCCCGGTGGGACATGCGACCAAGGGCTACCAGCGCGCGAACATCACGTTCACGTCGGCGACGACCATCCCGCAACTGCTCTGCCGTTTCGACATCTGGCCAACCGTGCCGGTGGGGCCGAACGCAAGCGAATGCCCGTCGAACACCTACGACGTGCTCCCGGCGCTTGATAACGGTTACTGGACCATCACCGCATCGGCCAACCCGACTTCGGGTAACTACAACACGACGCTGTACAGCACCAATTACACCAACTCGGGCGGCGCTGCGGGGTGGACAGTCATGAAAGCGGCCACCGGTTCCGGCCCCTGGAGCCTCAACGGCACATGCGTGGGGACCAGCACGGCAGGCAACACGCAACGCACCGGCATGAACGGCTTCTCGGCGTTCGCAGTGGCCCAGTCGGTGGCCCCGCTGCCGGTCAACCTGCTTGATTTCACCGGCACCGCGGAAGCTGACTTCAACCACCTGTCGTGGACAACCGCGTCGGAGATCAACAACGATTACTTCACGCTGGAACGTTCCACTGACGGCGTAACATTCGGCGAGATCGGAAGAATAGACGGTGCGGGAAATTCGACCCAGTTGCTCCACTACTCGTTCAACGACATGAACCCTGCGGAAGGCGTGAATTATTATCGCCTCAGGCAGACCGACTACAACGGGCACTTCAGCTATTCGGGAATTGTCACGCTGGAATTCCACCGCGGCATGATGTTCGTGAACAACATTCGCCCGAACCCGACGAGCGGGGAAGTGAACTTTGATTTCATTTCACCCGAAGAAACGGAGATCCATTTCGTGATCACCGACATGACGGGCCGCGTGGTAGCCGACGAGTACCGCGTGGTAAAACCCGGAACGAACCAGCTCGGCGCGCTGATCAGCGATGAAGGAGCCGGCGTGTATTCGCTCAAAGTAATGGAAGACCGGCACGGCTTTATTTCCGTCAGCCGCATCGTGAAATACTAGAATGCAATCTTTCCCGGCACCCCGTCCCGATCCCGAATACCCGGGACGGGACGGGGTGTTTTTTTCGCTTTTTTCACCTTATTCCGACCGATTTTCCGTTAAGAACAGAGGGCATTCAATTCGGCCTGCAAAATCTTATCTTTGTCTCTTACCTCACCCGAAAAAGTGTGAAACTGATCAAGACGCTTGTTTCTTTTTCTGGAATACTTCTTTCCGTATCCCTCAGCGCACAGCTTACTGCTGAGGCGGGAAATAATGCCACCATTTGCCCGGGCGCGACCAACATGCTCGGCGGCACACCGACTGCAACCGGCGGCACCGCGCCCTACACGTATGCGTGGACGCCCAACACGAACATCAGCAGCACCACCACGTCCAATCCCATTGCAAACCCCACCCAGCCTACCTGGTATTTCCTGACGGTGACTGACGACTCCGGGTACACCGCCCGCGATTCCGTATTCATCGACCTCGATCCGCTCTACGCTTATAATGCCGGCAACGACGTTTCCATCTGCACCGGCGACTCCGTTACGCTCGGAAGCCCCAACAACAGCTTTGCCGGCGGTGTAACGTACCAATGGTCACCGGCCACCGGTCTCGACGACGACAATGCGCCGCGCCCGGTTTCCTCAACCACAGTTACGATCACGTATTCCGTCATCATCACCAGTCCCAACTGTCCCAGCAAATCTTACGACGTCAAAGTGACCGTTAACCCGCTTCCCGTTGTGGATGCCTGCTGCCCCGCTACCATTAACGAAGGCGATGCGGTCGTGGTAACGGCAACGGGCGGCGTTGTGTACGCGTGGGTGCCGGGCAATACCGTTTCCGACCCTACTGCCGGAACGACCACTGCCGAGCCAACACAAACCACGACGTACCTGGTTTACGGCATCGATGCGAACAACTGCTTCAGCTGGGATACGCTGACGATCACAGTGATTCCGAGCTCGGAGCTTGTTTTTTACAATACGTTTTCCCCGAACAACGACGGTGTCAACGATTACTTTTTCATCGGCAACGTAGGCAAATACCCGGAGTGCCGCCTTGAAGTGTACACACGGACGGGACAGCTGGTTTATGCAAAGACCGCTTACGACAATAGTTGGGACGGCACGAATTACGGTGACCGTCTTCCCGAAGCGACTTATTACTATACGTTCAATCCCGGCGACGGCTCAGCGGCAGTCTTTGGCCATGTAACTATTGTCAGGTGATGAAAAAGACCGTCCTGCTTTTTTTCGCCTTCATGGCATCGGCAATTCCGGCTGAACTTGCGGCCCAGCAGCTTCCCGATTTTACGCAATACCCGGCCCTGCTTTTCCAGCTCAACCCGGCTTATACCGGCACGAAAAGCCACATCGACGCGCGCCTGAATTATCGCCGCCAGTGGATGAATTTCGACGGCGCGCCGGTGACGCAGTTTGCGGGTTTGCACAGCCGGCTCTGGAAAGGACGCCTCGGCGTGGGCGCTTCCATGTACAAAGACGAGACCGGTCCCAGCCAGCGCTTCAATTACGGGTTCTCCCTTGCTTACCACCTGCGTTTCCCGGATGTGGAATTTTCCGCGGGCTTCGGACTCAACTTCAACAAGTACACGCTCAACGGCAGCCAGATGACCACGCACTGGACCGGCGACCAGGCGGTGGATTATGCGAACGTGGATTTCGACAAGACCAAAAACGCGATGGTGGGCCTGCTGCTGTACAACGACCGTTTTCATTTCGGCCTCGGCGTCATCAACATGGTCAACAACAAAGCGGAATTTTTCCTCAACGACACGAGCAAGTACAGCAAGGTGAGCTTTGCGCCGCATTATTATTTTTCGGCCGGCTATAACTTCCACGGCCACCCGGATTATGTCTGGGAAAATAACCTGCTGGGCCAATACGTCATCGGCCTTCCGCTGACGATCAATTACAACCTGCGCGTCCACTACCGCGAAAAATTCACGTTCGGCGCCGGCTGGCGGATGAAAGACGCCGTGTACCTACAGGCCGGCTATACGTTCCTCGAGCAGATCCAGCTGATCTATTCCTACGACATCGGGATCTCCCGCCTGCGGAAAGGGCATTCCAACACGCACGAGATCATGCTCGGCTACCGCTACAATTTCGGCAGCTCGAAAGGGGGCTACAAGAATTTCCAGAACTTCCAGCGGCAGAAGTATAATATTTTCTAGAAGGAGAGATTTCCGGCTGCGGTGACGTTGGTGCTTAAGACGAGCGGCAGGTGGCAGCGGCAGTCAATTTCCGGGATACCGCCGTTTGCTTTCGATGAGCGGCAGACACTATTTTTTCGGAAAGTTTTTACCGCAAAGTGCTTCGCGCACCTTCGCGCCCTTTGCGGTAAAAAACGCTATTCCACCATTTCATATTTCTCCGCCGCTTCCGCCCTGCGGCAGGAATTGAAATGCCACCATTCCGTTTGTATCCCGAAAAATCCGGCGTGGCGCATGGCCTCGCGGAGCAGCTCGCGGTTGCGTACCTGGCGGTATGTCAATTCGCCTGAGGCAAGCAATTCCTGTTCCTTCACAGGATGCGCTTTCTCCCCGAAGAAATCGTACGGCGTTCCCATATCCAGCGTAAATCCGTGATCGTCGACAATTCCTGCATCGACTGCTGCGCCGTAATTGTGCAGGGAGCCATTGTCGGGGTTGGAGAGGTATTTTGTTTTTTGTCCCGGCGCGAGGCGGAGCGTGTCCCACATGAGGCGCTGGATGTGCAGCGGGCGGACGGCGTCGTACACGACGAGGGAATAATACGGGTACTTCGCGCGGAGGAATGCCTGCGCTTTGACCAGCTTTTCCGCCACGTCGGGCTGGAGATAACAACGGTTGAAATCGCCGTACACATCGACGCCGGTGAAATTATCGGTGGTGGAATAACGGAGGTCGACGCGGATGGTGGAATCGAGCGTGGACACGTCCACAAGGCCCGCCGCACGCAGCCTGCGCTCCAGCGGGGAAATCGCGTCGGCAGTATCCGGGTGATGCGGCATTGCCACAACCGTGTCGATCGTGTCGCGCAACGCAGACCGGGGAATGCTGTCGACCGGGGAAGAAGTTTTTTCCCCGCATGCAGCGAGTAAGAAAACCAGTATCAAAACGACTGACCAGTTGCGCACAACACAAAGATAGTTCCGTAGTTCCTGGTTTCGGGTTTGTAGTTATTATGAATACCAGGAACCAAGAACTCAGAACTCAGAACTCAGAACCCAGAACCCAGAACTCAGAACCCAGAACTCAGAACCCGAAACTCAAAACTAGAAACTATCTTTACTTCCATGTCCCGCGCCCTGCTGCTCATCCGCCCCGCATCTTTCGGCTTCAACACGGAAACTGCCGCCACCAATGCGTTCCAGCAAAACACGGGGACATCCGTTTTAACGCAGGCGCTGCAGGAATTCGACGCTTTCACCGAACATCTTTCCGCGGCCGGCATCGACCTCGAGATCATTCCCGACACACTTTCCCCGGCGCGGCCCGATGCGGTATTTCCGAACAACTGGTTTTCCACGCATCCCGGCGGCCTGCTGATCCTTTACCCGATGTGCACGCCCAACCGCCGCACTGAACGTCGCACCGACATCGTGGAAATGCTGAAAGAAAAATACGGTTACACGCGCGTGCTCGATCTTTCAGCGCATGAAGTTTCCGGGAAATTCCTGGAAGGCACGGGCAGCATCGTTTTCGATCACTACAAAAAAATTGCCTACGCCGCACTTTCACCACGCACCGACCGCGATGTGCTCAATGAAGTTTGCTCAGCCATCGATTACACGCCATTTGTTTTTTCCACCGCCGGCCGCCACGGCCAGCCGGTCTACCATACGAACGTAGTGATGGCGCTCCACGAAAAGCTGGCCGTGGTCTGCCTGGAATGCGTTGCCGCTCCCGGCCGGGAAAAGTTGCGCGCAAGTCTTTCTGCGGACGGGAAAAAATTGCTGGAAATTTCACGCGAGCAGCTCGAACATTTCGCCGGCAACCTGCTGTTCGTAAAAACCCGCAACGGCTCCGATGTGGTCATTCTTTCCGGAGCTGCCTGGCATTCGCTGGACGCCTCGCAAAAAAAATTGCTGCAAAGCGTCGCCCTTCCTGTTTACGCCTCGCTTTCCACCATTGAAACGACAGGCGGAGGAAGCGCGAGGTGCATGGTCGCTGAGTTGTTTTAGAAGAGCGTTTTTCTTCCGGTCGCAGAAGTGGCGGTGGCCGGCGGCAGTTGGCGGTTGGCGGTGGCGGTTGGCGGTGGCGGTTGGCGGTTGGTGGTGGCGGTGGCGGTGGCGGTGGC
>CBIHOC010000049.1:0-35136 GCA_966211705.1 uncultured Chryseobacterium sp.
GACAACTGAAGCGGCGAAGCCGCGAACCGACAACCCCGGACAACCGACAACCTTTTTGACAACCGACAACCTTTTTGACAACCGACAACCTTTTTGACAACCGAAACTTTTTCACTCAAAAAAACCTTCCCTCCACAACGCCGAAATATCCATCGCGAGCGCAATGCTGTAATGGATGAGCACGCCCATAAAAACCGAGCGGCTTTTCAGGCTCAAGGTTCCGAGGACGATCCCGGCGATGATCGCACCGATGGTTTCGGGCATGGGTTTTCCGAAGTGGATCATGCAATACGGGATGGTCATGATGAACACGCTGTAGTAGCCGAAGCGGCGGGCGAGGCCGAGCGTCATGAAACCCCGGAAGAAAAATTCCAGCGCGACGAATTGGAGCAGGTACATTCCTTCCCAGATCCAGAAGTCGGGCCAGAGCGGTTCGCCCTGCGCGGGATTGTAAAACGGGTAACGCGCCTGGAAGCTTTGGGTGGAAGAGAAATACCAGATCAGCGGAAGCATCACGCCGAGCATGGCCGCATACAGCCACCAGTCGCGGAACGCGCCGCGCAGGTGCAAGCCGTAGGCGGAAATTTTTTCACGGAAAATAAAACGGACGATCAGCGCCGGCACGGCGAGGTAACAAAGCACGAGCACGCCCACCCACCAGCCGAGGTGATGCAAAGCCGGGCGCTCCCACGCCCGCAGCTCCGCCTCCGCGCCCGGAAAGCCGCATCCGCCGAGCACTTCCGCCACGAAAAGCGGGTTGCCGTAATAGCGGATGATCGTCAGCGCAAGCGCGGTCCACACGAGGATGACCACGACGCGCTTGTCGGGACCGGATTTTTCGGATGGCGTCACAAGCGCCTGCGACTGCCGGTACGTGTCGGAGAAAATTTTCAGCACGGTCAGATGTGATAACGTGCCAGCGGCGCAACATCCTGGCCGGCGAATTCGTTGCGGAGAAATTTGAAATGCCCGGTCATCGCGATCATTGCGGCATTGTCGGTGCAAAAGGCGAACGGGGGAATAAAAACGTTCCAGCCTTTTTCTTTCCCGAGTTTTTCCAGCGCGCTGCGCAGCCCGCTGTTGGCCGAAACGCCGCCGGCCAGCGCCACCTGCTTCAGCCCGGTCTGCTGCATGGCCAGCTCCACGCGCTGCAGCAATGTTTTCACTATGGTATGCTGCACCGATGCGCAGATGTCGGCCATGTTTTTTTCGGGGAACGCAGGATCTTCTTTCACCGCGTCGCGCACGAAATAGAGCACCGCCGTTTTCAGGCCGCTGAAGCTGAAGTCCAGGCCGGGAATGTGCGCGACGGGAAATTTGTACGCCCGGGGATTGCCGTCTTTCGCGAACTTGTCCACGAGCGGACCGCCGGGGTAAGGCAGGCCGAGGATCTTCGCGGTTTTATCGAACGCTTCGCCCGCCGCATCGTCGATCGTTTCGCCGAGGACGGTGAACGTAAACGGATCGTCGACGCGCAGAAGCTGTGTGTGGCCACCCGAAACCGTGAGGCAGAGGAACGGGAACGTCGGTTTTTCGCGGTTGGAGCCGTCTTCAATAAAATGGGCGAGAATGTGCGCCTGCATGTGGTTGACCTCGATCAACGGCTTGTCCAGGGCGAGGGCGTAAGCTTTTGCAAATGAGGTGCCTACGAGCAGGGAGCCCAGCAGTCCGGGGCCGCGGGTGAATGCCACGGCATCCACGTCCCCGGGCAACATGCCGGCCTGTTTCAGCGTTTGGTCGATAACGGGCACAATGTGCTGCTGGTGCGCCCTGGAAGCCAATTCCGGCACGACTCCGCCCCAATTTTTGTGAATGTCCTGTCCTGCAACGACGTTGGCAAGTAAATTGCCGTCTTTGATGACCGCGGCGGCAGTTTCGTCGCAGGATGACTCAATTCCAAGTATGACGGGCATTATCGCTATTTTTGTATAATGGGCGCAAAGCGTCAGAAAGCCATCAAAATTATCAAAAAGACGGGGCGCGTCCTCGCCTGGCTTCTGGTCGCCCTGTTGTTACTGGCCGGATCGGTTTATTTCATGCTCCGCACACCGGCGGCCCAGACGGCTATCACTCAACGCCTTGCGACTTACCTGGCGGAGGAACTGAAGACGGAAATCTCCATAAAAGGCGTCGATATTGAATTTTTCAAAAAGATCGTGCTGGAAGGGATTTACGTGGAAGACCAGCACGGCGACACGCTCCTGTACGCGGCAAAGCTGAAGATCGACATCGGCCGTTTCAGCTACAGCAACCAATACGTGTCGGTGAGCGAGGTCCATCTCGACAACGCCACCTGCAAGCTGAAGAAATACGAGGGCGAGCACGGGCTCAGCTATCGTTTCATTGAAAATTATTTCAAGTCCACCGACACGACGAAAACCAAAAAGTCAGCGCCCTGGCAGGTGGAGGTCGGTTCGGTTTTCCTCGACAATGTCGTCTTTGCGTTCATCGACACGCGCGACACGATCGACGACCCGGGGATGGATTACGAGAACATCCGTGTCACGCAGCTGAGCGGGGAGTTCACCGACATCGACCCGATGGATGATTCGCTTTCCCTTCGCATCAAAGGTTTGCACGGCGTGGAGC
Organism: uncultured Chryseobacterium sp.; assembly: GCA_966211705.1. Classification (GTDB taxonomy): domain Bacteria; phylum Bacteroidota; class Bacteroidia; order Palsa-965; family Palsa-965. The sequence continues at coordinate 2,590 of CBIHOC010000049.1, forward strand.
GCAGCGGTTTTACGCTGAAAGATTTTTCCACGCGCCTGACCGCATCCGACACGTTCGCAAAATTCGACAACCTCGTGATCAACACGCCCGAAAGCAAGATCGGCGGTTTCATCGCGTTCTTCTTCGCCAGCACCGACGACATCGCGGACGACTTCGTCCACCTCGTGAAAATGGACGGGCATTTTTCCCAGGCCATTCTCGAAGTGGGCGATCTCGGTTATTTCTCGCCGAACCTCATGGGCATGCACAAAAAAGTGCTCGTCACCGGCGATGTGAAAGGAACGGTGGAGCATCTCCGCTGCAAGAACATGGACATCCGCTTCGGCGAGAAGTCGCACATTGCCGGGAATTTTTCCTTTAACGGGTTGCCCGACATCGAGCAGACGGACATGCATTTCAAGATCCGCGAGGCGATCACGAATAAAAAAGACCTCGAGGGAATTCCTGTGAAACCATACGGTCCCGGCGATTACCTGGAGCTGGAAGACAACATCGGCCTGCTCGGCGACATGAAATTCACCGGCTCGTTCGAAGGGTTCATTCACGATTTCGTGGCGCTCGGCAAGCTCACCACCGCCCTCGGGTCGGTTTCCGTCGAGAACCTTGCGATGCAAAGAGAATCGGACAGCGTTCCGTATTCGTACCACGGGCACGTGCGTGCGACACAATTCAACCTCGGCAAGTTTTACAGCATTCCCGACATGGGCGTGGTAACGGGCGACGTGAACATTACGGGGCAGGGACTTTCGAAGAACGACATCAGCGCGAAGATCGACGGGGAAATTTCTTTGCTGATGTACAATGGTTACCCATACACGAACATTTCCGTGTACAATGGAAATGTTCGCCGGCAGGTGTTCGACGGTGACATGGAGATCGACGATCCGAACATAAAGATGAACTTCAAAGGGAAAGTCGACAACAGCGGCGCGATGCCGGTCATGGAGTTTGAAGCGCGCATCGACTCGGCGAATCTCGGGGAGCTGAATTTTGCAAGCAAAGAACATGAGCATTTGCTCGAAGGCAACATCCGCACCCAGCTCAAAGGCGACAACATCGATAACATGGACGGGTGGGTTGAGGTGACGAATCTGCAATACCGCAGGGACGGCGAGAATTTCAAGTTCAACGTGCTCAACCTGGATTTCGGCAATGTTTCCGCTACCAACCGTACGATCAATCTCCGTTCGGATATCGTGGACGTTACATTGCGCGGGCAGTTCCAGATCATGCAAATGCCCGATGCCATCGCGGATGTAATGTCGGATTATCTTCCTTCGTATTTTCCGCCCGATCCGCCTGGCCCGAATAAGAAAAAGAGCAACGCGCTGCAGCAGTTCCGACTGTCGGTGAGTTTCCAGAAAAATACGAAGCCGATCCAGGCGATCGTTCCAAAGCTTGAGATCGCTCCCGGCACCCACCTGAATATCAACTTCAACCAGGTAACTGGTGTCGTAACGGGCCTGTTCAATACCGATTCTGTTACCTACAACAATATAAAGTACAAGGGTGTTAACATAAATATCGAGAACTCCCGTTTCACGTCGACGATGACGTTAGATGGGATCATGCAGCGCATTGCGTTCAGCGATTCGCTTCACCTCGACAACATTGCCGTGCATGCCGGCGCTTCCAACGACAAGCTGGAGACGACGGTGAAATGGGACAACCAGACCCAGAAACGGAACGACGCGAACATTACGATCATCACCAACTTCGAAGGCAAACGTTCGTTCCGCATGAGCGTGGACAAGGCGGAAGTTCACCTCAACGATTCGCTCTGGACCGTCGCGCCCGGCAACATCGTGCGCATCGATTCGAACACGGTCAGCTTTAAGGACATGCTGTTCCAGTCCGGCGGGCAATCCATCGCGCTGAATGGCGTCGTGTCCCCGCGGCCCGCCGACCAGCTGTTCATCAGCCTCAGCAGGTTCAACCTCGCGTACCTGAATTATTTCCTCGAGCCGCAGGGCGTGTCGCTTTCCGGTTTTGTCTCGAGTGAAACGATGCTTGCCGATTTGCATAATGCTCCTGTGTTTACAAGTAACACGACATTCGATACGCTCAGGATCAATGGAAACTTATTAGGCAAGGGAGAGTTGAATGCGAACTGGATGGCACAGAAAGAAGCTGTGCGGATTGACGGAAGATTTTCAAGACTAATTGATCCTGAAACAAAAAAGCCGATCGATAATTTCGTTTTCGGAGGATTCTATTACCCGAAAAAGGAAACGGAGAGTCTCGATATTGACGTGAGGATGTTGAGCGTCGAATTGCAAGTGCTGCAGCCCCTGCTGGCGGATTTCTGCTCGATGATGAACGGCACGCTGCGCGGAAATGTTCACGTAGGCGGAACACTGACAAAGCCGCTGCTGTCCGGGACGGTCAATATGTTCGCCCGCGCGATCAGGGTGGATTACCTTGGCCTGGTCATCCGCGCGCACGAGCAGCCGATCTACATCGAAGAGAACTCGTTCTTCTTCGACGATTTCAAGATCCGCGATGAATTCAACGACACGTGCAAGATCTATGGCCACCTGTTCCACGAGAACTTCTCGAATTTCCAGTTCGACATGGACTTCAACTTCAACCATTTTATGGTGCTCAACACAACGGCCGCCGACAACGAGCTGTATTACGGGCGCATGTTCGCTTCCGGTTACATGAACGTTTTCGGGTACGTGAACAGCAAGGTGAGGATCGAGATGAACGTGACGACGGACAAGATCATTTCGAAAGGCGACGTGTTCCTTTCCGAATTCAACATCCCGATGTCGGCGGATGCGAGCGAAACCGGCTCCACGGATTTCATCACGTTCGTGCCTCCGCCGAGTGACACCGGCCGGTTTAACAAAAAAACTACGCTGAAGAACAATGGCATCGAACTCGACCTGAAGGTGAAGATCACGCCGGATGCGATCGTGCGCGTGGTGTTCGATAAAACCGTGGGCGACGAGATCACTGCATACGGCGCAGGGGAGATCCGCATGACCATTTCTTCGACGGGCGATTTCAAGATATTCGGGAACTACACTGTTGACAAAGGGAAATATCTCTTCACGATGAAGAATGTCGTGTACGTTCCCTTCGATCTTGCGAAAGGCGGAACCATCAGCTGGAACGGCGATCCGTACGAGGCGCAGATCGACGCGCAGGCCGTGTACAAAACCACCGCGTCCGTGGAGCCCTTCTTCCCCATGGATTCCACCAACCAGGCTTACCACCGCGCGTATCCCGTGCACGTGGTGATGCACCTCACGGAAGACCTCATGAACCCGCACGTGGCGTTCGACATCGACCTGCCCACCGCCGACCAGACCATCCAGGAAACCGTCGACAGCTACATCGCCACCGACCTCGAGCGCAACCGGCAGGTGCTTTCGCTCATGGTGCTCAACAGCTTTACCACGCCTTCAGAACTGCGCAACAGTGAAACCGGGTCGTCCGACGTGGTGGGAGGCACGAGCGCGACGCTGCTCAGCAACTTCGTATCCGGCACGCTCAACAACTGGCTGTCGCAGATCAGCACCGATTTCAACATGGGCGTGAAGTACCGCCCGAACGACGACCTGAGCCCGCAGGAGCTGAAAGTGTACCTCGCCACGCAGTTGCTCAACGACCGCATCATCATCGACGTGGCCGGCGGTACGGTGAATGCGAACCAGACGACCACCGGCAACAACACGCAGTGGGTGGGCGACGTGAACGTGGAATACAAAGTAACCGACGACGGCCGCGTGCGCCTGCGCGCGTTCAACCGCTCGAACGATAATACCATGCTGGGCGCAACGTCGCCTTACACGCAAGGTGTCGGTGTGTTCTATCGCGAAGAGTTTGAATCCGGCGCGGAGCTGGCAGAACGCTACAAGCGATACCTGCGCTCGACGAACCCGAACCGGGGGAAAAAAGAGCAACAGGATACTGCCCCGAAGCCGCCGGTGGTGCCTCCGCCGCAAACTCCGCCGCCGGTGGATACTACGGCGAAGAGTTAACCTGTGGCAATCTCTGCGCCACTGCGCCTCTGCGGCGAAATATGAGCGCGAAAAATTCGCCGCAGAGGCGCAGTGGGCGCGGAGAATTTATTCTTCCAACAGATCGCAGAACCAAAATCCTCTCGTCGCCACCGCATCATCCGACGTTTTCAATTCAAGCGGGCGATAAATCGTCTCGCCTTTTGAGAATGCAACGGCATTTTTGAAAACGGGACCTGCGAAGCAAAACGTATGAAACTCGCCGTTCTCGCCGCAGGGGTCGACATTTCCCGGGAGATCGCGCAGGAAATTTTCGTCGAATTCTTTTCCGCACCAGCTTTCGTCAAGGAGCGCATCGTTCACGCAACAGGTGATCGTGCGGAAACCGGAATCGATGAAACGATGGGCGAGGGCAGCGGTATCTTCTTTCCACAACGGGAAAACGCCGGTCAGCCCGGCTTTGGCGAGCAACTGTTCGCGGTAGGCGCGGAGGTCTTCCAGGAAAATATCACCGAAGACGACGTGTGTGATGCCTTCGCTTTTCAATTTCGCGAACGCTTCGAGCATCGCCGTTTCATAAGCGTCGTTCGTTTTTTCAGAAACTTCGGCGGTAAAAAGCGGCAATCCCGTTTCTGCCGCCTGCGCCTGCAGCAGCTCCCGCCGAACGCCATGCATGCTGATCCGCCCGTAAGGAAGACTGATGGTCGTCAACAGTCCGCACACATCAAACTGCTTCTCCTGCTGCACCTTCCACAACGCCATCGCGGAATCTTTTCCGCCGCTCCAGGAGATGATTGCGTGGGGAAAACGTGAGACTTGAGACATGAGACTTGAGACGTGAGAAAAAAAAGGAAGAAAATCTTTATTCAGTAAAATAAGCTCATTCTCAAGTCTCAAGTCTACTTATCAAGTTTAAGCGAATGCCCGAGTTTGTCGCGCTTCGTTTCGAGGTAGAGGCGGTTGTGCTTGTTCGACTCGATCTCGAGGGGCATGTTATCGACGATCTCGAGGCCGTAGCCCATGAGGCCGACGCGTTTTTTGGGATTGTTGGTGAGCAGGCGGATCTTGGAAACGCCGAGATCGCGGAGGATCTGTGCGCCCACGCCGTAATCGCGGTCGTCCATGCCGAAGCCGAGCTCGAGATTGGCTTCCACCGTGTCGCGGCCCTGTTCCTGCAGCTTGTAGGCCTTCAGCTTGTTGAGCAGCCCGATGCCGCGGCCTTCCTGGTTCATGTAAACGATCACGCCTTTTCCTTCCTTCTCGATGATCTCCATCGCTTTGTGCAGCTGCGGGCCGCAATCGCAACGGCAGGAGCCGAAAATGTCGCCGGTCATGCACGAGGAATGCACGCGCACGAGCACCGGTTCGTCTTTTTCCCATTCGCCTTTGACGATGGCGAGGTGCTGCTCCTGCGCGGAAAGATGGGTGTACGCGATCATGCGGAAATCGCCCCACTCGGTCGGGAGGAGGACTTCAACTTCACGGTGAATGTCGGTTTCCGTTCGGAGGCGGTATTCGATCAGGTCCTTGATGGAAACGATCTTCAGGTCGAAACGTTTCGCGATGTCGACCAGTTGCGGCAGTCGCGCCATCGAGCCGTCTTCGTTCATGATCTCCACGAGCGCCCCCACCGGCTCGAAACCGGCAAGGCGGGCGAGATCGATCGTCGCTTCGGTGTGGCCGGTGCGGCGCAGCACGCCTTCTTTTTTGGCGCGCAGCGGGAAGATATGTCCCGGTTTCCCGAACTCGTCGGGGCGGATGGACGGGTCGATGAGCGCCTGTATCGTTTTGGCGCGGTCGTGGGCGGAAATGCCCGTGGTGCAGCCATGGCCTTTCAGGTCGATGGAAACGGTGAAGGGAGTTTCGTGGATGGAAGAATTGTCGGACACCATCAGTTGGAGCCCGAGCTTGTCGGCGATCTCGTCGATGAGCGGGGCGCAGATGAGGCCGCGGCCGTGGGTGGCCATAAAGTTGATGACTTCGGGGGTAATATTGCGGGCGGCGGTGATGAAGTCGCCTTCATTCTCACGGTCCTCGTCGTCCACAACGATCACGACCTTCCCGGCTTTGATGTCGGCGATCGCTTCGTCTATCGTGTTCAGCACACTTTTCATAACTGGCAGAATTTACGGTGCAAAGTTACGAAAACGTTGGGGGCAGCCGACGGCAAGATGAAGGTAAACCACGGAGATATCCTGCCTTTCGCGGGACAAGCTCCGGCACGGAAGAATTTACTCACATCGCTTTCCGAATCCCCATATCCAATTGTTCCTTCAGCGCCGTCACCAATCCTTCCACGTCGCCCGCATTCACCGTCGTCACGCCTTTCATCCCTTCCAGCCCGCACGCTTTCGACGCGATAACGGGAATTCCCGCCGCCAGCGCGCCGAGCAGCACGCGCGGCTGGTGCTCCACGAATGCGGGCAGCACCACCAGGCTCACGCGCGTCCAGTCGCCGGAAAAGGGACGAACGTTCACGTCGCCCCAGAAATTTTCCTGCTCGGTTGCCTTTCCCATCACTGTAAGCGAAAGTTTCAGCTGCATCGCCGCCTCGCGCAATTCATACGCGCCCTTTCGCCCGAGCGCGGAAGCGGGAAATAAAATTTCATTCCCGATCCAGCTTTCGAGCTTGCGTCCCGGCTTTTCCCAGTCGAGCAAAATTGCTTTCGCAGGATAAAGCGCTGCGATTTCCGGGTGAGGAGTGATGATGCGTTGCGCGCGGTCGAGCGCTTCCTTTTCCAGGCGTACGTGAAATGCCGGGGCGCGGAAATCGGAGAGGGTTTCGCTTTCGGGATGCAGCGCTTTGGCTTCGTTGAGATGCTGCTGCAGGATGAAAAGCGGGAGGCGCGTCATCAGCACGTCGTATGTACGGCCGGCGGTGATGAAGTTTTCGTGGAGAAACGGCAAAAGCGTTTGCGAAACGACAAGATGCGTGGTTCGATGGTCGAGCTTTCGGCTGTATGTTTTTGCAAGCTGTTTCGAACCGTCGAGCAAAGCGGCCTGTAAAAATTTTCCCTGTGCGGGAATGTGGCGGAGCTTCCACGCGCGGAGCAATGTGCGCAGCGTGGCAAACTTCACGGAACGAAACCCTTCCGTTTTCCATGCGTAAGCCGCTTTCCGGAAACGTTTCCCGTCGAGCGGGAGAAAAAGCGCATCGCCGGAACGTTTGTTTTCGTGCATCCAGCGGTCGTATTCCGGCCAGCGTTCCTCCAGCAGCCATGCCGTGCGGGTTTCGGCAGGAACTATTTTATTCACGCTTCGGAAACAGGAAGAGACGCCGCACGACAAACAATCGTTCAGCGAATGGCTTTGGAGCAATGGCGTTTTTTCCGCAGCGTCATTCTTTTCCTGCTTCATCCCGCGAAAACGCACATGCAGCTTCGTGGCGCTCATGTCGATCTCGATGCGGAAATCATGTTGAGAACGAAAGCGCAGGTCGATGTAATTCCAGTACACGGTCGCATCGCGATCTTTTTCCGCCAGCGAGCCGGGGATCACTTTCGAATGACGGTGCCGCTCGACAATCCCGAATCCTGCTTTGAGCGCCGCGTCGTACAGCGCGCCGGAAAGCTGGCAAAGCCCGCCGCCGGTCGACGGGATGATGCAGCCCTCACGCAGCTCACGGCCTTCCTCAAAACCGTTGCCGCGCGAGGGTTTGCCCACGTGCGCCCAGAAGCTGAACGTGCTGCCGCCCGGCACCACCACGCCGTTGAGTCGCTTCGCCGCCACACGCAGGTTCTGCACTTTTCCTGTCGTAAGAATTTTATTCCGTTCGGTGTCGTTGCTCCATAATTCAGAAACCGAGGAAGCGATGACAGGGAATTCCGGTAATTCTTCGCTTGCCCGGAAACGCTGAAGCCGCCCGGAGAAATTTTTTATTCCGCGCCCCAGCTTAAGCCCGTTCGACTTTGCAGTGAACAATACCGCCGAAAAAAAAGACGGCTGTGCTTCGGTAAACTGAGCGGAGGTTTGCATGTTCCCGTTCGTTGACAAGGTGAAAGTAGACCGGGAAAATGAACAGGAACGAGCGCCCGGGAGAAGTGTCGGGGTTTATTGAGCAGGTGTGTAGCCACAGATTGGCACAGATTATCACAGATGATCCGATCGGCCACAGATTCGTGTTGATGATTTGTGAAAGCCGTGGGTTTTACGGCGCGCGTGCCGACTGTCGAAGTATTCTGTCAACCTGTCGAATCACTTATTAATGCCGGTTGCAAAAGCGATATATTCGTGTAAACCTACCCCCGATGAGCAATTCCTTACGCATCCTGCTTCTCGAAGACGATCCCGGAGACGTGGAAATTCTCCAGTGGCAACTGAAAAAATCGCAGCTGTCATTTTCCCTTCACGTGGCCGATTCCAGGAAAAATTTCATTGCCGGGCTCAACGACCACCAGCCTCACGTGATCCTTTCCGATCATTCGCTGCCGAGCTTCAATTCACTCGAAGCGTTGCGCATCGTGCGGGAAAAAGTGCTGGACATTCCGTTCATTCTCGTGACGGGCTCCATCTCGGAAGAATTTGCGGTGCAATGCATGCGGGAAGGCGCCGACGATTACATCCTCAAAAGCAGCCTCACGCGACTGCCCGCGGCGATCGAAAACAGTCTTTCGAAGCGCGAGACGACGCGTGAAAAAAAACTGATCGAATCGCTTCATGCAAAATTGCAGCGCGCGTATATCGAGATCGAACAGATGCACAAGGACATCCGCGACAGCATCAGCTATGCCCGGCGCATCCAGGATGCCATGCTCCCGCCGAAAGCGACGCTCTACGGGTACGTTGACGAAGCATTTATCATTTACAGGCCGAAAGATGTCATCAGCGGTGATTTTTACTGGTTTGCCGAAACGGAAAACGTGCTCGTGGTTGCTGCTGCCGATTGCACCGGTCACGGCGTTCCGGGCGCGCTGGTATCGATGATCGGCACGAACCTGCTCAATGATATCGTGAGCACGCGGAAGATCACCCGGCCGGACGAAATTCTCGGGGAACTTAATTCCGGTATCCGCAAGCTGCTCAGGCAGGATGTGGAAGGCGCCGGTTCGCAGGACGGCATGGACATTACGCTCTGCTCGATCGACAAACGCACGCAGACGCTCCGGTTCGCGGGGGCGAATAACCACCTGTTTTATTTCAGGGGGAAAAAACTCGAGCTATACAAAGGCGACCGGAAAAGCGTGGGCGGTTTCCAGGCCGAAGCGGGCGGGGTTTATACGAACCACGAGATCCGTTATGACCGGGGCGACACGTTTTTTATGTTCAGCGACGGGTATGCCGACCAGTTCGGCGGGCGGGATGATAAGCGGATGAAAACGCGCAACCTGATCAAGCTCCTTGAATCCACGTTGGCGCTCGGCCTGCCAGCGCAGGAAGAGTTGCTTCATGAATGGTACGATCAATGGAAAGGCGGATCGACGCAGACGGATGATGTGCTGCTGATCGGAATTCGTTTATAGCCACAGATTGGCACAGATTACACAGATTCACAGATTGCCACAGATTTATTCTTGTTAATCAAGCTGTGTCATTCTTTGGTCCACTTGTCGATGTAAGCGCCGCCGTTGATGGTCTTGCGGACTTTCGGCAGTTCCTGCAGGGCCTGGTCGTAGGTGTATGGGCCGATGCAGGTCAGGAAAAATCGTTTCCGCGTTTTCTGGATAACGTTCGGGTATTGATTTTTCTTCGCTTTGGTCACTTCGAATTGTGATTCCTCCACGCGCGTGTCGGCGCTGACGACGATGTAGTAGCTGGAATCTTTCGAAGCCTGCGGCGTGACCGGGTCGATGGCCAGGTTGGCCTTGTTCGGTACTGTTGATGTATCCTGCGCACTGTTCGATCCATTGTTCGGCAGTGATACGTTCACTGTTCTTACCGGCGTTTCAAAACCTTTGTACAGCAGCAGGCGTGCGGCATTCAGGCGGGTGCTGTCGATCTCGATCAGGCCGAGGGAATCCAGCACTTCCAGCTTCACCAGCATTTCGTTCACATCATGCCCGTCGTCGATCACTTTCAGCAGGAGCTCCGACTGGCTTTTCCGCTTCGATTCCGCGGCGTCGTTCTGGTGGTCGATGTGTTTGAAATAACCGTCCACCATAAACCCGAGCGCGGTTGCAATGACCGTGACGATGATGGGATTGGCGATAACACTGCGCGCGAAACCTTTCCGCTGTTCTTCGATCTTCAGTTTTAATTCCTGCTCTTTGATGTCCAGCTCGCGCAGGGAATGGGTGCGTTCGAACTCGAATTTTTCGCGTTCGAATGACAGCTCGTCTTTTTCGGATTGTTCCATTTTCGGGGTTTTATCAATTAAAAATAAAAAAAGCCGGGCATAAACTACCCGGCTTTCGTTATAAAGAGCTGATTTTTACAGATGGATCACTTCCCACGGTTCTGTAACAAGGTGATTTTACTTCAGCGACGATAACCTGTTTTATACCCACGGAGCCAACCAAATCGTGAACGACGCATCGGCAGGTTACTGAAATAAAAAGCCGCTGATCCGCCGATTACGCAGAAATGAATCCGTGTAATCCGCGAAATCCGCGGCTTTAAAATGTTCGCTCAGAGGTGGATCACTTCCCCGTACGCTGCCGCCGCCGCTTCCATGATCGCTTCCGACATGGTCGGGTGGGGGTGAATGGCTTTGATGAGCTCATGGCCCGTCGTTTCCAGCTTGCGCGCGGCGACGATCTCGGCGATCATTTCGGTCACGTTGGCGCCGATCATGTGCGCGCCCAGCAGCTCGCCGTATTTCGCGTCGAAGATGAGCTTCACGAAACCGTCGGCGTGCCCGCCTGCTTTGGCTTTGCCGGATGCGGAGAACGGGAACTTGCCCACTTTGATCTCGTGGCCGGCGTCTTTAGCCTGCTTTTCCGTGTAGCCTACGGATGCAATTTCCGGCTGGCAATACGTGCAGCCGGGGATGTTCTTGTAATCGATGGCTTCCGGCTCGAGGCCCGCGATCTTCTCCACGCAGGTGATGCCTTCCGCGGATGCCACGTGCGCGAGCGCCTGGGTGGCCAGCACGTCGCCGATGGCATAATAACCGGGGATATTGGTCTCGTACCATTTGTTGACGAGGATCTTGCCTTTGTCGGTAGCGATGCCGACTTCCTCGAGACCGATGTTCTCAATGTTGGCGGTGATGCCGACCGCTGAAAGCACGACATCGCATTCCATCGTTTTCTCGCCGTCTTTGGCTTTGATCGTCACCTTGCAGCCGTTTCCTTTCGTGTCGACGTTCTCCACGCTGGCATTGGTCAGGATGTCGATGCCCGCTTTTTTGAACGAGCGCTCGAGCTGCTTTGAAACTTCTTCGTCTTCCACCGGAACGATGTTCGGCATGAACTCGACGATGGTGACCTTCGTGCCCATCGTGGCGTAGAAGTAAGCGAACTCCACGCCGATCGCGCCGGAGCCGACCACGACCATGGACTTGGGCAGCTGCGGAAGCACCATCGCTTCGCGGTAGCCGATCACTTTTTTGCCGTCCTGTTTAAGATTGGGCAGTTCACGCGAGCGCGCGCCGGTGGCGATGATGACGTGCTTCGCTTCGATCGTCTGCGTTTTGCCGTCGGTGGTGACTTCCACTTTTTTTCCCGGCTTCACTTTTGCAACGCCGGCGATGACGTCGATCTTATTTTTTTTCATCAGGAATTGAACGCCTTTGCTCATGCCGCTGGCCACGTCGCGGCTGCGGCGGACGACACCCTCGAAGTTGGCGGAAGCGCCGTTCACGTCGATGCCGTATTCGGTGGCGTGCTTCAGGTAATCGAACACCTGTGCGCTTTTGAGAAGTGCTTTGGTGGGAATGCAGCCCCAGTTGAGGCAGATCCCGCCGAGCTCGGCTTTCTCCACGATGGCTGTTTTCAGTCCCAGTTGCGAGGCGCGGATGGCGGTAACATACCCGCCGGGGCCGCTGCCGATGACGATGACGTCGTAGTTCATAAGGTGAGGATTCGAAGTGTGCGTTTTGAGATGCATTCCCGATCTCCGGGAAGCGATGCGAATTTAGGCAAAAAAGAAGATTTGAACGTTTTGGTGGATCGGTGCATTCTTCCTTATTCTCCCGACCACGCAAAATATGCGAGCGCAGCCAGTGCTGTGGCCAGAAACAATACCGCAATAATCCACAACGTGCGAATATTCTTTTTATGCCGCGCCAAATGTTTTCGCCGCTGCTCTTCCCGCATGGCCATCGCTACTTCGTAATCCGACGACCATTCTTTCACGATGCTTTCCGCTTTTTTCTGCTGGTATTCGGTGAACTCCTGCTTGGCGTTGGAATCCTGGTTCTTCGGTTTGCCGGAATAACCGTGCGCGCGGTCGTGCTTGTGGCGCAGCACCGGGTCGAGCAAGGTTTCCAGCGCGCGGGAAAGCTCGCGGAATTGAATGGCGGCATCATCAGAACGGTTGACGTCGGGATGAACTTCTTTCGTTTTCAACCTCCACGCTTTGCGGATCGTTCTTTCATCCGCGTCCGGGTCGATGCCGAGCAGCCTGTAATAATCCGACATGTTCTAATCAGCGGACTTCGCCGGTTCGTATTTTTTCGAAATGACATATTCCCTGTAAGGCCGGTAGATCAGCTTCGTTCCGCCCTGCTGCGTGGTTTCCCATTTCCGCGCATAAAAATGACGGAGCAAGCTGTCGCCCGCGTTGATCTCGTTCTCCCGGCGCGCGCGCGAAATGGCGAAGAGGTATTCGTTCCCGGGCTGCCGGAGGCCAATGTTGATCAGCGTGGCGGTGGTGTCGTTTACAGGATCTGTCTGCCAGAACGCAACCGTATCGCCGGCTTTGACGGCGCTTTTCCCGTCGACCGCGAGCACCAGGCATTCAACGCCCATTTCTGTTTTCGAAAGATCGGAATACGCCCAGTGGCTGCCGAGCACGCGCAGGTGAACGGTGAACGAAGAGTCGGGGAAATGAAGGCTGTCGGCATGGGCAAGGCTATCACCGCCGGAAATGCTGTCCTCATTCCCGGGCTGGCCGGTGCTGCAGGAAACGAGCAAAACGAAGAGGGCCGGAACGAACATTTTGCGCATGCCGCAAGATAGCGAATTCGATGTGCGCGGCCGATTGGTTAATTTTGGGTTTACCTGGAAACATACTCGCAATGGAAGCCGGGGACAATGAAGATCCATTGCCCGCGACGGGACAAATGTGCAAATTGCGGTATCTTTAAAGTAGACGTTTGTGCAATTTTAATCCCCGCTGCGTCCTCAGTAAAAGAAGGCTTATGCTACCCCGCCGGCCCTTACTCGTTACGTTTCTCCTGCTGCTGTCTTCGGCGTTGTTTGCCCAGGACCGGCTGCTCGTGCTCGGGAAAATCACTTCCGCCAAAGACAGCGCTGCGCTCGAAGGCGTGATCGTAACGTGCAAAGATCCCGCGCGCCGGGCGACCTCGGATAGCCGCGGTCACTATGGCATCCTGCTCGACAGAAAAGCAGGCCTCGTGCTCGAATTCCGCATTACCGGTTTTGAAACGGCCACGCGCACCATCACCCCGAAGCTGCTGGCGAAAGCTGACGGCGATACGTTGCATCTCGACGTGGTACTGCAGCCGAAGCTGATCGTGCTGGACGTCGTGCCGATCACTTCCGGCCCCGACACGGTGATCGGAAACTGGAAATTTTTTATTGAAGACTACGCATTTTACGGGGAGAACAAATTCATCCTGCTCACGTTCGAAAAGTCGCTGAAGAATGCGAAGGTGATGCTCGCCGACGACAACCAGCACATCCTCAGCAGCGAGACCGTTCCGTGCGAAGCCATCGAGCTGTACCGCGATTACCAGGGGCACGTGAACGTGATGTGCAAGGATTCCGCGTTCCGCGTGCACATTTTCCCCGACGACCGCATCGGGCTGTTTGCCTTGCCGTACATGGATTTCTGCGACCGCATGCTGCCCTGCGTGGACACGATCGGCGGGAAAATTTTGTTCTCCAACTACAACCGCGATTATCCCGCGTTCTCTTATTTCACCTACAGCCCGGCCGATACCACCGTGCGGCCTTTGCGCGGCATCGTGGACAGGGAGCTGCTGGCGCAGTACAACTGGGAATTCGATTACCTGAAGCCGAAAGACCGCCTCTATGCGCGCAAGATGGAAGCGTACATCGGCGTCGACAAGCGCATCATCGCCGCCACGATGACCGGTTTCCCGCAGTCGATCTACTACACGCCGCTGTATGCGCCCATGTTCGTGGTGCACGACACCGTGTGCGTATTCGATCATTATTCCGATTCGCTTTTTCTCTACAACCGCGACGGGAAGCAGATCGGCGCGTCGAAGATCGATTACCACCGCCCGAAGAACTGGAAAGAGTGGGACCGGCAGCTGCACCAGGACGAGGTGACGGGAGAAATTTATGCGCGTTTCGAAAAAGGAGGATTTTACGTCCTGAAAAAGATCGACATCAAAACCGGGAAGGTGACGGGCTCGTTCAGAATGCAGAACCAGTACGCGAAACATTTGCGCATCCGTGATGGATTTGTGTATTACATCTACCGCCCGACGGAATCGATCCAGAAGAAATACCTGTACAAGGAACGCGTGGATCTGAATTGATGAAATTGTTGTAGCGTCACGAGGCCTCGTGACGCTGCAATCAACGATCAAATTCACCCGTAACCGTCCATTCCTTCCGTAAACCGCTGACCATGTGCCAACCCGGAATGTAAATTGTTCGCACTACCTTTAAGGCAACAAATCCATTCCACCATGAAAAAGCTTTTCTTACTTCCGCTCGCCGTTGTTGCATTCGGCTTCCAGGCGAACAATGCCATCACACCGATAGAGATCGGGACCGCGATGCCGAAAGGCGACGTGAAAATGCTCGACGTCGTTTCCGGCAAAGAAGTTTCGCTCAACGACAACAAAGGTGAAAAAGGCACGCTTGTCATTTTTTCCTGCAACACCTGTCCTTACGTGATCGCGCAGGAAAGCCGCATCCGCATCACGCAGAAATTTGCGAAAGAGCACGGCGTCGGTGTCGTTGTGATCAACTCCAACGAAGCGAAACGCGACGGCGACGACTCGCAGAAGGCGATGAAGAAATACGCGAAAGACCAGTCTTACGGCGCGCCTTACGTGATCGACGTCAACTCGCAGCTGGCGGATGCCTTCGGCGCCACCCGCACGCCCGAAACGTTCCTGTTCGACGCAGCCGGCATGCTCGTGTACCGCGGCTCCATCGACGACAGCCCGAAAGATGAGAAAGCCGTAAAAACGCAATACCTGAAAGACGCCATCACCGCGCTTCACGACGGCAAAGAGATCGCCACGAAAACCACCGTTTCCAGCGGCTGCTCCATCAAGCGCAAAGCTGCCGAAGCGAAGTAATCCGCGATTCTTCTTACCGCGGGATTAATCCCGCGGTAAGAAGAATACTACCGCATGAAGTTCTCCAACGCCATTTCCACCTACCGCGTTCCGTTCAAAAAGAACCGGTGGATGCAGCTCTTCCTTTTGCTTTTCCTTGTCGTGTGGGGCATCACGCTCGCCGGCACTACCGATATTAAGAACTGGCTGCTGGAAAACACGCTGGTGATCCTGTTCGGCGGATTCCTGTATTTCTCGTACCGGAAATTCCAGCTCAGCGACCTCAGTTATTTGCTGATCCTCATCTACCTCAGCCTGCACGTGTACGGCTCGATGTACACGTACGCTGAAAACCCGTTCGGCTACTGGCTGAGCGATCTTTTCGGAACGGAACGGAATTTCTACGACCGCATCGTGCATTTCAGCTTCGGATTTTTCCTGGCGTACCCGGTGCGGGAAGTGCTGCTGACGGTTTACAAATTTCCTCCCGGCTTTGCGTGGGGGCTGCCCATCGAATTCACGCTTTCCATCAGCGGCATTTACGAGCTGATCGAGTGGGCGGTGGCGGATCTTTTTTTCCCGGAGCAGGGAATGGCCTACCTCGGCACGCAGGGCGACATCTGGGACGCGCAGAAAGACATGGGACTGGCGGTCTTCGGCGCAGCGCTGGCGACTACGATCGTTTCCAGCCTGAAGAGAATGATGAAGCTATACTGAACAATTTGGGCGTGCCCCCGCCCTTCGACCCTTCGACAAGCTCAGGGCTCAGGACGGGGTCGGGCTATCCGTTCCAAGTCCTCTCTCGTCACGTTCCGCGACGAGATGCGGGCTTTCCACTGCTATCCCTCACGCAGATCACACAGATTTCGCTGGTGAATCCACGAAATCAATCTGTGAAATCAGTGAAATCTGTGGCTTATTTCCCCATTTCACGGAACGCTTTGCGGATCACGTTCAGGTCGTTTCCCACTTTATAATCTTTCGCGTAAAGTAAATTCAGTCTTCCGCAGATGACGAGCGTGCGCTGCGATTCCGGCAACACGTCGGAAGGGTTCAACACGCCGGGGCGGATCTTCGGCAGGTTGATGTTGTCGTTCGCTGCGGGGGCGTAGCCGACCCAGGACTTCATGCCGAGCAGAACGGAGAATAAGTTTTTCACGAAACCTCCGGGCCGTTTCATCGTCCACATCAGCAGCGGGAAGAAGGGAAGGAGGAAGAGCGAAACGCCCACGTCGATCACGCGTTTGTTGCGGCGGTTGACAGCTTTGCTCACCGAGTTGATATCGATCACGTACAGGTCGCCCGCGGTGTCGATCGAGTTGCTGCCGATGATGGAAAGGCTTTCCGGCGGTGCGATCTTGTAATTCACTTTCCGGCTGTCGCCGAGCTGGGCCATGCGGTCGATGATCTGCTGTGCGGGAAGGTCCTTTGCGCAGAAGATCACCTCGTCGATGCTGTAGATGGTGACGATGTCCTGCAGCTGCCCGAAACGCCCGAGGAACACGGGATCGGCGAGTTCGTCGTCGGTGGCGCTCACGAAACCTACGAAGCCGGTGTGCGCCGCGGTCTGGCCGAGCAACCCTTTCACGCGGCGGCATTCTTCGGGACTCCCGACGATGGCGGTGCGTTGCGCCTGCCCGCTGTCGATGCGCAGGCTTTTGATGCGGAGCAACGAGAAGAGCAAACGCGAAAGGAGCAATCCCGCCAGCGCCCAGCCCGCGCCGAGGAGAATGAGCGCGCGGGAAAAACGCCACGCTTCGGGAAGCAGCGCGTACATGATGAGGATGATGGCGGTGCCGACGAACACGCCGCGCACGATCTTGAGCAGGCGCACGGGCTTGTCGTATCCGCCGCTGAAATAGATCGCGAGCAGCCAGGTAACGGAGTAAACCGGCAGAAGGATGTTAACGAGCTCTTTGTCGTACGCGCCGCCTTCGCCGAACTTGAAATTGGCCGCATAATAATTCGTGATCACGAAATGCCCGCCGAGGATGACGGCCATGTCGAAGAGCGGGAGCGCGATGGTTTTGATGAAACGCGCGAGGATGGCGGCGCCTGCGCGGAGATAGATGGCGAGGTTGATGAGGAAGGAAAACGTGCGGGCGTTCTTTGCGGAAAAATGCTTGCGGGCGAAGATGACCATCGCGCGGTAGAACACGAAGACGTAGTTGACGCTGCTTTTCTTCGTGCTTTCGCCTTTGTAATGAATGATGCGCGTGTCGTGGTAATAATAATTTTTATAGCCGCCGAGCAGGATGCGGTAGGAGAGGTCGATGTCTTCCCCGTACATGAAGTATTCCTCGTCGAGCAGCCCGACCTTGTCCAGTGCCGTTTTCCGCAGCAGCATGAAGGCGCCGGAAAGAATTTCCACTTCGTGCGTCTGATCTTTATCGAGAAACCCGAGGTGATAGCGCCCGAACGTTTTCGATTTCGGGAACAGGCGCGAAAGCCCTGCCATTTTGTAAAGCGCCACCGCCGGCTTTGGCAGCCCGCGTTTCGACTCCGGGAGAAAATTTCCTTTCCCGTCGATCATCTGCACGCCCAGCCCGCCCGCGTCCGGGTGCGCATCCATGAACGCCACCACTTTGTCGAACGTCGTTTCCTCCACCACCGTGTCCGGGTTGAGCAGGAGAATGTATTCCCCTTTCGCCACCCGCATCGCCTGGTTGTTCGCCCGCGAAAACCCAACGTTCTCCTTGTTCGCGATGAGGATCACTTCCGGGAATTTCTCCTTCACCAGCTGCACCGACCCGTCCACCGAGTTATTGTCCACGACAAACACCTCGACCGCCATCTTCTTCGAAGCCTTCCGCACGCTGTGCAGGCATTGCTCGAGAAAATGCTCGACGTTGTAGTTGACGATGACAACCGTTAGTTTCAAATGATGTGCGGATGTGCAGATGTGCGGATGTGCAGATGAGGACTCACCATGTTGAGCAAAAATAGCATAATGCAAGGATGAATGGTGAAATGCAAAGCATTCACCGTGCCGGCAAAAATAGCATAATCAGGAGAGACAGGGCTTTGCCGATCTTCAGGGGGATGCTGCTTTTCGAAGATGCAACAATTTTTCCTGTAATCCGTTTTAAGCTGTTCACGTCCTCCAGTAGTTTTCCTAGATCAGGGTAATTTTCCGAGTATTTACAGAGCAATAGCCAGCATTCGGTTTCCTCGGCCTCCTTATAGGAAATCTTCATCTTATGAATAAAATCACCCTTGCTTTCTGCTCCCTGCGCTTCCCTCACATTAGCACCTATCGACGTTAAATAGCTGTTTCGCCATAGGATATTTTTTTCTCTTCCTCGAGGACCGACGTGAAACGAATAATGTCGAGCGAAAACTGAAATGAAAGGTCCATGATCAAATTTCCTGATTTCATAAAAAACAAATCTTAAATATTAGACGTACCTATAAAAGCGCCGCAAATATATAATCCTTAAAATCAAAAAGTCAAATCCAATACGGTAAACGGAATCTGCCTACGGCAAATTTTTTCTTCATTCAGCATCTGCCAATCCATGTGGCTACCCCCCACATCCTCATCTGCATATTTGCACATCTGCACATCTGCACATAATGTGCGCAGCTCAGCGCGGAGAAAAAGTCTTCTCATACGGCACCCGGTTCACAATGGAACGCCCCAGCGTAATCTCGTCGGCATATTCCAACTCGTCACCGATGGAGATGCCGCGGGCGATGGTGGAGACGGGGATGCTGTAATCTTTCAGGCGCTTGTAGATGTAGAAGTTGGTGGTGTCGCCTTCCATCGTTGTGCTGAGGGCCATGATGACTTCCTTCACGGAGCCGGAAGCGACGCGGCCGACGAGCTGGTCGATCTGGAGGTCGTTGGGGCCGATGCCGTCCATGGGGGAGATGATGCCGCCGAGCACGTGGTAGACGCCGCTGTACTGGTGGGTGTTCTCGATGGCCATCACGTCGCGCACGTCTTCGACCACGCAGACGATGGCCTGGTCGCGGCGGGTGTTGGAGCAGATGGAGCAGGTTTCGGTGTCGCTGATGTTGAAGCAGCTGCGGCAATATTTCAGCTCGGCGCGAAGGCGGGAAAAAACATTCCCGAATTTTTTGACGGCTTCCTCGTCCTGGCGGAGCAGGTGCAGCACGTAACGCAATGCCGTTTTCCGGCCCACGCCCGGCAGCTGCGCGAACGCCTCTACCGCTTCCTCCACCAGTTTTGACGGGTATTGCATCATTTCAGCAAAAGTAAGACGCGGAGGGCGTTTTCGACTTCGCGGCGGTTAAAAATATCAAGAGGATTATGAACAATGGAAAGAAACCGCAAAGGCGCAAAGGGCGCAAAGGATAGTCCTTGAGTCGTGTATCAGTTTGACCTTCCCCGGAAATGCCCACTTGTAGACGGAAAATTGAAAAACCACGGAGACGCGGGGACACGGAGTGTCAGTTCGGGCAGGCATAGCCGTATCGAGAACTCCGTGCCTCCGTGTCTCCGTGGTAAACCAACATTGGGATTTTTCAAATTGAGACATTGCCACCCCTTGCGCCCTTTGCGCCTTTGCGGTTCTATTTCGTAACTTGCTGTACCTCATGAAACGCCTGCTGCAACTGTGCCGACTGCCGCTGCCGCTTTTGCTGCTGCCGCTCTTTTCGTTTTCCCAGCAGCCCGGCGATTCATTGTTCAACTCCTCTATCGTCCACGACATCCGCATCACGTTTTCGCAGAACGGCTGGTGGGACACGCTGACTGCCAATTACCAGCTCACGCAGCAAACGAACCAGGACACCTACATTCCTGCCAACATCATTATCGACGGGAATGCGCGCGACAGTGTAGGCGTGCGGCTGAAAGGGAATGCGAGCTACAACAATCCCGGCATGAAGAAGCCGCTGAAGCTTTCGTTCAACGAATATGTCAGCGGGCAGACGTACGACGGGCTGAAGTCGCTCCACCTCAACAACAGCGCGTTCGACCCGACGATGCTGCGCGAGAAGCTGATGCTCGACGTGCTGAAACGCCACGGGCTGCCGGCGCCGCGGTGCACGTTTGCGGCGGTGTATTTCAATGGGTCGTACGTGGGATTGTATAAGATCATCGAATCGATCGACAAAACGTTTTTGCAGGGGCGTTTCGGGTACAATGATGGAAACCTTTACAAAGGCGATCCATACGGCACGCTGAAATGGTACGGCCCGAACCAGGAAGCTTATTACGGCGAATACGAACTGAAAACGAACGAAACGCTGAACGACTGGACAAGCCTCGTGGACCTCATCAGCGCGATCAACAACACCGGAGCTTCATTCCCGCAACAGGTCCGCCAGCGCCTCGACGTGGACAGCTACCTGTGGACGCTGGCTGCGAACAACCTTTTCGTGAACCTCGACTCGTATCTCTACAACCCGCACAACTATTACCTCTTCGACGATTCCGCGTCCGGCCGCTTCCGCTGGGTGAGCTGGGATGTGGGCCTCGCGTTCGGCGTGTTTCCAACCTGGTGGCAATCGCGTTCGCAGTCCCTGGATATTTTCTACCTGCCCGACGACCCCTCCCGCGTTCCGCTCAACGCGCAGCTTTTCGCCCACGAAGAGTTCCGCAACATCTACCTCGGCGCGATGTGTACGCTGCTCAACGAAGACTTCAACCCGCAGCAATTGTTTACGAAGATCGACAGCCTCGCCGGCGTCATCCGTCCTTACGTTTACGCCGAGCCCGTTTCTAACCGCATGTACACCACGGAGCAGTTCGAAGGCAACCTCGGTTACACTTCATACAGCGCGTGGTTCATCTCCAGCATTCCCGGGCTGAAAGACTTCGTGGCGCAGCGCCGGGGAGACGTGGCGAAACAATTGTGCGCGCTCAACCTCAGCTGCTCCGGCGGCACATACGCAGGCATTATCCCCGACCCGGCCATCCACATTTTCCCGAATCCTTCGGGCGGGCAATTCACCGTGCGTTTCGAATCGCCGGATGAATACACGGCTGTATACTATCGCCTGTCGGACATGCTGGGCAACGTGGTGCTGCAGGAAAACGTATTCATGGAAAACGGCAGCTACGAACGCGTGATCGACCTGCGCGCGAAGCCGGCGGGCGTTTATGTGCTGCGGGTGATGGACGCCTGCAGGGAAATCGAGGAGAAGATTGTCATTATACATTAAACGCGCGGGTGCGAATTACGAATTTTACGAATTCTAATCCTCGAAGGATTGCCGGTGCGCATGGCGGCGCGCAATCCTTCGAGGATTAACATTCGTAATTCGCACCCCTTTTGTGAAAAAGTCTGTTGATAGATCAACATTTCCCCGCTGAGGATGCGCTTTTCATTCGGAGTACCTTGCACCATGTTTAAATCGTACATCCTTTGACGGCGGGGCTCATTCTTCTCTGCGTCGGCATTTACACGCTGCTGCTTTTCGCGGTGACGTGGTGGACGGCGCGCGGGGCGAACAACGAATCGTATTTCGTCGGCAACCGGTCTTCCAACTGGGCGGTGGTGGCGTACGGCATGATCGGCGCTTCCCTGTCGGGCGTGACGTTCATGTCGGTGCCGGGGAATGTGGGCGCGACGAAATTCTGGTATTTCCAGGTCGTGCTCGGTTACCTGCTCGGTTATCTCGTGATCGCGTATGTGCTGCTGCCGCTGTATTACCGGATGAACCTTACGTCGATCTACACGTATCTCGACAAACGTTTCGGAAAGCACGCGTATCGCACCGGCGCAGGCTTTTTCATCCTGTCCCGCGTGCTTGGCGCGGCCTGCCGCATGTTCATCGTGGTGCTGGTGCTGCAAAAATTCGTGTTCGAAAGCTTCGGCATTCCGTTCGCGCTGACCTCGGCCATCTTCATCCTGCTCATTCTTGCTTACACATTCAAAGGCGGTGTGAAAACGATCGTGTGGACGGATGCGCTGCAGACCACGTTCATGCTCCTGTCGCTGGTGCTGAGCGTACTGCTGATCGCGCGTTCGCTGGGAATAGTCGAATTCGATCTCTGGGACGTGCCGTTTGTCGCGGGATGCGCCATTGCCGCTTTACTGTTCATTGTGCTGCTGGGAAGGCATTTTTCAAAAACGGTCGCACTTTCGAAAACCACGAGGACCGCGCTGGTGGTCGTATTGCTCACGGGACTTGTTGCGTTGCTCGCCTGGGCGCTGAATGCTTCGGGACTGGCCGGGCACATTGCGAAGAGCGAGCACACGGAGATCTTCAACCTCGACTGGAAATCCGGTTTCTATTTCCCGAAAGCGTTCCTCGGCGGCATGTTCATCACGATCACGATGACCGGGCTCGACCAGGAAATGATGCAGAAGAACATCAGCTGTAAAACGGTCGGCGAGGCGCAGAAGAACATGGTGACGTTCAGCTTCATCATGGTGCTGGTGACGCTGCTGTTCCTCGCCCTCGGCGCGCTGATCTGGGATTACGTGGCGTCGAACCCTGAAATGCTGGCCGCGCTCAGCCCGCAGCCGGACCCGGTGACGGGACTGGTAAAAGACAAATTGCTCACCGACGAATTGTTCCCGACGATTGCGCTGCATCATTTCGGGACCGTATCCGCGCTCTTTTTCGTGATCGGCCTCATTTCCGCCGCCTATCCCAGCGCGGATGGCGCGTTGACGGCGCTGACCGCTTCGTTCTGCATCGACTTTCTCGGCTTCAAAGACCCGGAGAAAAAGTGGACGGAAGCGCGCCAGACGAAAGTTCGTCACATCGTTCACGTCGGCTTCGCGATAGTACTGTTCATCGCCATGCTCGTGCTCCACGCGATCAACGACCAGGCGATCATCAACGTGATCCTGTTCCTCGCGTCGATCACTTACGGACCGCTGCTCGGCCTCTTCGCGTTCGGCCTGCTGGTGAAAAAGCGCACGGTGAGCGGCTGGCCGGTGGTGATCGTTTGCCTGCTGGCGCCCGCGATCTGCTTCGGGCTGAATTACATCGCCGCGCACGACGCAAGCCTCCCGCACGACGCAGATGCAATTACGTTCGACGTGTTCAAAGGTTACCGGTTCGGCAACGAGCTGCTCATCCTCAACGGGCTGCTCACGTTCGCAGGGTTGCGGGCCATCTCGAAAAAAACAGAAGCGCAACTCCTGTGACGAAAAAGCACAACCGTTCCAATTCCCTCGTTTACCTGCTCGAGCGCACGCTCCGCCAGGCGCGCCACGCGCTGCAGGGTGAATTCAAAAAAGAAAATCTCCGCATTTCCATCGACCAGTGGCTGATCCTGCAGGAAGTGGCCATCGCGCCCGGCAGCAACCAGCAACAGCTCGCCCGCTCCTGCGCCAAAGATCCGGCCTCCGTCACGCGCATCCTCGCGCTGCTGCAAAAGAAAAAATGGATCACCCGCGCCCCGGGGAAAACTGACAAGCGCACGCTCGCCGTTTCCATCACCCCGCCCGGAAAAAAAACGCTGCACGACTGCGCCCGCTGCGTGGAACGTTTCCGGAAAACAGCAGGGAAGGGGTTGGAGCAAAGCGAGCTCAATCTACTGAAAGCGGTGCTCGATAAGCTGTTTGAGAACTCCGGGGGGAGAGTTTGAATGTGCCGATGTGCCGAAATGCCGATGTGCCGATGGCTTAGCGGCTTTTGGCGGAAGATATTATAGCGGTTAGTACCTTCTGGATGCTTTTTATGTCATCGAGCAGTTTGCCGGGATCGGGCAAACAATTGGCGTATTTGCAGATCAGCAGCCAGTATTCTGTTTCTTCGGCTTCTTTTGATGCGATTTTCATTTTATGAATGAAATCATTTTTACTTTCAGCGGACTGGGATTCCCTGACATTCGCTCCTGTCGAGGTGCCGCTCTTGCACAATTGTGTTGCAATGGTGAATTTCTTTTGTGATTCCAGTTTGTCGGTAAACTCGACAATACCAAGCGCGAACTGGAAAGTCAAATCCACGATCAAATTTCCACTCTCTTTCATATTTGCAGTTTTAAAATTTGGCCGCAAATCTAAAACGCAGTGAAACAGAAATCCAAATCTTTTCACCGGCAGAGCATCCATCTACCGTAGGTAGATAATTTTTTCAGAACATCATCGGCACATCAGCACATCGGCATTTCGGCACATCAGAATCCTGTCGCGAACAAATTATACGCTCCTTTATACCCACATTTCACATACTGATCGTAAGCTTTCGCCGCGCGCACGCGGATCTGCTCGCCGGTTTCGTGGAGGAGCCAGCCGTCGATCGCGGCTTTGAGCGTGTAGGCTTCGGGGCCCATGAGGTTGGTGGTCCAGAGCACGGGATTGGCGCCGGCGGACTGGATGGCTTCGCGGAAATAGATGCGGCTGGCGCAGGCGAGGATCATCACGTCTTTTTTCGCGCCGTCTTTGTTCTTCGGCGGTGTCAGCGAAAAATCCATGAGGCCGTCGTGGCCGACGTAGCACACGAGCTCCGCTTTGCCGAGCAGCAGCGTCTGCGTTTTCCCGTGCACGTCGACGGTCATCGTGTCGCGGAGGTTGCCGGAAGCGTTATCGAGAAATTTGATCGTGCAGTTTTTTATCCGCGCGCCTTTCCACGCATCGGCCACGAGAATGGTATTGTAGCGCCGGTGTTTCCACGCACACCGCTCGAGAATTTCATTTGCCGGATTTTTTACCGTAGCCAGCAATTCCCAATCGTCACTTTTTGAAAAAAACGTTTTCACGCCGTAACCCCAGCCCCAGTAAAGGTTGTTTGCCGGATCGTTTCCGTTGCCCACTTTTTTCGAAACAGGAACAATTCCCTGGCTGTCGTTGTCGCACAATGCGACGAAGACGTGAATGAGCTGAAGCGCCGCCGTATCGGAGAGGTACGAAAAAGGGACGAGGGACGGAGAAGGGGCGGGGGGCGAGGGATGCGACACAATCATCCGCGCGTCCGCAAGGAACGATTGGGCGGTGCACGAGGAACGTGACTCTATCACGCGTCCCAACGTCCCCCGTCCCTCATCCCCTCGTCCCTGTACGATCGAAAGGCAAAATGCGAATGCAAGAAGAAATCTGCTCATAGTGACTACTTTTGTTGCCTAACGAATTTACGAAATGCGTTTCAGCGACAAGCTGCGGTTTAACTCCGTTTCTTATTTCATCCTTTCCGTTCTCATCCGCTGGCTCTACAACCTGATCGTATTGCTGTTTCACGGGTTCACGCTCACCGAAAAAGCCATCCTGCACCTGCTGCTGGCGGTCGTTTCGGTGGCGCTCGGGTGGATGGCGTGGCAGCTCTTCAAGAAATCCAATCCTTCCGGCTCCAACCTGGGCTGCTTTTACCTGTTCCTTCTCCTTGTCAACATCATCGGCGGTTTCGGGGCCGTGTTTTTCGCCCTTGTCCAGTTCTTCACCGCTGAAGGCAGCACCACCGAAACGTTATGGCTGCTCTGAAACGGCTTTTCAGCTGGATCTGGCCGGTGCGCGTGAAACGGGTGAGCGGCAGGATATCCCCTGTGCTTGAAGTAACGTACGAGAACGGTAAAAAAGTGCTCAACGCGGGCGAAGTAAATTATTCTTTCGGCGCGCTGCACGACGTATTCCGTGTTGCGCTGCAGAAAGCGAAGATCGTGGAACATCCGCCGGAACACGTGCTCATCCTCGGCTTCGGCGCGGGAAGCGTGGCGTCCATCCTTGTCGAGGAATACGGCCAGTACCCGCAGATCACGGGCGTGGAAGCCGACCCGGAAGTGATCCGTCTTGCGCGGGAAGAGTTCGGCGCAGAGGAACGGTTTCCTTCGCTGGAACTGGAGAACATAACCGCGGAACGTTACATTGCAAAAACGGACAAGCAGTTCGATCTTATCGCCGTGGATGTGTTCGTGGAGGCGAAAGTGCCGGAAAGCTGCCGCACGGATGAATTTCTTGCGGGGCTTTACAACTGCCTGCTGCCGGGCGGACGAGTGGTGTACAATGAAATGGTTTTTCCCGGCATGAAAGATTTTCCGGAACGGTTTTCAAAATACTTCGACCGCACGGAAAAGCACGACCTGCATTTCGGGGAGATCACGAACCGGATCCTGATCGGTTATAAAAAGAAGGAAGGCTAAGCTGCCGGAACCAACTGCTCAGCCCTGCGGCGAACAGTGGGCGGGCCTTTCTGAAGGAATGAAGGAATGAACCAGCCGGCAACGAAAGCGATACTGCTGAGCAACACGACCGGCAATAGCGACTGCCAGTTGAATGCTCCCGGGCCGCCCTGCTGTGCGAAAGCAAGCGCAGTCACCAGCAAAAGCGAAGCGACGATCCTGTAAACATTCCGCACATTTCTTTTTCCCGTAACGATCACTGTCACCGCCAGCGCGAACACGGCGGCCAGTTCCATCGCATTTGCCAGTCCGCCCATGTAAAGCGGAACGCAGAGCAGGGGCAGGCAGACCAAAAGCAGGAATGTGGCAGGTCCGGGAAACGCGGAGGAGACCTGGAAACGAAGCCCGAGCGAAAGCAGCACGATGAGCGAAAGGCTCACCAGCGGCTGCATGCACCAGTCGATCATTCTGGCGAAAAGCCCCGGCGTGTAATGCACCACCTGGTAATTGTTCAGCCCCGCGTCGGCAAGCGCCTGGTCGAGGTTTTCGGCCTGTTCATTGAGCGTATTCGTTTCGCTGGCTGTTGCGAGATCTGCTGCAGCTTCGTCCTCCGCATCTTTCTCAGCGACCTGTGGCGCGCTGGAAACGGAAACAGGCTTTCGTGCGGAAGATTTTTTTGCGGGTTTTGAAGAGCGTTTCGCTTCCGCCGACTTTTTGCTCTTCTCGTTCGCCATCGAGATGATGCGCGACGCCGGGATTGCTTTGTTGTCGACATACACCATCACCGGGCGATCGTAATCCATCATCTCCTGGCTCAGGTTTTCCGCCGCGTCCAGCGCGCCGTCGAAGCTGTTCATGCGGATAAGCACGCAGGCGGCATTCATGGAGCGCGCCTGCTCGAACGCGTTGTGCGTGGAATGCACGGATTCCGGTCGCTGCCCGTCCATAAGGTCGAATGTGTAAACGATCTGGGAAAGATTGCCCTTCCTGGCCACTTCATCGCCGGAAGAGCCGGAGGTGGAAGCGTCGGTGAGCTGGAAGGGCAGGCCGATGGGCAGCTTCACTTCCTCAACGGTGGCGGGCGCACAACTTCCGCTTCCTGTGCCTTCGTTGACGCCGTCGCCGATGCGGGGTTTCAGCTTCGGGTTGAACGCAAAACCCTGCAGGGAAAACCCTGTCAAGGCAAGCAGCAATAAAAATGGGCGAATGTGACGTTTCATCCCCGGGATTTTAATGCTAACGGTTTCTTAAAGGTAAGAAAAATGTAAAGTAAAATATGCCCCGGGGACGAACGGTCGATTGGCGTGAAGAACGGTAATGGCTCGTAATCAGTGTATTAGTCGATTGAAGATTGAATGTTCAATCTTCAATCTTTGATCCGAACGACTTTCACGGCATATACCGTCAATGTATTCTTCGCCCGCTTGATCTTTACGCCGATACCGGAATTGACGACCGTTCCATTTTCGCTTCCTTCTTTTTCCCACGCCGCAAGAATTTCGCCTGCCAGCTTTTCCACGTCAAGCGCATCCGCTTCTACGCTGATCACCGCTACGGATTCCGCGATCGAGCTTCTGGCGGCCAGCAGGGAAAGTCCTTTGCTGGCTTTGCGCACCCTCGCGGCGGGCGTTTCGGCGTAATAGAACTTTTTATTCTTCGCCTGCCTGTGATCGGTTTTACGGTACGCGGCAAGGTATTCGGCGTGTTTCAGCGCGGCTTTCCCCATGGACTTGGAATGACGCGCCTGCCCGCCGCCTGTTTTCGCCGCCAGCGTCGCGTAAAGTTTTTGCTCGGTGTCATTGATGTTGAGCTTCACCTGTTTTTTCGCAACGGGCTTTGCCGCAGGGGCTTTGGCCGGGAGCTCTGACGCGACGGGCGCGGTTACCGGCATTGAAGCATCATCGGGCGGGACGCTGCGGAAACCGCTTCCGCCGGAAGCGAACAGGTCGGTGGCCCACACTTTGCCGTCGTCGAGCAGGAAAGCCACGCCATGCACGCGGCTGTTCGGGTTAAACATGTTCCTGTTGTGGCCCGGGGAATTTTTCCACTGGTTGAAGGAATAAACCGCGATGCTCCGCGCGATCTCGGTGACCGTGGAGCCGTCGGCGCTGTAATTGTAAAGGCAATTTTCTCCCGACCAGCTGCGGTGCGCGCCTCCTTTTGCTGCATATACGTACCGTTCGCCGGGACCGTCGCCCGTGAAGCCGGATGTTCCCTTTTTTTCGTGGTGATTGAGGTTGCCGTTCTGCATCATCCACACGTTGTGGTTGTGGCAGGCTGCCCACAGCGTATCGTCCCAGCCGAGCTGTACGATTTTCTGTTCAGCGCGGTGCTTGTTGAGGATGCGATGAAATTCGATGGAAGCGAGCCGTTCGATCTTGCGCAGCGAATCGGCTTTAGCGGCGAGCGCGTCACCCGCGATGAACAGCAGGACGGCGATAAAAAAGCGACGGATCCCCATACGTGTGGCGTTTTTGGTGAATGTATGGGTGTTGCATGGGAGAATGGGGTTTGAATCTATAACGCTTGAAGTGACGAAAAGTTATTCTTCCCGGAGAAAAATTCAACAATTCA
Source organism: uncultured Chryseobacterium sp. (assembly GCA_966211705.1). Taxonomy (GTDB): domain Bacteria; phylum Bacteroidota; class Bacteroidia; order Palsa-965; family Palsa-965. Next base: position 31,442 of record CBIHOC010000049.1, read on the forward strand.
AAGATTCAAACGCCCCGAGGACTCGGGGCTATTCAAAGATTCAAAATTCAAGATTGAAAAGGGTCGTCTCCCGAATCTTGAATCTTTGAATTTTGAATCATCTTTTCTCCAGCAACACCACGTTCTCCACGTGATGCGTTTGCGGGAACATGTCGACGGGCTGGACTTTGCGGATGATGTAGCTGGCGTCGAGGATCGCCAGGTCGCGGGCTTGCGAGGCGGGGTTGCAGCTGACGTACACGATGCGCTGTGCGCCTGACGTGGCGAGGCAGCGGGTGACATCTTCGTGCATGCCGGCGCGCGGGGGATCGGTGATGATCACGTCGGGCTTGCCGTGGCGGGCGATGAAATCGGCATTGAACATGTCTTTCATGTCGGCGGCGAAGAATTCCGTGTTGGTGATGTTGTTGAGCTGCGCGTTGAGCTTCGCATCCGCGATGGCGGCGGCGACCATTTCCACGCCGGTTACTTTTTTCGCCTGTTTTGCCACGAAGAGCGCGATGGTGCCGGTGCCGGTGTAAAGGTCGTACACGTTCTCAACGCCGGTCAGTCCTGCAAATTCCCGCGCCACCTTGTACAGCTCGTACGCCTGCAGGGAGTTGGTCTGGTAAAACGATTTCGGGCCGATCTTGAAACGCAGGTCTTCCATGGCTTCGAAAATATGGTCGCGGCCGTAGTGCGTGTGCACGGGAAGATCGTGGAAGGTGTCGTTGCCTTTGGGATTGACGATGCCGAGCAGGGAGGTGACGGCGGGAAAACGCGCGGCGATGGCGTCGAGCAGCTCTTTCTGCGCATCGGCATCTTCGCGGTAAAATTGCACGATGACCATCACCTCGCCGGTAGAGGCGGTGCGGATGATGAGGGAACGAAGGAAGCCGCCGTGGTTGCGGATGTCGAAAAATTCGTAGCCTTTCTGCGCGGTAAATTCACGGACGAACTGCCGGATCTCTTCGGAAACGGGGCCTTGCAGATGACATTCGCGGATGTCGAGCACTTTGTCGAACGTGCCGGGAATGTGGAATCCCAGCGCGTCGCGGTCGGAATGCACCTCGCCGCTGTTCACCTCTTCGAGCGTGAGCCACTTCTTATTCGAAAAGCTGAAGTCGAGCCGGTTGCGGTAATTGTAAACGTTCGCCGAACCTAAAATGGGCAGCACTTCGGGGAAATGCACCTTGCCGATGCGGGTAAGCGCGTCGATGACCTGCTGCTGCTTGTAGTGCAGTTGCCATTCGTATTGCAGATGCTGCCACTTGCATCCCCCGCACGTGCCGAAATGCACACAAAGCGGCTGTGTACGCTTGCCGGAATACTTGTGAAAGCGCACGGCGATGCCCTCGAAGAATTTTTTCTGCTTCCGCGTGATGCGGATGTCGGCCACGTCGCCGGGAACGGCGTTGGGAATAAAAATGACGCGGTTGTCGACCCGTGCAAGGGCTTTGCCTTCCGCGGCGGCAGCGGTGATCTCGACGTTTTCGAAAATGGGATGGATCTTTTTCGGCTTCGGCATTGCGGGTGCAAAGGTAGCCACGGATTTCACGGATTTCACGGATTGATCTGTGAAAATCTGTGTAATCTGTGGCTTTTTTTGCGTGAGGGATGCGCAGGGCCTGGTCTCGTCATTTTTTGACGAGACGGGAGCGAAGCGTACCCCGTAGCAGCCCGGCCCTGAGCGTAGCCGAAGGGACACGCCCAATACTTCAAATTTTCAATCTTCAATTTTCAATTGTACTTTCCCCGGATGGAAACCACTTCCCTTGCCCCGGAATTTTCCTTTAAGCGATTCCTTCTTCGTTCCGTACTGGTGAACGCGGTGTTCACGGCGATCTTTGCAGGCATACTTTTCTGGTGCAACAGCGAGTACAACCATGTCACCGCGAACCGTTCGACTTTCCTGCTCAATATCGGCACCCTGCTTGTAGCGTGGACGCATTCGATGCTGCTGCTCATTTTCGCGATCCGCCGTTTTGCGCGGAAAAACATTGTCGCCGGCCTGATCTTTTTCACGCACTTCCTGCTTTCCGGCGCCATCGGCTATTGGCTATATGTTATCCTTGCGCTCTACGGCTGGGCGTTTGCGATGAAGGGAAATTGAAAAAACAGTTGTCGGTTGTCAAAGGTTGTCGGTTGCGTTGTCGGGTCGAGTTTCCTTCAGCGACAGTACTGACCGACAACCCCGGACAACCGACAAGCGACAACTGATAACCGTCATCTGCATATCTGCCCATCTGCACATCCGCACATCCATCAGCATTTCAGCACATCAGCTCCCGATAGCCATCGGGATCACCCCATCCTTCGTATCTTTGTAATAGATTTAGTGTTCACCGCATTTAATGTGAAAAGAAATGAATACCGTGACTGAAAAGCTGACCCGTTCCGAGGAAATGATCGCGATGGAAGCCCGCTACGGCGCGCACAATTATCACCCGCTTCCCGTTGTGCTGGCGCGCGGCGAAGGCGTGTTCGTGTGGGACGTGGACGGCAAAAAATACTACGATTTCCTCGCGGCTTATTCGGCGGTGAACCAGGGGCATTGCCACCCGGAGATCATTGCCGCATTGACGGCGCAGGCGCAGAAGCTGACGCTCACCTCGCGCGCGTTCTACAACGATTCGCTCGGCGTTTACGAAAAGTTCATCACGGAATTTTTCGGCTACGAGAAAGTGCTGCCCATGAACACGGGCGTGGAAGCGGTGGAAACCGCCGTGAAGCTGGCCCGCCGCTGGGGATACACGGTGAAAGGCATTCCCGGCAACCAGGCGAAGATCGTTTGGGTGGCCAACAATTTCCACGGCCGCACGCTTTCCTCCATTTCCGCATCCACCGATCCCCAGAGCTACGGCGGCTTCGGCCCGCTCGTGCCGGGATACGTGATCATTCCTTACAACGATTTGCCTGCGCTGGAAAATGCGCTCACCGATCCGCACGTGGCCGCATTCATCTTCGAGCCGGTGCAGGGCGAAGCGGGCGTGATCGTTCCGGATGAAGGCTACATCAAAGGCGTGCGCGAGATCTGCACGCAGCACAACGTGCTCATGATCGCCGACGAAGTGCAGAGCGGCCTCGGCCGCACCGGCAAAATGCTGGCCTGCGACCACGAGAACGTGCGGCCGGACGTGCTGATCCTCGGCAAAGCGCTTTCCGGCGGCGTGCTGCCCGTGTCGGCCGTCCTCGCCGACGATTCCATCATGCTCACGATCAATCCCGGCGAGCACGGTTCCACGTATGGCGGCAACCCGCTGGCGTGCCACGTGGCCATCGCGGCGATGAACGTGCTGAAGAACGAAAAGCTTGCCGAAAATTCCGAACGCCTCGGCCACATCCTGCGCGCGGAGCTGAAAAACATCCCGTCGAAACGCATCGCGCTCGTCCGCGGCAAAGGCCTGTTCAACGCCGTCGTCATCAAGCCCGAAGAAAACATCACCGCCTGGGAAGTTTGCCTGAAGATGATGGAAAAAGGCCTGCTCGCCAAGCCCACGCACGGCGACATCATTCGCTTTGCCCCGCCGCTTACGATCACGGAAGAGCAGGTGCTCGAATGCGCGAAGATCATTCGCGAGTCGATTCTCTTCTTCGAGTAAAAGTGGCGGTTGGCAGTGGCGGTTGGCGGTGGCGGTTGGCGGAAGCAGTCTTTTCATTAGCACATGCCGAGTTCAAGTCATAAGTGCAATTCAAGATTTTGAACAAAGCCCGGA
>CBIHOC010000050.1:0-32984 GCA_966211705.1 uncultured Chryseobacterium sp.
GAACACCGCGCTGACCGTGGCCGCGAAGACCACCGCCGGTCCCACCGCCCACCCCCCACACCCCACAACCCCGGACAACCGACAGCTGATTTCAGATCTCTATTTCACCGTATCAGCAACCGGCAGTGGCACATCAATCCCGGCTTTACGCTCTTCGAATTTATTCAGGCCCTGCTCGAGAAATGCGGCATATTCCGGTGCGCTGGTGTAGCCGATGGGCGCCTGCAGGATTCTTCCGTCGTTATCAAGCAGCACGTACAAAGGTTGTGATGTTTGTTTGTAATACGTGGCTTCGAGATCGCTCCATTTTTTTCCGACGGTGTTGATCGTGCGGCCCGCTGCGTTTTTGCGGTGCTCGGATTCCGGCAGCGCTTTTTTATCGTCGACGTAAAGCGAGATAACGACGTATTTTTCACTGAGGTATTTATAAACCTCCGGGTCGGGCCATACAAAATCCTCCATCTTCCGGCAGTTTACGCACGCATAGCCGGTGAAATCGATCATGACCGGCTTCCCTTGTTTTTTTGCGTAGCAAAGGCCTTCATCCAGGTCGTGGAAACACGACAGGTCGAGGGGGCAGTCCCCGCTGTTGGGATCTTTCCATTCGCGGTAGTAGGACGGCGGAAGGAAGCCGCTCACGAAATTCGTCGGCGCGCCCCAGATGCCGGGCACAAGGTAAACGCCGAACGACAGGAAGATGATCGCGATCATCGTGCGCGTCACGGAGATGTGTTTGACGTCGCTGTCGTGCGAGAACTTCAGCTTGCCAAGCAGGTAGAGGCCGATCAGCGCGCACAGCACGATCCAGATCGCCAGGAAAAGCTCGCGCTTGAGGATGCCCCAGTGGTAAGCCATGTCTACCACCGAAAGGAATTTCAGCGCAAGCCCGATCTCAATGAAGCCGAGGACAACTTTCACCGCGTTCAGCCAGCCGCCGGATTTCGGAAGCGAGTTCAGCCACGCCGGGAAGAGCGCGAACAGCGCGAAAGGCAATGCGAGCGCCAGCGAGAAGCCGAACATGCCGATCGCAGGTCCAAGATAATTTCCGCCGACCGCCGCCTCCACGAGCAGCGTGCCGATGATCGGGCCTGTGCAGGAAAAAGAAACCAGCGACAGCGTGAACGCCATAAAAAAGATGCCCAGCAGCCCCCCGCGGTTCGAGGCGTTGTCCATTTTGTTGATGAACCGGCTCGGCAGCGTGATCTCGAAGGCGCCGAGGAAAGAAGCGGCGAAAATGATGAAGATGATAAAGAACAGCAGGTTGAAGAACGCGTTGCTCGACATATCGTTCAGCGCCGACTCGCCGAGCGTGACCGTGATGAGCATGCCCAGCGTCACGTAGATCAGGATGATCGAGAGCCCATACAGGAACGCGTTGCGGATGCCCGATTTGCGGTCTTTGCTTTGTTTCGTGAAAAAGCTCACCGTAAGCGGGATCATCGGGAAGATGCAGGGCAGCACCAGCGCGACCAGGCCGCCGAGAAAGCCGAGGATAAATACCGTCCAGAACGATTTATCCCTCTGTTCGCCCTGCAGTTCTGCATCGGTCGGCTTGACGAGCGCTGTGTTGCAGCCTGCCGTATCCACGTACGGGTGGCCGCTTTTCTCCGCCGCAAATGCGTCCGCCACCGCTTTTTTGATCTCGGGCCCGCAGTTGCAGCCGGCACCTGTTCCGGGTACAAGCATTCCGCTCTCTGCTGTCGTCATGCCGGTGCTTCCTGTAACGCCGGTCGCGCCCGGAATCGCGGTTGTTCCCGTGGAGCCGGTCGCGCCTGTTGGCCCCGTGCCGCCTGTCGACCCCGTGCCGCCTGTTGGCCCCGTGGGAGCAGGTATTCCCGTTTTGCAGAGCGCCGCGTCCGCCACGTTGAACGACATGCCGATGTCGATCTGCACGCATTTTCCCTCGGTGCACGTTTGCCCGTACACATCGCCTTCGATCGTGAACGGCTGGCTGCTTTTTACTTTGATCTTCTGCTTCCAGGTGGCAGCGCCTTCGAAATAATAGGTGTTCGTTTCGAAACCTTCTTCGTAAGTTTTCTTAGGCGTCCCCGTCTCAATCACTTTTCCGACAAGCTCATAGTTCGGGTTTGCCTTAAAGACAAATTCGGTAGGCAATGGCCCGTCCCCGTCCGCCGCCTTCAACGCGAAAATATGCCAGTGCGGATCGACCGTCGCTTTCATGACGAGCTCGGCTTCGCAATTGCCCGTCGGGTTGACGGTGAAGGTCCATTTTGCGTGCTCGGATTGCGCGCGCAGCGATAGAACGCCGAGCAGTGTGAAAACGAGAAGCAGCGTTTTGCGGAAAAAGGGAAGGGGCTGGGCCATAATAAAAAGTCGTAAGCAGTTTCCCAAAATTACGGGGAATCTGCTCACGGCCGAAACACGGTTAAAAAGGAGCAAGAAATGCGCAAAAAATGCGTAGCGAAAGAAAACCCAAACAAAAGCTCCAAATCCCAAAATTTGATTTGGAATCTGGAGCTTAAGACTTTGGAATTTATGCAGTTATTCCATCACCGAAATGGTGATGTCCTCTTCATCCGGCGGCAGCATTTCACCGTCGCGGATGAGCATGTAGTTGATCATGCATTTGATGGCGAAAGACTCGCCCTCTTTGAAGCTGATGTGCTGGATGTACTTGGCCTGTCCTTCCATGCAGTTCACTTCAATGCCCAGCTCGGGCTGAAAGAACGATACGGCTTTGCCCATTTCCCGGGGCGTTCCGACTACCTGGAAAAGCGGGTCGGGGTCGAACTCGATGTTCGTCGCCATCGGCCCGTCGATCCCGGCCATGTTTTGTGAATACATCTTCCAGCCTCCGGGAATGTCGGCCGTGAAATGAATGTCAGCTTCTCCGTTGCCGGTGTGGACGACCATCGCCGTCCATTTTGCCTTTACAGCATTTCCGGGGGCGCGGAAACCGATTGCCAGGGAAGCGAGGAGGGTCAGGGTCACTACCGCAGACAGGCGGGTGACCACGCGTGTTGATCGCATGATTGTGTTGTGTTTAGGTGTGTGTGCGCGTGTCAGGCAGTGTGTGGCTGCCTTTATTGGTGCAGAGGTTGTAAACGTCTGAAGTAGCAAGAAGGTTACGTTTCCTGTTACTTTAGTTCGGCAAGCTACTAAAAATTAAGTAATTACCTCTACGATGCGATTGATCGGGATAACCATCCCGCTTTTGAGCACGACCCTTGATTCGGTCACTGCCCAGATTGTGGTCTCGACCATTTTCGGTCCTTCGGTGTCGCTGAAGACGATCCTGACCTTGTTGTGGTCAACGTTGCCCAGCACGAGCGCGCGTGAAAGCTCGTTTCTGCGGCGAACGATCTCTTCAGGTGTCGACAGCACTTCCGTAGCAGGGAAGCGCAGGTCTTTGACAACGTCCTTGTCGATGAGGACGGGCCGGTTGGATGTAGCGTTCATGGGAGCGTGTGTGTATTGGTTTCTTCATGGGTGTGTAAACGGGTTATACGCCCCCGGCCGGGAAAGGTTAGCAGTGTGAATAAATAGAAAATGGGTTTTCGACCGTTGGTAACCTGAAAAGGTAACTGGTAATTGAGTAAATGGTAATTAATATATGATTAATTGCATAGAATTAATGCCGGAAATAATTATTTTATAGAAATTGGAAAAGAGAAACGTCTCCTGACTACTGCTTACTTATTCGCAGCAGCAGCGGCAATCTCCCTGTTGATCACCCGCAGCAGTTCGTCCGGCCGTTGTGTGCCCAGGCGATAGATCAGTCCGTCCCGCGTCGTCAGCTCGACGGCGTCATTGCCGTACGTATAGAAGCGTACGCGTCCCCGGTTGTGGAGGTTGTACACGGGACGGTTGAAAATGGACGGCTTCAGGCGGATCTTTTTTGCAGAAACAATGTCGTCGAGACCGATGCGCACTTTGCGCGCAGAAAGCAGCGCATCCAGGATGATGGCGCCGTTGCTCACCGTCGTTCGCATGTGCAGCACGAACAGCAGCGTTGCGGAAAGCGCGAGGATGCAGATGCCGAGCACAAAGAACAATTGCCCGGAATGGTCGCGGCCGGGATATTCGCCGATGCGGAACAGCTCGAGGTTCACCGGCTTGGGGTTTTCCGACCAGTAATACGCCACGAAGCAGAACACCGACAGCAGCAGCCTCCGCACCAGCGAATGCCGGTTCAAACCGTGGTATTGCTTTTCCTCAAAAATGGCCGGCATAACTTTTCGGGTCGAAGTTAAGACGATAAACGCGTGTCGTCCCTTCATGCACTTTGAACGTCTCCCCGATGCGGTAACCGGGAACCCAGATGATCTGCCCGCCCGATTCCACGACAACGGCATGCGCTTTTACATGCTGCGGCAACTTCAGCTCGTTCAGGATGTCGCTCACGTTGCGCCGGCCGCTCATGCCGAGCGGGACCATGCTGTCACCGTGCCGCCAGGTGCGCGCTACCGGCGATGCGGAAATTGAATCTGCATCCACCAGCGCCGTCCATGGCCCGCGGGGAATTTCACCGGTGAATTTTTCCAGCTTCAGTTCAAAAAAATCTCCCGGTGAAAATTGTTCCGTTTCGTGCGGCAGAAGATATAACGCATCACGTTCACGGATGAGCGTATGCGTGGCGGAAACCAGTTTTGTACCGGTGCGGCCGCTCGTTACTTGTTCCAATTGCCCGAGCTGCGCATCCGTGAAGCCATGCCTGCGAAGAAAAGCGCGCAGGAAAAGTTCCGGGCGGGCAAAGCCGCTCAATTTATTCATCGCGATGCGGACCGTTTCGCCTTCGCGCGTGCAGCAGTTGCCCTCCCAGCTGTTCAGCGCCGCCCCGAGCAGCTCCGACGTTTCCGAAAGTTTCTCGAAGCTCGCTGCAAAACCGCCGTAGCCTTGCGGGATCTCCGACATCAGCCAGGGCAGCAAATGGTGGCGGAAACGGTTGCGCGCATAATTGTCGGTGGCGTTGGAGCTGTCCTCGCGCCACGCGAGGTGATGTTCTTTCGCGTAGGCTTCAATTTCCGCGCGCGTGGCGAACAGCAGCGGGCGGATGATGTTTCCATGCTGCGGTGAAATTCCTTTCAGCCCCGCGATGCCCGTTCCCCGTGCAAAATTCAGCAGCGCCGTTTCCACGCTGTCGTCGAAATGATGCGCCACGGCGATGTGCACGAATCCCTGCTGCTCAGCCGTTCTTTCCAGGAACGCATACCGGGTGTTGCGCGCTTCTTCCTGCACCGACTTTCCCGGCGGAAAAACTCCCGGCGCACAACGCTCCACGTAAAGCGGAACATCGAACGCTTCCGCCATGCGCGAAACGAACCGCTCATCCTCTTCCGATTCTTCCCCGCGCAGTCCATAGTTGACATGCGCCACCGCGAACGGAACATCCGCACGCTTCAGCAGGTCGCACAGCGCCACCGAATCCACCCCGCCGCTCACGGCAGCCAGCACCGGTTCCCCCGGGCGCACATGGCACATGGAAACAAAGTAATCGTGGAAAGTCGACGGCGACAACATAATTACGAAGGTAAACAGAACGCACAATGCCAAATGAACAACGCCCAATGATCAGGCGTCCGATGTATATTGATCATTGTGCGTTTGGCATTGTGCGTTTTACTTCACACATTATCCTTCACTTCTATCCATTTTTCAACGCTTCAAACAACGTCTCCGCCTTCAGCAGACATTCTTCATATTCCTTTTCCGGGTCGGCGTTTGCGGTGAGTGCGCTTCCTGCCATCAGGGAGAGATAGCCGGTCTTTGCATTGTACTGGATGCTGCGTATGACCACGTTGAAATCGAAATCGAGTTCAGGCGTGAAATAGCCGAGCGCGCCGGAATACAACCCGCGGCGCATCTGCTCGTGTTCGCCGGCCAGTTGCATCGCCCGCACTTTCGGCGCGCCGGTCATGGAGCCCATCGGGAATGCGCGGCGGATGGCTTCCACCGGATGCACGTCGTCGCGCAGCTCTGCGCTTACGGTGGAGATCATCTGGTGAACGGAACGGAAAGAATGAATGCCGAACAATTCGTCCACGCGCACGCTGCCTTTTTTCGCAGAGCGGGAAAGGTCGTTGCGCACCAGGTCGACGATCATCACGTTCTCGCTGCGCTCTTTCGGGTCGAGAAAAAGCTCGCGCTTCAGCTGCTCGTCTTCGGCGGGCGTTTTTCCCCGCGGGCGTGTGCCTTTGATGGGCCTGGAGCTGATGCGCCCGTCTCTTTTCTGCATGAAACGTTCGGGGCTTCCGCACATCAGCCAGCTGTCGCCGCGTTTGTAGAGCGCGGAGAACGGTGCTTCCGTCAGCGCGTTCAGGCGGAGGTAAACGGAAACGGGATCGATGCGCACGTTCTCCGCGAAATATTCCATGCAATAATTGATCTCGTAAATGTCGCCGCGATGGATGTGCGCGATGAGCTTTCCGGCGTGCTCCAGGTAATCCGCTTTGGCTGTGCGTGCCTGTAAAAGCGGCGCAGGAAAACGATCAGCCGGCGGTTCCTGCGCCTCGCTGAAAAGATCCGTTCCGGCTTCCGATGTTCCGCTTTGCCCGATCACAATTCCATTCGCATCACTTTTTACGATCACTTCCGGCACAAAAAAATACAGCGGGGGAAAACCCACGAGATCGGGCTGTGAAGTGGAAAGCTGCTCGACGGCATTTTTCAGGTCGTACCCGAAATGACCGAATGCATGATCCTTGTTTTTTTCCAGGAAACGCTCCAGCTCCGCGAATGCACCGGGAGTTTCGCCGCAGGTGATCTCCTGCTTTGCCCCGAAGCCTGCGAGCAGCCCGAAATGCGCATCTTCCCCGGCGTTGCTGTTGAGGACCACGCCCGTTCCCGACTTGCCGAGCTTTGTACAAAGCTGCTGCAAAAGCCTGGCCGGTTCGGCAGGATAGCGTGACCATTTTCGCATGCGCAAAAGTAGGTATTAGGCAGGATCGCAGCCGGTTCCCGGAGAGGTGGAAGCCATTGTGAATAATTTGTTTGGCCTTTTTTTGCCGGAACGGGCAGAAATCCTTTGATCACAGGCTGAATCGTTCTAAATTGGGGTAGGCCAGGTACACCTGTCCAGCTTTAAAAAAAGGTCCATGAAAAAACAAGTACTTGCTTTCGCCGGCTTGAGCATCGCATCTGTCCTGCTCCATCACACACTCGATGCGCAGAATGTCGCCATCAACGGAACCGGTGCAGCGCCGAACGCTTCGGCCATGCTCGACGTGGCTTCCACCACCAGCGGCATGCTCGTCCCGCGGATGACCACCGCCCAGCGCAACGCCATTGCCGCACCGGCCACCGGCCTCTACGTTTACGACACGAGCCTCGGCGCATTCCTGTATTACGACGGAACAGCCTGGCGCTACATGGCGCAGTCGGGCGGATGGCTGCTCGCCGGCAATGTGGTCACCGCAGCCAACTTCATGGGTTCGACGAATAACCTGCCGGTGATGTTCCGGACGAACAACGTGGAACGCATGCGCATGCTCGCAACAGGAGAAGTTGTCGTCGGCAACACCACGGCTTTTGCAGGCGACCAGTTTTCCTCTTACGGGGGATATGCCGTGAACGGCTATTCCACGGCCGGCGGCGGTTCAGGCGCCTGGGGCGAATCGAACCAGGCAACGGGCTTTGGCATGGTGGCTGCCAATTCAGCCGGCGGGGGAACGGGAATTCTCGCGTCAGGAAATAATTCGGTGCTTACTTACCTGGTGACCGGTTCGGGCGGGGCTTTCAACGGGAACGGAACCGGCGTGTTTGCCATTGCACATACGGTTGCATCCGGAACGGGAGTTGTGGCAAGCGGCAACAATGCGCCGACCACGACGCTCGCTACGGGTTCAGGAGCGGCTTTCCGCGCAGTGACCACAGGCGTGTTCGCCTACAGCACCACGGGCGGTGTCGGGGAAGCGCTTTATACACAGCAATTCACCAACGTCGTGCGTGTCAATTATTGGAACGGCGCGCAGCAGTTCAAGATTGCCGGAACAGGGACCATGCCGGTGTCCTGCACGGTGAAAGACGAACAAGGCGTCGACCGCACGATGTACTGTTCCGAATCGCCGGAATTCTTTTTCGAAGATTATGGCCAGGGACAACTCGTCAACGGGCAGGCGCACATTGACATCGATTCCCTGCTGGCAAAGCACGTGATCATCGACGACAAGCACCCGCTCCGCGTGTACATCCAGGTCGAGGGAGACGAGAACTGCAAAGGTGTCGTCGTGAAAAATAAAACCGCCGGCGGCTTCGACGTCGTCGAAATGATGGGCGGTACTTCCGGCGCGACTTTCCAGTGGCACATCGTGTGCAACGTGGCCGACGTCGACCTTGGCGACGGCCGCATTTCCCGCCTCGCCGACAGCCGCTTTTCCCCGATGGGCGCTCCCCGCGAACTGGTGGAACAGCCCGCTGCCGTGGCCCCCGCCAAATCTGCGCCTGCCGCTGCACAGCCCGTACCGGGCACGGATGTTCCCGCACAAAAACCGCGTTAATTCATTTAGTCCACGCCGATGAAAAAGAATTTTGTTTTTGCGCTCCTGGTTTCCGCTCCGCTCGCATTTCACGCGCAGGGCATGCTGAACAACGGCGCATTCATCGTGATGACAGGCGCGGCGAACATTTACATCGACGGCAACGCGAACGGCGATTACACCAGCCAGGCCAACGGGCGCATCACCCCGTCTGCAACAGGAACAGTCACGCTGGAAGGAGACTGGAATAACAACTCCGCGAACACCGGTTTCACCGCCGATGCCGGAACCGTGATCATGAACGGCGGGGCGCAATCGATCGCCGGAAGCAGCTCCACGACATTTTACAACCTGTCCCTGCAAGGCACGGGTACCAAAACGCTGAACATCGCGACGTTTGCCGGCGGCGTGACGACGACCACCGGCGTGCTTTCCCTCGGCGCGCGCCCGCTCGCGCTCAACAGCTTTTACCTGACGATCACCAATCCCGCGGCCACAGCCGTGACGTACACCACGGGATACGTGATCAGCGAAACGAATGCCGCCACGAACCCGAGCGTGATGCGGTGGAACACCGGCGCGTTCGCAGGGGCTTACACGTTCCCGTTCGGAACGACCGGCGGCACACAGATCCCGCTGACGGTTACCAAAGCCGCCGCAGTGGCCTCCGTCATCGACATCGCGACGCGGCCCACAGGTTCCCCAAACACGCCATGGGCCGGCGGCGTGACGCACATGTTCGATCCCACGCTCGCGCAGGATGGTTCCGATGAAGCGGTCGTCGACCGGTGGTGGGAAATTTTGGTGAATTCCGCGATCACTGCCGACGTTACGTTCCGTTACACCGGCGCTGAGAATACGCTCAGCGTGCCGTACAATGCCGGCAATCTCGGGGCGCAATACTGGGACGGCAGCGCATGGAGGCCCGACAATGCGAACATCGGGAGCGCTGCTGCCGTGCTGGCGGGCGTGGGAGCCGTCACTGCGCCCGGGCTGTCGCTTACGGCGACCTACACGCCGTGGGTGCTGTCTTCTCTTGCCGCGCCGCTGCCTGTTGAGTTCGTCCGTACGGATGCAAATTGCGTTGACGGCAACATGCAGGTCAGCTGGACCACGGCATCGGAGCTCAACAATGATTTTTTCACGGTCGAACGAAGCGATAACGGCAACGCGTTCTATGCGGCCGGAACGGTGGACGGCTCGGGCACGACATCGCAGCTGCACAATTATTCCTTCACCGATGTTTCGCCGGCAACGGGAACCGTTTATTACCGCATCCGGCAAACCGATTACAACGGGACCTCATCGGCATCCGGCATTTTTTCTGCGGCGGCATGCGAAACCGGCGCCGACTTTATCGACGCGTTTGCTTCCGGGTCGGACATCCATCTTGTCATGGAGCTCGGGAAAGACGATGATTACCGGGTGATGGTGCTGGATGCCAGGGGCCGGCTGGTGGCAGACCGTGCCGTTTCAGCGGCGGAAGGGTCGAACCGGTTCGTGCTGGGCGATATCATCCCGGCTACCGGCGTGTACTTCGTTACGGCAAGAGGAAGCGATGGCGGCCTGTTTACAAAAAAGTTGTTTATTTCACGGGATTAGCCTGGTAATCATGCCGTTTTATTTGGTGGGTTCACGAAAAATGGTTTAGTTTTGCTTTGTCAGGGGGCCCCCTCCCGAGCCGGTAACTTTCTCCCGAACCGTTAACCCGACACCGTGAAACGTCTTTGCTGCATTTTTGCATTTTCAGTCCTGTTCTTTCTCCAGGGAACCAGCCAGGTCACTGACTCCATGGAGACCAGGTCATTCAACCTGTCCTCCTTTCCCGCCGATCCTTTCCCGGACACGTCCGATCCCGAGCTGCTCGACCAGGTGCCGGCCGCTTATTACAACCATCCCGAATTCGGAGAGCTGCCGTTCAGCGTTGGCCTCGACAGCGTGATCGAGCTCATTCACAAACGCACGCAGTACAGCCGCACGCTTGTAAAAAAAGGAACGAACGGAACCGAGGTCTACCTCCAGAACTCGTATTTTCCGATGCATTTTCTCGATAACAACGGATGGTGGAGAACGATCGATGAACGCCTGCATCCTTCGCAGCAGGTTTCCGGGTTGTATGAGGCAAATGCACAGCCCAGCCCGACACGCATCGATGCCGCTTCGCAGCATGCTTACGTGCAGAACGGCAGCACGACGCTTAAGTTCAACAAAAACCTTACGCTTTACCACGAAGACGTTTCCGGCAATCGCACGCTTGTCGGCGTGGCGAACTGGACAGACTACACCGCCGGTTCGGAAGGTGTCCGTGTGACCGACATCTGGCCCGGCATCGATATGGAAATGATCGTTTCGGGAGGAAAGGTGAAAACGAATTATTACGTGAAAACGCCGATGGCATTCGCCGGCGGCTGGCTCGTGATCCAGGACCATCCTGAAATTCCTTCCGGCTTTTCAGCGGCCTTTGCAAGCGCCGTCGTCGACCAGGACGGGCTGAACCATAGCGGCATCAATGTTACCGGCGCGAACAATACGCTCGCGTACACGCTCAGCCCGGCTTACGGTTATGACCAGTCGAATAACCGGGCCCAGACGGTTTCATTCGGGTGCAAGCTCGGAACGAGCAACGAATGGCAGATTTACATTCCCGTTTCATGGGTAGGAAATTCTGCGCTGCAGTTCCCGCTCGTCATCGACCCGCTCGTTTCCTCCAGCGCTACCATGGCACAGGCAGCTATTGCGGGTTCTGGCCTGAACAATGCAGGCGGGTTTACCAATTCCTGCAATTACACGATGAACGTTCCGACGCCGGCCAACTGCACGGTCACCAACATGCTCTGGTCGTTCACATATCTTGCGCAGAACGGCGCGGTGCTTTGCGACGGTGGGCTCGACTTCCTGGTCGGCGCATGCCGCAGCCCTGCAGCAGCGGGATTTTACTGGTTCTGCAACAACTGCGTTTTCGCCGGAAACTGCACGGGCACTAACATTTCCATCTGGACCGACATTTCCTCCTGCATCGGCGCGCCCGCCTGCGCGAGCTACAACATTCCCGTCACCATGCGCTTCTACGACCGCTGGGCCGGTCCGACGTGCGATAATTTTTTCGTCGCCGCCAATTCGAACTGGGTGATGACGATCCAGGGACAAACTGTTGCGCAGCCTGCAGCGCCCGCTTCATCCAACGGAACCACGATCTGCCTCGGCACGTTTACCACGCTCACGGCGAGCGGGCAGTTCGGCGTTCCCGGGTACACCTACCTCTGGTCGCCCGGCGGCGCCACGACACAATCCGTCACCGTTTCACCGGCAGCGACCACCACGTACACCTGCACGATCACCGATGCCTGCGGGCAGACCGCGGTCAACACCGTAACGATCACGGTGAACACGCTCAACACGCTTACGCCTGCGCCCGCGTTCAGCATTTCACTCAGCCCCGCATCCGGCAATCCCTGCCCGGTGACAGCAACCGTCACCTACACCGGTGCGAGTAATTACGGCGGCGGCGCAGAAACCTACCAGTGGTCGTTCGGCGGCGCATCGGCGGTTGCAGGCGGCGCCACTTCGGGAAGCGCGAATGCGCCGCCTTATGGCGGACCGTATACGGTAACGTACAACAGTGCCGGCTCCTATGCGCTTTCCGTGACGATCTACAAAGGCGGGCAATGTGCGACTGCAACACAAACGATAACGATCTGCGGGGCGCTCCCGGTAGAGTTGTTGACGTTCGAAGGCTACTACAACGGCAACGGGCAAGTCATCCTCGACTGGTCGACCGCATCGGAAAACGGGAACTCGTTCTTCACCGTCGAGCGCACCACCGACGGCGTGAACTTCGAGGATATCGGGCGGGTTTATTCGCATGCGCCGGGAGGCAACAGCATGTACCCGCTCGGCTACACGTTCACGGACGAGCACCCGCTGACGGGAACTGCATACTACCGCCTGAAGCAAACGGATATCAACGGGAATGAAGAGCGTTTCAACCTCATCAGCGTTACGGTGAGCAAGGAGAATTTCGGATTCTTCGTTCACCCCAACCCGGTACAGGAAAATGCGTTCGTCAGCTTTTACGCCGGTTCAGAAAGCCCCGCCACGATCGAAGTGCTGGACCACACCGGCCGCATCGTTTATTACGATGAGGTCACCGCCGTGGAAGGCGCAAACACGTTTACGGTCGATCTCGCGGGCTTTGCCGAAGGGCTTTATTTTGTCCGTGTCGACAACGGCGGGCAGCGTTTCAGCGCGAAGCTGGTAAAAGACCGTTAAGCCGAAAATATTCGTCGTCTTATTTCCCCTGTTCGTATAATTTTTCTGGCAAAAACGGTTGATCTATCGTATTTTTCTTCAGCAAACACACGTACCCCGTTTTCCCATGAATGACCTCCTACGGCGATTAGTCGCAGTAACCTCCGTTATCGTTTCGGTGCCTGTTTGTATGGCCATCGGCGAGCGGTACGCCTCTCCCGGCAACATTCGCGCTGTTTCAGGAACTTACCAGGTGATCGGTGAAGAAGTGGCGCTCGACCACCGTGAAATGGACAGTCTCCGCCTGGTGATCGAAGCGAAGCGCGAGGAAGACAAAGTGGTGATCTTCAGCATTGCTCCCACAACCCAGGTGAAGGTGCTGCCGCGAACGGAAATCCTCTCCCCAAAATTCCGCCCGGTCGAAGAGTTCGTTTTTACCGAACGAAAAGTGAAGCGGCTGGAGGCGGGGCAGTGATCCGGTTTTTTACACTCCTGTTTTTTTTCGCAGGGATTGTTCTTTCAGCACAAACGTCGAAGCTGAAGAAGGGATATCGCACCAATTTTTACGCAGATAAAAGGATTGAATCCGAAGGGCCGGAAGCGAATGGCTTGCGTGAAGGGTATTGGAAATTTTACGACACCCTGGGGCGATTGGCCAGGACGGAAATGTATTCCGGGGGAAAGCTTAACGGAACGGTGCGTGAATTCGATCCCGGGAGCGGGCGCACGATTGCCAAGCGCCAATATAAGAATGGTTGTCTCCACGGTCTTTCGCGGGTGTATCTGCAGGCACAGCTATATGAAAAGAAAATGTACTCCAATGACACGTTGCTGTGGCGGATCGGTTATCTCTGGAACGTTGTTATGGAACGGGAGTCGTTCAGGAATGGAAAGCGTCACGGAGTTTGCCGCTATTACAGCAACAGTCGTAATTACCGGGATACTGCCGCATCACTTGTTGTTGAATTTAAAGACGGACTCAAGCATGGCATACAGTACGGATATGTAGCGGGAAAGCTCACATACGAACAGGAGTTTGCAGATGGAAAACAGGATGGAGTTCGCCGGGAGTATTATTATAACGGTTTACTTTTTAGCGAGCAATTTTTTAAAAATGATCAGCCCGACGGCAAATGTGATGTTTATTTGAAAGACGTCATGGATCGCTATTTTCTTTCGCGACGCCTTAACTATAAAGAAGGCGTATACGATGGCGTTCAACTCTATCTGAACTACGATGGCGATACTTCTACCATTAAATGGTATAGCTACGGCAGGCTCGATTCAATGCTCGTCTATTGGCCACCGGAGAATGGAAAGACTGCAACGATCAGCATCCGGCAATTCCTGCTGCCAGGGAAAAGTGACTTGTATGCGAATTTCCACTACAACCGGGAAGGTAAGTCCGAATCGTATCATACAAGGAAAACAGATCGCACAGAAGGGTTTTCAAATGAAGGAACGGGAATGACCTTTTATCCCAATGGCAAGCTCAAAACGAAAGGTCACTGGACGGAAAATATGTTGGATTCGGTTTATACAATATGGTATCCGGATGGGAAAAGAATGTTTGAAGCCGTATGCGAAGGATCAACCCTGCAGCGCGCACCGGGGATATGGAACGAGCGAGGAGTTTCGATGAAAACCGGATCGCCTGCATACAATAGGATTTTTTATACTGAAATCAACCGCCTGGTCTATATCGACCCGGATATCTACGATCCTGCAGATGACGGGATTTCCAGGCCGCCGGATATGCCCGAAGTTCACAGGACTGAAGATTACAAAATAAAACCGGTTTATGAGGACGTGCAAAGTCCTCCGGAAGTTATCTCTCCCGACACGCACCTCGTCGCCAATCCCCGCCTGGAACCGCTTTTTCCCGGCGGGGAAGAAGGCTGGCGGGAATACCTTTACGGCCAGTTGGTGTACCCGCATACCGGCGCAAAAAAACAGCCTTCCGGGAAAGTAGCGCTGTCATGCAAGGTGAATCACAAGGGCGAATTGCTCGACATTATAGTCGTAGGCGAAACGTCCGGTCATCCCGAATTCACCGCAGAAGCACTGCGTGTCGTAAAAGCTTCACCCCGATGGGCACCGGCAGTGGAGGATGGGGCGGTGTGGACGACAATGATATTGGAGATCGAATTTTCTCCTTCGATGGGAAATTGAAGATTGAACATTGAAAATTAATGGAGAGCAATTTGAATCTTCAATTTTCAATCTTCAATAATTCTCTTCAATCCCTCCACCCATTCCGGCCGGCTGTTCAAACTCGGCACCAGCTGGACTTTTTCACCGCCATGCTCACGGAATAATTCGTTGTACTCTGTGCCGATCTCGTGAACAGTTTCCAGGCAATCGGCCACGAAAGCGGGAGAGAATGCCAGCACTTTTTTCTTTCCTTCTTTCGCAAGGCGAATGAGCTCGTGGTCGGAATAGGGCTTCACCCAGGGATCGCGCCCGAGGCGGGACTGGAAGCTGATGCTGAACTTTTCTTTCGGGATGCTGAGACGGGAAGCGAGCGCGTTGGCGGTCTGCACGCAGTTCGCGCGGTAGCAGTATTGGTTTCCTTCACGCGGCGTTTCGCAGCACGCGCCGAACACGCATTTCCCGTCACCGTAATGCGTATCGCTTTTCGTGATGTGGCGTTCGGGCAAGCCGTGGAAGCTGAACAGCACGTGGTCATAAGCGGCGGGATCGAAGCCCTGCGCGGAAGCAACGACCGCGTCTAAATATTCTGTGCGATGGTGGAAGCGTGAAATGATCTTCACTTCCGGCGTCACTTCCCAGGATTTGAATTCCTCCATCAGCTTTTCCACGGTCGAGCCGGTGGACGAAGAAGCGTATTGCGGGTAAAGCGGAACGGCGACGATCTTGTCCACGCGGGCTTTCCGCAATTCTTCCAGCGCAGAACGCAGCGAAGGTTTCTGGTAACGCATGCCGAACGCGACCACGTATTCGTTCCCGAGCGCCTGCTGCAGTTTTTCTTTCAGCGCAAGTCCGTGGACGAGCAGGGGAGAGCCTTCTTTCGTCCAGATCTGCTCGTACAGCTTCGCCGATTTCGGCGCGCGTGTCGGCGCGATGATGAGGTTGATCAGCAGCCAGCGGCTCACCGGGTGAATGTCGATCACGCGCCGGTCCATGAGAAATTCCCGCAGGTAACGGCGGACGTCACCGGTTGAAGGACTGTCGGGTGTGCCGAGGTTGATCAGTAATATGCCGGTTTTCAAATGTGCTAATGTGCTAATTTGCTAATGTGCTAATGGGATTCCCCTCAACCAACATTCCGGCTTCCACCGCCAACCGCCGCTTGCCACCCGCCAACCGCCACTGCCAACCGCCACTGCCAACCGCCAACCGCCACTGCCACCCGCCAACCGCCACTGCCACCCGCCACTGCTGATTGCCGCTTTTCAGAAATTAAGCGCCCGCTTCGCCGACGCATCGAGACAGGCTTCTTTGATCGCTTCGGTAAACGTCGGGTGTGCATGGCTCATGCGGGCGATATCTTCGGCGCTTGCGCGGAATTCCATCGCCACGACGGCTTCACCGATCATGTCCGCAGCGCGGGGGCCGATCATGTGCACGCCGAGAATTTCATCCGTTGCGGCATCGGCGATCACTTTTACGAGACCGTCGGTGTCCATGCTGGCACGTGCGCGTCCGCTGGCTTTGAACGGGAAAGACCCGGTTTTGTAGTTGCGTCCTTCTTTTTTCAGCTGCTCTTCGGTGAAGCCTACGCCCGCCACTTCAGGCCAGGTGTACACCACGCCGGGAATGAGGTTGTAGTTGATGTGCGGCTTCTGGCCTGCGAGCTGTTCGGCGACGAGAACGCCTTCCTCTTCCGCTTTGTGCGCCAGCATCGCCCCGCGGATCACGTCGCCGATCGCGTAAATGTTGGGAACGTTCGTCTGCAGGTGATCGTTCACCGCGATGCGGCCGCGCTCATCGACCTGCACGCCGGCCTTGTCGAGACCGAGGTTCTCTGTATACGGCTTGCGACCGACCGCCACAAGACAGTAATCGCCCGAAAGCACGATGTTGCCGCCTTTCGACATGTTCTCCGCGGTGACGGTAACTTCTTTTCCTTTCGTGGTGACGGCGGAAACTTTGTGGCCGAGATAAAATTCGACGCCGAGCTTCTTCAGCACTTTTTCCAGCTCCTTGCCCATCGTGCCGTCCATGCCGGCGATGATCGACGGGAGGAATTCAACGACGCTCACTTTCGAGCCGATGCGCGCGTAAACGGAACCGAGCTCGAGCCCGATCACGCCGCCGCCGATGATGATGAGGTGTTTCGGAATTTCCTGGAGCTGGAGCGCTTCGGTGGACGTGATGACGCGTTTCTTGTCGATGTCGATGCCGGGAAGCGAAGACGGCTTGGAGCCTGTGGCGATGATGATGTTTTTTCCGCCGATGTCGGTTGTTTTCCCGTCTGTATCGGTGATGCGGACCGTGCTTTTGTCAAGGAAAGAGCCGTGGCCGGTGAATGTCGTGATCTTGTTTTTTTTCATCAGGAACGCGATGCCGGCAGTCGTCTGCTTGACCACCTCGTTCTTGCGGCCGATCATTTGTTTGATGTCGACCTTCGGTTCATTGATGAGGATGCCGTGCGCTTTGAAATTGTGCGCAGCGTTATGGAAATGTTCGGTGGAATCGAGCAGCGCTTTGGAGGGAATGCAGCCCACGTTGGTGCAGGTTCCGCCGAGCGTTGCGTAACGCTCGATGATGGCGGTTTTCATCCCGAGCTGGGCGCAGCGGATGGCGGCAATGTAGCCCCCGGGGCCCGAGCCGATGACAACGACGTCGAATTGATCCATAAAAGGGAGGTTGATTAGGTGCGTAAAGACCCGGCAAAATTACGATTTTTCCGGGGCCGGAAGCGACCGTTACTCCACGATCTCCCAGTCCTCCACCTCACCTTTTACCACGCGGAACATTGGGTGCGGGATCAATTTCCCCGTCGCTTTCAGCTTCCTGTGCAGCGCCGGGTCGCGCGTTTTCAGCTTGCGCAGCAGATGCGCCGTTTCATAGTCCAGCTGGCCATCCGTAACGCGAATTCTTACTTTTTTTCTTTTGCGGTCGAATTTATCCGCGCTGAAATTATAACCCCGCGCTGTGGCTTCGTCGTGCACGAAAGAAAGATACCGGTGGATCGCATCGACCGGCTGCGGGCAATTTTTGAAGCGGTCGAGCTGGGGATGATTTTTATACCCTTTCGTGTGGCCTTCGAGCACGTGCTTCGCCAGGAGCGTTTCCCGCCACAGCGCGACAAGGCCTTTTGTGTCGAGGTATTTGGGGTGAAGCGACCAGATGCGCATCTGCAAAGTTAAGAACGGCCGGAGCACAACACGTCACCTCGTCCGCGGCGTTTCTTCGATGATCTCTTCGATCATGCGTCCACCGGCGCCACGGGGCAGCGTGTATTCCACGTCTGTTGTAGTTGCAGGCGCTTTTTCAGCTTCGGGCGGAAGCTCGTACTTCAAAACTTTTCCTGCCGTTTTTTTGCGCACGTAGTTGTACGAGCTTTTCGGCGTCTTTTCGGAAATGAGCAAGAGGTCCTTGTTCGTCGTGTTGCCGAACTGCAGGACGCAGAAGCTGGTGTTGTTCTTGTTCAGCACGGAATCGGCGAACGCGATCGTGGGTTCGGTGATGTTGAAAATGCCGTCGGTGGCGATGATGAGGTGGCAGGTGCGTTTCAGCTTCAGCGAGTCGATGATCTCGCAGGCCCGGTGAACGGCCAGCTCCCCGTTGGTGCTGCCGCGCGATTTCAACCGGTCGATGAGCGTGTCGATGATCATGGAATCGGCGGGCGACATGAAAGGCATAATCATGTCCGCGCGGTCGGAGAAAGACATGATGCCGATGCGGTGATGCCCGTCGAGGCTGCGCACGAAACGTTTGATCTCCTGTTTCATCACGTTCAGCTTCCCCGAACGCTGCATGGAGCCGGAAATGTCGAGGAGGAAAAGAAAATAATCGCCCGTCGGCGCTTTGGCCTTGTCCTCTTTTTTCTTTTTCACCAGGCATTCGCAATCCGGGCCGGTGTTCTTCGCCACGCATACGTCGTCGATGTAGAAGTAAGCCCCGCGCTGGATGTGGGCCGAGGTGATGAGCCGCTCCGGCTTTTTCCCGAGATCGGAAAGCGGGATCACGCGTGTGGAGGAAAAGCTGCCGATGGTGATGTATTGCTCGCCGCCCCTGGCAACGTATGTGCCCGAAATTTCCACCCAGCCGTCCCCGGAAGTGATCACGTGGCCTGTCGTGATCTGCGGCACGACCGGCAGTGGCTCTTTGCTTTCGGCGCGGACCTGCTCGGGGGAAATGTATGCGCCAAGACCGTCGCACGTGTAGGATGTGGCCCGGTCGAGCGTCACGTAAAAACGCACGCTGTAGGTTTCACCGGCTTCGAGCGGTTCGAGGAATTTTCCCTGGATGTATTCCTTGTAATTGTTCGCGCCGAGGTTCTGCGAAGAAATTCCGACGAGCAGCGCACAGCGTCCTTGCCCCGTGCGCGCTTTGGCCACGGGAAAACCATCGCAGGTGGAAAGGTCGGAGTTGAAAAAGTCGGCCGTGCCGAACGTGGGCGTGCTCCAGCCCGGAACGATCTCCGCGCCGGGAATGGTGTAAGGCGGCCAGCTGTGAATGGCAGGGTAGGTGTTGTACTCGAAGCTCGGGTTAAGGACAAGATTTTTCTGTGCGGAAAGCCCGGCATGCGCAACAAGCAGGAGCGCGGCAGACAGAACAAGGGCGGCGAAGAAAAAACGTAGCGATTGGTTCATGCGAGGATCCGTTGCGGTTCGTCCCGTTACAACAAACCTAAGGCCATTCCGGGCAGGGATGCAAGAAAACTTTGTAAGTGGCGGCATTTATTCAACCGCGGGCGGGGAAAAAGGTGTTAGGTATTAGGACTTAGGACTTAGGACTTAGGGTGGAACTTGTGTCAATTCATCTAACGCCTAATACCTAATACCTAATACCTAAGTCCTAATACCTAAGTTCTAAGTCCTACTTCATAGCAGCCAATTTTTCTACCGTATTCCAGTTCCGCATCGTGCCGGGCATTCCCAGCAATTTGTCGGTGATCTTGTTTGCGAATTTCAGCTTCTCCGTCGTATCCTTCCGGCACATGTAATACACCTCGCGGTTTTTCACTTTCACCACCTCCAGCGGGTTGCTGATCGCTTCGAGTGTTTTGGCCTTCGTTTTGTCCGGAACCCCTGCGAGAAATGTCACGTACGTCATCGTTTTCCCGGGAAGCGTTACGTCCTTCATCGGGTTTTGTTTGATGATCGTTTCCATTTCTTCGATCGTGCGCAGGAAAAAATCCACCTCGTAGCCGAGCGCTTTTGCAAGCTGGCGGTGAATGTTCTTCTGCAGCTTCGCCTCATCGGTTTCCGGGGAATCGAAGATCACGTTTCCGCTCTGGATGTAAGTGGAAACGTTCTTCAGCTTCATGGCGGAAAACATGTTGCGCAGGTCTTCCATTTTGATGACCTGGTGACCGGTGACGTTCACGGCGCGGAGAAGGGCGATGTAGCGTGGCATAATTGAAGATTGAAAATCCTGGTTTCAAGACAAGATTAATATTCAATTTTTCAATCTTCAATAATACGACAATGCCTTACATGATCCGCAGAAGCGAATCATGCAGACAAAAGCCGGATCGCTGCGCTCAGGCATGCGCGGCCCGGCGCGTGCGTGTACGTGCGGGTCGTTTCGGCATGTCTGCAACTTTCCTTGCGCCCTGTACGGCTGCGGCCACGATGAGGCCCCACTTGATGATTTTTCTGAGTTTCATACACAGGATGCGGCAAGAACTGTTCCCGGGTGTCAAATGCCTGTAAACAGGGCATTTTACGCGATCGCACGAGGATAAAAATGCGCAGCTTTGAGCAAATTATTCCGCAAAAAACAGTGGAAAAAGACTGGAGGTATTGGTGTCCGGGCATTCTGCGAGTGGCGGGCTTTTTGGGGATGAAACCGAAAACCGGTCATGGAAAAAAAGAAGAGCAGCGCGCGGAAGACGAAAAAGAAACCCGGGGTGAAAAAAGACATTGCCGCCACCTACAACGCGTTCAAGCAGTTCGGCGGGCAGCAATATACCGGCATGAAGATCGGCCGCAGCCACAAATGGTATTACGACAAAGGCGTGTGGCGCGATAAAAAGATCACGCCCGACGAATGGGAAATTTCCTACGCCGTCACCAAACGCCGCGCGGGAAAAGCGCCGAAAGGATCAGGCGTACCGGTCGGCACGGAATATCATTGGTTCATCGTCGCCCACCAGCACGTGAAAAAGCTCAATGCGAACGATTACAGCACCGAGATGACCGGGTACAAATTCAAAGTCGCGCACAAACGTTTCGATAAGGAAAAATGGAGCGCCAGCGATGCCGCCCGCCGCCGCCGCATGATCAAATTCCTGGAAGAAATGATCGGCCGCCTGGAAAGCGAACAGGAAGAAACGGCGGTTCCCGAACAAAAGCCGGCACGCACCAAAAAACTTTCCGTACCGAAAAAAGACCGCAAGGCCCCGCGCGAAATGCCGACACTTCGCACCGGGAAAAGACCGCCGGCGAAAAAGAAAGTTGCCGACGAAGCAATGTGAACCATATCAATACCTTTTGCCATGGCTTTCCCGGCTGATAAAAGTTACAAAACGCGGCCCGTCCCGCTGGAACTGACGCACAAAGGAATCGCTTACAAAGGCATTGCCGTACCGGCGACACAAACCTGCCACGACGGCGTTTGTTTCGAGCTCGACATCACGCTCAACAGCGAGCATCTCGGGCTGATCCATTACAAGAACAACGGGTGGAAAATGGACTGGGTGCGCGACCAGGAATTGGTGGACGCGATCGGGCAGGAGATCTTTTTGTGGTATGAATGAACTTCGATACGCTATCTCCCGCGGGGTTGCATATGCGCATGGCCGCGCGCAACCCTGCGGGAGATAGCGTATCGATATCAATTATCCGGCGTTTCCTTCAATTCGATCAGCGTTGATTGAGACGCGGAGCATAATTTGTGTTTATCACCTTTTACGATGTAAATGTCCGAACGGCAAACGGTCAGTGTTTTCCCATATTTCAGCACGCTTGATTTCCCGATGAGCAGGTCGCCGGCGGCGGTGGAGAGCAGGTTCAGCTTGAACTCGACGGTCAGGATCGATGAATCTTTTTCCATCAGCGAATAGGCCGCATATCCCGCCGCATTGTCCGCGATCGTGCCCACGATGCCTGCGTGGAAAAATCCGTGCTGCTGCGTCAGCTCGGGACGGTAGGGAACGTGGATCTCGCAGAATCCCGGCTCGATCGTGACGAGCTGCGCGCCGATGTATTCCATGAACGCCTGGCGCTGGAAGCTGTGCAGCACGCGGTCGGCAAAAGCGGGGTCTTTGGGAGTGTAGGCCATCAGCCGAAAGTAAACATTACGGAAACGCCCCAGCCGATCCAGAATAAAAAGATGAGCAGGGCAGAATAGATCCCGGGGCCCGTCCGCTTCGCTTTCATTCCCCAGAGCGCAAGACCGATGAACAGGCTGTACGCAATGATGTCGAACACGATCAAAAATTCCTTCACTTCCA
Organism: uncultured Chryseobacterium sp.; assembly: GCA_966211705.1. Classification (GTDB taxonomy): domain Bacteria; phylum Bacteroidota; class Bacteroidia; order Palsa-965; family Palsa-965. Next base: position 22,276 of record CBIHOC010000050.1, read on the forward strand.
CATACCCCCATTTCACTGCGTAAATATTCACGAGCCCGAAAAAGATGTTCAGCCCGGTCGCCCACGCCAGCCAGAACTTTCCCCAATAATCGAGCACGAATTCCGTACTGAAAATTTTGGTCCATTCGTTCAGCATTTTTTTCCCGAAAGGCTGATGAAAAAAACCGAGCATCAGGATAGAACCCAAAAAATTCCACCAGCCGAGCGCAAGTAAATAGTTGTCCATGTTTACAGTTTCGTGGTTACTGGTATGCTGCTTTCGGGTTTTCGGATAACGGCAACTGGTTTTTAACCCGAAACTCAAAACTATTTCAAACTATTTAAATCAGGACAATTTCCCGAAATAGCTTTTGTACCACTCGTGCTCGTGGTGGTCCTTCGCCTCCGTGTTGATCACGTGGCCGGGATCGAGCTTTGCATAAAGCAATTCCAGGGAAGCAAAATCGCGCTGGCTGATCACGTTGAATCCTGCGCGCATCAGCTGCGCTGCCGCAACACCTGCCCCGACCTGGTATTTTTTATTTTCCGCAAACCGGTTCCCGTCGTAGATCACCTGGCTCCCGCATGCAGCGCTGATGTCCATCATTACCGCCAGTTCGATCTTTTCGCGTTCCGCAACCTCGAGCATTTTTTCAGATGCGCGGACCATTCCCTCCGTCCAGTCGATGCCGCTTTCGGTGAGTACTTTCGCTTTCCCGTCGAGCACATCCATCCCCGTGCCGCCGTGGATGTCGCACATTTCACGCGGGCTGCCGAATGAAATTTCTTCGGGGCAGAAACGCGTCAGCCGGACCGTTTCGTACTGCAGCAGCTTCAGCACCGACGGGTATTCGCCGTTTGCGCTTCCGTCGTAGCCGCACAGGATCCCCGTGAGGCAGGCGCTGACCAGCACGCGCAACGGTTCTTCCTTTGTCGGTGTCCGTAAATTTTCAAGATAAACGCGGTCTGTCATGGAGACAGTTTTTGGTTTATACGCGTCGCACCCGTTTCCGCACAATGCGGATGATGCCTGCTGTAAATCCCGCTACGCTCAGCCACAGCATGAACTTCGCGATATAGTCGCCGTGGCGCGTGTAAAATGTTTGCCCGCTCGTGGAGACGATGCGTTTGCTGATCGCGCCCGGCGTCCACCACGGCAGCTCGTCGGTGATGTCGCCGCGCTGGTCGATGAAGCAGGAAATGCCGGTGTTGGCCGAACGTGCGATGCTTTTGCGCGTTTCGATGGCGCGCAGCCGACCGTACAGCAAATGTTGTTTGTAGCCCGGCGTGTTGCCCCACCAGCCGTCGTTGGTGACGATGAAAATGTAATCGGCGCCGTTGCGGATGTACTCGCTGCAGTAATCGCTGTAGACGGATTCGTAGCAGATCACCGGCGCGATCTTCCCGGGACCGTTCGGTGAAACGAAAACCGTGCGTTCCTCCTGCATGCCGAGACTTCCCGACGTTCCCCCGAGATCGATCGCGAAATTTTCGAGGAAGCCGAGCACTTTCGGGAACGGCATTTTTTCCACGCCGGGAACCAGCTTCGATTTGTGGTAAACCGGGACGGTCTGCGTGCAATCGACCTGGATCGCGGTGTTGAACGCGTCGAACCAGCGGTCGTAATCCTTGAATTTCCGCGCGGTGGCGCTGCGCGGCTCGCCCGGTTCATATTCGTAGCCCGTCGAAGCGCCCGTGACGATCTTCAGCTTCGGGTACCTGTCCACGAACATGCGCAGCCGGCGCATCGTCCACGTGTGCTCCATGCGTCCTTCCCACAGGTCCTCGATCAGCGCCGTTTCCGGCATGACTACGTAATCGGTGTTTTCATCCACATGCGCTTCCGCGAGGGCGAGCATCGTTTCGGTCATGTCGCGGAAGTCCGTGGAAAATTTTTTGTACGGATCGATGTTCGGCTGCACCACCACCACATTGATCGGCGCCGTCGTGTTTTCATTGACGTTGAAATTGTTGTAACGCACGAGCGAAGAAACCGCCGGGACAGCGAGGATCAGCACCACTGCGCTGATGTAGGCGATCTTCAGCGAAAGGCGGCGGAGCAACGTGTTGCGGTGAACGTACAATTCGAACAGCAGCACGTTGACCAGCACTATCCACAGGCTGCCGCCGAACACGCCGGTGTATTCATACCACTGTACCCATTTGTACGCTTCAGCCAGCCCGTTCCCCAGCGTCAGCCACGGCCACGTAAGGTCCCAGTCGAGATGCAAAAACTCGAAGCTGATCCAGAGCGGAATAAAAGCGAATGTGCCGATGCGTTCCGGCAGCGCGCGTTTCAGCTTGTGATACACGAGAAATACAAGCGTCATCAGCAGCGCGTTGGCGAAGATGGCCATGCAGGCCCCGCCGGCGGAAGCGAACCAGATCCACCACGTGGTCATCGCGTTCCAGGCGACGAACGTAATGTACGCGTAAACGAAAAGATGCTTCGCCCGCAACCGGTTGTCGCCGCTGACGATGTGCTGCACGTAAAAAAGCGGTATCAAAGCAACGAAGAGCAGGGGCGTAAATCCCCACGGTGGCCAGCCGGCGGTAAGAAGACCGGCACTGAGAATACTAAGCAGGAAAAGCTTTCCGCGCATATATGGCAAAGATAACCATCGGGAAAGAAAAGGATGGGTGAAAAAAAGATAGAAGGAAAGGGAAATTATCCTTCTATCTTTTTGTGCGAGCGGTAACTGTTGATTTCAGAACTACTCCATATCCGCAAGATCGATCTCCGTGATCGCTGCGTCTACAAAATCTTCATCTTTCGTCGAATAACCCGGCATCTGCTCTTCCAGCTCCTTGTCCAGGTCGGCGTCGGAAACGGGGTTGTCGTTCATCACCTGCTCGTCTTCCTTGTCCAGCTTCAGGTCGGCGGTTTCCGTGCCTTTGTTGGCCTGGATGGCGAGGATGGCGAAGTGGCGGGCGCGGCGCGACTGGTGCATGGCGCGGAGAAAGTTGCCTTTCATGTACAACCTGCGTGCGTAACGCTGGTGGGCCACCGCTTTAGCAAGATAGCCGGTGTACACTTTTCCTTCTTTGACTTTTTTCTGTGCATGCAGGATCACACCTGCCGTGCGGCGGATCACGCGGCGGGCATGTACGCGGTCGGCCTTGCGGACGGCTGCTTTCTGTTTCGGCCCGCGGGCGCGCTGGGCATTTGCAGTTGAGCTGACAGCGATCCCGAGCAGGAGCATCAGCAGAATGAGAAGACGGGATGGTTTCATGGGTATCAGTTAGGTTCTTTCGATAAGATGCTTGTGCAGCAAGAAGGTTTAATTCATCCGAAAATTTTCTTTTCCCAATGGAAAATTCAAAGATTCAATCGCTCGTCGCTACGCGCCTCGCTATTCAAAATTCAAGATTCCCTGTCCATCGAATTTTGAATCTTGAATCTTTGAATTTATCTCATTAAGTACATTTTTCCCCAGCCGTGATTAATGTACGGATCAGCGCCGCTTTCACGGTGATCGATCGTTTGCCCGCCGAGACGGGTGATCACGCGGTACAGGTAAACGCCGTTCGCCAGCTGGTCGCCGAACTCGTCGCGGCCGTCCCAGGCGTATGTCGTGATGTTCCGCCCGATGTGCAGGTCGCCTAATTCGTCGCGGTCGATCTCGCGCACCACTTTGCCGGTCACGGTCATGACCTGGATCGTGAACAGCTCGGGGACTTCGGTGCCGGTGAGCGTGAATACGAATTGCGTGGAGGTGGAAAAAGGATTGGGATAATTCAAGACGTTGGTCACCGTTGCGGCATTGATGACCTCGAAAGAAATTTTATAGTCGATCAGCCCCGACTGGTTATTCGACCGGTCTTTCGCCTGCACGATCAGCTCGTAAATCCCGTCTTCCGCGCAATTGGGTGTGAAATAAATGCGGCAGCTGTTGTTCGGCAGCATGGCGGGCGTGAAAAGCATTTCCGGGCCCCACGGCATAAGCTGAGCCACCGCCTGCGACGGGGCTTTCAGGAATACCTGGAAATCATTCGTGTCGTTCAGCGCGAGGAACTGGTTCTCGTCTTTCAGCGTGACAAGGATTCCCGGCTTGCCCGAAACGATGTCGCCGTCCATGATGTGCACGCCGTCGAACGTCACGTCGAGCAGCGGGTTGATATTGTCGCTGCTCACTTCGAACGGCACCATCAGCACGTTGTTGAAATGGTGCTGCTCCAGCTGCGTGTTTGCATTCCCGACGGGATTCACTTCGATCCACAATTCGTTCGTGCCGGGATATCCTTCCGTATTCACCGAAACCGTATCCGTGAACCAGGTGAAACCGTTGAACGACGGCGCGCGCAGCTTCGATGGCAACGGATGCTTCACACGGTCCGCGTCGATGAGCCAGTAAGTGAACAACAGGCTGTCCGTGAAATTCCACGGCGTAAGGTTCTCGATGCCCACGGAAAGTTTCGCGCTTGCGCCTTCCTGCAAAGCCGGGCTGAGAAAATTATAAGCCAGCTGCGGGTTCACGGCAAGCTCCGGCACCGGCGTGTACAGCACGTGCAGGCGATCGATCTGCGGGGGCGTGCGGTCGGTGTCGTCCACCATCTGGATCTTCAGGCGTAGGTAGGGGAACATCGTGACGTCGACGACAGCTCCTAAATTGTAAATGTCCGTGGAATCTTCCGCGTACGTGATGATGAGCGTTTCGGTTCCGTCCGCTTCGATGCCGTACACTTCGAGTCCCACGTAATCGTAATCGGGAGTTTCATCACCGTGCTGCTTCCAGTGCAGCGATCCCCAGGCTGCCGCCGGGCCGATCACCGGGGTCGCGACGAAGCCGGAATTCCAGTTCGTCTGCAGCGTGTCCTGCAACGTGATGACGGACGATTTTGTCGTGCCGATCACTTCCGTCGCTGTTCCCGCCGCCGCGCCTTTTGTTCCCCAAACGATAAACGCGAGCGAATCCGCCACCAGCCCGTTGCCGAGCTGCCCGCTGCCGATGTCGCGCAGCGCCTGCTGCAGGCCGGGCTCGTAGACCGGGCGCGAATACCAGCCGTAATCCTGGCTGTACACGAGCACGCGGTAACCGTTGGGAATGCTGTCGAGAAAATCACGGATATAACCCTGGTTGGTCGTGTCGTTGTCGAAAAAATCGTAAGCGCTCAGCACCTGGCCGTTGCCGACGCAATTGTAATACCCGCCCGGCATCGTTCCCGCCGTAGGACTGCTGTAGGTCCACGGGATTCCTGTCACCGGATCGATCACCGCGATAGCCAGCCCGTTTCCACCGACGGCAGGTACGCATGAGAAAATGTGTTGCGTGGCGCCGTTGATCTTGTAGTAATTTTCATTCCACGGAATGGCGACGTAATAAATTCCATTTTTAACGTTGATCGATTTGATGTCGTTCACAAAATCGAAATGCCGCGCGTTGCGGTCGAGCCGCACATACTGGTAGCCATCGTTCGTGTACTGGAAAATGTGGTCCTGTCCCCATCCTGTTTTTCCCGCGATGTATTGGAAGGAGCTTTCTCTCCATACGAAAACATCTGCAGCCGTGAGCGAGTCCGGGCTTACGCGCCAGAAGTAAACGGTGCTGTCGGTGAAATTGACGTTCGGGTGCCATTTCACCACGCCGCCGGGCGCGCTGACCGTGTAGGAAATTTTGAACGGGCTGTTGAACAGGTCCGTCGTGTCGAGCTCGAAGCGGTACGTTTTCACCGGCTCCATCGCGTTCACCGTCGAGGCTTTGAGCGTGACGGTGTCGACCGGGATGACGGCGAAGTCGTACGGGTAAACGGGAACGATGGCGCTGCCGCGGAGGAGCAGGTCGATGTCGGGCTGCGTGCTGTTGTTGTTCTCGTTCAGCTCCATTATCTGCCCGAAATAATCGACCGTGATGCGGATGCGGTTGAGACCGATGCCGCGCTGCTGGTCGACGGGAAGCGTGAAGGAAACGGTGTCGCGGTATTTCGGCGCGGCGATCTGCAGCAGGCTGGTGTCGCTTTCGCCGCCCGGGAACGTACGAAGCAGGTGGACAATGAACGTGTCGGAAACGGCTTTCGCAAGATTGGTGATCTTCGCGTAAACGGTGAAGCTGTCGGGCTGCGTTTCCTGGTCGAACCAAACGTCGTTGTTGGTGATCTCGTAATCGGGGAGCGGGAAGGAATTGATGACGACCGACGGATCGCCCTGCAGGGTCATTTCCATGCAGGTCGCTTTCTGCAGCATCGTCTGGTTGTTGCCGTACGCATTCACCACCGCCCAGCGGATGCAATCGCCCACGCTCATCCCGTACATCGTTTTACCGAGCGCTTTGTATAATCCGTCGGAATAAACGTTCAGGAACGGCGCAACACCCACGCCCACCGAAGCCACGTAGCCGATCGTTCCTTTTTCTTCGATCAGCGTGAAGGCTTCGCTCGAGCTCACACCGGTGGAATGGATGTCGCCGGCGTAGCAGGAATTCGCGATGAGGAAGGGATAACGGTTGACGTTGTTGTACGTGGAAGGATCGTCGATGCTCTGGTCGAAACCGGTGCCGGACGCGTGGCCGAAAAATGTCATGATGGAAACACCGTCTTCGATACGCTGCCGCAGCGAATCCGACTGGTTGATCTGGATCGGGGAGATCGATGTCTTCAGGTACGTCTGCACCGTTCCGCCGAACAGCGTATCCTCGATGGTGTTTTCATAACCGAGGAGATAGCCTGCGAACGAGCTTTGCTGGAATGTGTCGCTGCCGCCGCCGAAGTGCAGCACGTGCTTCATCCATTCCGCAGGCGCTTCGCTCTCGTAGGCGATCACCTTGTCGAGGTACCAGCGTGCCTGCACGGAATCGCGCGCGGCGATGCGGCCGGTGGCGATCGCGGGTTCCCAGTTCGTCCCGTTCAATCCCGCGGTAAGCGAATTGTCGCAGGGCGGGTAGCCGTACGTCGGAACGAGGTTGTCGGCGTAATACCACATCCGCGCCTGGTCGCCGTAGATCGATTTCCCGAGCAGGAGCAAATGTCCCGGCTTCGACGGGTACGCCTGGATCATGAAGTCGGCGAAGCGGCGGATGGAAAGCGGGTGCTGCCCGATCCCCCAGCCGAACTGGTCATAGAGCTCCGCCACGTCGGCCACCACCACGTTGCGCGAACCGCCCTGCGGGGAGCTGCGGTAAATGCGGTAATCCTGCGCCACATTCCACAGCGAGCGGTGCGTGATGATCACGAACACGGAATCGGCGGCGAACTGGAAGAAGTCGGTGAATTCACCGTTGCCGTTGACAGGCGTAATGGAAGTAACCGCGATTACGTTCGATTCCGCGTTGACGACGAACGGTTTTTCGCTCCCGTTCCCGTTCGCCACGAGCGCATCCCAGCTTCCGTTGTTCACCGCGTTGATGCGGTGGTGGTTGAACAGGTCGTACACGCGCACCTGCCCGCTGCCGCCGACGTTGGTCAGTTGGATGAGCGATTTCGACAGGCTCGTATCGTCTGGAAGAAAGCCGTTGAAGCGCGCGCGGCCTTCCATGTCGAACGTGTGCGGGTACGTCAGCGTGATCCAGGCGACGGCGGTGCGGCCGGAGGAAACGGCGGCGTTCAGGTTGAGGCTTGAAACAGTGAAGCTGGTCGTTACGGGAGAAAGCGATGCGGCAGGTATGTTCGGGAAATTGTACGTTCCGACACCATAACCGTCGTACGTCGTGTCGAATGTCGTGCTCAGGAATTGAATGCGCACGGTGTTGTCGTTGGCCACGTTCCAGTCGTTGGAATGCGAGCCGACACGCACGGAGATCGCAGCATTTCCCGCACTGTAAGCGTTCCGGGAATTCAGTGAATGCACCGCGCTCTGCCCGAAGTCGAACACGTTGTCGTAATATCCTTCCGATGGAATGAATGCGGGATCCGTTATTCCCAAACCATCCTGCACGCCGGGAAGAAAACCGGCAGTGCCTTTGAAAACTTCCCGGTTGGTGAAATATTGCGCCGGCGTGTACGCCGAAAAATTCGTGTCGTTCGGATCCGCCAGGCGAAGGTTATTCGTCGAGCTGTTCCACGTAATGAAATAGATCGCGGTGTCGTTGTAGAGGCTGTAATACGGGTTGAGCTGGAACGCGCTTCCGCCGTAAAGCGAAGAATCCGGCGCGCCGTCATTTCGCTGCCCGTAAAATTCCAGGTAATCGGTGCCGTCAAAAGTGCCGTCGGTCTCGCCTTCCACCCAGATGTATTCTTCCTGGCCGTTGTGGAACACTTGTAAATTCCGGGGATCAATGGAACCCAGGGAAGCGCCTGCGGCCATCATCGCGTTCGACAGCGTCGTGGAGTCAACACGGTAAATACCGTCCTGTACAACTTTTACTTTCAGATAACGCTGGGGAAAAACAATCCACTCGTTGCCGAAAACCTGTGCCGAGACAGTTCCGGAAAAGAAGCACACAAGAAACACTATGTACAGTCGTTTCATGCAACAGGGTCAAAACCGTTTTGCCGAACGACAGGGAGGAGCTGCGTCGGGCTTAGCGGGCTTTACGATTGATGTCAAGCTTCAGCGAAAAAATATTGGAGTACAACGCCACAGACTGATCGCCGATGTCAGTAAGCGCGTAATCGATGGTAAGGGATTTGATGCGCAGCCCGATGCCGAGGTTCGGCTGGATGGTGGTCACATCTTTTCCGAAAACGTCTTTTGCTTTCTGGATGTTGCCGATGCCGCCGCGCAGGAAAATAATGTCTTTGAAACCCGCCTCGATGCCGAGCAGCGGCTCCATGCTCCACACGCCGGTGCGGATGGCCACGTTGCGCTTGCCGTCGAACGTGTTGATGAAATCGAGTTCCCCGGCGATGGAGAATTTTTCAGCTTTCCCGAGCGGGATTTTTTTCGATGCGCCGAAGATGAGCCGGGGCAATGTCAGCTCGAGCGAATTTTCCGGGATTTCATTTCCCGTCGCGAGGAACACGTCCTTCATGTCTTCCGTGAGGTTGAAGCTCCACGCGTTGAACGTGGAAGTTACGTCGCGCACCACCGCGCCGAAGCGCCAGCCGTTGCGGTCGTACTGCGCGCCCGCGTCGATACCGAATCCCCACGCGCCGGCGAAGTCGCCCACCTTGCGGCGGATGATCTTGGCGTTGGCGCCGTAGTTCAGTCCCGCGACCGGGCTTTTGCGCGCGTAGGAAAAAATGAACGCGTAATCCTGTGCAGAGAATGTCGTGATGCGGTCGTAATCGATGTTGCCGCCCGCGTCGATGAGCTGTGTCGTGTTGGGAATGTCGTCGACGGCGAAACGGATCACGCTGAAGCCGAATGCGCTTACGCTGTCGATGCGGCCCGCTATTGCGCCGTAATCGTATTTGGCAATGGATGCGAAATATTCCGCGTGCATGAGACCGACCTGGGCGTTGGTCTTCAATCCCATCAGCCCCGACGGGTTCCAGTAGCCCGCCGTCACGTCGTTCACTCCCGCGACCGTGGCGTTGGCCATTCCCAGCGCACGCGCGCCCACGCCGATGGCGAGGAACTCGTTGCTGTACTTGGGCGCCTGGGCCTGCACAGGGGTAAAGAAAGAAAAGCCGGTAACGGCCGTAATAAGAGTGAAGATCCGCTTCATATTGAATCCCATAAAGTTAAGTCAATCCATTGACGCCACCAAAACGGCTCAGGGCCGGATATATTGTAAAAATTCAAAGGAAAAGTTGCGGGAAAAAAGCATCGCCCCGGACGCATTCAGGTGAAAAGGATCGCTGTAAAAGGTTCTGCTGTAGGCATATTCCTGCCGGGCAACTGGCCCGGGGAGCGGCGGCGGACTTACATCTGAGTCATTCCATCGTGGATAAGCGCTTAGATCGAGGAACGGTAATTTTTTCGTTGTCGTGTAATCACGGAAAACGGAGACCAGTTGATGGTAGTTCAGGATAACCTTTTCCGCCTCGTAATAAAGCGGGGAAACCACAACAACAAGCTTGCTGCCATGTTTTTCACAGACCAGGCGGATCTGTTCGAGGTTTTCCAGGATAAACGGTTCAGGATTTTTGTGGAGGGTCGGAGCGCCGGGTTGATAGGTTTGGAAAGACGGGTCGGCCAGGGAAGGCGCGAAACCGCGCACATAAAGCGAATCGTATTTTCCCGGTTTGCCTGTCCATCCCCGCAGTGAATTATTAAGATACCGGGCGTTGAAATACGGCATGCTGTACGGCGCGAGCCAGCGGAATGCGGTGAAGCGTTTGTCGTTTTCCTGCAAACCTTTCAGCAGTGCGGGATTGGAGAGGTAAGGGAAATAGCGCGGGAAATCAAAAATGGTGTCGGGACTGTCGGTGAAGGAATGAATGTCGATGTTGAGCACCACGTATTCCGGCGCTTTGCTGTTGACGAGGTAAGCTTCCAGCGTCGCGCGGATGAATGGCATCGTTGCGCCTTTCATCCCGATGTTGTACGAACGCAGTCCCGTCATGGAATCGATGATGGGCGGATAAAACGAACATTCCGCCCGCGAGGAGCCGATGTAGATCAGGTCGTAATCCTGCGGCTCGAGGAAGGTTTCCCGGAGCTTGGCGAATTCACCGCTCTCATTTCTGCGCACACCTTGGTACTCCAGTTCCCGCACGATGTACAGGAGGAGGAGAGAGATTAATACGGATAGAAGTGCGCGTTTCATTTTAGTTCTGGGTTCTGAGTTCTGGGTTCTTAGGTTTTTGGATGGTGTCAGATGCGTTGTTCGTCGTCGTTTTTTTTATAAACTAAAAACTATCAACTCTAAATTATAAAAAAATGTAAAAAAATAAAAAAATTTAGCATAAAA
>CBIHOC010000051.1:0-30079 GCA_966211705.1 uncultured Chryseobacterium sp.
CGTTACAGCAAGTGTCCCTTCAGAAACCGCCAACCGCCCCCAGCCAACCGCCGCCCCATTTCGCGTTACAGCAAGTGTCCCTTCAGAAACCGCCAACCGCCCCCAGCCAACCGCCGCCCCATTTCGCGTTACAGCAAATGTCCCTTCAGAGATCAATCTTCAGCCCATCAAACGCAATCCGCATCGAAGCCCCCAACTCCTCCTCCACATCCGCATGAAGTCCCATCTGGTGGCTGATGTGGGTGAAGTACGTCGTGCCGGCATTCAGCTCTCCGGCGAGGTCGATGGCTTGCTGGAGCGTGAAATGTGAAATGTGCGGCTCGCGGCGGAGGGCGTTGAGCACGAGCACTTCACTGCCGCGGATCTTTTCTTTTTCGGCGGGGGAAATATAGTTGGCGTCGGTGATGTAGGTGAAGTTCCCGAAACGGAAACCGAGCACGGGCAACTGGTGATGCATCACTTCGATGGGAATCACCTGCACGTTTTCGGCTTCGAACGGGTCATTACCGATCGTGCGCAGGTCGACCCTGGGGATGCCGGGATATTCGGGCGACTGGAAAATGTATTGGTATTCGCGGCGGATGGCTTCCTGCACGCGCGGGGTGGCGTACACGGGCATCACTTTCTGCATGAGAAAATTATACGCGCGTATTTCGTCGAGGCCGGCGAGGTGGTCTTTGTGCTCGTGGGAAAGAATGACCGCGTCGAGCGTGTGCACTTCTTCGCGCAACATCTGCTGACGGAAATCCGGGCCGATGTCCACCACGAGTGTTTTTCCCTCCGTCTCCACCAGGATCGACGTGCGCAGGCGTTTGTCGCGCGGATCGGACGATCTGCACACCAGGCATTGGCAGCCGATGAGCGGAACGCCCTGTGAAGTGCCGGTACCTAAAAATGTGATGCGCATGGAAGGTTAATTGTCCGCCGGGCAAAGGTAAGGGTTCTGAGTTTTGAGTTCTGAGTTCTGGGTTCTGAGTTCTGGGTTCTGGGTTCCGGGTTCTGAGCTTCGGGGTTTGAGTTTCGGGGTTTTGGGTTTGAGTTTTGGGGGTTCGAATTGGGGTAAACGTGGAATGGAAGAACGGGTCGGGAGTTGTTGCCAGGTTGATGGCTTGTTTTGTGAAGAGCTTTTTCTTCGTCCGGCAAAAAACAACCTCTTTTTTGATATGTTTTTCGGCGGTCAACCGATTATTTTGATTTTTTATACTCTTTTTATTTTCGTTCAATATTTTCAATCACTTGAAAATCACCAATATATCCGACAACAAACACTTACAATCATTTACTATCGACTATAAACGTTTAACAACCGACTCTGCGAAAATCCGGGCCACACCTTTGCACCGTCAAATCAAAACAACCGTTAAGCATCAATACGTTTCATATCGCAATCAACTTTCAATTTTTAACCATTTCAATTTTTCAACTTTTAATTTTTATACCATGATTATGCAAAACAACAACGTGAAAATGATCGTGAGCCTCGGTACGAACCCGACCGTGAAATCAGCCCTGAACGGGAAAAAAGTGGCACGCTTCTCGGTGGCCGCATTCGATCCCGGTAGCTATCGGGACCAGCCGGACGCCGGCGGGAAAAAAGTAAAATGGTACACCGTCGTTTCCTGGGACCACATGGCCGAAATGGCCGAGCGCTGCCTGCAGAAAGGCAAACGTGTGATGCTCCACGGCCACCTCGTCACCCGGAGCTGGACCGACCGCAAAGGGATCGTCCGCACGAAACAGGAAATTATCGCGACAAACCTCGTGCTGCTGCGCAGCGAAAAAACCAGCGCCATGCCCAAAGCGGCGTAGTGAACGTGCAACCTTAAACAATTAACGCTTCAACGTATCAATTCAAAAAGAAAGGGAACTGCGTCCGACGCGCCGGACGGCTTTCCCCGGAACAAATCGCTTATTATTTATCTCCATTCACTTATTTCTTATCACGAATTCTCCAAATCTTAATTTCTAATCACACTTTACTTATGAACATGATCCGTAACAACGTACAGCTCGTCGGCAACCTCGGCAAAGACCCTGAAGTGAAAACCCTCGACAGTGGCAAAAAAGTGGCCAACTTCACAATCGCCTGCAACGAATCCTACACCGACAGCGAAGGCCGTAAAATCGAAACCACGCAATGGTTCACCGCCACCGCATGGGACGGGCTGGCCAACCTCGCCGAAAAATACATGGCGAAAGGCAAACAGGTTGCCATTTCCGGCAGGCTGGTGAACCGCACCTGGACCGGCAAAGACGGGAAGTCCCGCACCACCACCGAGATCGTGGTGAGCGATATTCTCCTGCTCGGAAAGAAAGACTGACCCCAAACACTGCCATGGTTGATGGTCAGCCCGAAACCCCGGCGTTCATGCGAACGCCGGGGTTTTCTTTTTTCCCTGCGGGGATTGCCCGGAACTCAATAACCCATCCTGGTGTGACGGCCCGGGCAGTCTCTTTATGCGGCTTTGCGGACCGACTCGCTCTTGGCCTGCTGCTTCTCCGCTTTCTTCCGGCGGCCGAACGGCTCATTGGTACCGATCGCAAATGCGACGAAGAAACCAATGACGTTGACGAGCAGCAGCCCGATGTACGAGAAGCCGTCGACAATGCCTTCGGAAAGGAATAACATGCGGAAAGGAACCAGGAACAGGAACAGGAAGATCGCTCCGGCAATCAGCTTGTTGGGGTTCATATCGGGGAATATTTTGGTTACAGCAGTAAAAGTATCTTAGCGTTTCCTCCCGGCGAATGACATTCGTCAGGCTGGTAAAAAAAATCCGCCAGGCCCCTTCCGATGGTCTTCAACTCCATTGTTTTTGCGCTGTTCCTGCCGTTCGTTTTTCTCGTTTACTGGAGAATGAAGACGGTTCCGCGGCGCAATGCATGGCTCGTGCTTTCCGGCTTTTTTTTCTACGGCTGGTGGGACTGGCGGTTCCTGCTGCTGCTGGCGGCGACCGCGCTCCTCGACTTTTACGTAGCGGGGCGCATTGCAAAATGCGACACGCGAAAGAAAAAGCAACACTGGCTCTGGCTCTCCCTCGGCGGAAATCTTACCGTGCTCGGCTTCTTCAAGTATTTCAATTTCTTCGCCGCATCGTTCAACGACCTGCTCGCCGGGGTGGGACTGGAAGCCGATTTCGTGACGCTGGAAATTGTGCTGCCGGTCGGGATCAGCTTTTATACATTCCAGGCGCTGAGCTACACGCTCGACGTCTATTACGGCAAAACGCCGCCGGAGAAAAACCTTGTCACGTATCTCGCGTTCATCAGCTTTTTTCCCCAGCTCGTGGCGGGGCCGGTGGAACGCGCATCGCACATGCTGCCCCAGTTCCGTGCGGAAAAAACATTCGGCTACGGTTTCGCGGTGACGGGGCTGCGGCTGATGCTCTGGGGACTTTTCAAAAAGGTGGTGATCGCCGACAACCTCGCCCCGCTTTCCGACGCGGTGTTCAGGCACCCGGGCGATTATTCCGGGGTGGCGGCGCTGGCGGGCGTGCTGGCGTTCACGCTCCAGGTGTATTGTGATTTCTCCGGCTATTCCGATATCGCACGGGGCTGCGGCAGGCTCTTCGGCTTCGACCTCATGGAAAATTTCCGCTTCCCGTATTTCGCTTCCACGTTGCGGGAATTCTGGCAGCGCTGGCACATCTCGCTTTCCGCCTGGTTCCGCGATTACCTCTACATCCCGCTCGGCGGAAACCGCAGGGGAAAACCGCGGGAAACGGTGAACCTGTTCCTCACCTTCATCGTCTCCGGCCTCTGGCATGGCGCAAACTGGACCTTCGCGGCATGGGGCGCGATACACGGAACAGGATTGATCGCGGAACGCCTGTACCGCGGCGCCGGGCTTCCCCGTTTTCCGAAAGCTGTTTCTTATCTGCTCACGCTCTTCTTCGTCACCATCGCGTGGATCTTTTTCCGTGCCGCAACTTTCCGCGACGCGTGGACCATACTTGTACATCTTTTCACCGGGAATACGCCGCTGCGGGAAGTGACGGAAAAAGCCTGGGGCCACAGCCATCTCCCGTGGGCGGTACTTTTCCTCGTTTGCGGCTTCCTGCTGGCCGATTACTTATTATACCGCCGCCTGCTGCAGCGAGTGCTCTTCCCGAATAAAGTTGCCCGTATTTCCATCTATTATTCCGTCATCCTGCTCATTCTCTTATTCGGTGTTTTCCGGAATGCGCCGGCCTTTATTTATTTCCAGTTCTGACCATGCGAAAATTTCTCGCACATATCGTCCTGTTCCTGCTCCCGGTGTTCGCCGTCGTTGCGCTGATCTTTTTTTACCCCGTCAGCCGCAGCTTCAGCTACCACTACATGCCCGGCGATTGTGAAAACCGCGGCGCGTGGCTGCATGCGCGCATGCTGGAAGACACAACGGCCGCCGACATTGTCTTCTTCGGCAGCTCGCACACGATGACGGGAATCCAGGACATGGCGCTGGAAACGTTGCTGGCTGCGCGCACGGGAAGAACGTACCGCGTGGCGAACCTCGGCTACTGCCGTATCGGGGAAGAATTGCCGTATGTGCTGCTGAAAGATCTGCTGCGCACAAAAAAGCCGCAGCTCGTGGTGCTGGAAGTGCGCGAGCGGACCAGCACGTCGAGCCAGCCCGTTTACCCGTTCCTCGCCGAACGCGAAGACCTCCTGTGCCCGCCTTCGTTCGCGCAGCAGGCGTACCTGCCGAACGTGTACAACGGCTGGCTGCTCCGCCTTGCCGCGCTGCGCACCGGTGTTCTCGGCGCTGCCGATACGGTGACGCTGCCTGCATATTCCCGTTTCGGCTACCGCTTCAGCGAACACACGGGCGATCCCGCACATCTTGCGCAAACGAAAGCGAACGCAAAAAAAGAACATCCGTCCGGCCTGCTGCGCGATGTGGAAACCCATTATCCCGACCGGTGGATCGCGCAGCTGGAGCAATTGGCGGGGGAGAACGGCATCACGGTTTGTTTCCTTTACCTGCCTTCGTATGGCGGACTGGAAAATGAGCCGGAATTTCTCGCCGCGCGTCCAGGTGGAATTTTCCTGCTTCCCCCGCCTGCCCTTCTTGATTCGCCTTCCTGCTGGCGCGATCCGGATCATCTGAACAACAAGGGCGCAATTTTGCTGACGAACTGGCTGGGGGAGAAATTGCCGGTGAAGGAGTAATCGTTGGGCGTTAGGCATTAGTCCTCGGGCGAACACCGATGGCTAATGCCCAATGACTTTTTTACCAATTTCCCTCCGAAACCGTTACTTTTGCTGATTCACCACCAAATACCCTGACATGAGAGACCTGTTCGAAAAGATCGCAGAAAACCGCGGCCCGCTGGGGAAACACGCGAAAGAATCACATGGCTATTTTACGTTTCCGAAGCTGGAAGGCGATATCGGCAACAAAATGATCTTCCGCGGAAAAGAGCGACTCGTTTGGAGCCTCAACAATTATCTCGGCCTTGCGAACCACCCGGAAGTGCGCCAGGCGGATGCGGAAGCGGCTGCGAAATTCGGCTTCGCCGCCCCGATGGGCGCGCGCATGATGTCGGGCAACTCGAATTACCACGAACAGCTGGAAGCCGGCCTTTCCGAACTCGTCCAGAAACAGGATACCATTCTCTGCAACTTCGGCTACCAGGCCATGGTCTCGGCCATCGACTGTCTTGTGGACCGCCACGACGTGATCGTGTACGACGCGGAAGCGCATGCGTGCATCATCGACGGCGTTCGCCTGCACATGGGCAAACGTTTCGTGTACCCGCATAATGACATTGTCAGCCTCGAAAAGCAGCTCGAGCGCGCCACGAAAATGGTGGGCGAAACGGGCGGTGCCATCCTCGTCATCACGGAAGGCGTGTTCGGCATGAGCGGCAACCAGGGCAAGCTCAAAGAGATCGTCGAGCTGAAGAAAAAATTCCAGTTCCGTCTTTTCGTCGACGACGCGCACGGCTGCGGCACGATGGGTCCCACAGGCGGCGGAACGGGTGAAGAGCAAGGCTGCCAGGAAGGCATCGACATTTATTTTGGGACGTTCGCAAAATCGTTCGCGCTGATCGGCGGGTTCATTTCTTCCACGGAGAATGTGGTGGAATACCTCCGCTACAACATGCGCTCCCAGATCTTCGCCAAGTCCTTGCCCCTGCCGCTCGTAGTCGGCGCGCTGAAGCGCCTCGAGCTGATGCGCAAGCATCCCGAGCTGCGCGAGAATTTGTGGAAGATCACCAACGCGCTGCAGAGCGGGCTGAAGAACGCCGGCTTCAACATCGGCACCACGTCATCGCCCGTCACGCCCGTTTACCTCAACGGCTCCATCCCGGAAGCGACGAACCTCATCCTCGACCTGCGCGAAAACTTCAACGTGTTCTGCTCGATGGTGGTGTATCCCGTGATCCCGAAAGGCCAGATCATCCTGCGCCTCATCCCGACCGCGGTGCACACGCTCGAAGACGTGAACTATACGATCGACGCATTCTCGAAGATCAAAGACAAGCTCACTTCAGGTCATTACCAGAGCGACAAGATCGCGGCGTTCTAACTTTCTCCCAACCGTGTCACGCTGAGCGATAGCCGAAGCGCGACACGGTTGTAAACGGCAATCGTGAAAACGGTTGCCGTTTTTTTATTTATATTAACTTTTCTAAATCCGCTGCGCAATGAAAAAGCTCATCGTAACCGCCGATGACTACGGTGTTGTTCCCTCGATCAACGAAGGCATTATCGAAGCCGTCAACGAGGGACTGGTGAATTCCGTCGGCGTTTTTGCCAATTACAAAGGCGACGGCCACAACGGGAAACGCTACCCGGGATCCCTCGAAAATCTCGCCGCGCTGATCGAACGTACCGGCAACAAAGCGGACATCGGCTGCCACCTGACGATCACCTCGGGAAAGCCGTTAACGTCGCGGAATGACCTGGCTTTCCTCCTCAACGGGTTTTACTTCCCGGACTTCGGCGCGGTGCCTTACGAAAACTCGGTCCCGGCACGCCGTGCATTGCGTGATGAGCTGATCGCGCAGGTGGAGGAGCTGGAAAAAGTGCCCGGCTGCAAGGTGAAATATCTTACCAACCACCATGACTCGCTTACGTTTTACCAGGGCTATTACGACGTTTACCTCGAGGTGGCGGCACAGCTTAAGCTTCCCATCCGTTCGGCAGATATCCGGCCGGCATCAAAGCCGCACAACTATCGCATGATCGTCAGGTTACTGATGCTCCGTTCCGGCACGCCGCTGAAAACGCGCAAAGAGATCTCCCGCTTCGGCGACAGCATCATTCAGTACTTCGCCGACGTCAACGATGGCGTGCGCTGTCCCACCTACATGGACGGACGGCATTACGGGCCTCCCGCGCCGATCGACCCGGTCACGAAATGGGATTTTGAGCAGGAAAAAAAGAAGAAGTTAAAAAGGCTGAAAAAAGCGATCCGGGATTTCATCAAAGACCAGGAGGCCACTTCCATGGAGCTCATGCTGCACCTCTGCCAGGACAAAATCAATGCGATCAACACGTATAGCGACATCGACTATCCCGGCATCGCATCCAACTATTTCGGAGGCCGTATCACAGAGTTAGAATCGATCAAAAAGTTCGGGAAGGTGACCCACCCGGAGATTCAGTATGCCAGCTGGGACGACGTGCAGGCATAGATGAATGAAATGGAGTCTTTTTTCGCATTCGACCCTTCATTGCATTTGGGCGCTATACGCTTACAGGCGCAAACGTAAAATTCTCCTTTTCCGGCCGGACAAATTTCCGCTGGGAGATCTGCGTAAGGACGAAATGAAGCACTTTCCTGAGCTCGTCCAGGTCGCCTTTCGGAACGTAATAATGCGCGCCTTTTTCGTACAGCAGGTCGGCTACATCGTCATTCACCGAAGAAGCATAAATGATCACGGGCAGGCTGGCCAGGTTCCCGTTGCGCTTGATCTCGGTCAGGCAATCCACGCCTTTCTTGCGGGGCATGTTCATGTCGAGGAAAAGCACGTCGGGCAACGGCTTGAAATTTTCCGAAAGAAAGCTCATCAGCTTCTCCCCGTTGTCGAGGGTCGTCAGGCGCGCGTCGAAAGAAAGCCCGCGCAGCACTTTATAAAAGAATAACCGGTCATTCTTGTCGTCGTCGACAAGCAGGAGATGAATTTGCTTTTTCATACGGCACTTTTTAGATACGGACTAATACCTGGGGTGAAAAGACACTTCGCACACAGCAAACAAGCTCGACCTCATCAAGACGGGAATACAGAAAAAATGCCCGTAAAGCAGCAATTTTCCGGAAACAGGGGTTGACAAAGGTATGCTTTATAAGCAACAACTGCCGTGAAAAAATAAACAGGCGCGTATACAAAGCGCCGTCAATCCAGGAACCACGTCATCACGTCCGTAAGAAGCATCAACGTCGCCAGCACCGAGCCTGCACCGAAAACGATCACGTCCCATTTCTTCAACGGCAGCGCCCGCACGAAGAGTTTGATCAGCAACAACAGGCAGCAAAGAAAAAATCCGTAATACGCCGCGAACAGCAAATACCACGTCATCACGTGCATCCCGTCCAGCCCGAGGTCTTTCGGGTCGTTGACGCTCGGCACCGGCGAATGCCCCAGCTTCGCCCACGCCACGAAAAAGAAGGCCCACAGCGAAACAAAAAACGCCGCCGGCAGGTACCACACCGCGCGATAGATCAGCAGCAAACTTTTTTCGAGCGCATTCACCCTCGTTAAACGTTTCATCGATCGCAAAATTGCCCCGCCCCAAGTCTCGTCTCTCGTCCCTTTACGTCTCACGTCTCCCGTCTATTCGTACCTTTGAGAGGTTTCGCCGAGAAATACCGGCTCACCCCCTGATACTTTATGGCAACTTTTGACGATTTCGACCTGGACCCTTCCGTGATGGATGGCGTGGATGCGATGGGTTATTCAACAGCAACACCGATCCAGGAACTCACAATACCCATCACCCTGCAAGGCCGCGACCTCATCGCCTGCGCGCAGACCGGCACCGGGAAAACCGCGGCCTACCTGCTGCCCACGATGCACCGCATCCTGCATAACCCCGACCGCGGCAGCATTCACACGCTCATCGTGTCGCCCACCCGCGAGCTCGCGCTGCAGATCGACAACGCGCTCACCGGCTTCGCGTATTTCTCCGGCATCAGCAACATCGCGGTGTACGGGGGCGGATCGGGCGAAAGCTTCGACCGCGAGAAAAAAGCGCTCACCACCGGCACCGACATCATCGTGGCCACGCCCGGGCGACTGCTCGCGCACCTCAACCTCGGCTATGTGAAGCTCGACAAGCTGAAGACGCTCATCCTCGACGAAGCCGACCGCATGCTCGACATGGGCTTCTTCGACGACATCATGCGCATCGTACAGTACCTGCCGAAGCAGCGCCAGACGCTCATGTTCTCCGCCACGATGCCGCCGCGCATCCGCCAGATGGCCGCGAAGATCCTGCACAACCCGGAACAGGTGAACATCGCCATTTCCAAGCCGGCTGCGGGGATCAAGCAGCTCGCGTATTGCGTGTACGACGCGCAGAAAATTCAGCTGCTCCTCCATCTTTTCAAAACGAAAGAGCTCATCAGCGTCATCGTGTTCTCGTCGACAAAGCAGAACGTGAAAAACATGGAGAAAGAGCTGAAGCGCCTCGGGCTTTCCGTGGCCGCCATTCACTCCGACCTCGAGCAGAACGAGCGGGAAGAAGTGCTCCGCCAATTCCGCAACCGGAATCTTAAGATTCTTGTCGCCACCGACGTGCTCTCGCGCGGCATCGACATCGAGAACATTTCACTCGTGCTCAACTACGACGTGCCCGGCGATGCGGAAGATTACGTGCACCGCGTAGGACGCACCGCCCGCGCGGAAACGACCGGCGAAGCGATCACCTTCATCTCGCCCGATGACATGCGCCGCTTCAACGGCATCGAAAAGCTCATCGGCTACGAAGTGGAAAAAGGCGCGCTCCCCGAATTCCTCGGTGAAGGCCCGCCGTACAACAAGAACGCTCCTTTCGTGGGACGCGGCGGTAAAGGCGGCGGCGCACGCGGAGGAAAAGGCGGCGGCGGTGGAAAACGTGGCAGTGGCGGTGGACAAGGCGGCGGCGGAAGAGATCGCGGGAGAAGGCCGTTCAGGGGGAAGTCGTCGGGGAATAAATCGTAGAATTCAACAATTCAAACGTCTCGTCCCGAGTACTCGGGACGAGACTATTCAACAATTCAATCGCTTCGCTATTCAACAATTCCTGCAGACCAGCAATCATGGATACAATAGTCATCATTGTTTCTCTGCTGATCTACGCATTTTTCGGGATACGCTATATGAAAGCCGCCCGTGAAAGTGAAAACCATCGGACAGATCCAAAGGTTCGCATGCTTTTCCGGCAATTTCAGATAATTACATTTGGCATGCTGGGAATCGGTTTGCTTGCATTCGTAGCCAGTATATTGAAGACCAATCGTTGAATCTTGAATTGTTGAATCTTTGAATTTGACGCATGAAGAAACCAGTCAAGATCACACTCATCGTTTCGGGAATACTCCTTCTCGGCGTAATCAGCTATTTCGCCTGGAAATGGTTGTCGGGCGGAACGGACGAGCACCTGAAAGCCATTCCTTCCAACGCGGCGGCGGTGCTGAAGATCAACACGCAGGAGCTCGGCGCGAAGGCTGACCCGCTGAAGCTCATCCAGGAGCCGGCGTTCCAAAACATCAAAGGCCCGGTGAAAGACCTGCTGAGCGATCCGTTCAGCACGGGCATCAGTCCGCTGGAAAACATTTACGCGTTCGTGGCGAAAGACGGGCAGGACGTGGTTTCCGCGCTCGTGTTCGGCGTGGACGATGCAAAGGAATTGGTGACGTTCGTGGAAGGACTGAACATCTGCAACAGCATCGAGGAGAAAGACGGGATCTGGTACGGTGAGATCGACGGGCGGCGCGGGATCGCGTGGAATAAAGAAATGGGGATGGCGATCTCCGTCAGCCACAACGAAGCGAAATTCATCGCCGAAGATTACCTCAACCAGCCCGAAAGCAAGTCGATCAGATCGAACGAGGCGTATAAAGAGTTCGCCGGGAAAACGTTCGACATCGGCTTGTACATCGACAACAAAGCGATGACGGCCATGAGCGGGCAGAACATGCCGATGTCGCTGATGGGCATGACCGACGGGCACGCCGAGCTGCTCGTGCGTTTCGAGGACGACAAGATCACCGCCGATTACACGAACTATTCCCTCACGCCTTCTTCCGTCGTGCTGAAGAAAAGCGGTCCCGCCGCCGATCATTTCGACGCCATCGCCCCGCAAACGCCGCTCGTTTATCTCGGCATCGCCGCCGACGTGAACAAGCTGTTCGAACTGCTGAACAGCGACGAGCAGATGCGCGAAGGCCTGCAGCAGATCGAAACGAACCTGGGCATGCGGGAAGAGCCGCTGAAGAAATTGCTCACCGGCGACGTTTCCATCGCGTTCACCGATTACAAAGACATTTCCACGTACGATCCCCGCATCAGCGCGAAGATCAGCCAGCTCGTCACGATGGCGGGCGGCGAAGATTACATCGACCGTTCCGAGTTCTCGCTGTACGCGCCGATGGCCTACATCACGCTCGGCCATACGGACGACAAAAAGATGGACGAGCTGTTGCTCACCTCCGGCCTGATGAAGAACGAAGGTTTTTATTACATGCCTACGTTCGACTTCATCGTGTACACCGCTTCGAAAGACGGTCAGCTGCTCATCACGAACGATTATTACGCCGCACAATCCTTCTCGCAGTCCGGCAAGCTCGCAGGCAAATTGCCCGCCGGCGTTCCGCAGAATTCACCGCTGCTGCTGTGGATGGATCTCGACCAGGAACATTTCCCCCCGGCGCTTACAAATCCCGCAAATGCCGGCTATCTCGGCGACGAAGCCATGCTCATGCTGAGCTGGATCGGCCCGGTGAAAAGCGTGCGCGTGGAAAGTCCCGGCGCCGGCTCGCGCGTGGAAGTGCTGCTGGAGCCCGGCGAAGGCAACAGCCTGTATCGTTTGATCTCGCATGCCGGAACACATTTCGGGAAATGAAAATCGAATTCCGCAACGTTCTTCCCATCCCGCTCGCCGACACGCCGCTTGCGCCCGGCAGCTGCTGGAGGCAGGAATCCACGCTCGATTCCGGCGGCACGTACATCGTGGAAGCGCCGTCGGGCACGGGAAAGACCACGCTCGTCTCCATCATCTACGGCCTGCGCCGCGACTATGAAGGCAACGTGCTCATGGACGGCAAAGACATCCGCGACTTTTCCATCGCGCACTGGACGATGCTGCGCCAGGAATTTCTCTCCGCCGTTTTCCAGGACTTGCGTCTTTTCCCGCAGCTCACCGCGCTGGAAAACATCACGCTGAAGAACAAGCTCACAAACGCGCTCACCGAAGAGCAGATCCGCGCCATGGCCGAACAGCTGGGCATTTCCGCGCGCCTGGGCCAGAAATGCGGCACGCTTTCGCTCGGCCAGCAGCAACGCGTCGCCATCATCCGCGCGCTGGCGCAGCCGTTCCGCTTTTTATTGCTCGACGAGCCCTTCAGCCACCTCGACGAAGAAAATTCTCAAAAAGCCTGCGCGATGATCGAAGAAGCCTGCAAAAAAAATTCCGCCGGACTTTTGCTGACGAGCTTAGGGCCGAGCAGCTATTTTAACTTCACAGGGAAAATTGTCATATGAAAAAAGTTGTCGGTTGTCTTGGGTTGTCCGGGGTTGTCGGTGCGCGGCTTCGCCGCTTCGGTTGTCAGTTGCCGGTGAGAAAGCAACCGCATGAGCGCACTAATTATTCCCCAAGCTGACAACCGACAACCCCGGACAACCCAAGACAACCGACAACCGAAATGCTCAACCGTCTCCTCTTCTCGCACCAAAAGCCCCTCCAGCTCCTCGTCGCCATCTTCGGCGCGCTGGTGGGATTTTTGCTGCTGCTGGGCGCGGTGCAGTTGTACCTCGATTTCAATGCGACGCTGAGCGGGACGGGCGATCTCAACAAGCCGCAGTACCTCGTCATCAACAAAGAAGTGAATTTGCTGCACACGCTTTTCGGCGGGCAGAAAGGGTTTTCGGAAAAAGAGCTGAGCGAGCTGAAGAAGATCGAGGGCGTGAAAAAAGCGGCGCCGCTCACGTCGAGCCATTTCAAGATCAACCTCACGATGGGCGCGGGTCAGGAGCAGATGATGGAAGGCATGTACATGGACCTGTTCTTCGAAGCTGTGCCCGACGAGTTCATCGATGTGGACCTCGACGACTGGGAGTGGCAGGAAGGCGATTCGCTCATCCCGATCATCATCCCGCGCGATTACGTGAAGCTGTACAATTTCGGTTTCGCGCCCACGCAGGGACGCCCGCAGGTGCCCGAGAGCGCGTTCAGCCTCGCGCGCGCGAAAGTGACGATACGCGGATCGAAAGGCAGCGCCACGTTCGAAGGAAAAATTGCCGGCTTCAGCGAGCGCATCAACACCATCCTCGCACCGCAGTCGTTCATCGATTATGCCAATGAAAAATTCGCCGGCGTCAAACCCGGCAGTACCGCACCCAGTCGCGTGATCATACAGTGTGAAGGTCCTGCAACTACCGAACTGATCGAATATTTCACTGCCAACGGTTACGAAACGAGCGCCGAAAGCCTGCGCAACAGCAAGCTGAACGCATTCCTCCGCCTTGTGATGACAGTCCTTATTGCCATCGGCAGCGTGATCATTTTGCTTTCGCTGCTCGGCTTCCTGCTCTATTCGCAGCTGCTCGTGAGCAAATCGTCGTACGAGCTCGAAACGCTCATCCGCATCGGCTACGATTACAAGAAGCTCGGCATGAATTACATGAAATACTATGCGCTGATCTACGCCGGCATTTTCGTGGTGAGCGTGATCGCGCTGTGGATCTTCAAAGGCTGGTTCTCTGGCTACATCGAAGAAAAGGGATTCGACCTGCCGGGCGGGTTATCGGGGACGGTGCTGGTTTGGGGATTGGCGTTTACGATTTTGTTTTTGGGGATGAATGCGTGGTCGGTGTTTTCGGGGTTGAAGAAGTTAGCGAAATAGCAACCTCAAAGCCTCACGCCGATAAAGCACACATCGTCCACCTGCTCGTAATATTTCCCCGATCCATCGGGCATTCGCAGCGCCCGCCAGTTTTCAAAACGGCTTTCCAGCTCCTGCCTTTGTTCTTCCGGTGACAGGCGGTGAATGCTGCTTATCGTTTCCCGCAACGCTGATGTTTTGAATTTCTTTCCACCCGCCCCGCCGAACTGGTCTGCGAAACCATCGGTAAAAACATAAAGCATATCGCCGCGGCGCGTTTCGATGTCATGCGTGACAAAAGGATTTACCGCCGCATACTTCCCGATGGGTTGTTTGTTCGGCTTATATTCGATCAGTTCCCCGTTGCGAACGAGCCAGAGCGGGTTATTCGCCCCCGCCCACTGCAGCCTGTAGGTGCGGCGATCGAACACGCAGAGGGAAATATCCATTCCGTCCCGCACTTCTTCCTGGCTTTTTTCAAATTCCGTGATCACGATTTCCCGGGCTTTGTCAAGGATCTTTCCCGGGTCGAGCAACCCGAACTCCCGTACGGATCGGTTCAGCGCATTGTTGCAGATCACGCTGACCATGGCGCCCGGCACGCCGTGCCCGGTACAGTCGCATGCGGCAAAAAGCACTTTATCGCCGGAAATTTCCATCCAGTAAAAATCCCCGGCAACGATGTCTTTCGGTTTATAGAGAATAAACGATTCGGGCAGGTGCTCCCTGAAATACAAAGCGGGCGGAAGGATCGCCGTTTGGATGCGTTTCGCATAATTGATGGAGTCGGTGATCTCTTTTTGTTTGATCTCCACCGTGTTCTTTTGAAGCTCGATGATCTGTTTTTGCTTCCGCGTAACCCGGAAACGGTTGTACATGAACAGTGAAAAGACCGCCACCAGGCCCAACCCGGAAAACAGCGCCACCTGCAGGTTTCGCGTTGCGGAAAGCTCTGCGTCCTGCCTTGCCACGATCGCATCCGTAAGCTTTTTCTCGGAAGCGTTCTTGATGCTGTCGCGCGTGATCTTTTTTTCGTATTCGAATTCCGTTTCGAGCCGCGCAATGTCGCTCATGTTCTGCTGCGCCAGCATGGAATCGCGGGCTACGTCGGCAGCCAGGTGAAACTTCATGGCAGTCCGGATATCGCCGGTATGCATATAATAATCGTACAGGGAAGAATTCGCATTTGCCATGAGCTCCCAGTTTCCGATCTCGGTAGCCAGTTCAAGGCTTTTGTTCGCGTAGAAGCGCGCGTCGTCATAGTTGCCGAGATAAAAGTTTGCCGTGCCCAGGTTCACACAGGTGTGCGCGAGCGCCAATTTTTCGTCCGAGTTTTCAAGAATGTCGTACGACCTGCGCAGGTAAACTACAGCGGTGTCGTATAACTCCAGCTTGGAATACGCAAGCCCGATGTTTGAATACGTATTGGAATACGACAATTCGTCCGCGCCGATCTTATCGCTCAGGGCCAGCGATTCCTTGAAGCTCCGCAATGCCTCGGTGTATTTTCCCTGCTGCTGCTGAACAAGGCCGATGTTGTTGCTGATGGCAGACAATGACTTCATATTCCCGCTTAACCTGTACAGGTTCGCAGCGCCGGAATAATTCACCTCCGCTTTTGCATAGTCGGCCAGCTTGTAATACACGATGCCGAGCACCATGTAGCTGTTGGCCAGCGCCGCCGTATCGCCGATATTTTCCGCAAGCTTCTGCGCTTCCAGGTAATTTTCGATCGCAGCTTTGTAAAATCCTTTGCTGTAAAAAGCCGTGCCTTTCAGGTAATACCCTTGCTGCACAAATCTTTTCTGCCCGGATGACCGGCCCAGCTGCATCAACGCATCGGCATGCTGGATGCTTTTCTCGGGATCGGAAAACAAATTGGCTTTTGCAAGCGCGGTAAGTGAATCGGCCAGGAGCGAATCGGCCACGGCATTCCGGGTGCCTGCCTGCTGCGCGTTTGCAGAAAAGGAGCAGGAAAAGAAAAGAAGAAACAGCAGCGCAAGGCCGTTCCCGGGAAAAAACGCAGTTTGAAATTTCATTAGCTGAAGCAGGGCTTTCAAAAAAAAACAAGATCGAAGCATCCGAAGATAAAATTCCTGGCGTCAACGGCAAAATAAGCGGTAGTATGAATTGCCGTATAATTCCTGCTTTTCGAAGAGGTTTGGCGAGGTGAAGGGAGACGTGAGAGGTGAGACATGAGACGTGAGACAATTAAATGCGAGATCATTTTCGTTCAGTAGTCCCGGCAAAGCAGCCGTTTCAGACAGTTAATTTAACGCACCGAAAGATTTGATTTCCTAGCCCGGATAGCAGCGATCCCGAGACCTCGGGAGAGCGAATAGCCGGAGCCGAACGGAACATAGCAGCAGAACAGGTTCGCTCCTTAACTCACCTGTCGTGCTCCTTCTTCTGTTAGAACAATCCAGATGTTTTCAAGATTATATTCCTCTTCGCCATTATCAAGCGATCTTTTCATCTCTGCAATTTCCCATTCTTCCAGTTTTCGTCCTGTATCGGTGCCTATTTCCACAATTTGAATGAATTTATCTTTTTCGAGATGAATCAAAATATTGAGCAATTCAGACAGCTTGCCATACCATATGCCAGCTTGCTTGATTGTAATGTTGCCCCCAGAAAGATTGTCGAGTAATTGTAATGGCTTTATCATACCGCAAATTATCAATTGTAAGGTCTTTACCTTTCTCCCAACTTTTGAACTTTTCCCTTTAATGAGTGTAATTAGTGAAATCCCTGCCTGCGGCAGGCAGGCGCGGCTCAATTTTTGCGGCATCCCAACTGGCAAACACCCTGATTTCGTATTTTTACTACCGGCAACCTCCAATCTATGAAACGCACCTTACTCAACGCATTGATTATCATTGCGATGCCTGCTTTAGCCGTCGCACAGACCACCGCGAAACCGGCCGTTAAAAAGCAGCCGCTGGAACTGAAAATCCATGTCAAAGGGATGAACGGCGGGCAGGTGCTCCTGGCCAATCATTACGGCGATAAACAATACATCCAGGATACCGCCATCGCGGATGCGAACGGGAACATCCTTTTCAGGCGCGATACGGCCATGCCGGGCGGAATTTACATGGTGGTGCTGCCGAGCAAAAAGTGGATGGAAGTGGTCATCGCCGACGAGCAGAAATTTTCGATGGAAACGGATACGTCGGACCTCGTGGGCCACATGAAGATCACCGGCTCGAAGGAGAACCAGTATTTCTACGAATACCTCAATTACCTCAACGGGAAGCAGAAGGAAATGGAACCGCTGCAGAACGCGATCAAAGGCGCGAAAGCCCGCAACAAGCAGGATTCGGTGGCGCTGCTGCAGAAAAGAGCGGCGGCCGTCGACAGCACGGTGAAACAATACAAGCGCGACTATTACAAGAAACATCATCCCGAAACCTTCATGGCCAAAGTGCTTGCCGCGATGGACGAGCCGGATAACATCCCGTACGACAAATCGCCCCGCAAGCCCGACGGCACGATCGATTCCACGTACAACTACTGGAATTTCCGCAACCACTACTGGGACGGCTTCGATTTCACCGACGACCGCCTCATCCGCACGCCGGTGTACCACAACAAGATGAAATTCTACCTCGACAAGCTCATCCCGCAGCATCCCGATTCCATCGCGGCCGCAGCGGTCTGGCTCATCGAGAAAGCCCGTCCCTCGCGCGAGCTGTTCAAGTACACGGTTTATTACGTTACCTACACGTATGAAACCTCGAAGGTGATGGGCTTCGACGCGATCTTCGTGAAGATCGTGGATACGTATTACAAGACGGGGCAGGTGTGGTGGATCAACGAAGAGCAGAAGACGAAGATCATCAACCGCGCGAACCAGCTCAGCTACACGCTGCTCGGGAAAACGGCGGTGAATTTGCTTCTGCAGGATACGCTGGGCCGCGTGAAGCCGCTGCACAACATCAACGCGAAATACACCATCGTCATTTTCTGGGAGCCGACCTGCTCGCATTGCAAAAAAGAAATTCCCGAGCTGAAGCACTACTACGATTCACTCCGCACCGCCGGCGTGAGCATTGAAGTGTACGCGATCGTTTCGGAGCTGGACAAAAAAGCCTGGAAAGATTTCATCAAAGCCAACAATCTCAACTGGCTCAACGTCACCGGCAAAGACGCGCAGGAGCTGGCCACGGCGAAATATTACTACGACGTGTACAGCACGCCCACGCTCTATCTCCTCGACGAGAAAAAAGCGATCTTCGGAAAACGCCTCGACATACACGGACTGAAAGGTTTCCTCAACCACCGCATCGAACAGGACAAGAAAAAGCCCGGTAAACCGAATTAGAGAGACGTGAGATGTGAGACGTGAGACGTGAGAAAAAATATAATCTGCACGATCTCATGTCTCATGTCTCAAGTCTCACGTCTTCCCGATTGAAACTGGTACTTTTGTACCAAATAGCCCTTTTTGTCGTTATAGTAACATGCGCCATCTTCTCGTCATCCTCTTTTCCATTTTTCTCCTCGCTTCCTGCAAGCGGCACGAGGTAACGAACGAGTATAAGAACGCGAAGCACCATCCCAGCGAGGACCTTGCGAAAGAGCAGAAGAAAGCGTCAAAAAAAGCGCACAAGGTGTTCCTGAAGACCCAGAAGCAGAACAAGAAAAGCCAGAACAAAAAGATCAAGTTCTGGCAGAAGAAGAAAAAGCAGTATACGCGGTAATGTTTGTTGCCCTTCGACCCTTCGACAAGCTCAGGGCTCAGGACAAGTTTGTCGTTAGTTGTCAGGAATCTTGAATCTTTGAATAGCCCCGAGGACTCGGGGCGTTTGAATTTTTGAATTTTTCCCCGGGAAATCTCTTATTTTTGTCCCAACCAGTTTCCTGCTATGAAAAACAACTTCTTTACTCCCCGAATGCTGTTTGTCACAACGGCAATTCTCCTCGCAGTATTCTCACGTTTTCTCCATATCCCCAACTTCAACGCTGTCGGTGCTGTAGCCCTGTTCGCGGGCGCGTGCATGGCCAGCCGCTGGCTCAGCCTGCTGGTGCCGATGGCGGCGATGGCGATCTCCGACCTGTATTTCGGCTCGCATGAAACGCTGTGGGCGGTTTACCTTTCATTCGGCATCATCACGATGCTGGGCTGGGCGATCCGTGAACGGCAGAGCGCGTTCAGCATCGTGGGCATGTCGCTCGTTTCGGCGGTACTTTTCTTCTTCGTGACCAATGCTGCCATGTGGGTCGTGGGATTCTGGGTGGAAAAACCGCTCTACTCCACTTCCTTCAGCGGTCTTGTCCTTTCCATCGAAGCGGGCATTCCCTTCTTCGCGGGAACGCTCATCAGCCAGCTCGCTTTCGGCGCGATCCTTTTCGGCGCTTTCCATGCCGCACGCGTGTGGAAACCTTCCCTGGTGAAAGCGTAACGACCTTCATGAAAAAACCTTGGACGGCCATTCCTTTACCGGTGGCCGTTCTTTTTTTATAGCAACATGATCGGGGCCATCAAAGAGAACGCCAGGAAACTTGTGCCCGCCTCGCTGCGGCCTTTCTTCGTGCGGCAATACCTCGGCATGCTGCGGCTCTTCTATTCCGGCGATGCGGTGTGCTGCACGGTGTGCGGGAAAACATTCCGGAAATTTCTCACCTTCAGCTCTTACGGTAAAACCCGGAAGAACGCGCGCTGCCCGGGCTGCGGATCGCTCGAGCGCCACCGTTACATTTCCGATTTCCTCGGCGCCAATGACTTGCT
Source organism: uncultured Chryseobacterium sp. (assembly GCA_966211705.1). GTDB lineage: Bacteria > Bacteroidota > Bacteroidia > Palsa-965 > Palsa-965. Next base: position 19,752 of record CBIHOC010000051.1, read on the forward strand.
GAAGCCCGGCATCGCCCTCCTCCACTTCGCCCCGGAACCCGCGCTGATAAAGAAATTCAAAACCGTCACGCCGCATTATTTCTCCGCCGATCTTTTCTCCCCGCTCGCCGAGCACAAGGTCGACATCATGAACATCCCGTTCGGCGACGCTTCCATGGACCTCGTGGTTTGCCTGCACGTGATGAACCACGTTCCCGACGATGCGAAAGGATACAGCGAATTGTTCCGCGTGCTCAAACCCGGCGGCTCGCTGGTGCTGCAGGCAGGCGTCGACAAATCGCTGGCGGCAACGGACGAGCTTCCGCCCGGTGCAACAGATGCCGAACGCACCGCGAAATTCGGGCAGGTCGACCTGTTCCGCATCTACGCCGGCGACATCGCAGAACGTGTGACGCGGCACGGCTTTACGTTCCGCGAGGAAACCGCGCGCAACCGGTATTCACCGGAAGAGCTGCAGCGGAAAGGCATCCTCCCCGGCGATTTCATCTTCTACTGCCGCAAACCATGAAGATCGACTGGCCGCACGGAAAACGCTTTGCATTCGCGATCATCGACGACACGGATAACGCGACGGTGGCGAACGTGAAGCCGGTGTACGACCTGATGCTGCAGCTCGGCGTGATCAGCACCAAGACCGTTTGGGTGTACCCGTCGCGCGATAAATTCACCGGGGAAACCTTGCAGGATGCGCATTACCTCGCGTGGATACTGGAGCTGAAAAATCAGGGATTCGAGATCGGGATGCATAACGTGGGTTCGGGAAATTTTTCACGCGAAGAAATTCTCGCCGGCCTCGAGCTCTTCCGCGAAAAGCTGGGCCAATACCCGCACATGCACATCAACCATTCGCGCAACCCGGACAATTTATTCTGGGGCTACAAACGTTTCGGCTTCCCGCTGCGTCAGCTCCAGCAGCTGATGAAGAGCCGCTCTTATTTCGAAGGCGAAGATCCCGCATCCAGGCATTTCTGGGGCGATGCGGCGAAACAGCACATCCGTTACATCCGCAACCACGTTTTCAACCGCCTCGACCTTGCGACGGTCGATTCCGTTTCACCGTATCGCGTTCGTTCGAAGGAAAACTATTCCAACTATTGGTTCAGCTCTTCCGACGGGCATACCGTGGACCAGTTCACCGCGCTGATCAGCAGGGAAAATGTCGACAAGCTCTCCGGGCAGGGCGGGTATTCCATCGTGTACACGCATTTCGCATCGGGGTTTGTGAAAGATGGAAAGGTTGACGAAGAATTCCGCCGGAACCTGGAATATCTTGCTGCGCAGGGCGGCTGGTTCGTGCCTGCGGGAACGTTGCTGGAATATTTGCGCAAGCAGAAAAAAGAGGATCGCCCGCTTACCGGTTTCGGGCAGTTTAAGCTGGATATGGCGTGGCTGATCGAGCGTATCCGGAAAAAGTTGAAATCGGGAATCTGATTTCTTCTCCGTTCAAAATTCAATGATTCAAAATTCAACAACATTCAAAAATTGAAAGCTATATCCAATCTTTGAATCTTTGAATAGCGAGGTCTCGTCGTAGACGAGACAAGCGATTGAATCTTTGAATTTTATTTGTTCTTATTCTTGTCGTACTCCGCCTGCTGCTGCTGCACGTACCCGGGCGATGTCTCGTAATTGAAGATGTATTCCGAGATCTGCACGCCGTCTTTGAAGTAGAACGTTCCCCAGTTGTAAACCGTTTTTTTGTACACCCAGCCTTTGTTGCCGACGATCACGATGCGCGTGACGGTGGTGGCGCCGGCGTCTTTGCCCGATGATTCCGTGATCCCCTGCGGGTAGGTTTTCACCAGGTCGCTGATGTATTGTTCGCTGCCTTCGACGGGCTTCACCACCGGCTTTGTCGTGTCGCGCGGGTTGAGGGCGTTGTCGCAGGCTTCGATGCGTTTCTTCGGGTAGATCTCGAGCGGCTTTTCCTGGAGGGCAAGCTGGTAATTGGATTTGGCGCCTTTGTAATCTTTGGCGTTGAACTGCTTGTCGGCTTTCGCGATGAGGTCGTTGTACTTTTTCAATTTGGTGGCTTCGAACTTGCGGTCGTTCTGGATGCGGGTGATCTCGTCGATCTTTTTCTTCGGGTACTCGTCGGCCGGCTTCTGGGCGAGCGCAGACTGGTACACCTTCTTCGCGTCGGCGAGGCTGTCGAGCTTCATGAGGCTGTCGCCTTTGGAGACCAGGGCGCGGTACGCACGGTCTTTCTGGTCGCCGGCGAGCAGGCGCGCGATCTCGTCGAGCTTCTGTTTCGGGTAAGCTTCGGCGGGTTTCAGGTCGCGGGCGGCGGTGAAGGCGGCCTGCGCGGTTTCGAGATCGCTGGCGTTCATGGCGGAATCCCCGCGCGCAACCTGGCGCTTATAGTTGCCTTCGAGTGAAAGCGAAGCGTTGATCTTCTCATCGCACAGCTTCACCTGGTCTTTCGGGTAAGGCTCGTTCGCTTTGATGCCGATGGCTTCGTTGTATTTCGCCTTCGCTTCCGCCCAGCTGCCGGCTTTGAACTTCGCATCCGCAGCCGCGATGACCGTGTTGTACTGCTTGTCGAGCCCCGTTGCCGCGATGTTGTCGTCGCAGGCTTTGACCTGGTCTTTCGGGTATTGTTCCGTGGCGCGCATGTTCAGCGCTTCCTGGTATTTCGCTTTCGCGCCGGTCCAGTCGCCGGCTTTGAACTTCGCGTCGGCAGCGGCGATGACGTCGTTATACGCTTTGTCTTTTTCACCCGCGAGATTATCGTCGCAGGCTTTCATGCGGTCTTTCGGGTATTGCTCGGCGGGTTTTACGCCGGATGCTTGCCCGTAAAGGTCTTTCGCCACGCCCCACGCTTTCGCCGTGAATTTCGCGTCGGCCTGTTTGACCAGGTCGTTGTACTGCTTGTCCACGCCGGCAGCGGCAATCGCGTCGTCGCAGGCTTTTGTGCGGTCTTTCGGGTATTGCTCCTCCCCTTTCACCGCCGTTGCCTGCGTGTAAAGCGCTTTGGCGCCGGCCCAGTCTTTCGCGTCGAATTTCGTGTCGGCCTGCTTGATGAGGTCGCTGTACTTCTTATCCACGCCCGCAAGCGCCATCTGGTCGTCGCAGGCCTTGATGCGGTCTTTCGGGTACGTTTCCGCCGGCTTCATCGTGGAAGCCTGCTGGTACAGCACTTTCGCGCCCGACCAATCTTTCGCGTCGTATTTCGTGTCGGCCTGCGCGATGGCGTCTTTGTATTTCTGCTCCTGGTCGGCGGCAATGTTCGCGTCGCACTCTTTCGCGCGATCGATGGGATATTGCTCCGTGGCTTTTATCGCCGATGCCTCGAGGTATTTCACTTTCGCGCCGGCCCAGTCTTTCGCGTTGAACTTCGCATCCGCAGCGGCGATGATGTCGGTGTATCTCTTTTCCGTTCCGGCTGCGGCAATGTTGTCGTCGCAGGCTTTGATGCGGTCTTTCGGGTATTGCTCATTCACCTTCACCCCGGAAGCCTGCTGGTACACGGCTTTTGCACCGGCCCAATCTTTCGCGTCGAACTTCGTGTCGGCCTGCGCAATCAGCTCGTTGTATTTTTTGTCCGTGCCTTCCGCCGCGATGTTCGTGTCGCACAATTTCATGCGGTCTTTCGGATACGCTTCCGCAGGACGCATCGTGGATGCCTGCTGGTAAATGGCTTTCGCGCCCGCCCAGTCTTTCGCATCGAACTTCGTGTCGGCCTGCGCAACAATATCGTTGTACGCTTTGTCTTTGTCCGCCTTCACGTTGTCGTCGCAGGCCTTGATGCGATCTTTCGGATATTGCTCTTCCGCTTTCACGCCCGATGCCTGCTGGTAAACGGCTTTCGCACCCGCCCAATCTTTCGCGTCGAATTTCGTGTCGGCCTGCGCGATGAGGTCGTTGTATTTCTTATCGACACCTTCCGCCGCAATGTTCGTATCGCACAGCTTCATGCGGTCTTTCGGGTGCGCTTCGGCAGGCTTCAGCGCCGATGCTTCGACGTAGATCGCTTTCGCGCCGGCCCAGTCTTTCGCGTCGAATTTCGCATCGGCCTGTTTGACGAGATCGTTGTACTTCGCATCTTTCTCCGCCCCGGCGATCGCCGCGTCACAGGCTTTGATCTTGTCTTTCGGGTAAGCTTCCGACGGCTTCATGTCGGATGCCTGCTGGTAGATCGTTTTCGCACCGGCCCAATCGGAAGTGCCGAATTTCGCATCGGCCTGTGAAATGAGATCGTTGTACGCTTTGTTCTTCGAATCCGCCGCAAGCGCGTCGTCGCAGGCTTTGATGCGGTCTTTGGGATACTGCTGCGCGGGCTTTACGGCCGATGCCTGCGTGTAAAGATCTTTCGCGCCGTTCCAGTCTTTGGCGGTGAATTTCGTGTCGGCCTGCTTCACGAGATCGTTGTACTGCGCGTCGAGACCGGCTGCGGCAATAGCGTCGTCGCAGGCTTTGATGCGGTCTTTCGGGTGCTGCTCGTCGGGCTTGACACCGGAAGCTTCCTGGTAAATGGTTTTCGCGCCGGCCCAATCTTTCGCAGTGAATTTCGTGTCGGCCTGCTTGACGAGATCGTTGTACTTCTTGTCTTTTTCGGCAACGGCAAGATTGTCGTCGCATTCTTTGATCTTGTCTTTGGGATATTGTTCGCCTGCTTTCAGTCCGGAAGCTTCGGTGTATTTCGCTTTTGCGCCCGCCCAATCTTTCGCGGTGAATTTCGTGTCGGCCTGCTTGATGAGATCGTTGTATTGCTTGTCGAGACCTGCAGCTGCAATCGCGTCGTCGCAGGCTTTGATGCGGTCCTTCGGGTATTGCTCGGCGGGTTTTACGCCGGAAGCTTCCGTGTATTTGGCTTTTGCGCCGGTGAAATCCTTCGCATCGAATTTCTTGTCCGCATCGGCGATCGCATCGGCATACGTTTTTTCCTTCCCGGCCGCGGCGATTGCATCGTCGCAGGCTTTGATCCTGTCTTTCGGATATTGCTCGGCGGGCTTGATGCCGGAAGCTTTCGTGTATTCGGTTTTCGCGGCGGCCCAATCTTTCGCGGTGAATTTCGCGTCGGCGGCAGCGATCGCATCGGCATACGCTTTGTCCTTCCCGGCAGCGGCGATTGCGTCGTCGCAGGCTTTGATCCTGTCTTTCGGGTATTGCTCGGCGGGCTTGATGCCGGAAGCTTCCGTGTATTTCGTCTTTGCTGCGGCGTAATCTTTCGCGTTGAATTTCACGTCGGCATCGGCGACCGCGTCGGCGTAGGCTTTGTCTTTGCCGGCCGCAGCAATGGCGTCATCGCAGGCTTTGATGCGGTCCTTCGGGTATTGCTCCGCGGGTTTCATTCCCGATGCTTCGGTATATTTTGTTTTCGCGCCGGCAAAATCTTTCGCATCGAATTTCTGGTCGGCAGCAGCGATCGCGTCAGCGTATGCCTTGTCTTTCCCTGCAGCAGCGATCGCGTCATCGCAGGCTTTGATGCGGTCCTTCGGGTATTGCTCCGCGGGCTTCATTCCCGATGCTTCCGTGTATTTCGTTTTCGCGCCGGCAAAATCTTTCGCGTCGAATTTTTTGTCCGCATCTGCGATTGCGTCCGCATACGCCTTTTCCTTGCCCGCCGCAGCGATCGCGTCGTCGCAGGCTTTCATGCGGTCCTTCGGGTATTGCTCCGCAGGCTTCATTCCCGACGCTTTCGCGTATTCGGTTTTTGCGCCGGCCCAATCTTTGGCAGTGAACTTCGCATCTGCAGCAGCGATCGCATCCGCATACGCCTTTTCTTTGCCGGCCGCGGCGATGGCGTCGTCGCAGGCTTTGATGCGCTGGGGCGGGTACACTTCGGCAGGGCGCATGGCCGCGGCTTCCTGGTACTTCACCTTTGCGTTGGCATAGTCCTTCGCATCGAACAGGCGATTGGCTTCCGCGATGGCGTCGTCGTATTTTTTCTTCTCGGCCGCAGTTGCTCCCAGCTTCTCATCGCACTTGATGACCTGGTCTTTCGGGTATTGCTCGTTCGGCAAAACACCCAGCGCCTTGTTGTATTCGTCTTTCGCCGCCTGCCAGTTCGAGCCGTTAAAAAGCTTGTCGGCGGCGGCGATGATGGCTTCGTATTCGCGCTGCTTGCGTTTCGCTTCTTCGGCAAGGCGCTTCAGGTTTTCAGCGCAGGCCTGCACCTGGGCGGCATAGATCTTGTCGTAGTCGAAATCGTCGACATCCGGCGCCGGGTTGTAGGCAAAACGCGCGATGGGCTTGTTGAGGCAGGAATAATCGAGACCGGGAAACTGCTTGAAAAGGTCGACTTCCACGTCGTATTCGCTGAACGGGTTTTCCGCGCGCTCGTTGGGAACGTTGAACGTGTTGATGGTAAAACGTTTCGTAATGTAGCCCGGCTTGGTCATCGTCAGCGAATATTCGCCGTTGGGCTGGAGGCGGAACTTGAACTTCCCGTTGGTCGACGTGGTTTGCGTTTCGAGCTGGGTGCTTCCTTTGAAAAGCGTAACCACCGCGCCTTCCAGCGGCAGGTCGCGTTGCTTTTTCTCGTTGAATTCGGTCACTTTCCCGCCAAATGTCAGTTCCCAGTTGGGCGCTGCAGCCGGCTGTGCGAAAAGGGAAATGGCCGGCCCGGAGACCAGCAAAAGCAAAATAAGGAGACGTTTCGCCAGGTACGAAAGGGTCATTAAATGGTAAGGGTGTGTTTTGGAGGTGTAAAGATCGTTCAAAATTCCCATTCCGACAGCATTTTAGGGGCGCACGGGCTGGTTTAGATATACATTTTCTGTGCCATGAGGGAGGGGCGATGGGACGGGGGGCGGGGGACGGGGGAATGGGGCGAGGGATTCAGGTGTGGAAGGTGATTGGGAATGAGGGGGTTGTGGGGGAGTTTGGGGGAGTTTTCAACAGGGCGGGATATGGGTGCGGGATGGGGGAAATAGATGGGGTTAGGGTCAACGGCAGTTGGAGGTTGTCGTGTACATTTGCGGGGCTTGATTAGTTGAAATAATTTATGAAACTCAGCAAAACAAAATACAACGACCTACTCGACAACATTGGCAAAACCATTGAAACTGCAAGGTTGAACGCTGTTAAAGCCGTGAATACGGAATTGGTGAAAGCCAACTGGGAAATTGGCAGACATATTGTCGAATTCGAACAGCATGGACACGAACGTGCAGAGTACGGAAGTGATTTGCTGGCAAGGCTTTCCAGGGATTTAAAACTACGGCATGGCACAGGATTCGGCAGACGGAATGTATTGGATATGCGGAGGTTTTACTTAGCTTATCCAAAATGGCAGACAGTGTCTGCCAAATTAAGTTGGAGCCATTTTATAGTATTATTAGGGGTCCCAGACGACACTGCCCGTAAATTTTATGAGAAACAGGTAATTCACGAAAATTGGTCGAAGCGAGAACTGGAACGTCAAATTGATTCTTCGTTATTTGAACGGTTGGCATTGAGCCGGGACAAAAAAGGTGTTTTGCAGCTCTCGGAAAAAGGACACATTGCCAATGACGCGCCTGAAGTAATCAAAGACCCTTATGTGCTGGACTTTTTGAAAATCCCTCAAAGCAACCGTGTTACGGAAAAGCATCTCGAACAAAAGATCATTGACAACCTGCAGCTATTCTTGTTGGAATTAGGAAAAGGTTTTGCATTTGTTGGCCGACAGTATAAAATTTCATTACGCAACAAACACTTTTACATTGACCTGGTGTTTTATCATCGCATCCTTAAATGCTTTGTGCTTATCGACCTTAAAACAAAAGCAGTAAGACACAATGACATCGGGCAAATGAACCTATACCTTAACTACTTCAGGACAGAGGAAAACGTTGAGGGCGACAATGAACCAATCGGCATCATTCTATCGGCAGGCAAAGACGAAGTATTGGTAGAGTATGCGACAGGAGGGATTTCCAATAAAATATTCGTTTCAAAATACCAGCTTTACCTGCCTGACAAAAAGCAGCTGGAAAAACAGGTAAAAGCTATTATGGAAAAAGAATAGTCGAACCATAATTTATTTCCCTACTTGATTAAATTCTTTGCTGCATAAAAAATGTCCGGACAGAACAAAGCGCCATTTTCTTCCCACAAACCGTCACCTTAACTAAACCCAACCCATGCCCGTCCAACTCAGCTTCTGGGAACGCGACCGATACTTCTCCAACCTTGACATCGTCATCGCCGGCAGCGGCATCGTGGGACTGAGCGCGGCGCTGAGCCTGAAGGAAAAATCCCCGAAACTCAACATTCTCGTGGCCGAGCGGGGCGCGTTGCCTTCCGGGGCGAGCACGAAGAATGCCGGTTTCGCCTGCTTCGGCAGCGTGTCGGAACTGATCGACGACCTGGGGAGAATGCCGGAAGACGAAGTGCTGGCGCTGGTGGAGAAACGATGGAAAGGCCTGCAGCGCCTGCGTTCGCGCGTGGGCGACGAGACGATGCGTTTTGAAGGGAACGGCGGCTACGAAGTTTTTCCCGACGAAAACAGTTACCACGAATGCGCGGAGCGGATGGCGCATTTCAACACGAAGCTGAAAGACATCATCGGCCGCGACACGGTGTACCGCAACGCCGACAGCGACATTTCCCGCTTCGGTTTCGGCAACGTGAAGCACATGATCCTCAACACCGCGGAAGGCCAGGTGGATACGGGGCGCATGATGGAAGCACTGATCGCGAAAACAAAAGCCGCCGGCATCACGATCCTGAATGGGCTGCACATCACCCATTTTGAAAATGAAAAAGGCGGCCTGCTCCTGCACACCGAAAACGGCTATTCCATCCGCACCGCCCGCCTGCTCATCTGCACCAACGGTTTCGCGAAGCAACTGCTTCCCGCCGAAGACGTGCAGCCGGCCCGCGCGCAGGTGCTTGTTACACATCCTGTGCCCGGCCTGAAGCTGAAAGGCACGTTCCACTATGACCGCGGTTATTATTATTTCCGCAACATCGGCGACCGCGTCCTCTTCGGCGGCGGCCGCAACCTCGACGTGAAAGGTGAAACCACCCACGAGCACGCGCTCACGCCCTTGATCCAGGACAAGCTCGACGAGCTCCTGCGGACGATGATCCTCCCCGGAACGCCGTACTCCGTCGACCTGCGCTGGTCCGGCACGATGGGCGTAGGCGCGAAAAAAGCGCCGATCGTGAAGAAAATTTCGGAAAACGTTTACTGCGCTGTCAGAATGGGGGGAATGGGCGTAGCCCTTGGAACGCTGACTGGAGAAGAAGCTGCTGAATTAGTGATGAGTTAGGAGAAGGGAGTGAGGAGTCGGAGAATCGTTCTCCCAACTCCTCCCTCCCTACTCTTTCGAAAGACGAACCAACGCCGACGGCAATCCCACGCTTCGTCTCCACGCCGCCAATTGTCCGAGGTGCATTGTTTCGTGGTTGTTGCAGAGGAAGTGGACGCGGTCGTAAACGGTGGGGAAAAATTCGGCGAAGCGCCACTGGAACGGCTGCTGCAGTTCCTCATCCGTTTTTGCCATCAGCAGTTTCTCTACCAGCGCGTGCTGGCGGCGGTATTCATTGAGCAATTCTTCTTTCGACGGGTAAAGCGATTTGTCCTGTTCCGGCTTTCGCGGGTCGCCGGGGCCTTTGCGGCGGAAGAGCGCTTCCCATCCTTCCGGCATTTCGAATTTTCCGCCGAGCAGTTCCGCCAGCAGCGCCGACGCGGAGATCAAATGGCCGAGCACGAACGCGGGATGATTTTCGAGACCGTCGCCGCCGTGGTGCGTCATCAATTCTTCGGGAACATCGGCCACGAGCTGTTCGGCGTAAGCGAGGTTGAAGCGGTAGGAATTGAGGATGGTTTGTTTCATAATAGATGAATGCTTTCATTTCCAGTACTGGAATTATTACTCCTCCCTACTCCTCTCTCCTCCCTCCGTTCTCCGTTTTCTTCCCCATCAACATCAAAATCATGATCACGCCCAGCAATCCATCCCACGCCGCGCCCGAAGCCATCATCCATTTTCCCTGGTCCTGCAGGAACAGCATGCCCCAGAACGCCGCGGCCAGCAGCTTGCCCAGCCCGCCGATCAGCAGCACCACGCGGTGCTTTTCGAAATTCACCGCCGCCATCCAGTACGCAATGCCCATGATCAGCACCACGCCCCAGAAGAGGTAATGATACATCGCCACGTACGGAAACGTAGTCGCCGGATCAGGCGGGTATTTGAAAAACTGGGAAAAGAAAAACGCCGGCGAAATGAGCGCAACCAGCGCAGCAGCGAAGTTGGCGACGGATGCCACGAAGAGGATGGGACGTCGCTTTGAGGTTAGGAAGTTCAATTTGCTAATGTGCTAATGTGCTAATGTGCTAATGTGTAAGTTCAACCTATAAGTGCAATTTTTCGGAGAAGACTTGGTTAGGTGTT
>CBIHOC010000052.1:0-30052 GCA_966211705.1 uncultured Chryseobacterium sp.
ATTTCGGTGGTCAGTTGTCAGTTGTCCGGGGTTGTCGGTTGTCAGTCGTCGGAAATGACCGCTGACTGAAAACCGAAGCGGCGCAGCCGCGACCGACAACCCCGGGCAACCGCCAACCGAATTTGTCCAAAACAAAAAAGCTCCTCATTTCTGAGAAGCTTTTTTGCATTTAAAGTTGGCCGACCAGGGCTCGAACCTGGACTCTTCTGAACCAAAACCAGACGTGTTGCCAGTTACACCATCGGCCAGACTCTTCCGCCAGAATCATCCGGCGGGGCACAAAAGTAGAAACATTCTCTATTTTTCACAATATTTTGATTTGAGGCTTTTCCTTTTAACAACAGCGAAAACTCCGAATTGCCTATCTTCGCCCGCATAACATAAGCTCCCTTTATCATAATTCCATGATATCCAGGTACAAACTGCTGAACAACGTCATCGGCTGGGCAGTCTTCGCGATCGCCGCCGTCGTCTACATTTCTACAATGGAACCCACGGCCAGCTTCTGGGACTGCGGGGAATATATCGCCTGCAGCTACAAGCTCGAGGTGGGTCACCCGCCGGGAGCGCCCACGTTTATGTTGCTCGGCCGCTTTTTCACCCTGTTCGCCAGCGATGTCGAGCACGTTGCGGGCATGGTCAACCTGATGTCGGCCCTGGCCAGCGCGGGAACCATCCTGTTCATGTTCTGGTCGCTCACGCTGCTCGGCAAAAAGCTCATCGCCGCCATGGGGCAGGAGCTCACCGACGGCCGCATGTACGCCATTTTCGCCAGCGCCGCCATCGGCTCGCTCGCTTACACGTTCTCCGATTCATTCTGGTTCTCCGCGGTGGAAGGTGAAGTGTACGCCATGTCGTCCTTCTTCACCGCGCTCGTGTTCTGGGCCATCCTCCGCTGGGACGCCGACGACAGCCCGCGCGCCGATCGCTGGATCGTGTTCATCGCTTACATGATGGGACTTTCCATCGGTGTCCACCTGCTGAACCTGCTTGCCATTCCCGCCATCGTTTTTATCATTTATTTCAAGAAATACAAAGAACCCACGCGGAAAAGCCTCCTCATCACCGGGCTTGTGGCGGTCGGCCTGCTCGGCGTCGTGCAGAACGGAATTATCCCGGGCATCGTTTCCGCGGCGGCCAATTATGAGCTGTTCTTCGTCAACTCGATTGGCCTCCCGTTCAACGGGGGAACGATCATTTATTTCCTGCTGCTGATCGGCATGATCACCACGGGCATTCTTTACACGACCCGCGGGCAGGAATATTATAAGATGTTCATCGGCACCACCATTGCGTTCTTCGGCCTTACGCTGATCGCCGCCATGGTTTACGGATCTTTCCTCATGCCGTTCCTCACCTGCGCCGGCGTGGCTGCGCTGATCTACTACCTGCGCAACAATCGCGTGGTGCTGAATACAGTGATCCTTTCCTTCACCGTGCTGCTCATCGGCTATTCCAGCTTCTTCGTGCTCGTGATCCGTTCCCAGGCCAACACGCCGATGGACGAGAACAACCCGGAGAACGCCATCAGCCTGCTCGCTTACCTCAACCGTGAGCAGTATGGCGACTGGCCGCTCGCCTACGGTCCTTATTACAATGCCGTGCTCGACGCGGAAAACCCGGCCGACGACGGAAAACCTGTTTACGCGCAGGACGCGGCTTCAGGCGAATACGTGATCATCGACAGCAAGAAGCAGTCGGAATACAATTTCAACCGCGACATGTGCACGGTCTTCCCGCGCATGTGGGAATCGCAGCAAAGCAGCCACAAGCGAGCATATGAAACGTGGGGCAACGTGGCAAGGAACAATGAAAAAGTGACCGTGCTGGACCCGCAAACGGGTGAAATGAAATCGATCAAGAAACCCACAATGGCGGCGAACCTGCGGTATTTCACCAAATACCAGCTCGGGTGGATGTACATGCGCTATTTCATGTGGAATTTCGCAGGCCGGCAGAACGACATCCAGGGCCATGGCAATATCACCGACGGATACTGGCAAAGCGGTATTCCCGGGGTGGACAAGATCGACCTCAGCGAGGCGCCGAAACGTTTGCGCGAAAATGCCGCGAACAATAAATTTTTCTTCCTGCCGCTCCTGCTCGGCCTCGTCGGGCTCTGGTTCCACTTCAGCCGTGACTGGAAAAATGCGCTGGTCGTGGCGCTGCTCTTCCTCTTCACCGGCCTTGCCATCGTCTTCTACCTCAACCAGTATCCGTACCAGCCGCGCGAGCGCGACTATGCCTATGCCGGATCGTTCTTTGCATTCGCATTCTGGATCGGCCTCGGCGTGTACGCGATCTACGACCTTATCGTGTCGAAGGTGAAGTTGCCGCAGGTGGCCGCCGCCGGGCTTGCAGCGGTAATGGGCCTCAGCGTGCCGTACGTGATGGGCAGCCAGGGATGGGACGATCACAACCGCTCGGACCGTTATACCGCGCGTGACTTTGCGAAAAATTACCTCGCCACCTGCGACAAGAACGCGGTGCTGTTCACGAACGGCGACAACGACACGTTCCCGTTGTGGTACGCGCAGGAAGTGGAAGGCTACCGCACCGACATCCGCGTGCTGAACCTGAGCCTGCTCAACACCGACTGGTACATCGCGCAGGCCAACCGCAAAGCGTACGACTCCGACCGTGTGCCGTTCTCGCTGGCAGGTCCCCGCACCCGCCAGGGCTCCTGCGACCAGGTGTACTTTGACCCGTCGCTGTTCGGTGAAAACCCGAAACCCGGCAAGCCCATGGAGGCGCGTGTGCTGATCGACATGATCAAGAATGCCAGCTCGGAAGCGACACGCATCAACCGCAAAGTCGACGACAAGGATGAAACGTATCCCGATACGTTGTTCGTGCTGCCGACCAACCGCGTGTACATCCAGGTCGATAAGAAGCTCGTGAAGAGCAACGGAACCGTTCCCGCCGATACGCCCGATTCGCTCATCGTCGATCGCGTGGAGTGGACGATCAACAAGAGCTACCTGCTCAAGTCGGACCTGATGGTGCTCGACCTGCTGGCGTCCAACAACTGGCAGCGCCCGATCTATTTCGCGGTGACCGCCGGCAGCGACAGCTACCTCGACCTCGAAGAATATTTCCGCCTCGAAGGACTTGCCTATCGCCTCACGCCGATGAAGGTCGACCGCAAAGGCATGTTCAACGAGCCCATCGCCTGCAACACCGACATCATGTACAGGAAAGTGATGAAGGACTTCCAGTGGGGCGGTCTCGAAGATGTGACGAAGAAAATTTACATGGACGAGAACAATCTTCGTTTCACCACCAACCAGCGCCTGCAGATGATGACGCTCGCCAAGCTGCTCAACGACGAGGGCAAGCGCGACAAGGCGAAAGAAGTGCTCGACCGCTGCCTGAAAGTGATGCCGCAGCAGCACATACCGTATGAGCCGGCCATGGTGTACCTCGTGGAAGAATATTATCGTGCCGGCGCGATGACCGAGGCGAACAAAGTTTCGGCAGCGTTGTTCATACAGTGCGAAGAGGAATATAAATTCTACTCCGCACTCGCCGCCAAAGAGCCGGAATCCAGCGATTACGACGATGAAGCCAACCGCACCAGGTCGGCGCTCCAGATGCTCGGCGAATCCGCGCGCAAGTACGGGCAGAAACCGCTGCTCGACGATTACACGAAGCGCCTGACCGATCTCGGCTTGCCTGCGCCGCGTGACCCGGGCATGGACATGCAGCGCCCGCAGCAGATGATCGACCCCGCGCAGATGGAATCGCTCATGAGGCTCATGGGAGATTCGCCCATGCCGGGAGCTGCTCCGCTGCCGCCACAGAAATAACGGCAGAATAAGATGCGTGCGCTTGTCCGTCCACCCGTTTTGCTCCGGAATGTTTATCCCGGGGCGTTGTGGAGGATGGGCAGGGAAGAAAAAAAGATCTATCTCACGTTCGACGACGGACCGGTGCCCGGGGTAACTCCTGCGGCACTTTCCGTTTTAAAGGAGCACGATGTGAAAGCCACGTTCTTCTGCGTGGGCGATAATGTGCGCAAGCACCCCGGAATTTTTCAGCAGATCATTGCGGAAGGCCACGCGGTGGGCAATCACACCTATCACCACGTCGATGGCTGGAACACGCCTGCGCGCGCGTACCTGCGGGAGGTGCAGCAATGCGCGGAAGTGGTGCCGTCGAAGATCTTCCGCCCGCCCTACGGACGCATGCGCCCGCCCCAGCGAAAAGCGATTCAGCGGAAATTCACCGTCGTGCTGTGGGACGTGCTGACCTGCGATTTCAATAAGGAGCTGAGCGGGGAAGATTGCCTGGAACTGGCGTTGAATTATTCCCGCCCGGGATCGATCGTGGTGTTCCACGATAGTGAGAAGGCGAAGGAGAGGATGTTGTATGCGCTGCCGCGGTTTATCGAAGAGATGAAGGGACGCGGGTATGCATTTGGGGTTATAAAATGACTGTAGCGACACGAGGCCTCGTGTCGCTACAAAGAAAAAATCCAAATGCGTTTTTAAAATTCAGGTCACACCAAAAACGGCAACACCAGCGGCGCAGTTGTTTATTTTATCCCGCACCCCCCTTTACGGACGGTCACCACGTTGGAGAAACCTTTCGCTTTCAGGATGGACGCCGCGATCACCGAACGGTAGCCGCTCTGGCAATGGAGGTAATACGAGCTCTCGGGCTTCAGCGAGGAAAAATTATCCGCTTTTCCGAAATTGCTCAGGCAAAGGTGCTGCGCGTCTTTCACGTGGCCGGCATTGAACTCGCCGGGACGGCGTACGTCGAGGATGACGTTTTTGCTTTTGCCGCTGTTCACGTCGGAAGCGAATTCTTCAGGCGTCACGTTGGCAAGCGTGTCGACCGGCATGCCGGCGGCTTTCCAGGCGTTGACGCCGCCTTCGAGGTAGCCGGCCACATTTTCGTAGCCCACGCGCGCAAGGCGTAAGATCGCTTCCCGCTCGCGTCCTTCCGGCGCCACGATCACCAGCGGCGTGTTGATGTCGACCAGCGTTCCCACCCATACCGCGTACGTGCCGTCGAGGCCGATGAACAGCGAGCCGGGGATGAAGCCGGCCTCGAATTCATTGTTCGTGCGCGTGTCGAGCAGGAGCGCGCCGCTTTCGATGAGCTGCTGCGCTTTTTCCGCGCTGAGCGGCTTCACGTTGCGCTCAAGGACGTGATCGATGCTTTCGTAGCCTTTTTTGTTGATCATCGCGTCCTTGAAAAAATATTGGGGAGGCGTGGAAAGCCCGTCGGTCACTTTACGAATGAATTCTTCGCGATCGGTTTCCAGCATCGCGTAATTCGTTTTCTTCTGCTGGCCGATGGTGGACCAGGTTTCCTTGCCGATATTTTTTCCGCAGGCGCTGCCGGGGCCATGCGCGGGATAAACGATCACGTCGTCGGCGAGGGGCTTGAGTTTATTATTCAGCGAATCGAAGAGCAGGGAAGCGAGTTCCTCCTTCGTCATCTTCCCGTCGAGCAGGTCGGGACGGCCGACGTCGCCTACGAAAAGCGTGTCGCCGGTGAATACGGCGTGCTCTTTTTTATTCTCATCGAGCAGCAGGAAGCAGGCCGATTCCGGTGTGTGGCCGGGCGTATGCAGCACGCGGACCGTCACTTTGCCGATGCGGAATTCTTCCCCGTCGGCAGCGTTGTGCACGGCGTAGCTCGTTTCAGCGCCCGGGCCGTATACGATGGTCGCGCCGGTTTCTTTCGACAGGTCGAGGTGACCGGAAACGAAATCGGCGTGGAAGTGCGTTTCAAAAACGTACTTGATCGTCACGCCGCGTTCGGCCGCCTTTTTCAGGTACGGCTCCGTTTCGCGGATCGGGTCGATCACCGCAGCTTCACCTTCCGATTCGATCCAGTAGGCCGCTTCGGCGAGGCAATTCGTATACATCTGCTCGATATACATGGGCTAGATTTTTTCAGGAATCAAAATTACGCCAAAATCCCCGAAGGGTTGCGCGCGGTAAACCTCGAAGGGTTGCGCGCTGCCATGCGCACAGGCAACCCTTCGAGGTTTAACCCCGCGCAGTATTTGCCTTTTTTAGCAGATTCTTTGCAAGAAACGCGATTCCGGCGGCTTAAGGAACAAAAGTTACAATGCCGGCCCGTGCAAACTGCTACTTTTAGCCCCGATTAACCTCAAATTCCGGGCATGTCATTTTTTTCCAGGGAGAACGCACCGCACACGATCAAAGGCATTTTGTTCGTGGCCCTCTTTGCCGTCGCGGCCACCTGGATCGCGCAGGTTTCATTTTTCAAAAATTTAGGTTTCAGCCCGCTGATCATCGGAATTTTCATCAGCATGATCTACGGGAACACGCTGCGGCACAAGCTTCCGCAGAAATGGCTGATGGGAATTTTGTTCTCCGGGAAATTCATCCTGCGCACGGCGATCATTTTTTACGGCTTCCGCATCACGTTCACCGACATCGCAGGCATCGGGCTGCCGGGGTTGCTGCAGAGCGTGATCATGGTCGGCACCACGTTCATCATCGGCTACATCGTCGGCATTCGTTTTATGAAAATGGACCGCGACACGGCCATCCTCACCGCATCAGGCGGGGCGGTTTGCGGGGCTGCTGCTGTGCTCGCCACAGAAACCGTGCTGCGGTCGGAGCCGCACAAATCCGCCATCGCAGTTTCCACGGTGGTGCTCTTCGGCACGATCTCGATGTTCTTTTACCCGGTGCTGCAGGAAAGCAACGTGCTGTCGTTCACGGAGCAGCAATACGGCATGTACATCGGCGGAAGCGTGCACGAGGTGGCGCAGGTGGTGGCGGCGGGAAACGCGGTCGGCAATGAAGCGGCGAATAACGGCATCATCGTCAAAATGACGCGCGTGATGCTGCTCGGCCCGTTGCTGATATTTCTCGGGTTATTCCTGACAAAAAAAGCGCGCCGGGAAAATGCAGGGGACGTAAATTACCGCAAGAAAAAGCTGGTCATCCCCTGGTTCGTGTTCGGCTTCATCGCCGTGGCCGGTTTCAATTCCTTCCAGCTCGTGCCGCAAGAAACAGTCGGGTGGATCAACGTCGTCGATACATTCCTGCTCACGATGGCCATGAGCGCGCTGGGCATGGAAACGAATTTCTCGAAGTTCAAATCCGTCGGCGCCAAACCGCTGTATCTCGGCGCGATCCTGTTCCTGTGGCTGCTTGCAGGAGGGTATGTGCTGACGAGCGTGATTTCTTTGATCTGAAAAAATGTACGAAGTACGATTTACGAAGTACGAATTGATTTGTTGATTTTTTAAATCGTACTTCGTACATCGTAAATCGTACATCTCCGATGGAACCGGAAATTATCCTTCCACAGAAATTTCCTTTACTGCAAACTCCTCGTCTTACGCTCCGCCCGGTTCACGGGGAAGATGTGCCGGTGATCTTTCGCCTGTATTCGGATCCGCGCGTGATGGAATTCCGCGGGGAGCCGGTGTTCGGGCATGAAGCGCAGGCGGAGAAGCTGGTGTTCCTCTGGAGAAGACTGTTCGGTGAAGGCAACGGGCTTCGCTGGGGAATCGAATACAAGGCCACGGGAAAATTGATCGGTACGATCGGCTTCAAGGCGATCTTCCACCAGCACCGCCGCGCCGACATGGGCTACGAACTCGACCCGGAATGGTGGAACCGCGGCATCATGACGGAAGCGGTGAAAGCGGTGACGGACTATGGGCTGAATGAAATGAAGCTCCATTCCATCGAAGCGAACATTACGCCGCACCATGCCGCGTCACGTCGTGTGCTGGAGAAATTAGGGTTCCGGCCCGAAGCGCATTACCGCGAAAATTATTTCTACAACGGCTGGTGGGATTCGGCGATCTGGTCGTTGAGGAAGGAGATGTGAGACATGAGACATGGGACGTGAGACGTGAGACGGGGGACGTGAGAGGGGAATTGGTAATTTTGGGAAACCTGATGAAAAAGAAGCCTGAGCCTGGAACGTCAGCTATTCGCCTGGAAATTTTCACGCCTGCAGAAGGGGAGAAGCTGGAGCTGCCGGAATTTCTCAGCAAGGTTTCCGCGGGTTTTCCATCCCCGGCGGAAGATTATACCGACAAAAAGCTCGACCTCAACGAGCATCTCGTCAAACGTCCATCGTCCACCTTTTTCATCCGCGTAAGCGGCGAATCCATGAAAGGCGCGGGCATACACGACGGCGACCTGCTGATCGTCGACCGCTCGGCGCCGGTGGCCGACAACAAAGTCGTGATCGGCGTGGTGAACGGGGAGTTCACGGTGAAACGCATCCGCAGGAAAGGCGAAAAAACCTTCCTGCTGCCGGAAAATCCCGCGTACAAACCCATCGAGATCACCGCGGAAATGGATTTTTCCATTTGGGGCGTGGTGGTGTACGCCATTCACAAGCTGTAGCCGATCCGGTAAGATTCATCAGCCATAATTACAGTCAAACCTTGACAACCGCTTCCACGCGGCCGTAATTTTAGCCCGTTGCTCTTTTGAGATTTTGATCGTTTGAATTTTGAAATTTCCGTATGTACGCTGTTGTCGATTGCAATAATTTTTTCGTTTCCTGCGAACGTGTTTTCCGCCCGGGCCTGCGCAACAAACCTGTGGTCGTATTGTCCAACAACGACGGCTGCATCGTTTCCCGTTCCGCCGAAGCAAAAGCGCTCGGCATCAAAATGGCGGTGCCTTTCTTCCAGGCGCGCGATCTCATCCGGGCGAACAACGTCGAAGTGTTCTCTTCCAACTACATGCTGTACGGCGACTTCTCCAACCGGGTGATGAATGCGCTGGCGGAATTCGTGGATGAAGAAGACGATCTCGAAGTGTATTCCATCGATGAAGCGTTCCTGCACCTTGCGCCGCTCATGCCGTACAAAGAGCCCGAAGCGTATTGCCAGGTGATCCGCACGGAAGTGGAGCGCTGGACTGGCATCCCCGTAAGCGTCGGTATCGCGCCGACCAAAACGCTTGCGAAGGTGGCGAATGAGATCGCGAAAAAGTACAAAGGATATAAAGGCGTTTTTTACCTGGATACGCAGGCGCGCATCGACAAAGTGCTTGCCGCCACGCCGGTGCGCGACGTCTGGGGCATCGGCTACCGTCTTTCCCGCTCGCTCGGGGAATACGGCATTGGCACCGCGCTGAAGCTCCGCGACGCCGACGCGCACAGCATCCGCAAAAAATTCGGGGTGACCGTTTTGCGCACGCAGCAGGAATTGCGCGGGCAGCCCTGCTTCCACGACGGCGCAGTGCCCGACGTCCGGAAAAGCATTGCCAGCACACGTTCGTTCGGGCGGAACGTCACCACGCTCAGCGACCTGCGCGAAGCGGTGGCCACTTACGTTTCCTGGGCAGCGGTGAAATTGAGGAAGCAGCGCTCGGCCGCGGGCGGGCTGTACGTTTTCATCCGCACGAACAAAGACCACTCGCGCCCTGACCCGCACGAAAGCGTGTTCCGCGAATTGCCCGTCGCCACCGACAGTACGCCGGAACTCATCCGCCACGCGACGGAAATGCTCGGCGGATTATTCCGCGAAGGCACGATTTACAAAAAGGCCGGCGTCATGCTCTCGCACATCGTACCGCGTTCAAGCGTGCAGCTCGACGCATTCGACAACGTGGACCGCGAAAAATTCAGCAGGCTGATGCACGTGTTCGACCGCGTCAACCTGCGCAACGGCGACAATGCCCTGAAGTTCGTCGCAACCGGGGTGGAGCGGAACTGGATGATGCGTTCCGAAATGCGCTCGCCGCAGTACACGACACGGTGGGAAGACATTCCTGAAATGTGCTGATGCCGAAATGCCGATGGAGGTATTAGGACTTAGGTATTAGGTGTTGTGCTAATCCTAAGTTCTAATACCTAATACCTAAGTCCTAATACCTTCGCGGGAAGCACGTGCGCATCGGCACATTCTACTTCACGATCAGCTTCCGCGAAACGCGTTTTCCATCCTGCGAAAGCGTGACGAAATAAACGCCGCTTTCCATCACCGACGTGTCGATCTGCTTTCGCTGTGCGCCGTAGCCGGCAACGGATTCTTCCGAAATAATTCTGCCGAGCTCATCCGTGATGGCGATCGTCACCGGCGAATTCCCGTTGTTGTTCCACTCCAGGAAACAAGCGCCGGACGCGGGGTTCGGGTAAAGCTTCACGGGTCCGAAGGCGTTCCATTGCACTTCCGGTGTTCCCAGCGGCGATGAAGCGAGGTAAACGTCGTCGACCTTGAGAATGCTTCCCGCGTTGTTCATGTTCACGTCCGCGTACGAAGAAACGAACACCACGATCATCGTGTCGGGCTGGGAGAAGCTGGAGAACGGTACGGAGAACTGCGTGTAGCTCGCTGCCGGCGGTAATCCCAGTACGGCGCCGCCCACCATGTTGCCGTTGTTCGTGGTGGAAATGTAGATCGTCGCGCTGTCGACGCCGTTGGGCGTGAACTTGTACCAGCCGCGGAGCGTGTCGTTCATCAGCGTGTACGGGCGGCCGCCGTCGGGACCCTGGAAGAGCGTCGCGGTCCCGTTGGTGGCGAAAGAAGGCCCGACGTTCGTTTGGTCGTACTGGATCGTGGTCAGCTCGAGCGCGTAGCTGCCTGCGTGCGCATCGGTTGTGCGATAGGAAGTGTCGCCGCCAACGCCCCATTGCGCGGGCAGGTAACGGTCGACCGGCACCCAGTTCTCGAAGCTGCCGTTGAGCAGCGCGGGCTGCGATGTGGCGCCGTTGAAGACAAGGTTGTCGAGCTGGAGCATGCTGCCGGGAATGCCGTTGGTGGAAAATGCGTTGCTCGACGCTGCGCCGACGATCACCGTGTCGGGATTGGCGAGCGGGGGAATGGTGAGCGGCAGCGTAAACTGCGTGTAAGCCGATTGGCTGCCGGTGAACACCTGGATGTCGGTGCTGATCACGGCCCCGGCTTCTTTGAAGATCACGAGCAGGAAAGCCGTATCCGCAGGCATCACGTTGCATTTGTAATAACCGCTGATCGTGACAGGATGCTGCGAATAAGGAATGCCGCCGTTCCCGTTGTTGGGATCGCCATTGATGAAATAGCCGAACATCGTGTCGTTCGCATTCGCAACCGTTTCGAGGCGGATGGCGTACGTGCCCTGCTGGGGATCGGCGACCTTGAGCGCGTTGAACGGCAGCGAGGTGTAAATAATATCGTTGTTGGAAGTTTGCTGGTAGTGCTGCGGGTTCTCGTAGGTCAGCGTGTTCCAGTTTTCGAAACCGCCGTTGGGAACGGTTTGTGCGTTCAGCAGGGTGGCGGTGAGCAGTGAAGAGGCGAGGAATAAAGCGTGTTTCATCGGGATAGAGGTTTGTACAAAAATAATCCGATTATCCGGATCGTTACAGGTATCCTGAAAAGCCCGGATCTGCTGAATTCCCGCCCGTTAAAGATTGTTAACCCGGAAACGCATGGGACGCTGTTTGTAAGGCTCTTTGTTAATTTTGTTAGGTTATGAAAATTGTCTCGCCGAGGCTCATTACATTTCTTGCAGGCGCCGCGCTGCTCGGGCTTTGCGTGATCCAGTATTATTGGATCAGCGGGGCGGTCGAGCAGAAGCACGAGCATTTCGAGCAGGACGTGCGGGAAGCGCTGATGCAGGTGTCGCGGAAGTACAACAACCAGGTGACGGGCAACAGCCTGAAGCGCCGCCTCAGCTATCACCGCCAGAGCTTCGTGCTCAACCCGCATCCGAACCGCGACGGGCGCGTGCACGTGTACGAAGAGTTCGTTTCCGATTCGGCCGGCAGCCGCAACATGAGCAGCCGCAAAAAATCCTATCCCGGCGACACGCTCACGCATGAGTACAACAGCTCCATTTCCGCCAACACGATCAACAAATCCGCCCGGCGACCGGGCATTCCCGGCATTTCCAGCTCCGGCGACCTCAGCACCCCCGGAATGCTGTTCAACAGCCTGTTCGATGAAGTGGTCCACATCAACGTGTACAACGACTATTCCACCTACATCGACACCTCGCTCGTGGATTCGCTGCTGAAGAACGAACTGATGAGCCGCGGCATCAACACGCGCTACATGTGGGCGATCCTCAACACGCCGGTGTACGTTTTCAATCCCGAGCATCCGTCGAAAAATGCATTCCAGGACAGCCTGCTCACGAGCCGCTACCGCGTCTGCCTTACGCCGAACAATTTATTCTCGCAGCCGCGCATGCTTTCCATTTATTTCCCGAACGAGCACAGCTTCATCCTCCGCTCGATGTGGCTCATGCTGATCCTTTCGGCAATGTTCATCCTCTTTATCATTCTCCTTTTTTATTATTCCATCACCACGATCTTCCGCCAGAAGCAACTTTCCGAGATCAAGAACGACTTTATCAGCAACATGACGCATGAGCTGAAAACACCGATCTCCACCATTTCACTGGCCTGCGAAGTGCTGGGCGACGAAGACATTTCCAAAACGAAAGAGCGCACCGACCGTTACCTGACGATGATCAAGGAAGAGAACAAGCGTCTCGGGCTGCTCGTGGAAAGCGTGCTGCAAACGGCGCTGCTCGACAAAGGCAATTTCAAGCTCAAGCCGGTGAACGTCGATCTCCACGAGGTCATTTTGCAGGCGATCGGCAACGTGCAGTTGTCGGTGGATAAGAAAGACGGTGAAATTTCTGTCGATCTTCGTGCGGGCAGGCATGAGCTGCTGGCCGATCATACGCACGTGCAGAACGTCATTTACAACTTGCTCGACAACGCGATCAAGTACACGCCGGGGAGACCTTCGATCCGGATCTATACGGAAGAGCTGGGCGATTCGATCGAATTTTGCGTGCAGGACAACGGGATCGGCATCAGCCGCGAGAACCAGAAGAAAATTTTCGAGAAACTGTACCGCGTGCCCACGGGCAACATTCACGACGTAAAAGGCTTCGGTCTCGGACTGAGCTACGTGAAAGCCATCGTGGAAAAACACGGCGGGCAGGTGTGGGTGGAAAGCGAGCCGGGGAAAGGGAGTAACTTCCATGTCCGCCTGCCTTACATTCTGAATGAAAAACCGCTGACATGAGTACAGAAACGAAAACCAGAATCCTTCTTGCAGAAGACGATCCCAACCTCGGCCGCCTCCTCCAGGAATACCTCGAAGCAAAAGGATACGAAACAGTTCTCGCCACGAACGGCAAAGAAGGGTTCGACCAGTTCCGCAAAGGCAACTTCGACCTCTGCCTCCTCGACGTGATGATGCCGGTGAAAGACGGCTACACGCTCGCCAAAGAGATCCGCACGGTGAACAACGAGATCCCGATCGTATTCCTCACCGCCAAGTCGATGAAGGAAGACACGATCGAAGGTTTCAACGCCGGCGCCGACGATTACATCACCAAGCCCTTCAGCATGGAAGAGCTGCTGCTCCGCCTCAAAGCCATTCTCCGCCGCACCAAAGGCGGCGCGCTGAACATGGAGCAGACGGAATTCACCATCGGCGATTACAAATACGATTACACGCGCCAGGTGCTGGAGTACGGCGACAAAAGCCAGAAGCTCACGTCGAAAGAAGCGGACCTGCTCCGCCTGCTGGCGCTCCACAAGAACGAAGTGCTGGACCGCTCCTTCGCGCTCAACACGATCTGGGGCGACGACAGCTATTTCAACTCACGCAGCATGGACGTCTACATTGCGAAGCTCCGCAAGTACCTCAAAGACGACCCGTCCGTAGAGATCATGAATATTCATGGACGAGGTTTCCGGTTGATTGCGAAATAACCTTCTTCACGGAAAATTCAAAGATTCAAACGCTTCCCGAGTTCTCGGGATCGCTATTCAAAATTCAAAATTGAGTGTCAAAGAATTTTTGAATTGTTGAATCTTTGAATTTTCTGTTCATCAGAATTTTGCGGAGAAGCCGATGCCGAGTACCTGGCGGAACTGCAGGCGCGGGCCTTTTGATTCGTACACGCCGTCGTGGTTGCTGTCGATCGGCACGTCGATGTCGTTGTCGTAGATCGCCTGCATGTTGAGCGTGGCGGAGATGTACTTGTTCACCTTCATCATCAGCAGGATCTCGCCGTTGATATCGATGTTGCCGGGGCGGTCGAGGTAGTTCGAGAAAAATTCGAGGCGGCCGGTGAGGTTCACGTTGGGCATGATGTCGCCTTTGAACTGCGCGCGGATGTAACCGCCGAATTCGTGGCGCACGTTTTCTCCGTCGCGCAATTTATTTCCCGCGGTATCGTACACGGCTTCCTCCACGCCGAACGCGCCCTGGTCGGCGAGCTGCTGGTTCAGCACGAACGTGGTGCGGCCGGTGAGCGGGGCGAAAAGCACGGAGAATTTCGGGTGCGGCTTGTAATCGAGACCGGCCGCCAGCATCAGGTAAGCCGGCGACATGAAGTCGGAGATCAGCAGGCGCGCGGTATCGCCCATGTACTGGTACCCGGGAAGGAACTGCGTTTTAAAACCGAGCAGCGCGGAATAATACCACACTTTCCCGAACGCATACCGCCCGTATTTCGACGTGAAATCGATCTTGTCGTCGGTTTTGCGAACCTCTTCATTCTTTCCCTGCTGGATCACGCCCATCATCAGGTCGAGGTTGTTGTCCCAGGAAGTAATTCCTTTCCTGTAATTGACGAATGTGCTGAAGATCGCCTGCCCCGCGATGGAATTTTCACCGCCGGTGGCCCAGTTCGTGAATGAAGTTTGCGTAAAATTGAAGCCGACTATCCCGCCGCGTTTCCACGTGGGAAGCGTGTCGGTGAGAAGACTGTCGGGCGCCTGTGCGGAAAGCAGGAAGGAGCTGAACGAAAAAGCAAGTACCAATAAACGTTTCATAAGCAGTGTGTGATCGGCAGTTTAATTGCGTTTTTCGCGAAGCGTGTCGCGGATTTCCGTAAGTAAAATTTCTTCTTTCGTCGGCTCCGGCGGCGGCGTTTCGACCTTCTTCTCTTTGTTAATCCTGCGGATGAACTTGACCAGCAGGAACACCATCAGCGCCATGATCAGGAAGTCGAGCAGGTTGCCCATGAAAGACCCGATCTTGATTCCGTTCCACACTTCCAGCTTCCGCCAGTCGCCGCCGGGGATGAGGGGATTAATGAGCGGCATCACGACGTCGGCGACCAGCGAGGTGACGATCTTGCCGAATGCGCCGCCGATGATGATACCCACGGTGAGATCGACGACGTTCCCGCGTGAAATGAATTCTTTGAATTCCTTGATAAATCCCATAAACAGGTGAGTTGGGCCTGACTCTACGAAAGTAGAGATCAGTGGTTGAATGAATGTGCCGGTTTTCGATACTTGGCGTGATTCAGCCTATAGACTGCCGGTGCGGCCGCCGTCTACGGGAAGGTTGATGCCGTTCACGTAGCTCGCTGCGGGCGAGGCCAGGAATGCGATCGCGGCTGCAACCTCGTGCGGTTCGGCGAAACGCCCTGCGGGAATCTCGCGGAGCATTTCATTTTCCGCGTCCTCGCGCGAAATGCCGGCTTTCTGCGTTTTCGATTCCAGCAGCGTGTGCAGGCGTTGCGTCAGCGTGGCGCCGGGCAGCACGTTGTTCACGGTGATCCCGAACGGGGCAACTTCCACCGAAAGCGTTTTCGCCCAGCTTGCCACCGCCGCGCGGATCGTGTTCGACACGCCGAGCCCGCGCAGAGGCTGCTTCACCGAGGTGGAGATGATGTTGATGATGCGCCCGTACCGCTCCGACCGCATGCCGGGAAGAACAGCCTGCGCGAGGATATGGTTGCACAGCAAATGGTTCGTGAACGCCGAATTGAATTCCTCCAGCTTCGCTTCCGCGATCGGTCCGCCCGGGGGGCCGCCGGTGTTGTTGACGAGGATATGAACCGCCTTTTCCCTGCCCAGGTGCGTGTTCACCGCCATCCGCAGCGCTTCCGGGTCCGAAAAATCGGCCACGATGTAGCTGTGCGAGATCATGTTCGACGCTTCGCCCCCGAAAAGGGGAAGATCGGCGACGGCGTTTCTCAGCCGTTCCTCGTTGCGCGCAACCAGCGTGATCGACGCCCCGAGCGATGCCAGCTCGATGGCGGCAGCTTTACCGATCCCCTGCGTGCTCCCGCAGACAAGGGCGTGTTTTCCTGTGAGATCCAGATTCATGTGGTCAAAGGTATAAGATGTGCTGATATGCCGATGTGTCGACATGCCGATGGGGTTTTCGGAACTATATTTTGTTTGTTAATGAAAAAGCGTCACGATGCATCGTGACGCTACAGGTTATTCCAACATTGAATCATGCCATCGGACACATCGGCATTTCAGCACATCGGCACATTTGCTAACTTCGTGAGGAATAAAAAACCACGCCATGATCACCCGCCCGTTCAATTTCCGGAAATGGATCGACGAGAACCGTCACCTGCTCAAACCGCCGGTCAACAACAAAGTCGTTTATAAAGACACGGAGTTCATCGTAATGGTCGTGGGCGGGCCGAACTCGCGGAAAGATTATCACTTCAACGAGAGCGAGGAATTTTTTTACCAGCTCGAAGGCGATATCGTCGTGGGCATCCAGGAAGACGGGAAAGCGGTGGACGTGCCGATCAAAGAAGGCGATATTTTCCTGCTGCCGCCTAACGTACCGCACAACCCCAAGCGCGGCGCGAACACCGTCGGGCTGGTGATGGAACGTCGACGCAGGGAAGGAGAGAAGGACGGGCTGATGTGGTTCTGTGAAAAATGCAACAACAAGCTCTACGAAGAATATTTCACGCTCACCGACATCCAGTCGCAGTTCCAGGGCGTATTCGAAAAGTATTACGGAAACATCGACCTGCGCACGTGCAAAAAATGCGGTGCTGTGATGGAACCGCCCCCGGTGATCAAATGAGTATCGGGTATCAGGTATCGGGTATCAAGACTAAGCGCGTGGAGTGCGGAGTGAAAATACAGTCCTGATACTTGATACCCGATACCCGATACAATGTGATAAGGCGACTATTTTGGCATTTATGGACTTCCTGACAATCGATATTCACACCCACATTCTCCCCGAAAACATTCCGCACTGGAAAGAGAAGTTCGGTTACGGCGGGTTCATCTACCTCGATCACCACAAGCCCTGCTGTGCGAAGATGATGCGCGACGACGGGAAATTTTTCCGCGAGGTGGAGGACAATTGCTGGAGCGCGGAAAAGCGCGTGCACGAATGCGATCACCACCACGTCAGCGTCCAGGTGCTTTCCACGGTGCCGGTGATGTTCAGCTATTGGGCGAAGCCGCAGGATTGCCTCGGGCTTTCCATGTTTCTCAACGACCACATCGCCGGTATCGTGCAGCGTTTTCCGAAACGGTTCGCCGGTCTCGGCACGATTCCCATGCAGGCGCCGGAGCTGGCCATCCGCGAGCTGGAGCGCTGCAAAGCGATCGGGCTGAAAGGCGTGCAGATCGGAACGAACATCAACCAGGAAAATTTAGGCGACGCGAAATATCTTGAAATCTTCGCCGCATGCGCGCAGCTCGGCATGGCCGTGTTCGTGCACCCGTGGG
Organism: uncultured Chryseobacterium sp.; assembly: GCA_966211705.1. Lineage (GTDB taxonomy): Bacteria > Bacteroidota > Bacteroidia > Palsa-965 > Palsa-965. The sequence goes on from CBIHOC010000052.1 coordinate 17,428, forward strand.
AAATGATGGGTGAAAAAGAGATGCAGAAATATTGGCTGCCGTGGCTCGTGGGCATGCCCGCGGAAACCTCCCGCGCCATCTGCTCGATGATCTTCGGCGGCGTGCTGGAGAAGCTTCCCGGCCTGCGCATCGCTTTCGCACACGGCGGCGGATCGTTCCCTGCCACGCTCGGCCGCATCAAACACGGTTTCGATTGCCGCCCGGACCTGGTCGCCGCCGACAACAACGTTTCCCCGGAAAAATACCTCGGCAAATTCTGGATCGATTCCCTCGTTCACGAAGCGCGCATGCTGGATTACGTCGTCGACCTGTTCGGCGCAAACCGCGTGGCGCTGGGCAGCGATTACCCGTTCCCGCTGGGCGAGAACGTTCCCGGCGCGCTGGTGAAATCCATGCCGTGGGCGGATGCGAAGAAGGAAAGCGTGCTGAGCGGGGCGGCGCTGGAATGGCTGGGGATGGAGAAGAAGATGTTTGTGTAGTCTTTTCAACTACTCGAATTTTTCGAGTAGTTCACTGTCAGTTACCCGGAATTTCCGGATAGGTTGAGAAAAAAAGATCATGAGACGATTGAAAAATATTCATCCTGGAAATGTGCTCGTAGAAGAGTTTCTAACATCTAATCGGTTAACAGGATCTCGACTTGCCCGGGAAATTCATTGTTCAAAATCTCAGCTCGTTAAAATAGTTGAGGGAACGCATGGCATTACTGCTAATACTGCCCTGCGGCTAAGCAAGTACTTTGGTAATACACCTAAATTCTGGCTGGGATTACAAAATGACTACGACCTTGAAATAGCGAAAGCTAAGATCAGGTAGCACCATGGAAAACGCACTCTACGTCATCATCGGCACCATCCTCGGCGGGGTCATCAGCGGGCTGATGTCTTACGTCCTCCAGAAGCAACGCTTCGAACAGGAGCTCCGGCTCAAGCACGAAGAATTCCGCACGGAGTTCATGGCCGAGAATACGGCCAAACATTTTCTTAACCACAAATCATACACCGACCGCTCGTTCGACACGCTGCAGAAACACCTCGGCGGCTTTGACGACGACGAGCTCCGCAAAATCCTCGTGCGCGCCGGCGCGATCCGCATCATCCGCGAAGACGGAACGGAATGGTGGCGGCTGCTGTCGCGGATGGACGAGTACATCGAGAAAAAAACGGATAACAGCTTGCCGGGCAGGAATACGTAATCTGCCGTATTGCCGGGCAGTTTCCGTTGTCATAATTTTAAAGGGCAATTTTTCGGCGATGAAACAGCTCTTTTTCATTTTCCTGCTTTTTTCTTTGTGCTGCCCCGCACAAAACGACCTCTCGCTTTATCCCGGGAAAATTCCTCCCGGCGCGAAAGGGATCGTATTGCCGAAAACGAAAACGTCGGACTTTTCCGGGCGCGACATCCTGGTTACAACCGACAGCGCGTACAGGGCGCTTTTCCATGACAGCGTTCACCATCGTCTTCCGGCGATCGATTTTTCCCGGGATGAATTGCATAGTGTCACAAGCTGCATCCAGTGCGTCACCACCTGCGGGAACCACCCGCAATGCCACCGCAACGCATGCCGGTATACGCGAAACTGGTACCTGCTTGATAAAAAGGCCCGGCAAAAAATAAACACCGATACAATTGTCGTCACCTATTGCTCTGGCCGGAATGAAAACGGTGTCGTGAATGATACGGCTTATGCTGCGCTTCTGCAGCAATGCCCGGAGCTGAAACTTTTTTCGCCGGATTTCGATTCATCAACCGTTGTGATGCGCACGCGATCTGCCGACGGCTGCGCCACATTCACCCACGCGTTTTTCCTGGATTCCGCCGCGCGCACCGTTACCTGGAGGATGCAGCTCACACCCGGCGGTTGCCGTGGTTTGGACAATTATTCGTTTATAGCCGTTCTGCCCCGCCTGCCCGAAGGCTATCGTCTTGTATTCGAGGAGTACAACGTTCCGGCAAAGGATTAACCGCATCCTGTAACATTTTCCCGCCGCTTCCCGTCTTATGCCTGCCGGCCGGAAGCCAATGCAGGCAACCTTTTCTCCCCGGTAAAGTCTACCTTTGTACATCCCTGGCCATGCGGCACGTTTTGCTTTTTCTTCTTTTCGTCCTTTGCCCGTTCACGGTTAATGCCGGCGTCGTAAAAGGAGTCGTTCGCGATACGCTGGGCGAGCCGGTTCCGTATGTGATCGTTGCGGTAAAAAATTCCACCTACGGGGTGAACACGAACCTGGCCGGGAGCTATTTTCTCGAACTGAAACCCGGGCGGTACACGCTTGTTTTTTCGCAATTCGGTTTTGAAACCCAGGAACGCCAGGTGGTGGTGGGCGATAAAACCGTGGTGCTGGACGTAACGCTGAAAGTGTCGCCGAAAGAGCTGGGCGCTGTTGTCATTACCACCAAAGGCGACCGCGACAAAGGCAAGGAGATCATGAAGCAGGTGATCAAAGCCCGCAGCGATTACTGGGACCGCGTCGACAATTACAAATGCAACACGTACCAGAAATCGTCGCTGGAAAAAGTGCGGAATGAAAAGTTTTTAAAAGATACGATTGCCAAACCGGCGGCGCCCGATTCCGTGGAAGTTGAAGTAGACCTGCAGCCGGACACGGTGGGCATAAAAGCGAAAAAGAAGACGGACGATTTCGACGAGGCGATGAAACAACGGCAGCTGAACCTTATCGAGTCGGTGTCGGTCACGTATTTCCGTTCGCCGAACACGTTCCGGGAAAATATTCTTGCCCACCACGACTACGCGGAAAAGAAGGGGTTCAATGGCGGCGGCGCATCGTTCAACGTGGAATACGGCGAGCACGAGATCGCGCCGGTGCAGTATGAAGCGGAAAATCCTTACTTGCTGATCAGCGACGCGCAGGGCTGCGATTTCAATTTCTACCGCAACCAGATCGACGTGCCCGCGCTTTGTTCCCGGCCTGTGCTTTCGCCCGCCGCGGCAACAGCCTTCCTCAGCTACCGCTTCGATTTCCTCGGCTCGTTCGAAGAGAACGGGAAGGTCATCCACAAGATCGGCGTCAACCCGTTGTTCAAAGAAGACGCGCTGTTCTCGGGATTCATCTTTATCCAGGACAGCACGTGGGCCATCGTTTCCGTGAACCTCAGCATCAATCCCGGCGTGCTGCTGTACTGCAGGGAATTCACCGTGATCCAGGATTATTCCGAAGTCGGTCCCGGCATTTTTCTCCCGGTGCGCCGCGAATTCATTTACACGATCCGCGAAGGCAAGTACAACATCATCGGCAACATGCGCGTCGATCATTCGGAATACGAAGTCAACACGACGTTCCCGCCGAAGCTGTTCGGCGACGAGATCAAGCATTACGAAGTGGACGCGTTCGACAAAGACAGCGCGTACTGGAGCGAACACCGCACGATCCGGCTCGAAGAAAAAGAGATCGCGTACATCCACACCGTCGACAGCCTCGTGGCGTATTACGAAAGCGAGGAATACCTCACGTCGATCGATTCCAGCTTCAACCACATCAACGTGTGGAGCTTCCTGCTCAACGGCGTGGGCCACCGCAACCGCGCCACGGGAACGGAATGGTACATCGACCCGCTCATCATGCAGATCGTGCCGTTCGGCGTGGGCGGCTATCGTCACCGGCTGGGCGGGCATTACAACAAGGATTTCCGCAACGGCATGCTGCTGGAAACCGACGGGCAGATCGACTACGGCTTCCTCAACCGCGACGTGCGCGGAAAGGTGGGCGTGGGACTGACGTATTACCCGCTGCGTTTCGTGCGAACGTTCGTGCGCTTCGGGGATTATTACGACATGATCAACACGTACGCCTCGCTGGGGTCGGTGTTCAGCCGGAGCAATTACGTGCGCTGCCGCGAATTCAGCATCGCCCAGCGGATGGAGATACTGAACGGCCTCTTCGGCGAACTCACCTTCGAGTACAGCGACCAGGCGCCGATCCTCGGGATGCAGCTGGAACAATGGTCGCAGCAGCTGTTCGGCGACCTGAACACGCCCACGGATTTCACGCGGTACATCAAAACCGAATTCCGCCTCGAGCTGAAATACCGTTTCCGCCAGAAATACATCATCAAGAAGAACAAGAAGATAATCGTCGGCACGAAATATCCCGAGATCCGTTTCTTCTGGCGTACGGGCGTTCCGGGACTGCTGGGCAGCGAAGTGAACTTCAACTATTTCGAGATCGGCTCGCTGGATGAAATGAAGCTGGGCCGTTTCGGGACGAGCAGCTGGCACGTGCTGGCCGGCGCGTTCGTGAACAAGTCGGGCCTGCGGCTGCTCGAGCACAAATATTTCCGCGGTTCCGACGGCATTATCTTTTCCGATCCGCTGCGTTCCTTCCAGTTGCTGGGCCCCACGCTGAGCACCGCCAACTCGTTCTTCCGCCTCAACTACATCCACCACTTCGAAGGCGTGTTCGGCACAAAAGTTCCGCTGGTCAATAAATTAAAGATCACCGCGGCGGTCGGCGGCGGCACCTTGCTCATCCCCGACGCCGATTTCGCGCACGCTGAATTTTTCCTCGGCCTCGAGCGCATCGTACGCATCCGTAAGCAGCTCTTCCGCTTCGGTGTGTTCGCGGTGACGGCGGATAACAGCCTGGAGAAGGCGAACATCACGTATAAATTCGGGATCAGTTTCTACAATTCATTTACAAGAAAATGGAGCTATTGACAAAAAGCGGGTTAACCACGGAGACAGAGGCACGGAGTTCTCGACTGTGCTCGAACCTCCGTGCCTCTATGTCTCCGTGGTGATTTTTCTGCGTCTTTTTAAAAGATCGTCGTCTCTTACCAGGAGAAACTATAGATTGCCATGACCACTACCGAAACGATCTGGAACGAATTTCACGACAAGCTGTTCCACTTTATTAAAAAGCGCGTGAAGGATGCCGACACCGCGAACGACATCCTGCAGGACGTTTTTATCAAGATCCACCTGAAGCTCGGCACGCTCACCGACCAGGACAAGCTGACGAGCTGGGTGTACCAGGTGACGCGGAACAGCATGCTCGATCATTTCAAAAAGCAAAAGCCTTCCGTGGAGCTCAGCGATAATTTTTTCGAAGCGGAGGAGGAAAAAACGTTCAATGCCGAAATGGTGAATTGCATGAAGCCGTTCATCAGCAAGCTTGCCCCGCAATACAAAGAAGCCATCCTGGAAACTGAGCTGGGGCAATTGTCGCAGAAAGCGTATGCCGAAAAACTGGGCATCTCTCATTCCGGCGCCAAATCGCGCGTGCAGCGGGCGCGACAGCAGCTGCATGAGCTGTTCGCCGAGTGCTGCAACGTGCATGCGGATAAATACGGCAACATTATCGAAAGGGAATGCAAAACGGATTGCGGCTGCGAATAAGAAATTTCAAAAGGATCAAACAAACAACTCCCAAAGTATGCCGCCGGCCTTTGGGATTTGTTTTTCCAGGTTTGGGCTTTCTGCCGCTTCTTTGGGATTTGTTTTTTCGGTTTTGGGTTTTCCCCTGCGTCTTTTTCCCGGTGCGTCGTCTTTGTGTTGTAAGTCTAACTTTCTAACACAAAACCAAAATGGAAAACAACAATTCCTGCTGCAACGACAGCAACTGCTGCAACTCCGGCCAATCTTCAACCTCCTGCTGCAACACCTCATCCGGGCAATCGGGCTGCAACTGCACTTGCAGCTGCAACTGCGCAAGCGGCAATAGCTGCTGCGGCGGAAGCGGGCAGAAGTGCTGCTAGGAACATCAGTGGTGCCGGGGTTCCCGTTAACATCCGGCGCCACTCATCCGCCTAAAAACGCTATTTTCGGTTCCATTGAAAAACCTCTGGAACTCCATCTCCCTGATCGGGGCTGATAAACTCGAAGATCCCGCCGACCTGCGTGAGCTGTCGCTGCTCAACCGCATCGCATTTTTCAGCTCGGTGGTGCTGGCCACGTATATACCGATGGCCTTCGCGCTCGAAGTGGACGTGATGGCGTACGACGTGATGGCCGCGATCGCGCTGGCGACCGGCTCGCTGGTGCTGAACGCGAAGGGCTATTTCCGTTTTTCGCGCATTGCCTTTATGGTGGTTTCCGTCGGCTTCACCACTTTCATCCTCATGATCAGCGGTAAAGATGCGGGAAGCCAGGTCGTGGCAGTGCTGATCGGGTCGCTTCATCTCGTGCTCTTCAGGTCGGCGCGGTGGTCGATCGTGGTGCTGCTGTTCGTCGTCGGTTCATTCGCCGCGGCGTCATGGTGGGTGGAAACCCATGATTCGCTGCTCGAGCACCTGGATTATTCCCTGAAACGCTTTTCCTTTTACCTGACAACGGCCAGCACCACGGTGCTCGTTTTCGGCGTGGTACTTTATTTCAAGAACACCATGTCGGAATACGAGACCACGATCACCCGCAAGAACGACGAGATCACGCAGAAGAACAAAGACATTCTCGACAGCATTCACTACGCCAGGCGCATCCAGCAGGCCATCCTCCCGCCCGGAGAACTGGTTCGCGAATGTTTTGCCAACAGCTTTATTTTTTACCAGCCGAAAGACATCGTCGCCGGCGACTTCTATTGGATGGAAAAAGTTCTGAGTTCTGAGACCTTAGTTTTGAGAGACGGTCAACAGTCAGACCCCAGGACTCAGACCTCAGAACTCATCTTTTTCGCGGTTGCCGATTGCACCGGGCACGGCGTTCCGGGAGCGATGGTGAGCGTGGTGTGCAGCAATGCGCTGGGCAAAGCCGTGAAAGAGCTCGGCGTGCGCAAGCCGTCGCTCGTGCTGGATAAAACCGTGGAGCTGCTCGAAGAATATTTTTCGAAAAGCTCCGAAGACGTGAACGACGGGATGGACCTCGCCCTCTGCTGCCTCGACAAAAAAACACGTACGCTCGAATACGCCGGCGCGAACAACGGGCTGTACCTCATCCGCAACGGGCTGCTCACGGAATACAAGCCCGACAAGCAGCCCGTCGGCCGTCATTATTCCCGCAAGGCATTCACCAACCATACGATCGCGATCGAGCCCGGCGATTGCATTTATATTTTTTCAGACGGCATCGCCGACCAGTTCGGCGGACCGAAAGGGAAAAAGTTCAAGTACAGCCAGCTGAAAGAATTGCTGCTGAAAAATCACGCGCTGCCGATGGCGGAGCAGGAACGTTTGCTGGCGGAAACATTCGTGCGGTGGAAAGGCGGGCTGGAGCAGGTGGACGATGTGTGCGTGATGGGCGTGAGGATGTGAAGATCATTTTCCTAACTTTATAGGACACGCAATTCCTGTACACTGCCGGGCAGGTATTGAAATCTTCAATACCGTATGGTTATCCTGGCATCCTTTAACTGGCATGAGTTATTGATGGGCGAAGAAGACTGGAGCTTCCTCGGCTCGGTCGTGCTCCGTTCGGCGGTGATGTTTACCGTTTCCATGATCATGCTGCGCGTGGTCGGCATGCGGGGCGTGATGCAGAACCTCCACGAGATCGTGCTCATCATCACGCTCGGCTCGGCGGCGGGCGACGCGTCGTTCCAGAGAGACGTCGGGCTGGTGCCGTGCATTCTCGTGTTTATCGTGATCATCGGGATGTACAAGCTGGTCAATTTTTTCAGCTCGAGGAGCATGCACATCGAGCACGTGGTGGAAGGGAAAGAATTTCTGCTGATCCGTGACGGCCGGCTCGTGGTCGAAAACCTGGGCATCGAAATGCTCAACATGGATGAGGTGTACGCCGATCTGCGGGTCGAACACGTTGCACATCTCGGGCAGGTGGAGCGGGCGTACGTGGAGCCTTCGGGCAAGATCAGCATCTTTTTTTACACGGATGAAAAGGTGAAGCCCGGGTTGCCGATACTCCCGGAAGAGCTGGACAGGCCGCTGCGCCGCATCGTAACGCCCGGGATGTACGCCTGCGTCTTTTGCGGGTTCACCGATAAGCTGAAGCAGGCCGGCAAGCACGTTTGCCCGGAATGTGAGCGGGAAGAATGGCTGCATGCGAGCGATGCGAAACGGGTGACGTGAGTTTGTAGTGGCAGTATAGTTTCCCAACGCGCCGGCTTCTGACTCCGGCTGATTTCACTAGCTTTAGATAGATGAAACCCCGGCATTTCTTTCTTCACCTGTTTTTCATGCTCACGTGCAGCTTTTCCTTGCGTGCGCAGGCTCCGCCGTTCATCGCCCCGGCCGTATTCGATACGATCGTACAAACCGATACGCTCAGCTATGGGCAACGGCTCGACCTGCTCAGCTATGAGCAACGGCTCGACAAGGCCACCCGCTTCAATTCGCCGTGGATGATGATTACCCGGTCCGGCCTCGACACATCCACCTGCCAGGTTTCGCTCGACACCTGGTTTGCGCTTCCGGGCAGACTTGTATCCGGGATGGTGCGCGATCTACAGTCCGATACTACGCTCGCCCCGGTGAATGAACCGCTTAAAGCAGGCAACAGGCAGGCCATGTTCCAGTTCGGGCAGCTGAAGTTGAAATGGAATTCCCGGGCCAAAGCTTTTATTTCCGAAGGTCCGCTGCCCCTGCTGGCGATCGGCAAGACGGCAATCAACAAACAGGTGAAGGGATACGTGATGCTCGAGGTGAAACGCTCGGGAGATGTGATGTCGATCTACCTCGAGAATGGGAAAGGCGGATGGTATACATTTCAATACGCCAACGGCATCATGCTGGCGTACACGTCGGACGAAAAGCTGAATTCGAAGATCGCAAAACACCCGGTGAAGCGCGGGAAGAGTCCCGGCCCGACATACAGGTGCGCGTTGGGATCGCGGAATGAGCGGGTGCTGATCCTGAAGAAGGTGGAGCGGGCGAAAGATGCCTCTGGGATGTGAGATGTTTTACGGTGAAAATCTTGGTGACTTTGTGTCTTCGTGGCTCCATTCAATTTCTCTCATGGGGAATGTTGTTTTGAAAATTTGCGTTTAACGATAATTAAGATTCAAAGAACCCATTCATCCCCCCAAAATCCCCACTCCCCGCCCGCATCCCGCAACTCGTCGTTCTCCCGTTTTTCCGCGTATTTCCGGCCATCTAAAATCGTAAATTTGTGCTCCGGAAGACGGATAAAATAATCTCGTCGTCCCGATAACCATCGGGATGACGAGACGAAAAAAGGGTCGCCGGAAAACACACATGAGCGAACCGATCAAGCACGAGTGCGGGATTGCCCTGATCCGCCTTCTCAAACCCCTCCAGTATTACATCGACAAGTACGGCACGCCCATGTACGGGCTCAACAAGCTGTACCTCCTGATGGAAAAACAGCACAACCGCGGCCAGGACGGCGCCGGCGTGGCTGCCATCAAGTTCGACGTTCCGCCCGGCACGCGCTACATCAGCCGCCACCGGTCCAACACGCCGACCGCCATCAAAGACATTTTCACCAAGATCGGCGACAAGTTCGCCGACGTCAGCAAGAAAAACCCCGACCGCCTCAAAGACGCGAAATGGCTCAAGAAGCACGTCGCCTTTACCGGCGAATTGCTGCTCGGCCACCTGCGCTACGGCACCTACGGCGGCAACAGCATCGAGAACTGCCACCCGTTCCTGCGCCAGAACAACTGGATCACGCGCAACCTCGTCGTGGCCGGCAACTTCAACCTCACCAACGTCGACGAGCTCTTCCGCCACCTCGTGGAACTCGGCCAGCACCCGAAAGAAAAAGCCGATACGGTGACCGTGATGGAAAAGATCGGCCACTTCCTCGACCGTGAAGTGGAGCGCCAGTTCGCGAAGCACAAAGCCGCCGGCAGATCCAACGAAGAGATCACCGACCTTATCGCGCGCGACCTCGACATCCAGCAGATCCTCAAAGACGCCGGCAAAAAATGGGACGGCGGCTACACCATGGCCGGCCTCCTCGGCCACGGCGACGCATTCGTGCTGCGCGATCCCAACGGCATCCGCCCTGCGTTCTGGTACGCCGACGAAGAAGTGATCGTGGTCACCTCCGAGCGCCCCACGATCCAGACCGCGTTCAACGTTCCCCTCGAAGAGATCAAAGAGCTGACGCCCGGCTGCGCGCTCATCATCAAGAAGAACGGCGAATTTTCCGAGAAGCAGGTGCGCACGCCGAAAGAAAAAAAATCATGCTCCTTCGAGCGCATTTATTTTTCGCGCGGCAACGACAAAGACATTTACGAGGAACGGAAAAGCCTCGGCCGCCAGCTCACCGCCGGCGTGCTGAAATCCGTCGGCTTCGACATGGAGAACACCGTGTTCTCGTTCATCCCCAATACCGCCGAAGTTGCCTTCTACGGGCTCGTCGACGGGCTGCACCATTACCTAAACACCGTCAAGCGCCACAAGATCCTCACCATGGAGAACGTGGCCGACCCGCAGCTTTCCGAGATCCTCAACATGCAGCCCCGCATCGAGAAGATCGCGCTCAAAGACGCCAAGCTCCGCACCTTCATCACCAGCGACACGCAGCGCGACGACATGGTCTCTCACGTGTACGACACCACGTACGGCGTCATTAAACCGACGGACAACCTCGTGATGCTCGACGATTCCATCGTGCGCGGAACGACATTGCGCCAGAGCATTCTCAAAATTCTCGACCGCCTTTCACCGAAGAAGATCATCATCGTTTCTTCCGCCCCGCAGATCCGCTATCCCGATTGCTACGGCATCGACATGGCCAAGATGGGCGACTTCATTGCGTTCCAGGCCGCCGTGGAATTGCTGAAGGACACGTACCAGGAAAATTTGCTCGACGAAGTGTACGAAAAGGCGAAAGCCCAGGACGACCTGCCCGCCGAAAAAGTGGTGAACGTGGTGAAGGAAATTTACAGGCCGTTCTCCGCCGAAGAAATTTCCCAGAAAGTTTCCGAGCTCCTCACGCCCCCGAACCTGAACGCCGAGGTCGAGATCATTTACCAGACCATCGAAGGCCTGCACAACGCCTGCCCCGGCCACAAAGGCGACTGGTACTTCACCGGCGATTATCCCACGCCCGGCGGCAACAAAGTGGTGAACCGCTCCTTCATGTATTACATGGAGGGGAAAAACGTGCGTGCATACTAATCCCTGACATCCTGAGCGCAGTCGAAGGGTGGAAGGAAAGAATGTGCGTGCGTATTGATTTGCTTACCGCGGGATTAATCCCGCGGTAAGCAAATCACGTACGACCGGTTCGGAAATTTGATATTACCGATTTCATTTCTCGCCACGATCTTCTCGAAAAAGATCTTCGTGCCCGGTTCCAGCTTCAGCAGCGCAGCCTGCGCATCGGGCGAAACGGTATTTCCCTTACATGCATATTCGTAGAACGTTCCGCCATCGGCAAACGTGACGCTGAAAGAAACCACGTTCTCATTCAGCGTCATCGCCGCCGCTGCTTCCCGCGTGAGCGTTTCCGGTAAAGCCGGCCGCGTATTTTTCATCCCGATCACGTAACGGATCGACGGAGCTTTGCGCAATACGCCGGATGTGTCGAGAACTGTGATTTCGTCGTAAAGCACGATGTCGCCTTTTTGAAGCTGCATGACCGCCGCCGAAAGATCGGGCGGAAGATTTCTCCCGGCCACGTTTTTTTCCACCGATGCGATGCCGTTATGGATCACGATGAGCTTGAACGAAACCGTGTTCGTATCCGGCAGCAGGTAACAGCCCACGAGCGCCGTATCGGTTTTGATCTTTTTCGCTTGTGCAAAGCCGGACAGCGGCACGGCAAGCAGGAGGAAAAAAAGGAAGAAGCGCATGGGTTTTTTATCTCTTAATGAATGGATAACGGGAAAGATACGATTGTGAAGACAATAATTGCCTTCCGGACGCGCAACAGGTCGCTCCTACGGAGCTTTTATCATTTAGCTGGATGATGTATTACAAACAGGTCGCTCCTGCGGAGCTCTTTGATCTGTAAAAGCAAGAATCCTAAAGCTCAGTAGGAGCGACCTGTTGTGCGTGTTATGAAAATGTTCTGGAGCACAACAGCGGATTCATTGAATCTCTAAGGGTTCATTCCCCGCCGCTTGCGGCGTCCGGAAAATGGAACCGAATTATTTTCCTTATTTGATACCCCGCTGCTCTACAGCGGGGTAGTTCATTATAGCTCAGTAGGAGCGACCTGTTGTGCGTGTTATGAAAAGTTCTGATGCGCAGCAGCGGATGCATTAAATGTAGCTCCGTAGGAGCGACCTGTTTGTAAAAAACGACTCCTGTGTTTGGAAAAGCTCCGTAGGAGCGACCTATTTATTGAAAAGAAGATAATGTCCGGAAGAAGCTCCGTAGGAGCGACCTGTTGTGTGTGTGAAAGATGATTTTTGTTTTTGAAGCGCAGCAGCAGATGCATTAAATGCAGCTCCGTAGGAGCGACCTGTTTATTGAAAAGAAGATAATGTCCGGAAGAAGCTCCGTAGGAGCGACCTGTTGTGCATGTGATGAAAATGTTCTGAAGCGCAACAGCGGATGCATTAAAGTTCCCCTGCTCCCGTGCTCCGCTTTTGCACGGCAACCGCTGCGCCCGGGGCTAAAAAAGTCACACCTGTGCAGCTAAGCTCCTGCGCTCTTCCCGAAATTTGTGTGTTCCCGTCCTTTTCCGTCCCTCGTCCCTTTCCCGTCCCCAACCGCGACTGCCAACCGCCCCCGCCAACCGCCCCTCATCCCTCGTCCCTTTCCCGTCCCCCGTCCCCCGTCCTCAACCGCCCCC
>CBIHOC010000053.1:0-27608 GCA_966211705.1 uncultured Chryseobacterium sp.
CCTTTGCCGGTTTTTGGGCTCCTCCCCCCCCCTTTCTCTTTCTCCTTTTTCTCCGGTTCCGGTTTCGGGCGGATGTGAATTTCATCGGCGATGATCGGCTTCGGGAAATCGTCGACCTGCGTGTCGATGCTTACACCGCTTCTCGGCTCGGGAACTTCCTTTGCGATGTCGTCATACGAAATGACGATGATGGAATCGCCAGGATGGATCGCCGACAGCGTGGTATCTTTTTTCCCATACAGCACGCGGCAGACGGAGGCGTTCACCGTGCGGGTTTTCGTTTCCCCGAGACGGAAATCCTCGTTGAAGAAAATGATCTTGTTGAAGGAAACGTCCAGCATTTTCGCAGCATCGGCAGCGGTTTCCGCTCTTCCTTCCAGCACCAGCCAGGGCTCGGGCGGCGGCAGCGGCGGCGTTCCGTCGGGGCTCGGCGCTTCACGCTGCTCCTCGTTCCCGACGGTCATGTCGAAGTCGAGCCATCCGTAGCCCGGGAAATACACCTGCGTCCATGCGTGCGCCTGGCTGGCATAAAACCAGTACCAGCCCTTGTTCTTGTCGCTGCGGTCGATCGTTGCGAAGCCGGTGGTGAAGCGCGAAGGAATTCCCACGGAGCGAAGCAGGAAAAGCGAGGCGCCTGCGTAATAGGTGCAATAACCGGCATGCGTGCGGAACAGGAAATGCCCGAGCATGGATGCGTTCGGGATGTTCGGATCGCTGGGCGCGCCGGGTGTAAGCGTGTAGCGGAAAATGCGTTTGCCTTCTTTATCCGTTTGCAGGAAATGATCGCGGATCGCCAGCACTTTGTCGACAGGCGTTTTCGCGTTCGCCGTGATGCGTTTGGCGAGCGCGTCGATGGAATCGTACAGGACGCCTTTCGGCATTTGCGTGTAATACACGTAGAAGGACGAATCCGTTCCATTGTAATTCTTCACGGACCGCAGCTCGTCGTAACGTTCTTCCTGGTATGCCTCCAGCATCGGGTTCGCGGAAGGGTTGTACACGAAGTATGCGTTGTTGAGATCGGACGCGTAGGATTTCACTTTGTAGGCCGACCGGAACATTTTTCCGTAACTGCTGTCGACGGGGATCGTCTGGCAATAGAACGCCCCGGCAGGCGCGAGCAGCGCGTGTTTCCAGGTATTCGACGAAACGAAAACTTCGGTCTCAACGACTTTTCTCTTTTTGGTCGCGAGGGAATTTTTGATCACCGTGCTGTCCGTTTTCGAGCGGTACATCGGCAGGGAGGAAGGGTCGACGTTGAGCTCGTCGAAGAACGGCATCATCGGGTCGCGCACGAAGCTCTCTTTCTGCGCGTCGTATTTGGTGAGGTAATGGTAAACGAAATAAAGCGGCTTGGGCGAGCCGTCGGGAAAATAATTCTTGAGCTTGCTGCAGAACATGACGTAATCCGCCTGGCTCATGCGATCGCTCATGGTCATCGTGTCTTTCAGCTTGTAGCCGGATTCGCCGTCGTCACCATCTTCGCCGCCTTCTTTCGGATCCTTCCCGCCTTTTCCTTTGTCGCCTTTTTTATCCCCTTTGTTGCCGCGTTCCAGCAAACCTTTCCGCTCGTCGTACCCGTCGGGGCCGTTGTTCCCGTCTTTGTCTTTCCCGTTCCGCTGCTCCAGCTCTTCCCTGATCTTCCTCAGTTCGGGTTCGTTCAAATAGTCGACGAGCCAGAATGTTCCCGCCACCAGCACAAGGAATGCGAGCGCCCGCAGTGAAAGCCGTCCCGCCTGCTTTGCATCCATTTCCAGCGAATCGACCAGGCGCGGGGAAATGAAAAGCATGTACATCGCGTAGAGAAATACCGGCAGCAGGTGAATGGCGACGTACTCCGTGGTGATGTCTTCGCCGGTATCGGAAACGGACGTGATCGTGACCAGCGCGAGCAGCGTGGAAATAATGATGTAGGCGTGACGGTTGTGTGCGATGAGCATCCCGAATACGCGCAGCGGAACCGCGAGCAGGTAGCCGAAGATCCACCCGGCGATGAAGAGCGTGGAATACAGCTTGAACCTCGCCATGGTGAAGAACATCTCGAACTCGCCCGGCATGTGGTTGATGATCCACTCGATGAGCCAGTAAAGCAGGATAAGCAGGATGAACGTGACGACGAAACGCGCGCGGTAGAAATAAAGGATGTACGCGGCGGTCAATCCCAGCCCGAAGAACAGCGCCTGCGAAAGCACGTTTGTCGCCAGCGCGGTGTAAGACGCGTTCAGGAAACCCAGCGTCACGTAGCCGATCACGATCGTCGGCACAACGACGAAGAGCAGCCGGATGCCCAGCTGCAAAATCGTTCTTCGTGTATGTTCGTGAACACTCATGACTTGTCGGAGCAGGGAATGACCCAGCTGTTGCCCCTGCGCTGGAACAGCATCGATAATTCGCGTTCGTTCTTCTGCAGCCGGCTGCGCAGCGGCGACAGCAGCCAGGGCTGGCTGAGCTTGTCGGCAGGCAGGCGTTCGGGGCGGAAGAAAATATTCTTAAGCTTCACGCTGAACGGCGAACGGATCGCGTCGGACATTTTCACGGCGACGATGGGCACGTTGAGCGGAAGATCGTTGAGCAGCTGCGCAATTTCTGAAACGGGTACAAGCGAAGAAACACAAACGAAAGCCGCTTTCCCGGAATGGACGAACAGCGCAGGCGGTTTGTCTTTCTGCCAGCCCGCCGCGGCGATGTGGAACAGCTCGTTCTTCTTATCGCTCATTC
The DNA here is from genome assembly GCA_966211705.1 of uncultured Chryseobacterium sp. Lineage (GTDB taxonomy): Bacteria > Bacteroidota > Bacteroidia > Palsa-965 > Palsa-965. The sequence continues at coordinate 2,719 of CBIHOC010000053.1, forward strand.
CCGAAAGCTTCGGCACTTCCTGGTCGTGCGGGATGCGAACGTCGAAGCCGTTTTTCTGCAATGCTTCGAACAGGTTGCGCACTTTGTCTTTGTAACAGTTCAGCAGCTCGGTCTCGAAATGTCCTTCGGGCGATTCGTTCATCCCGTTGTAAAAGCTGGCGTAGAAATACAAGTGCGACGCATACGGGTCCATCGTTTCGGGAATGCGCACCACGAGGTTCCCGCTCCGCGCGTAGATCTTCCACACGATCCGCCGCACATCGTCGCCGGTCTCGAAATCTTTGTAATTGATGTATTCCCCTTCCACCCGTTTCGGAATTTCAATACGGTGCGTCTGCTCTTCCGTGGTGTTCGGCTGCGCTTTCACCTCGAGCGCTTTCTGCTCTTGCGGCAATGTGTAGAGCTGTTGCGAAACGTGCATCGTATACGGTATCGCGATGAACCGGAACAAATCGCAGAACTGGAGCTGCACTTCTTCCACGTCATAGATCCCGCGATCGTGCAGCAGGGTTTTCCCCGTGCCGCTGATGGCATGGCGTGAAATGCTTTTCGGCTTGTATATCGTTTTATCCAGCACGATCGGCTCCGACAATTTTTTCCCGGTAAAAACCAATCTCGCCCTCACCGACCCGAGGAACGGCCTGAACACGCCCAGCACCGTGATCGTCACCGGCACAAAACCGGCTTCCGCTTTCTGTCCTTCCCCGAACTGCGTCTGCAGCCCGATCTTTTTATTCCGCGCACGGAACACAAAAAAGAGCCATGCCGCTGCGCTTGTAAAAATGCTGAACCCGAAAAGCACAGCCAACACGCCCCAGAGGATCGAAATAAATCCCCTCATGACGAGCCAGAGATCAGTGGCTTCCGGTTCCCCGATCGTTTCCCCGTATTGACTTTTTAACCAGCGGCCTGCAATCAAAACCATGAGCGCGCTGAGCAGGAGCTGCCAGCGGACAACCGTATAATTCGACAAATATTGCAGGCGCCGTAAAAGCATAAAACGGGCGAGATTTCCCGTACGCTTAAAGGTAAGAAGTTTGGGTGTGCGGTGATTGTGAAAGTTTGTAAAAGGACTTAGGTATTAGGACTTAGGTATAGGACTTAGGTATTAGGACTTAGGTATTAGGACTTAGGTATTAGGACTTAGGTATTAGGACTTAGGATTTAGGCCGTGTGCAGGGTCACAACAATAAAAGACCGGAATCAATGAAATCCCTAAGACCTAAGTCCTACTTTTCCGTGAGCGCCGCCATAGCCTTCCAGAGGTTATCTTCCGGTACCGGGGCAATAATTTCCACCGGCTCTTTTTTCACCGGGTGGAGGAATTCCAGCTTGCGGGCGTGCAGGCAGATCGACGCGTCTTTGTTGGAGCGGGGCGCGCCGTATTTCAGGTCGCCTTTGATGATGCAGCCGATGGAGGCCAGCTGTACGCGGATCTGGTGGTGGCGGCCGGTGTGCGGCAGCACTTCGAGCAGGAAATAGCGGTCGGAAGCGGCGATGAGCTTGTATTCCAGCTCGGCGCGCAGGGAGCCGGGGATCTCGTGCTTCGTGGCGTAGGACTTGTTCGCTTCTTCGTTCTTTTTCATGTAATGCACCAGCGCCCCGCTTTCCGGTTCAGGCTTGTCCGCCACGATCGCCCAGTACGTTTTTTTCACGTCACGGGTGCGGAACAGCTCGTTCATGCGTGTCAGCGCCTTGTCGGTTTTTGCAAACAGCACCACGCCGCTCACGGGCCGGTCGAGGCGGTGAATGGTGCCGAGGTACACTTCGCCCGGCTTCTTGTATTTTTCCTTCAGGTAGCGCTTCACGTATTCGCTCAGCGGGACATCGCCGGTACGGTCGCCCTGGACGATATCGGAGGCGCGTTTGTTGATCGCGATCAGGTGATTGTCTTCGAATAAAACTTCCAGTTCCTTCATCAGTTTTTCTTTTTAATGCGAATGCCGATCACGCAGATATCGTCGGTCTGCACGCTGCCCTGCATCCAGACGTTCAGCTGTTCTTCCAGCATGCGCTTCTGCACGGACATTTCCTCGTTGTGAATGCTCATCAGCATTTCCCGGAAACGGCGGTGGGAAAGCTTGCGGTCGAACTCGCCGCCGAACTGGTCGGGGTAACCGTCGGTGAAAAGGTAAACGATATCATTGTGCTGCAGTTCGGTTTCCTGGTTGGTGAACGGGCGCATGCGGTTGTCGAAATAGCTGCCGATCGAAAAGCGGTTCCCTTTCGACTGGATGAGCATGCCGTCGCGGATGATGTACATGGGATTGATGGCGCCGGCAAATTGCATCTTCATCGTGTTGTGCTCGAACACGCAGAGCGAGATGTCCATGCCGTCGCGCAGTTCGCCCGCTTTTTTATACTGGTTCAGCGTGTGCTGGATGCCGGCGTTCAGGTAATCGAGGATCGCCGCGGGGCGCACGAGGTGGCGTTCGTGCACGGCCTGGTTCAATAAATTCTGCCCCATCAGGCTCAGCAGCGCGCCGGGAACGCCGTGGCCGGTGGAATCGACGACGGCGAGGAACGTATAATTGCCACGCTCTTCCGCCCAGTAGAAATCCCCGCTGAGCATGTCCTTCGGGCGGTACAGCACGAACAGGTCGCCCATGTGCTCGCGCAGCATTTCTTCCGGCGGGAGAATGGCATCCTGGATGCGCCGCGCATAAAGGATGCTGGCGGAAATGTCGGCGTTCTTCTGTTCGATGATCTGGCGGTAGCGCATCTGCTGGAGCGCGTTGGCCATCGCGTCGGCCACCTCGCGCACCATTTCGATGTCGTCGTCGCTGATCGCATTCGGAACGGCGGCTCCGATGTTCACCGAGCCGAGCAGCGCGCCGTGGGAATACAGCGGCATTACGAGATAGGAATGCACGCCGGCCTCGAGATTTTCCTTGTCGGATTCCGAAAGCTGTTTCTGCGCGGCGAGGTCGTCGACCGCGTAGTATTGGTTTTTCTTCAGGTACGGCAGGCTCCGGAAACTTTCGAGCGGCATGATGATCCGCCCGACCTGGGCGTCACCCCCGCGGAGGATAAACAGCATTTCCGCATAACCGTCGTGCTCGTCGAACAGCGCAAGCGAGATCCGCTTCAGGTAGGTGATGCGCTGCGCGAGACTGCCCAGCACGTGCTGCGCGACCTCTTCCGCGTTCTGGCAGCGGAGCAGCTCCTGCTTGGCCATGTTGAGCGTTTCGAGACGCGCGGAATATTTGTTGAGCTGGATCTCGTAATGTTTTTTCTCCGTGATGTCGTTGAAGATCTCGATCTGCTTCAGGATGCGCCCGTGCTCATCGACGATCGGCGTATTGGAAACCGCGATCCACAGCTCGGAACCGTCTTTATGATAAACCAGGAATTCTTTATGGAAACCTTCCGCATTGCGCGACTGTTCCCGCACTTCCGTGATCGCCGAAATGTCCGTACGATTGCCGGCCAGCACGTCGCCGGGCAGCTTTCCCGTCACTTCGGCGAGCGTATAGCCGGTGATGCGTGTAAAGCCGTCGTTCACCCATTCGATGCTTCCGCTGGGGTCGCAGATCAGCACGCCGTTGATCGTTTCGCTGGCCACGAGCGAAAGCTTCTCCAGCTCTTCCTCGTAACGTTTCTTCTCCGTGATGTCGCGCGCGATGGCCTGGAAGCCTCGGATGAGCGAAGGCCGCACATCGTCGAAAAGGATGCGCACCGTTTGTCCCAGCCAGATCGTTTCACCGACATTGCTGACAATGGGAAATTCGAGATACGTGCTGACGTTGCGTTTCCCGAATTGTTTCTGGTAAAACGATTTCACCTCGTCCTTCCAGTCGTGCCGCACAACCTCCGTAAAATGGCGCCCGATAAGATCTTCACGGCTGTAGCCGGTGATCTTCGATGCAACGTCGTTGATGTACGTGAAATTTCCGCGATGGTCGGCCGTGTAAATAATGTCCGTTGCCGCTTCCACGATATGGCGGTAACGCTCTTCCATTTCCCGGCGATCAGTGACGTCGAGCCCGATCCCCACTTTGATGCCGCCTTCCATCTCGGTATCCACCCACTGCATCCACTTGATCGCACCGTTCTTCGCCTTGATCGCGGAAACATACGTCGGTGTCGTGCCTGTGCTGGAAACGATCTGCTCGCGGATGCGGCGGTTCTCTTCCGGGTCGTCCGTGCGGATCTTCCACCACGCATCGCCCATGACTTCCTCTTCGGTATAGCCGAGCAGCGTTTTCACGCTCCTGCTGACGAAGATGATCTTCCCGTCTTCTCCTGCCGCGATCACGAGGCTGCGCGAATTGTTGATCGTCGTATCGGCAAAGACAAGGCGGTTGAACAGGTTCGTGCGCGACATCACGTTGATGAAGACGATGACCTGGCAGACAACAACCATGAACAGGAAGATCCACCGGTTGAACAGCGCTTCGTCACCGTTGCTGTAAACCAGCAGTCCTGCAACGATCACGAGGATGGCGGAGAAAATGGATGTCGTGCGGATGTTGTCGAGCACGATGCCGCCTGCGCCGAGCGTTACCGCGAGCATGGCCACTGTTACGGGATGCAGCTCGTTGAGGTGGCTGATGTACAGCAGGTGTATGAGCAGCAGGCTATAACCGAGCTGCGAGAGCCACCCGACATATTTCCGCGCAGCGGCAGAATAAAACGTCGAAACGCCGGCGCCGAGCAGGACAAGGCCGAGCGTGAGCTGCACGCCGGGCTGCATTTTCACTTCGGGTATGAACAGGTGGCAGACAAAACCGGCGACGGGATACAGCACGCCCGCAACGATCAGCAGCGTACGGCCGGTGTTGAGCATGTAATCCGCGAATGATTTGTGGCGGCGGATGAATTCGGTGCGAAAACGGCGGTACAAAAAGATGAGCAGGATGCCGATGACTGACAGCACAGCGATGACGACGAGGAAGAACCACCACGTCCCCCAGAACGGCGGGTTGATCGTGAAGCTGAAAGCGTACGGCTCGCTGAACAGGTTATTGCTGTTGCCGGCCCTCACGATGAAGCGGTAATCGCCGGGCGGCAGGTTGGAATAGCTCACTGAATTTCCGTCGGCCAGCGTGTTCCAGTCGCTTTCCAATCCTTCGAGCATGTATTCGTAACGCACGTTGACGCCCGCGCCGAACTGGATGCCGGCAAGACGGAACGTCACCTGGTCCTGGTCGTACGAAAGCGTCGGCGAGAAGGGCAGTCCGTTGCGCATCACGCTGTCGGTGTATTCGCTCCAGTCGGTGGGCTGGTTGAACAGCAGCACCTGCTTGATCTCCACGTGCGGCGCCGTCAGGTTGTTGCGTTCGACGGTAGGCGTGTAGATGATCACGCCGTCGGTGGAGCCCAGCCAGACGCGTCCGTCGCTCCCGATCCAGATCGCGCCGACATTGAAATTGTTCGTGCCGATCCCGTCGCTGTACCAGAAGTGCCGCACCTGGTGTGTATCGGGATTGAACGTGATCCTGTCCATGCCGAGCATCGTGGTCACGTACATTGTGTTGCCGGTGCGCAGGAGTCCTTTTGTGAAATTGCTGCCGAGCCCTTCCGTTTTGTCGAGCAGCTGGTAGCGATGCGTTTCCCTGTTGTAGCGCCAGATGCCGCTGCGCTGGGTGCTGAAATAGATATACGACGCGTCGCCCTGGATGCCGTATATGGGAAGCGGCGGAGGTGTTTTGTTGTTCGCAAAAGGTTTCACCGCGTTCCCGTTCTCCATCTGGAACACGCCTTTTCCCGTGCCCAGCCAGATCACGCCATCGTCAGCTTCGTACATGGACCAGATCGGGTTTCGCAGCAACGTATTCCCGGTGTTCACGGGTTCGATCTTCCCGCTGACAAAACGGAATAAGCCGTTACGTGTCGTTCCCATCCACACCGATCCGTCGCGCGTGTACAGCATGCTGATGATCTCTCCCACTTCCATCCCTGCAGGCGGCGTGTACACTGTTACATTCCCGTTCTCGATCACCGCGACGTCACCGTTCATGCAACCGGCGAAGATCTTTTTCCCGTCCGTCGCCAGCGCGCCGATGCGCTCGTAGCTCAGCCCGTTCTTCGCGGTCCACGTCTGCACGTCCGCCCCGTCATACCGCACAATCCCGGAAAGCGTGCCGAACCACATGTTGCCTTCGTCATCTTCGACGATGCTGCGAATGTTGTTATCCGGCAAACCGTCTTTAACGGTCAGCGACGTGAACTGGTCGCCGTAAAAAAAGATCAGGCCCGCCGAAAATGTTCCGAACCAGGTATTGCCCTGCCTGTCGGAGCTTACACAGGTAACAATGTCATCACCGAGACCGTTCTCTTTGTTGTACACTTTGAAAACGGAACCGGTGTAATGCACGACGCCATTTCCCCATGTGCCCAGCCAGATGTCGCCCTTCGGATCTTTATGAAGGCTGGAAAAAAAACGTGTCTCCACTTTTGCAGGCAATTGCAACGTATTGAGCGTTTGCCCGTCGTGCGAAAACAGGCCGTCGCCTGACGTAGCGATCCACATGACGCCGGGAGTCACTTCCACGAGGCCGCGGATGTTTGCGTTGACGATGCGTTCCTGTTCGGGGAAAGGGCTGTTGGTGTAGCGGCCGTTGAGATATTTCAGCTGGAACAAGCCGTTGCTTTCCGTTCCCACCCAGAGCGTGTTGCGGGAATCGCGGTAACCGGTCTTTACCGGGAGCTGGTCGAGCGGCGTGCCGGTGATGATGTGCGTGAACGTTCCTTTTTCGAAACGGTAAAGTCCTTTGTCGGTGGCCAGCACCAGCTCATCGGCGAGGCCGGTGAAGAACGTGTTGATGACGGAAAAATTTTTCAGCGGGTCCGAGCGGTAAAGCGTGAAGCGCCCTGCATAATACACCGCAACGCCGCTGTCGGTGCCGAGGATGATGCCGTCTTTTGTTTCCGTGATCGCCGTTACGAGGTTCCCGGGCAAACCGTTCGCCGCGTCGAACGTTTCGAACTCATGGCCGTCGAAACGGCTCGCGCCCGCTTCCGTGCCGATCCACATGAACCCCGCATTATCCTGGAACACGCAGCTGACCCGCGACTGCGGCAGCCCGTTCTGAACGGAGTAGCGGAGGAAATTGTATTGCTGCGCGCGCAATGAAAATGCGCCGGCAAAAACAGCCAGGAAAAGCAACACAATACCGGGAAACCTTCCCACAGGAGAATTCACGTTCATAAAAGGGGCTGGTACCGTTTAAAGGTAAGGAATAAGCCCCTGAAGCGGGAAGCTTTAGATGAAAAGGAACAATACGACAACTTCAGAGGCTGTTTAAAGATCATCTTTTAAAATTCTTATGCGTCTTTTTGAGCCATACTTCGTTGCCTTTCTTGACCAGATTCTCTCCGATATGGCCTGCGAAAGGCGTCTCGTCTGGCTCAAAAATCCGCTCATAATAATTTTAAAATCTAATCTTTAAACAGCCTCTAACGGTCATTTCTGCTGACAAGTGTGCGGTAATCGTCCATGCTCCGGCGGATCACTTCGTGCGCGGAAGCGCGATCATAAACGGCGGCGATCTGGACAGACTGGCCCGTTTCACCGGGAATCGCTTTGTAGGTCAGGAAATAATGGCGCAGCCGGTTGAGCAGCGGCTTCGGCAGGTCTGAAATGTCTTTGTATTCCGAATAAGCCGGATCGTTCACGAGCACGGCAATGATCTTGTCGTCCGCTTCGCCTTTGTCGACCATCCGCAGCCCGCCGATGGGAACGGCGCGCAGCAAAATGTCGCCGTGCGTTACAGGACGCTCGCACAGCACGCAAATGTCGAGCGGGTCGCCGTCGCCTTTTTTCACTTCCAGGCCCGATTCTTTCGCGCAGTATTCCGCGATGGAATCGCCGCAATAGGTTTGCGGGATGAAACCGTACAGCGCGGGCGGCACGTTGGAGAATAACTGTGGCCGGTCGATCTTCAGGTAGCCGGACGTTTTGTCGATCTCGTATTTCACCGAATCGCCGGGAACGATCTCGATGAACGCGGTGACAATGCCCGGAACTTCCTCACCCGGCGAAACACCGTGCCAGGGATGATGCTTGTAAATGGAAAAACGGTCTTTGCTCATCAGCGAAAAAATCTGCGGGAAAGAAAATATGCGGCGACAACCACCACCAGGCCGATACCGAGATACCAGAGCACGGAGTAGCCTGTCGGGATGATATTCTTGTGGTGCATGTCGACGGCCATGCTTTCGTCGTTCAATGCCTGCACGCCGAACTTCTGCTTCAGCCAGGCCTGCTCTTCGGAGAACGTCATGCCGTGACCGATCGTGTTCAGGTCGTTCTCTTCGTCGGCATACAACTTTCGCGTGTGGCTGCAATATTCCGTTTTTGCTTTTCCGTACGCTTCATAGGTGCAGTAAACCAACCAGGTCTCGCCGGGAGCGAATGTCATTTTGCAATCCGAGCTGCAGTCGAAGTCGATCTCGATGGTGTTGAAACTTTTCCCGAGGTACAATTCCTGTATCTCGAACGTCGCCTTCGCCGTTTTATCGCAGCCGGAAACGGAAACGACTTTTCCTGTAAAGATCAGTTCGTACGGCGCGACCGCGTTATCGCTCACCGGGATCAGCGTGCAGTTGCACGTGCTCCCTGCGCGGAGCGAAAGGCACAGGGCCAGCAGGAAAAACAAGTTGCGCATCATGCGGAAAAATCGAAATCGCGGACGAATTTTTCGCCGGCGGCAATGAACGGGTAAAGCTCGCGGTCGGCTTCGAGGAAAGGAACCTCTTTGCGGAACGCTTCATGCAACCGGAGCAATTGCGGCGAGGTCGACATCTTTTCCAGCTTCATGCGGAAGTCGAGCCCCTGCGCCGCCGTCATCAGCTCGATGCCGAGCACGCATTCCACGTTGCGCACCACGCGCGCGCATTTCGTGGCTGCATTCGCGCCCATGCTGACGTGATCTTCCTGCCCGTTGGAGGAAACGATGGAATCCACCGAAGCGGGCGTGCAGAGCTGCTTGTTCTGGCTGACGATGGAAGCGGCGGTGTACTGCGGGATCATGAAGCCGGAATTAAGCCCGGGCTTCGCGACAAGAAACGCGGGCAACCCGCGGCGGCCGCCGATGAGCAAAAATGTCCTGCGCTCGGAAATGCTGGCGATCTCCGCGAGCGCGATGGCGAGAAAATCCAGCGCGAGCGCAAGCGGCTGGCCGTGGAAATTCCCGCCGGAAAGAATGTCGCCGTGCTGCGGGAAGAGCGTGGGATTGTCGGTCACGGAATTGATCTCGGTGAGCACCACGCGCTCAACGTACGCATACGCATCGCGGGAAGCGCCGTGCACCTGGGGCATGCAACGGAAGGAATACGGGTCCTGCACGTCGCTCTTTTTGTCCACCGGTTTGTTCGCGATGGGGCTGTTTTCGATCAGCGCGAGGATGCGCGAAGCGGCCGCGATCTGCCCGGGATGCGGGCGGATGTCGTGGAGGCGCGGATCGAAAGGTTCTTTCAACCCGTCGAACGCGTCGAGGGAAAGCGCGCCGATCGTGTCGGCAGCGTCGAGAATATTTCGCGCATGCAGGAGATGACGGACGGCCCACGCGCTCATGAACTGCGTGCCGTTGAGAATGGCGAGACCTTCTTTGGCCTGCAGGCGCACCGGCTGAAGGTTATGCTCGGCAAGCGCGTCGGCGGCGGGGCGGATCGTGCCGTAGCTGTTCACTTCGCCTTTGCCGAGCAGTGGCAATGCGAGGTGCGCAAGCGGCGCGAGATCGCCGGAAGCGCCGAGCGAGCCCTGCTCGTACACGACGGGAAGAATGTTGTTGTTCCAGAACGCGATGAGCAGCTGTACCGTTTCCGGCTGCACGCCCGAGTTGCCGTGGATGAGCCCCTGTATCTTCAGCAGCAGCATGAGGCGCACGACTTCCACGGGAACGGGATCGCCCGCGCCGCAGGCATGCGACATGACGAGGTTGGCCTGGAGCTGGCCGAGCTCTTCACCGGCGACGCGCTGATTTTTCAGGTCGCCGAAACCGGTGTTGATGCCGTAGATCGGGCGTTCCGCCGCGGCGACAATTTCACCGAGACGTTTGTGCGCGTAAGCGACGCGTTTTCCCGCTTCGGCGGAAAGCTTCAGCGGGGGCAGCTCGCGCAGGAGCTTCGCGATGGTCTCGAGCGTGAGGGGTTTGGTGGGACAAAGTTCGTGGTGCATTTAAAAAAAATTTGCCGCAGAGGCGCGGAGTACGCGGAGGCTCTGCGTCCTCTGCGCCTCTGCGGCGAAAATCATTTTATCTTACTGACCAGCTCGGTTTCATTTACCGGCTGCTGTTCGCCCGTCTCCATATTTTTCAGCGTGACGAATCCGCCTTTGCGTTCGTTCTCGCCGATGATGGCGACGAAGGGAATTTTTTTCGCGTCGGCGTATTTGAATTGCTTGCCCATCTTCACCGCGTCGGGATAAATTTCGGCGCTGATGCCGGCGGCGCGCACTTGTTTCAGCAGCTTCAGGCAATGCGTTTCGTCTTCTCCCCCGAAATTCGCAAAGAGCAAACGTGTGCCGGCGGTGACGGATTCGGGATACAGGTTCAATTCATTCAGCACGTCGTAGATGCGGTCGGCGCCGAAAGAGATGCCTACGCCGGAAAGACCGGGAAGACCGAAAATGCCAGTTAGGTCGTCGTAGCGGCCGCCGCCGGTGATGGAGCTGGTCAACGTTCCTGCGTTGGCTTTCACTTCGAAGATGGCGCCGGTGTAGTAGTTGAGGCCGCGTGCGAGTGTGATGTCGAGTTCGAGGTTTGAAGTTTCGAGTTTCAAGTTGTTCGCTGTCTCGAAAACGTATTTGATTTCTTCGATTCCCTTTTTGCCAATTTCAGAAGCAGTGAGCATTTGCTCCAGCAGCGTGATCTTTTCGGCATAGCCGCCGGTGAACGTGATGAGCGGTTGTAATTTTTCAATTGCACTTTCCGCCACTTCTTTTTCCCGCAATTCTTTATTCACACCGTCCACGCCGATCTTATCCAGCTTGTCGATCGCCACGGTGATGTCGACGATCTTCTCCTTCTCCCCGATCACTTCCGCGATGCCGGAGAGAATTTTCCGGTTGTTGATCTTGATCGTCACGGGAACTTTCAGCGCGCTGAACACTTCGTCCATCATCTGCACCAGCTCCACTTCGTTGATGAGGGAATCACTCCCGATCACGTCGGCGTCGCACTGGTAGAACTCGCGGTAGCGGCCTTTCTGCGGGCGGTCGGCGCGCCAGACGGGCTGGACCTGGTAACGTTTGAAGGGAAAAGTAATTTCGTTCTGGTGCTGAACAACGTAGCGGGCGAAAGGAACGGTCAGGTCGTAGCGGAGAGCTTTTTCGGAAATATAGCCGGTGAGCTTGTGTGAGCTGAGACCGATGTCGACCCAGCGCAGCAGAAGGCCGGTGAGACTTTCGAATTCATTCAGCACTTCTTCTTTCGTGTTCATCGAAGCCGTGCTCAGGGCCGCCATTTTTTCGCGCGTCTGGTTCAACTCTTTTGAAAATGGAACTTTCGAAATGAAATCTCCCGAATCGAGAATTTTGAAGATCAGCCGGTCGCCTTCTTCCCCATACTTGCCCATCAACGTCTCCGTATTCTCCATCGCAGGCGTTTCGATCGGCTGGTAACCGTACTTTTTGAACACGGAACGAATGGTGTCGAAGATGTAATTGCGGCGCACCATCTCTTCGGGTGAAAAGTCGCGCGTGCCTTTGGGTACAGAAGGTTTCTGGGAAGCCATAAATGGGATGAAAATCGCTTACGAAGGTAGGGAAAAACGGTTGTCAGTTGTCGGTTGTCCGGGGGGTGTCGGTTGTCAGTTGTCGGTTGTCGGGATTGTCCGTGCATCGAGGATATGCGCGGGCAGCTACCGACAATCAAAGCGGCGAACCCGCCACTGACAACTGACAACCCAGCGGCGAAGCCGCAACCGACAACCCCGGACAACCGACAACCGTTAATGCTTCACCCCAGCCAGCACGCGCACCATTTCCACATCGCCGTCGCGCCTGTACTCCGCTTTCACCACGCCATACTGAGCGTTGTACCATTCTTTCACTTCGCGGACGCGCGGTTTCTTCTGCTGCTTTGCGCCGGTGACGGGTTTGATGTGCTCGTCGTACGTGATCACCCAGCAGGCGAATTTCCCGGCTTCGGTTTCCACGCTGTCTTTACCGGCGACTTTGCGGTTGACCACTTCGTACAGCATGATGCTGTTCTGCCCGGGGCGGACGAATTTCATCGTGGCTGTCGTGCCGTTGAGCGACATGCCGGTATCGAGGCTGAGCGGGTAATTGAGGGATTTCCCGGTGATGCGCACATCTTCCACGTTATCGTATTTGATCTTCGGGGGAAGCAGGTTCGTCATTTCGGAAATGAAGGAGGAGGAATCTTTTGCGTAATAAAATGCGCCGAGGCCCGTCATTTTCCCGGCTTCATCGGTAAACACCACGCTGGATTCGGAGAAGGTCGTGTCGTTGCGCTCGTACACTTGCTTCACCCGGGCGTTCGCGCGACCGATGCACTGGCCGGAGTTGTCATAGTAGGCGTAATCGAACACCCAATCGCGGACGAACCAGGAAGCGGGGTCCGCGGGTGCGAATGCCCATGCGAAGGAGAGCAGCACGCACACCGCTCCCGGCAGAATGATCCGAAATGCCGGGAGCGTGCGCATGGTAAAATTATTGCGTGGGTTTCTTCAACTCTGTCAATTCCGTGTAGCCTTCGAGCTTCCCGTTCTTCCAGGTCTCCGAACGGACGGCTCCGACTTTGGGGCTGAACCATTCCACCGCCTGCATGGGTTTCATGCCGGGCATGTTCATCGAGCCGACCATCATGTTCATGTCCATCGTGTACGTGATCTTGTAGCACTCCCAGGTGCCGGCGGGCGTGGTGAGGCTCTCTTTCGCCTGCACCTTCCGGTCGGTGATGTTGATCGTGGTCGTCATCACTTCTTTTCCGTCGCTCGATGCGTGCATGATCATTTTTGCGTTGGGAAGCGTTCCGCCCACAGGCATGTCGGACGGGTACTCGAGCATGTCGCCTTCGAACGTCATCTGCATGTCCTTGTTGGACGCCTGCATCTGCGGGGAGATGAAGTTTTTCATGTCGATGGAAATTTTTCCGTCCTCGCATTTCATCGACGTGGTCGCCGTGCCGGCATCTTTTCCTTTCTGGTCCTTCATCACCATGTCCATTTCGGCGGTCACCGAGGCCGGACCTTTTTCCACTTTCTTCACGGTCGTGATGGTCGTGCCCTGCACTTTCGATTTCGCATCGTAAGAGGTCATCGTGTAAACGGTGCCTGTCACTAGCTGTTCGAGGTCTGTGCAGGCCATTTTCACCGTCGTGGCGGAGATCAGCGCTGCGCCTGCGATGCCGAGGATGAGAAGATGTTTTTTCATGGTGGTGTGGTTTTAATTAGACGGCAAGTTTCTTATACCGGAAACGTTTCGGCTCCGTATCGCCGAGGCGCTTTTTCTTGTTCTCTTCGTATTCGGAGAACGTGCCTTCGAAATAATACACCTGCGAATTTCCTTCGAACGCGAGGATGTGCGTGCAAACGCGGTCGAGGAACCAGCGGTCGTGGGAAATGATCACGGCGCAGCCGGCGAAATTTTCCAGCGCTTCTTCCAGGGCGCGCATCGTGTTCACGTCGATGTCGTTGGTCGGCTCGTCGAGGAGCAGCACGTTGGCGCCGGAGCGCAGCGTGAGCGCGAGGTGAAGGCGGTTGCGCTCGCCGCCGGAAAGCACTTTCACTTTTTTGCCCTGGTCCTGCCCGGCGAACTGGAACTTCGACACGTACGCGCGGGAGTTCAGCTTGTGGCCGGACAGCTCGACGTATTCCGTTCCGCCGGTGATCGCTTCGAACACGGTGTGCTCGGGGTTGATGTCGGCGTGGGCCTGGTCGACGTACGCCACTTTCACCGTGGGGCCGACTTTGAATTCGCCGGCGTCGGGCTGCTGCTCGCCCATGATGAGGCGGAAGAGCGTGGTCTTGCCGGCGCCGTTCGGGCCGATGATGCCGACGATGCCTGCGGGCGGCAATTTGAAGTTGAGGTTTTCGTAAAGCACTTTATCCCCGAACGCTTTCGTCACGTTCACCGCTTCGATGACCTCGCTGCCGAGGCGCGGGCCGTTCGGGATGAAGAGCTCGAGCTTTTCGTCTTTCGACTTCACGTCCTCGCTGAGCATCTTCTCGTAGTTGGCGAGACGGGCTTTGGATTTGGACTGGCGGCCTTTGGGGCCTTTGCGCACCCACTCGAGCTCGCGCTCCAGCGTTTTGCGGCGCTTGCTCTCGCCCTTTTCCTCCTGCGCGAGGCGCTTCGCTTTCTGATCGAGCCATTCCGAATAATTGCCTTTCCAGGGAATTCCTTCGCCGCGGTCGAGCTCGAGGATCCAGCCGGCGACGTTGTCGAGGAAATAACGGTCGTGCGTCACGGAGATGATCGTGCCGGGATAGCTCTGCAAATGGTTTTCCAGCCACAGCACCGATTCGGCGTCGAGGTGGTTGGTAGGCTCGTCGAGGAGGAGCACGTCGGGCTGCTGGAGGAGCAGGCGGCACAGGGCCACGCGGCGGCGCTCGCCACCGGAAAGCACGCTCACCGGCGTATCGCCGTCGGGGCATTGCAGGGCGTCCATGGCACGTTCGAGGCGGCTTTCGATGTTCCACGCGTCGAGCTGCTCGATCTTTTCGGAAAGGCGGGCCTGCTTCTCGATGAGCTTGTTCATCTCGTCATCGCTCATCGGCTCGGAAAACTTATTGTTCACCTCTTCGTATTCCCGCAGCGTGTCGTTGATCTCCTTCACGCCTTCCTTCACGATGTCCATCACGGTCTTCGTTTCGTCCAGCTTCGGCTCCTGCTCGAGCATGCCGATGGTGTAGCCGGGCGAAAAATGCACTTCGCCGATGTAGTCCTTGTCCATCCCCGCAATGATGCGGAGCAGCGACGATTTGCCCGAACCGTTGAGACCGATGACGCCGATCTTGGCGCCGTAATAAAACGAGAGATAAATGTCCTTGAGCACCTGCTTCTGCGGCGGGTAGATCTTGGACACGTTGACCATTGAAAAAATAATTTGTCTTCCTTCTGACATTGGGAGATGTTATTTGAGCGTTGAAAATTTACGTTTTTCGTCCTGGAAAGGGGTGCAAATATCGCGAAAAAACCTCGAAGGGTTGCAAGTGCGCCTGCCGGCGCGCAACCCTTCGAGGTTTATAACATTCGTAAAAAACGCTGAGATTAGAATCTCCCTCTACTCCTCGAAGAAAAACTTCCCCTCCCCGAACGCCGGCTTCAGCTGATCGATCCACGTCGCCGCAGGATCATATTCCGCAAAGAACGGGCGGGCCACCCAGTCGGGATCGCGTCCCTGCAGGAAACGCATCGTGATCACTTTTTTCATGCCTTTTTCCGAAGGAATTTCCGACACGCCGAGCACCTGGATCTTTCCGGGCGTGCACGACATGCTCGGCCCGCGCACGGTGCGGCAGATGCCGCTGACCTGCTGGTACGCTTCGCGGAAGATCTGCCACGCTTCCACGAGCGGCACTTCGAAATATTCCTTCGCGCCGGTATCGCGCGGGAGGAACATGTAATACGGGATGCAGCCGAGGGCGACCTGTTTCTTCCACATCTCCGCCCACACGCCGGCAGAATCGTTGATGTGGCGCAGCAGCGGCGACTGCGTGCGGATCTGTGCGCCGGTGGCGCGGATCTTCGCGATGGCTTCCTGTACGGCGGGCGTGGAAAGCTCGGCAGGATGACTGAAGTGCGCCATCAGCGCAATATGGATTCCTTTCGCGCTGGCCTCTTCGAAAAGCCGCAGCAGGTCTTCCGCATCGTCGTCGGTGGTGAACCGGTAGGGCCAGTAGCCGAGCGCTTTGGTGCCGATGCGGATCGTCTGTAAGTTCGGCAGGTCGGCGTTCAGCAGGGGCTCGATGTAGGCGCGCAGGATTTTCGTCTTCATGATCATCGGGTCGCCGCCGGTGAACAGGATGTCGCTGACTTCCTCATAACGCCGCACGTATTCCACGAGATGTTCGGTCTCGCGCATGGCGAATTTCATTCCTTCCATTCCGACGAACTGCGGCCAGCGGAAGCAGAAGGTGCAGTAGGCGTGGCAGGTTTGTCCCTGCGCGGGAAAAAACAAAACGGTCTGGCGGTACTTGTGCTGGAGCCCGGGAAGCTGCACGCCGTCGAGCGTGGGGATGTTGTACTCCATCTGCCCCGCGGGATGCGGGTTGAGCTGCTCGCGGATGCGGTTGGCGACGGCTTTCAGCTGGTTCCTGTCGGCGTTGCTTCGAAGCGTTTCGGCCATTTCCGCAAACTGCAGCGTATTCAGCATTTCCTTTTGCGGGAAAGTGAGGCGGAAGATCGGGTCGTTCGGAATGTTGTCCCAGTCGATCAGCTCATCGATGACGTAGTTGTTCACCTTAAACGGCAAAACGTTCCCGACGACTTCCATTTTGAACAGCTCATCGTCGGACAACCTTGCCAGCTGCGGGATCTGCCTTAAGTTCGAAAGCGACCACGATTTGTAAACGGCAGAATTTTTCGTCTTTGTCTCGAGGTTGATCATAGCTCAGATTTTAAAAAAGATGAATACAAGCCCCCGGCAAATGCTTTTGCAAAAGCCAACGTGAAGAAACATCCTCACCATCCGGGAGCAGATCAATCAACAGTTCCGGGAGAAACCCCGGGACATGCGCCAATACAGGCGTTAAGCGAAACAGCGATTGCTTCGGTTACAAAAATAGGACATGCGTAAAGCGACAACGGTGACTTTTCTCAACGCTGTCTTTTTTTGCATTCTTTCACAAAACAAAAATTATTCGACAATGAGCCGCAATGTGTCGGCCTGCGTGCGCGCTTTCAGCCAGCCTTCCAGCTTCTCCTGTTCCGTTGCCGGCGGGCGTTTGCCGAATTTCGCATACGCGATCGTGACCGTATCCGTCTTGTTTTCCTGTACGTTGAAATAAGCGTTGTGCTGCACGCTCAGCGCAAGTATGTCCGGGTTCAATGTTTTCAGCTCCCGCGCAATCGCTTTCACCGGGAGCGTTTGTTTTTTGTATCCTTCCAGCTCCCGCCGCAGCGCGATGATCACTTTGTCTTTTTCGCTGAGCACTTTTTCATTGCGCGAATAGGCTTCCCGGAGAATATCCGATTTCAGCATGCCTTCATCGATCGTATCGCTGAAACCTTGCGTGACCTGCACCATGGTTTCATCCAGGCCGTATGCGCCCATCCTGTCTTTCCGGTGCACAATTGTGTCCTCCGGGACCGGCTCGCCGATCAGCACAAGGTCAATTCGGTCGTTTTCATAATCGACGCCCCGGGTGAGCACGACCGTTTTGTCGAAATAAAATTCGTTCCGGATGAATTCGTGCGCGCGTTGCTCGAACATTGCTTTGCGGACGGTGAGGTAAGCGATGAAAATGCTCGGGACAACGGTAATGAGGACGATCAGGGAAATCGTGTTCCTGATCCGCATTTCCCGTCGTTTATCCACGAACGTCCGTTTGCTGAACTTCAGCAGGCGAACGACGACCAGCGTGGACACGCTGATAAAAACGCCGTTGATGCAGAAGAGGTAAAACGCGCCGATGAAAAACGTGAAGTTGCCTGTGGCGAGGCCGAAGCCTGCGGTGCAGAGCGGGGGCATCAGCGCGGTGGCGATGGCCACGCCGGGGATCACGGTGCCTTTTTCTTTGGAGGAGCCGGCCACGATTCCCGCCAGGCCGCCGAACAGCGCGATCAGCACGTCCCAGATCGTGGGGTGGGTGCGCGCGAGCAGCTCCGACTGGGCCTGGCTGAGCGGGCTGAGCGCAAAATACAGCGTGGACGTCGCCAGGCTCACGCCCACCATGATCGCGAGGTTCCTTGCCGCTGCTTTGACGAGGTCGAAATCAAAAATGCCGAGACCCAGTCCGAGCCCCATGATGGGGCCCATCAGCGGGGAAATGAGCATCGCACCGATGATGACCGCGGTGGAATTGACGTTGAGCCCGATCGAGGCAAGAAAAACGGCGAAAACAAGGATCCAGACGTTGATGCCGCGAAATACGATCCCTCTCCGGATCGATTCGACGATTGCCGCCTCATTCTCCTTGTCTTTGTGAAGGCTGAACCGGGTACGGATAAATAAGTAGATCAGTTTAAGCAGGCGCTTCGCGGGCATATCATGAGCTTACAGAACTATTTTCCCGGCTGAATTTTTCAGCAGGAACCAGCTCCCGTAAAGTTAACCCACGCCGGGGCTAAAAAAAATAAAATGATGGCTCCCTTAACGGCGCGTACGCACCAGCTGCGCCGCTTTTTTTCTCGAACGTGCATAAAGAAATAAAATAGCCATACCCGCCGCCGGTACTGCGACTGCGAGGATGATGGCCACTACGGAAAGAAATAATTTCAGGAGTTCCATGCGTGATGATTAAAAGAACGGGAGGCCTTCACACCAAACCTGGCAAAAGCCTCCCGCCTGAATAATTTGAAAACAGGAAGTCAAAAATACTGCCCGGAAAAGGACGCCGCCGGTGACTTTTCTCACTCGACGCTAACTTTCCAGGGCGGGCCGGGCGACTGCGGATCGGGGCTGATCCACATGATGTAGCTTTTGAAGCCGCTGACCGCGCGCTCGATGAGATAAGCGAAAGAGCCGAAACGGTTTCTCAGGTCGGCAGGCTCGATAGCCGGGAGTTCCCGGCATTTATCCGTAATTTCCCCCGAGTTAAACCCGGCGTTGAACATCTGTACCGTTACTTCCCTGAGCGGCTTGTTCCAGTGCCATTCGACCTTCCAGTAATACAGGTCGTCGATGATGGCATATAAGCGGTAAAGCTCCGGCGTTCCGCCCGGTTGTTTTTCCCCGGGGGGGTCAAAAAAATAGCGTACCATAATTACTTTTGGGCCTTCCCGGCATGAGACGGAGTAATTTCCCGGCCGGGTGTGTGAATCATAAAACCGGGACAAAAATACAGGACGGGCGCGGAATGTATCGGTGACTTTTGTCAACTCTTCGCGGTGACAAACACCT
This sequence comes from uncultured Chryseobacterium sp., assembly GCA_966211705.1. Lineage (GTDB taxonomy): Bacteria > Bacteroidota > Bacteroidia > Palsa-965 > Palsa-965. The sequence continues at coordinate 21,693 of CBIHOC010000053.1, forward strand.
TACTTTTATGAATATGGAATTCGAACTCGAGAAATTTTACTTTGCCAATGCCGGGGTTTTGGATCGTATTCCTGTCCGCGACAAGGTGAAGCTGGAGAAGGCGATTGAAAAGAAAAAAATAAAAGCGGGCAAGATCATTTACCGGGAAGGCACGAATCCCAAAGGCATTTACATCCTGAAAAAAGGGAAGGTAAAGATCTACCAGACCAACCAGGACAGCCGCAAGCAGATCATGTACATCTATACCAAAGGTGAGATCTTCGGCTACCGGCCGATCCTTTGCAACCAGGTGCATCCCGTGACGGCGGCGGCGCTGGAAGATTGCTCTTACGATTTTATCCCCCGCGATTTTTTCATGGATTGCCTGCGGCATTCGAGCGAGCTCTGCAGCGTCCTGCTCGTTTCCCTCAGCCACGAATTTTCGGTTTGGGTGAACAACATTTCCGTTTTTGCGCGGTACCCGGTAAAATCCCGGGTTGCGCTGGGCCTGCTCGTGCTGGCGGAAAAATATAAAGTGAAAGGCAAAGGCAGCGAAGTCAACCTCTCGCGCAGCGATCTTGCCAGCTACGTGGGAACAGTGAAAGAATCCGTCGTGCGCGTGATCCAGGAATTCAAAAAACAAAGGCTGGTGGATACTGCGGGAAGGAAGATCCGCATCCTGAAACCGGAAGAGCTGAAAGCGATCGTGAATTTTTATTGAAAAAATAACCACAGCGTACACTGAGGGATTTTCACAGAGTACACTGAGAATTTTTCGCTGTGGTTGTTTTTTCCAGGCAGCGGCTACGCCGGGAAATACAAAGGATTGCGCTCGTTGTATTTTCTCAGGTAAAAAAAGACCAGCTTTTTCCGCTTGCGTTTTTTGATCTCCATGAATTCCTTGTACAACGCCGGGTCGCGCTGCAGCAGGGTTTCCACGTTCGGCAGCACGAAGTCGGACACCTGCCCGGTGCGCATGTCGAGCATGTATTGCTGCAGGCTCTGCACCGGCGTTCCCGTAGACGGCCCGCCCATCGTCGTGGGGCCGGTGGACATGTAGGTGGTGTACATCGCGGTGAAATGACAGAGGCTGCCGATGACCACGACCTTATTGAAGTCGCCGTTGAAACGGATGTACACGGAATTGTTCTCCGAAAATCCCCACAATTTTCCCGGGCTGATCTCCTCCTCCGCACCCGCATCGTTCATGAACCTGATCGTTTTCGTGCTCACGATCTTGCGCAGGTAATCCAGCGCGGTGCTGTCGTATTCTGAAATGATCCGTGACACGGGAACGGGACGGTTGGCGCGGAACTGGTCGAACGAGAGGTAAATGCCTTCGCGGAACTGGAAGCCGGGCGCATGCATCACGGAATCCTGTACGGGCTGGGCACGGAGCGCAATGCTGCAAAACAAAAAGACGACCAGGAAGAGCCTGTACATTGCCATTCTACCGGCAAAGATCGTGCAAATCCGGGCCAGTATTGCTAACTTGCCTCGATAACATCCGGCATTATGAAAAACATGTACAGGCTCCTGCTTTCCTTCATCATTTTGTTGCCGGCAGTCAACCCGGCCCGCGCCCAGCAGAAGTCGAACATCCCGCTTTCTCTTTATGAATTCGCTTCGCACTACGCGCCGGGACAGCTTATCGGCGTTCTCGCGGAAGGAAGCCCGGTTGCGGTCGCGGAAGCGGCGAAAAAGCACGGCGGCTTTTTCCGCTATGCGCAGGGAACGATCTGCTCCGTAAACATTCCTGCGGGGGCGCTCATCGCTTTTTCAAAAGAGCCCGGCATCGTCCGCATCGGCAACGCGGTGAACAACCGGCCGCTCAACGACACGATCAAAGCGCATTGCCGCGTGAATGAAGTGCATGCCGGGATGGCCCCGCTCTCACAATCGTACAAAGGCGAGAACATGATCATCGGCATCATCGACAGCGGCATCGATTTCACGCATCCCGATTTTCTCGACTCGCTCGGCAACACGCGCATCCTCAACATCTGGGACCAGCGCGACACGAGCGGCACCGGCCCTTCACCCTGGAATTACGGCACCCTGTGGGACAGCGCGCAGATCAACGCGGGAACGTGCACGCACAACGACCTCGCCTATTACGGCCACGGCACGCACGTCAGCGGGATCGCGGGCGGCGACGGCAGCTCGGTGAGCGCGGTCGACTACAGCGGCATGGCGCCGCGCGCGGAATTCGTCGTGGTGGCGCTCGATTTCAACGGTGCGTACAGCCCGGTGGCGGTGGCTGATGCGGCGGCATACATCTACCAGCGCGCGCAGGCGCTCGGCCGTCCCTGCGCCATCAACGCGAGCGTGGGCGATTACATGGGCTCGCACGACGGGCAGGACCTGCAGGCGCTGATGATCGACAGCCTCCTCGACACGCCGGGGCGCGCATTCATCACCGCGGCGGGAAATGCCGGCAACCTGCCGATCCACCTCTCCTACCCGCTCAGCAGCGACACGAACATCACCTGGTACACGACCAGCGGCTTCAGCATCTACCTCCAGGTATGGGCCGACACGGCTACGTTCAACGGACAGCTCGCCATCGGCTGCACGAAAGACGGCGTTTTTTCCGACCGCGGCCGCACGCCGTTTATCATCCCGCAGCAAAATCTCAACCTGCTCGTGAGCGATACATTGCGCAACAGCGCCGGGCAGCAGCTTGCGATCGTCAATCGCTTTGTGTTTACGCAGGGCAATGCCTACGGCATCGAATACCAGGTCGTGCCGGATTCGGCGGCCGGTTACAATTACAGCCTGATGACAACCGGCAGCGGAGTTTTCCATTCGTGGAGCTTCGACATGTACGGGATGCCGCTGCCCACCGCGGTGCAATACCCGGACATTATTTATTACAAAGAGCCTGACACCACGTACACGATCTGCAGCAGCTTCCAGTGCTCCAACCGCACGATCACCGTCGCCAACTTCGTGAACCGCGACACGTGGCTGAACTATGACAGCACATGGACGGTCGACACGACGGTCACCGCGGGCGCGATCATGTGGAACTCCAGCGTCGGCCCTACGCGTGACGGGCGCATCAAGCCGGACATTTCCGCGCCCGGCGCGAATGATCTTTCCTGCGGGGTGGTGAGCAGCATGCCCGGCATCATCGCGGGGGCGCCGTGGGCTGTCGGTGTCGGCGGCTACCACGTGGCCGGCGGCGGAACATCGGCTGCCTCGCCGGTCGTGGCGGGATGCGCGGCGTTGTGGATGCAACAATTCCCTTCCGCAACCTGGCTCGACGTGCGGAACGCGGTGGTATATTGCGCGCGCACCGATGCGTTCACCGGCACCGCGCTGCCCGATCCCACCTGGGGCCACGGCAAGATCGACGCGTTCAGCATGATGACGAGCTGCGCGCTGACCACGGATCATCCCGGCACGGAACAAACGAATGCGTTACAGCTTTTCCCGAACCCCGTGAGCAGCCAGCTGCCGGTCCAGCTTCAATTCAGCGCGCAACAATCCGGCACGCAGCTGGAAATTTTCTCCGTGAACGGGCAGCTTGTTTATTCGCAGGCAATGGCGCAGGGACAATCATCTGCAGTTGTGCCGGCGAACGTGCTTACTTCCGGGCTGTACCTGGTCCGCATTGCCGGCGGAACTTCACCGGTGACACAGAAGCTGATCGTAGAATAAAATTCCCTGCGCACTCTGCGCCTCTGCGGCGAACTAAAATTTGCCGCGGAGGGGCGGAGGACACAGAGCAAAGCGCCGTTGCATTTTCCCCGTACCTTTGCATCCATGAAAAAATTCACGCCCGTCATCGGGTGGATCGGCCTTGTGTTCGGCGTGGTGACGGCGATCTGCACACCGCTTCCCGGCTGGGGGCAGATCATTGCGCTGGGCACGATGCTCATGGGTTTCCTGTTCTCCAGCGTTTACATCCTGCTCAGCTCCCGTTACCAGGTTGAAACTAAATGGTTCAATCCCGGGTACGTGGGAATGTTCCTGAGCTCCGCGCCATTGATCATGATCGTTTATTTCATGCTGACGAAGTGAGCACGCAGGGCAAAACCGTTTCCAGCTATCTCTCGCTGATCGTTTTCAGCCACACGATCTTCGCCATGCCGTTCGCGGTGATCGGGTATTTGCTTGCCGTGAAATTTACCGGCGCGGAATTTTCCCCGCTGCTTTTCGGTCTCGTCATCCTCTGCATGATCTTCGCGCGCAGCGCAGCGATGGGCTTCAACCGTTACATCGACCGCGACATCGACGCAAAGAACCGGCGCACCGCCGAACGCGAAATTCCTGCCGGCGTGATATCGCCCAAGGCCGCACTCCTGTTCGTGGTGATCAGCTCGGTCTTGTTCGTGGCCACCACCTGGTTCATCAACCGCACGTGCTTTTATCTTTCACCCGTCGCGCTGCTTGTCGTGCTCGGTTACAGCTACACCAAACGTTTCACTGCGCTGTGCCACGTGATCCTGGGCATCGGGCTCGCGCTCGCGCCGATCGGCGCATGGCTGGCGGTGACGGGGGAATTTGCGTGGCTCCCGCTTTTTTATTCCTTCGCGGTCATTTTCTGGGTGAGCGGCTTCGACATGATCTACGCGCTGCAGGATGAAACGTTCGACCGTGAGAACCGGCTGAATTCCATTCCCGCCCGCATCGGGAAAAAAGGCGCGCTGCGCGTGTCGGAAGTTTTCCACGTGATCTCCGCCGGGCTGATCTTTTACGCGGGCTGGTACGTGAACACTAATTATCCTGCGGAATTGCACTTCAGCTATTTCTACTGGAGCGGCGCCGGAATTTATACGCTGCTGCTTATCTATCAACACAGCATCGTAAAGCCCGACGACCTCAGCCGCGTGAACCGCGCATTCGGGACTACCAACGGAATCGCAAGCGTGATCTTTTCCGTTTTCCTAATACTCGAGCTTTACGTTTAAGAAGAACATGGGTGCGAATTACGAATATGGATAGAGATCAATGATTTGTAAGGTTCGTAATTCGTAAATTCGTTTTGATTCGTAATTCGCACCCGCCCGTAAAATGCGACATAAGCTGAAAATTTTCTTCCGCTGGTTCGTTTCCTCCCGGCTGAAACGCTGGGTATTCCTGTACATCCCGCTTTTTTTCGTACTGGTAATTCTCTGGTCGGATATTCACGTGAGCAATGCGGCGGAAGGAAAACTATTCAGCCGTGTCGAAGACGTTCCGGTGCGGACAACTGCGCTGGTATTCGGCACAAGCCCGGGAACGAAAAAAAATAAAAATCTCTTTTACGCCTTCCGCATGAAAGCCGCTGCGGACCTCTGGAAAGCGGGAAAGGTGAAACGCATCATCGTGAGCGGGGACAATTCCACGCAGTATTACGACGAAGCGACGTACATGAAGAACGCGCTGGTCCGCTACGGCGTGCCCGACTCGGTGATCACGCTGGACTATGCGGGCTTCCGGACGCTCGACTCGGTGGTGCGCTGCAAATGGGTGTTCGGCCAGGACAAGATCGTGGTGGTTTCCCAGCAATTCCAGAACGAGCGCGCGCTCTTCATCGCGAAACATTACGGCATCGATGCTGTCGCGCTGAATGCAAAAGATGTCCCCGGCTCGCGAATGACGATCGCACGTGAATACCTGGCGCGGGTAAAAGCGGTTCTCGACATCTACGTACTCAACACGCAGCCGAAGTTTCCGGGACCGCCGGAGCCGATTCAGTGAATTATTGGTGAAGACGACAACGTTGGTCAATGTACGAGCGGCGGTTGGCGGTGGCGGTTGGCGGTTGGCGGTTGGCGGCGGCGGTTGGCGGTGCAGCGGTTGGCGGTGGCGGTTGGCGGTGGCGGTTGGCGGTGGCGGTGGCGGTTGGCGGTTGGCGGTGGCGGTTGGCGGTTAATTTGCTGCAGGGACAACATTCGTTCTTCGATGGAAGAAAATTTCTACGTGCTTAAACCACACCGACTGCCA
>CBIHOC010000054.1:0-27600 GCA_966211705.1 uncultured Chryseobacterium sp.
CACCCGCCACTGCCCCCCGCCACCGCCACCCGCTACCGCCCACCGCCCCGCCAACCGCCCCCGCCAACCGCCAACCGCTACCGCCAACCGCTACCGCCAACCGCTACCGCCCACCGCCCCGCCAACCGCCCACCGCTACCGCCCCTCCTTCCACGACCACTTTTCCTAACTTAGAGGACTTTCCTCCCTATGGGCCAATTATCCCTGCGTCGTCTCGCGCTTAATGCTGCGCTCATCACCGGTTCGGTGGTGGCGGTGGCGGTGTCCGTCGTGGCCTTGTTGTTTGAAGCGCCGGAATCGTGGCTGATCGGGCTTTCTGCGGGCGTTGTTACGGCGCTGGCGGCGCGGTTCGTCTTCCTGTATTATGTCCGCAAATTTGTCGACAACCGCATCCGCACGTTGTACAAAACCATTTACAACCTCAAGGATACGCAGATGAACCCGGGTGAGTCGGACGACCTCATGCTGCAGATGGAGCGGGAAGTGACGGAATGGATGAAGAACCGTTCGACGGAGATCGAAGACCTGAAAAAGCTCGAGCATTACCGCCGCGAATTTGTCGGGAACGTTTCGCATGAGCTCAAAACGCCGATCTTCAACATACAGGGATACATCACGACGTTGCTCGACGGCGGGCTGGAAGATCCTGCGATCAACCGCAACTACCTGGAGCGGGCGGAACGGAGCGTGGCGCGGATGATCAACATCGTGGAAGACCTCGAATCCATTTCCAGGCTCGAAGCGGGCGAGCTGACGATCGAGCGTTACCCGTTCGACATTTACGAGCTGGCGATGGAAGTGTATTACGCGCAGGAGATGAACGCGAAAAGCAAAAAGATCCGCCTCGCCTTCCGCGATCCTTACAAAGCCACATACGTGCTCGCCGACAAAGACCGCATCCGCCAGGTGCTGACGAACCTCGTGACCAATTCCATCAAGTACGGGAAAGAAGGCGGCGAAACCGAAACGCGCTTCTACGACATGGGCGATCATATCCTCGTGGAAGTTTCCGACGACGGCATCGGCATCCCGAAAGAACATTTGCCGCGATTGTTCGAACGTTTTTACCGCGTCGATAAAGGCCGGTCGCGCGAGCAGGGCGGGACAGGACTCGGGCTGGCGATCGTGAAGCACATTCTCGAGGCGCACGGGCAGACGATCAACGTGCGCAGCAGCGAGGGAATGGGATCGACGTTTTCATTTACGTTGCCGAAAGTGAAATAGAAGGGAGCCGGGAGGGAGGAGTTGGGAGTTCCTGGTTGGGCGCATTTTTATTATTCTGCCGCTTTCAGGAATTTTCGCAGCAACAGCATCTGTCTTGTTGACGGTTCAACCCGTCAAACGTTCCTCTCAAAAACAAACAATCCGCGTCGTCGCGGATTCGCCGTTTTTCCCGGCAACACGCACCAGGTAAACGCCCGGCGCAAATCCACTCACATCTTGTTGCCCCGAAGTTCCGCTCCTGACAAGGTTTCCGAAAAGATCGAAAAATTCCACGGAAGCAACCGGGAAGCCGGCTTCGATGGTAATTGTTTCATCGGCAGGATTGGGAAAAGTGCGCACGGAATAAGCTGTTCCGCTTGTTTCCGGGATGCCGGTGAGACTCGTCACGCAAAAGAAATTTTTCACCACCGGGGGATTATTATTCGCCATGTTCCGGAATCCCATCCGCACCATCGACATGTCCGGCACAGTGTCGGTGAAAAAGTTCACGTGGAAAAGTTTCGTATCGCCCGCATCGATCTGCAGCATGATGGAATCCGTCGTGGTGCTGTAGCAAATGTCCGAGCACATGGAGCTGGCCCATCCCGGCGCGAGATTATTTTGCATCCGCTTGATGCCCATCACCACGTCGCCTGTGCCGGAATTGATGAATTCCATGTCGACGGTGATCTGTGTTCCTGCCACTCCCCACACGGTATCGCTTGTAAGCATGTTCACCGTAAAGTTGCCGTTGCCGGGCGCGCTGGTGCAATTCACGGTATTCCCGAGAATGCTGTCGATGTCGCAGATGATGTCGTGCGGATAGTTGTCGAACCAATCGTGTTTTGAAAAAACAATTCCGTTCGTGTCGATGAGATAAGCGTTGTTCGGCGCGGGCCCGTAATACAGCCACCAGTTGTTGCAAAGCGCGTCGATATACACCGGCGCCTGCAGCGGCGTATTCGCGTAGGTTTCCGCAACCATCAGCTTGCGGTCGCCGTACGTGAGCGGCTGCGGGAAAAATATGCCGTCGCTGATGTTGTCCGGCGTGAGGTTCGGGTAGCCGAAATACGGGCTGGTGTCGGTCGGGTGGGCTTCAACACCGTAGATCACTACTGTCGTGACCTGGGAAGCGTAAGTGGAATAAACGGCGTTGATCGTGGGGATCCTGTTCCTGAACACTGGACACGTGTAATTGCCGGCCACCAGCAGCACCGGCTTCCCGGTTGCAAGCGCATTCCCCAGGTTGAACGGGTTCCCGTTCTGGTCATAAAGCGTGAAATCTGCAGCTGTGTCGCCCGCCTGCAGGCCGCTCGAATTGTAATCGCCGAGATACCACGGGATCGTGCAGATGGCCTGCGTGTCGTTGGGAAGCGGATCGGTGCAGATCGACGGCAGCAGGTTTTGGGCGTGGCTGCCGGCGAATAAACCGAGAAGCGCGAAAAGGGTGTAGAATTTTTTCAAGTAGCGGATTTTGGGGTTTGACGCTCCTGTAAAGCTAAAGTTTAAAGAGGACGTACGATTACCTTATTGCAGAGAACGGTGGTGTCTCAATTTTGAAAAATCCCAAAATGTTGGTTTACCACGGAGTCACGGAGACACGGGAAGGGAGAACTCCGTGCCCCCGTGTCCGTGGTTTTTCAATTTTTCGCCTGCAGCGAACATTTCCGGGAAAGGCTAAACCGATCCACTACCCGGAGAACTTCTGCGCCGTTCAATCCCGCGTAAATCCCTATTTTTGAAAATTCAACTCCTTCAACCCAATGAAAAAACTCTACACCCTTTTCGCCCTTCTCGGAAGCGCATTGCTCCTTCACGCCCAGCAGCCGGAAAAATGCGGCACCATGGCGCTCAACGGGCAGCAGATGCAGGACCCCAACACGGCAGCCCGCATGCAGGCCGCGCAATCCGCAGCCCGCGCCTGGCTCGCTAACCATCCCGCCGAGCTCCGCGCCGGCGGACCGGTGATCACCATCCCGGTCGTCGTGCACATCGTGTACATCAACGCCGCGCAGAACATCTCCGACCAGCAGGTCTATTCCCAGATCGCGGTGCTCAACGCGGATTACAACCGCCTCAACGCCGACACGGTCAACACGCCCACCGCGTTCGATTCCATCGCGGCCAACATCGGCATCGAGTTCTGCCTCGCTTCCGTCGATCCGAACGGCAACCCCACGAACGGCATCACCCGCACGTCTTCCACCGGCGGCGACTTCGGCACGTTCTTCCAGCCGCTCACCGACGACGTGAAAACTGCGGCTACCGGGGGCGTCGACCCCTGGCCTACGGACGAATACCTGAACATCTGGGTGTGCAACCTGTTTCCCGGCCTGCTCGGCTACGCACAATTTCCCGGCGGCGTCCCGGCCACCGACGGCGTTGCGATCACGTACACCGCGTTCGGCACGATGGGCGCCGTCACCGCGCCCAGCACGCTCGGCCGCACCGCCACGCATGAAGTCGGCCACTGGCTCGGCCTCTACCACATCTGGGGCGACGACCAGGACTGCACCGGATCCGATTCCATCCCCGACACGCCGAACGCCACCGTCGCTTCTTCCAGCGACTGCCAGGTCACGCGCAACAGCTGCAGCAACGAAGATGTTTACTGGGGCGCCAACGACCCGAACGACATGGTGCAGAATTACATGGATTATTCCCACGATTCCTGCATGAACATGTTCACGCTCGGCCAGAAAGCGCGCATGATGTCGTTCCTCTTCGGCGACTCCGCCCGCTCCGCGCTGTTCAATTCCCCCGGCGGCTGCAACCCGCTCGCCATCCAGCAGGCCACGTTCGACTGCTTCTTCCAGCTTTACCCGAACCCCACGAACGGCGAATTACAAGTCAGCTATTTCGGAAAATGGGCGGCAAACATGAACGTGGAAGTGCTCGACCTCGCCGGCCGCACGGTGATGACCACGCAGGTGAACACTTACAGCTACACGCTCGACCTCAGCGAGCTTCCCGCCGGCGTTTACACCATCCGTTTCCTCGGTGAAGGTGGAGTGGCGGTGAAGAAAGTTGTCAGGCAATAAAAGAATAGCGAGACGAGAGTCACAATAGCTATCGGGATGGGACCTGGGAGAAATAAAGTTTCTCTTATCCCACGGAAGAAAACCGCACAATGCCAAACGCTCAATGAGCAATGTTCACCGGAACAACTTGCTCCTTGTAAATTGTTCGTTTGGCATTGTGCGTTTTTCCACTATCCCTTCAGGATGCTCCGTATTCTTCTTTCCAGCAAATGCTGATCCGGGAAAACGTTCAGCGGAACGACCTGGTGATAGGAACGTACCGCTTCGCTGAGATTGAATTTCCGCTGCGGGGCGTTCACCACTTTTCTTTCCGACGCATGATACGCGGCAAGGTATTCCTGTTCCGTCTGGCCCGGTGTGGGAACGACGATCGGTGAAATGCCCAGCGCGGAAAGGTCGCAGAGCGTGGAGTAGCCGGGGCGGCACAGCACAAATTGCGTGCTCAGCAGCTCTTCTTCCAGCTCGCGGTCGGCAAGATGGTTCACCATGGTCACGTGCGGGTAGGGATGCTCCTGATCGCTTTCTTCGCCGGGAATGCCACGAACGAGGAGCGTGTCTTCGGTGAATTTCGCCAGCTCGGCGAGCAATTTTTTTTCGAGGATGCTGCGCTGCGGTTCAGGTCCGCTGAGCATTGCCACCAGCCACCATTTTTTCGGGCGCATGTTGAGCAGCTCGGGCGGGTGGAAGCGCGTGAGCGGCCCGACGTATTTCACCGGGACTTCCGCTTCCGTGTCGTGGCCCAGGCGGCCGGAGAGGTTGCGTTTTCCTTCCGCATCCGGCACCCACACTTCATTGAAGCGCTCGTAATACCGCTTGTGCACCTCCGTTGCGATCTTCTCGCCGAACGCCGATTTCACCGTGAGCTGGTGCGTGATGTAAACGTTGTATGTATCGTCGGTCAGGCAGGTGAACCGGTTATCGGAAATGATGATGTCGATCGCATACTCGTCGACGATCTTCTTCACCCGTTTTCTTTCTTTCTTCAGCCGGAACGCGATGCGGGGCCACTGCAGCCAGATGTGCAATCCCAGCAGGCGGTGGCGCGGGTAGGTGATCCCGTAGCCCGGCAGCCGCACGATGGGCAGGTGAGGGAAACGTTGCGAAAGAAAATGGAAAGGCCGCCCGTCGGCCGCGATGACCACTTCCGCTCCCTGCCGCTCCAGCTCCCGGATCACCGGCACGCAGCGTGTGGCATGGCCGAGTCCCCATTCGAGCGGGGCAACGAGAACACGTTTTTTGTGGAGGGGCAGCATAAGGTCAAAAATAGACAATAGTCATCAGGTCATTGGTCAAAAGCACCCTATTGACCAATGGCCTAATGACTATTTTTGCGCATGCGTAAAAACAAGCTCCAGCGTTTTGCTGAAATGAAGGAAATGCCCAACGTGGTGCAGTACGGCTTCACCGATATCGAAAACGGTTTGCACCCGTTGCGCGGGCAGTGGAAGAAGGAATTTTTCGGCAATAACAACCCGCTGGTGCTCGAGCTCGGCTGCGGCAAAGGCGAATACACGGTCGGGCTCGCGGAACGGTTTCCCGGGAAAAATTTCATCGGCATCGACGTGAAAGGCGCGCGCATGCACCGGGGCGCTTCCATCGCTATCCAGCGCGGGCTGAAGAACGCAGCGTTCCTCCGTACGCGCATCGATTTCATCAACGCAATTTTCGCGGAAGGAGAAGTGGACGAGATCTGGATCACGTTCGCCGATCCGCAGAAAGAAAAGCCCCGCAAACGATTGACCTCGCCGCTGTTTCTTACACGTTACGCGCATCTCCTGGCAAAGGATGGCATCATTCATTTAAAAACCGACAGCGTCCTGCTGCACGAATACACGCTTGAAGTGATCGCGGAGGAAGGGCACACCTTGCTGGACAGCAGCCGCGATATTTATGGAAACGCTGCAAAACTCGACCCGGTGCTGACGACGATCCAGACGACATACGAAAAACGTTTCCTCGCGGAAGGCATGAAGATCACGTATGCGGCTTTCCGGTTGAAGGAAGGTTATGGGAAGGATGCGAAAGTTTTCCCGATCAGCGTCATCGAAGACTAAAAGGAAAAAACAAAGCTCAAATAGTCAAATCCCAAACCTTTGGAATTTGACTGTTTGAGCTTTGTTTTTTCACTTCGTGATAACGATCGTTTTCGAATAAACGGTTCCTGCCGTTTCTGCCCTGAAGCAATACACGCCTGCGGGCAGATCGCCGAGCGGCATGACGTTTCTTCCTCCCGGAAATTTCGAAGAGCGAACAATTTGCCCGTTCATGCTGACAAGTCCGGCAAAAACTTCCGAATCGCCGGAAAAGAAAATGGCGTGCTGCGAAGCGTCGTAGGAAACCTCAAATGTTCCCGGGACTGCTTCGCTCACTGCAGCAGGTCCAACGTTTACGTTTTGACAAATCGTATCCGTTAAGCAGCCATTGGAAACTTCGAGGCAGATCGTGTACGTGCCCGGTGTGCCGTAGGTAAACGTGGCCGTCGCGCCGCCGGGAAAAAATCCGGGCGTGTTGCCGTCGCTCCACAGAAACGAAACGATGCCGGAAGAATCTGCCGTACACGTCGCGGAATTTGCCGAAGTCGAAACGGTAAAGCTTGCCGCGGGATAATACGTTTCCGTCCGCCAGAGCTGCATGGAATCGAGCACCGTGGAAGCGGCGATGTTTTGCAGCAACGCCGCTTCGTTTGCGGGAAGTCCGCCGTAATACGTGAGGCCGACAGGGCTCTGCCGGAAAATGGTGGCGTAAAAAACGCACGCGGTTAAATACGTGCCATGCACCGACGGATGGCTTTGGTCGGCCTGGTACAGATCGAACGCGGGATTGCCTGCGATCGTGTTCTGCCACGCAGCGCCGGCGGGAGCGACCACGGCGTTATTGTCCGTCGCCATCTGGAGGTAACGGCCTTTCAGCTGATCCTGCATGCCGGAATACGTGCACACCGGCGGGTAAGCGGAACAATTGCTCGCATCGCCGAATTTTCTTCCCCACGTCATGTAGAACACCGTTTGCGTGCAACTGTCGTTTACCTGGATGAGGCTGTCGAGCAAACGCGCGTACGGAAACACGTTCGCCTGCACATACGGCGTGTCGAGCGACGGCTCCTGGCTTTGCGCCTGGATGACCACGAAATCCCACGGGCGCTGGTTGATTTTCGAAAGCGTATTGGCGTCCTGCGAATGCAACTGCAGCGTGTAACCGCCGGGCGTGCTCGCATCCCAATTGATCGTATCGCCGGAAGCGAGCGCAAGCTGTGCAACCATGTCCGGAAGATTATTGACGCCGGTGTAGGAATTGCCGATGAACAGCACGTCTGTTACCTGCGCGGAAAGCGGGACGGTGAAGAAGAGAAGCAGTGCGAAACAGGAACGCATCATTATTGAAATTTACTAAAATGTCTCGCAACGATCATCAGCTGCCGAGATTGAGGCTGTACAACGGCGGGGTATCGTTTTTCAGCAGCGACAGCCCTTCAAAAAAGTGTTTGTCAAGATCAGCAAGCCGTTTCGACACTTTCGCGTTGATCTTGTACAGCAATTCGGTATCGGTGAAATACGCGCCATTGGCAGGCTTCAGCACGAACTTCATTTCCCGGTCCTTGTCTTTTTCATCGATGTATTCCAGCAGGATCGCGATCGCTTCGAGGTGAATTTTTTCACCGGTCTCCAGCGGAGTATCGATCGCGTCCGCATATTCCGCAAGCGCTTTTTCGAATTTCGCCTGCGTCGCATATTTTTCACCGTCGAACGCCCACGAGATTCCCTCCAGCAGGCGCCCGGGGGATTCGGCTTCTTCCTTCACCAGGGCGTCCGTAAAGAACCGTGCCGTGTCGAAACCGTGCTTCAGGGCGAGATCGTAATAAGGTGTGGCGGAAAGATCTTCGTTGACCAGCGCGTAGATTTTTTCCCGTAATTCTGGCGGGGCGAACCGTACATCCTGTTGCGGCAGATCAACCGCTGCACCAGCCAGGTTGGTACTGCCCATCAAAGCCAGGATCACCGTGCCGAACGATTCAAGGGAGTGGATGACGCAGCTGATATCGAAGCCTGAGGCTATCGCCTTTTCCCTGTCGACCGGGAGTAACAGCTGGAGCTCGCCTTTTATAAAATAGACCGCTGTATGGAACCGAACCATAAACACGCTTTCCGGAAAATCGACCTCGCGCGGATCGACCGGCTGGTGGCCTACGATCTTGAACGTGCCGTCTGCGATGGCTTCATCGGTTGCTGCGTAACCTTTGATCACCGTCGGCGCCGCTTCGAACTCCGGTGTGTTTTTCAGGAGATCGAACCCTTCCAGGATGAGGCAATTAACGTTATACAGCCCACCGTACCGCTCGGCGAGGCCGGTCTGCATACATTGCCGGGGCACATCCAGGAGGATGCGGCCGAACACGAACTGGTTACCGGCAACCGGGATCGCGAAAATATCTCCGGCTTTGTAAGTGATCTTTTTTTGGGCCATCGGGAACGAGTTAAAGTTGGTTCAATGCGAAATTCCAGAATAAATTTTCGTCAGCTGCTTCATGAATGTTTCCACCTTCGGAATGCTTCTCTGCCGGAGAAAGGCGAGGAAGTCCTCATCGGAGCCGTTCTTCATGTAAAGCAAGTAAATCGCGTACAGGGTCGTGAAACCGGGAGGGAATATTGAACCCCGGTTTTTAACAAGAAAGCGCGCGGCAAAATCACGCAACAATTTTTGCTCAGAGAAACAGAACGACCGGATTTCTTCCAGTGAAAACCCTGACGAGTCGATGTCTTTGCATTTGATCTTCACGATAGCGGAGAGAAGTTCCCGTTCGATCTTTACCCCGCAGTGTTTTGCAATATCCTCCTCAACCAGGCGAAAGGCCGGATCGTCGAGCAGATCCAAAACCTGGCCTGGCTTTACCGGGGCTTTTTTCTTTCGGGGGTAAAGGGGCGCCACTTCTTTCTTCAGCTGCTTCATGAATGTTTCCACCTTCGGAATACTTTTCTGCCGGAGAAAGGCGAGGAAGTTCTCGTCGGAGCCCTTCTTCATATAAAGCAAATAGATCGCGTACAAGAGCAGGAATCCGCCGCCGAACGTTTCGCCACGATCGTTTTTTAAAAAGGCCGACGTAAAATCGCCGAGCTGTTTCTTATCAGAGGCACAAAATGCACGAATCTCGTCCAGCGAAAATTCAGACTGGTCGATTTCATCGCAGGCCATTTCAGCCAGGAAAGACAAATCCTCGCGGTCGACAGCGATCCCGCAACGTTTTGCAATGTCGTCCTCCAGCGCCCGGTAAGGCGGCTCATCCAGGAATTTCAACAGCTGCCTGGGATCCGCCGGCGCTTTTTTTGTCTTTTCCGGCGATGCCGGCTGAGAAGTTTTTTTCTTTGCCTTTAGTTTCAGCTGTGCGGTCCGCACTTTTTTATACAACCCGTTTCTTTTCAGATCCAGGTAATCTTCCGGGTGCGCGAGCGCGCCACGTGCCTTTATTTCCCCGGCCACTTCCTCCAGCCACGCGTGCAACGAGTTCGAAACAGGGATGAGCTCCTCGTGCTCATTGTCGAGGAAAACGATCTTTCCGCCTGCAGTGATCAGGTCGAAATCCCCGTTGCCCCAGTTGTGTATCGAAAAAGCATCGTAAACGTCGTAATATTCAATGGCGTCGAGTGGTAATATCTCTGCACCAAACAGATCGACGCCGTCGGAAAACTTCAGCAGTTCACGATAGGAAGCAGGAAGGAGGTTGTACTTTTTTTCGAAAGCGGCAATTCGTTTTTCAGAAGCGCCTTTTTCAAGGTGCAGGCCAACTTCATTCTCATCCTCGTCGGTAAAAATCTTGCCTTTATAAGCCGCTAAAAGTTCCGGGATGTTTTTCCGCATGCGTGTGCGCTTTAAAAATCGTCCGCGAACCAGGCGCTGATTAGTTCCGGGCCGTCTTCATTGTCTTCGCTTTCGGGAATGATCTCGCAGCTGAGGATGAGATTTTCGAGGGAATGCGCCACGAGGTAAAATTCCGCGTCATCGTGCGACCAGTAATAGATCTTCCCGGCTTTCACGCCTTTGCCCGTGTACAGGCAGAGCTGATCGCCCGGGAAGCTTTCCGCGAAAGGAACGTAGCCGGAAATATCCTCATCCTTCAACGTGTCGAGATTCCCCTTTACGCCGTCGACGCCCTTGCTCCAGCCATAGATGAGCCCGATCTCGCACGGCTTTCCTTTGCCCGCGAAGGGGACCGTCCTGACCGGTTTGCAGCCGACAGTGTTGTTGAACATGCAGAAGCTGTACGCATCGATAAAACGAACGAGACCGGCCGGGAGCTTTTCTTCTTCGATTAGCCGTTCCCGGACTTTCGGATCGTTCTTCCTTTTTTTCAAAGGTTCAGCGCCGCCGAGTGATGTGATCTTCTTCTTGATCTTGTTCAGCGCCAGGCCAGTCGATTTCATTTCTGAAATGTAGGAAATTCCCCGGCTACGACACGATCACGACACCTTGAAGCAAATCCCCAAATACAAACGTTCAAATCCCAGATCTTTTGGAATTTGAGTTTTATGTTTTGATTTTTTCTCCCTCACGATGCTTTGAACGCAATCGCGTGGTACGCCTTCTTGTGCTGCCCGAGGAACACGCGCGTATAGATGCGCAGGATGGAAAGCTCGATGAATAAAAAGCTGAGCGCGGTGAGGATGATCAGCGCGATCTGTCCTTCACCGATGTGCGTAAACATCAGGTCGATGCCGATGAAGGTCGGCGTCAGCGGGAAGCCCAGCAACGCCAGGCAGGCGAGCAGGAACAAAAAACCCATCCCCTGCTGTTCGTACACATAACCGTGAAACTTGTCGAGTTGAATGTCCTGGTCGATGCCATAAATGCGTGTGAGGGCGAGATAACCCACCACCGCCGCCACGATCGTTCCGCCGAGGTAGAGCAGCATGTGGCCCAGCTCCACGTTGCTGTTCAGCGCGATCGCAAGGCCGATGAACAGGTGGCTGCAGAACGTAAGTATCCACGCTTTCCGCGCATCGCCCCGCTCCGCAAACGCTTTGACGATCAGCACAAAACCGATCGCGGAAAAAACCAGCGGCAATGCATCGAACAAACCGCCCGGCACGATTTCCGGTGACGACAACACGAACAGGCCGGTGACATGAACGACAGCAAGCGAAGCCGCCGCACCTTTGCCGGTGACGAACCCGAGCTTTTTTCCCGTCCATTTGAAAGGGTCCCACAAGCCGCGGTAGAGCAGGAAATCCAGGTTCCATTCTTTCACGCCAAGCAGGTAAACGGAATTCCGGGCGCGGGCGAAGAAGCCGGTACTGTTTTTTTTCTGGCCCGGTATAAAGCTGAAGAACATGTCATGAATGGAATAGCTCATGATCGACGGTGAAACGAGCAACTGGTACGTGCGCAGGAATGCGTTCGCGGCAAAATGGATCAGCGCCACGATGTGGAAACCGAGCGCCACTTCCACGAAGATGATGCCGATCTGCGCGATGGACCAATAGGCGATCTGCGTTTTCACGGAAGGCTGAACGCGTGCAATGCTGGTGGCGACGATACATGTAAGCGCTCCCGTCACGATGACGAGGATCGTCATGGCAGGCACGTGTTGCCAGAGCGGGTATGTGCGCATCAGCAGGAAAACCCCGGCATGCACGGCCAGCGCGCCGTAGAAGATCGCGCTCGAAGTGGTCGGGCCTTCCATCGCGCGCGGCAGCCAGGAAGAAAACGGGAGCTGCCCCGATTTTGCCGCGGCCGCAACGAAGATCATGAGTGCGATGAACAGCACGGCGCCGGGATGCTGCGCCACAAGCTCCGTCATGTCCATCGTGTTCAGCTGCGCGAACGTAATGTTCGTGTGCCAGAGGTGATGTGCCATCCACATGGCAAGGATCAGGCAGATGTCGCCGACACGGTAGATGAAGATCGTCTTCAGGCTGTTCTTTACCGGGAGGTACCGGTCGCGGTAAAAAGCGACGAGCAGGAAAGAAGTGATGCCGAGAATTTCCCAGCCGAGAAAAAGCGTTTCGAAATTGCCGGAAAAAATAACGAGGTTATAACCGACGCAGAAGAACAGCAGCGTGCTGAAAAAACGCTTGAACCCTTCTTCGCGGTGCAGGTAATATTTGCTGAACACCGCCACCAGGAAAGTCAGCACGCTCCCGACGAGCGCATACGCCGCGGTTATTTTGTCGAAATAGAAGTCAATGAAAAATTCGAAACCTTCCGTTTTGAACAGCACGATGTGCTTGATGTCGAGCGTGGGATGCCGGTTCACCAGCCAGTAGATGCAGAACCCCGCGCAGAGCAGCAGGTGAAGGCCGGCAGCCGCGATCGTGAGGCCGGAGATCAGCGGCTCTTTTTTTCGCGGGAGAAAGAGGCTGACGAGAAAAGCGGCTAGCGGTATAAGAATAAAAAGCTGGAGCAATTGTGCCATGACGATACCTTATTTCAATAAATAAACCGGTAGGTTTTCTTTGGTCGCATCAGCGATCTGGTTGGTTTCCATTTTCTTCGCCGATTCGATCAGCGCGATCACGTCGTCCACCACCGGCAACGATTCCGTCAGCGGTTTGTACACCGAAAACTCGCCGTCGCGGAAATAATGGATCTCGTTCGTGTCCGGGTGAACGGCCACGAGATGCACCCAGTCGTTGATGTACCATTCGTACATCTCCGGCGAGCTCTGCACGGTTTTCAGCACGACTTCGGGGTAATGCTCCACGATGAGCAGCAAGCGCACCGGGTCGTGCACCTCGATCATCTGCACCGGCAGTCCCGGGCGGAGGTCGCCGTCGGCGCTGTTCGTCACGCCCACAAGGCCCAGCACGTGGTGCGGCAGCTTCGTGCCCGCGCCCAGCTTGTGGTTGTCGACGCGCGAGAAATAGTATTCGAGGTTAATACCTCCGCATACGATGCCGAGCGGGCGCATCACGCCCACGAGCAGCTTTCCTTCCGGGTCGGTCGAATAATCGTAGGAGTTCATGAACGCGCGCCGGTCGAGGAACAAACCTTTCGTCATGTTCCTCCTGCCCACGATGCAAAGGCTGTTCGTGCCGTGCCCCAGTTCCGGCCTCGGCTCGAACATGGAGACCGAACGGAGACGGATCGCCTCGCGCACGCCTTCCAGGCTCTGCTTCGTGTTGATGGAAGCAAAACGGCGTGAGCGCTCTTTCGCATTGAGATTCAGCGCCCGCTCGAACGAGGCGACGTTCTTTACATGCGCGGCCGCGTTTTCCGGCGAGAGCGCATCTTCATCATAGAACTGCACCTGGTCGGCTGCGGTGTCGTGCAGCCCGCCCACGAATTGTGTCGACGCGGGAATTGTGATTCCGCGTTGCGCGAGCATTTCCCGCACGCCGGCGTGGTTGGCCATGAACGAAAACACGCGCGCATTCACCGACCCGGGACGCCCGCTGCACGCGCCGCAATCATGCGCGCTGTGGTGCGGGTTGTTGGCGCTGCTGGAGCCGTGCGCCAGCACGTAAACGACCGGCGCGAAACCGTCGGTCAGACCGGTGCCGCGCAGCAGGCCTTCCACGCGGTCCGCCATTTCCGTCACGGTGAAGCCGATCTGCAACCCGTTCTCGCGGTCTTCCGGGTTTTTGTTCTCGATGGTCAGCTTCGAATGCTTGTGCATGTGCGTGTATGCATTCGAAATTGCCGGCGTCATCTTCGGGCGGAAAAGCGTCAGCGCCAGCTTGATGCCTGCCCAGAAGCCAAGGCCGAACGTGATCAGCGTGCCGGCGACCAGGTCCTGGTTGAGGCGCGTGTACAGCGTTTCATGCCCGCGCTTATCCGGCACGCTCGATTCTTTGATCAAATATTTCGGCGTGACCGGGGCGGGACACAGTTTTTCGTAAAATTTCCCGTTCTCCGGCTGGAAATAAAATTCCGCGGCATAGAATCCCGGCGCGCCGAGCGTTTCGCACGACGGGTCGACGCTTTCGATATGCCGGCGCAGGGAGCACTCCCGCTCGTCGATGCAGAAATAAGCCTGGAAGCTTTTTTTCGCGGGAGCAGGATGTTCCTGTTTTTTCCCTGCAACAATTCCCGCGAGCACATTGTCATAGTAGCTCCATTCGAACGCGTCCTGCCAGAGCCTGAACACTTCGCGCAGCTCCGTATGCGGCGCGTCGGCGAACAGGTCGGCCGGCGGGGTTTGCACGTAGCGGTTCAGCGGCAGCCATTCTTTCCCGAGTGCCAGGTCGAGCGCGTCGATCTCGAGCAGCAATTCGAACGCGATCAGCTCGCGCAGGGAAATTTTCCGCGGGTCGAGCAGGTTGGCCGGGAAATCTTCCACCGACGAAACGAGGCCCGACCAGCCGTGGTGCGCGAACTGCTGGTCGAAGATATATTGCGTGTAATACGTTTCATCGCCCACCACGATCTTCAGCAGGTCGGTGAGCTCGCAGGTGCTGTTCAACAGCAGCTCCCTTGCACGCTTCGTCTTGAAGATGCTCACGAAGCTGGTCTTTTCCAGCTCACGCAGCGCGTCGAGAAACGTTTTATCCGTGACCGGGAATTTCCAGCCGGCGATGCCCTGGTCGAGATAACAGCCGAGCATGCGGAACAGCACCGGGTGCACGAGCTGGTCCGGGTTGATCTTGTACGCGTTTTTCCATTGCGCGCGCAATGCACCGGTCCGCGGCGCATTCGTGTCGTCGTAAGCTTTGCGGAGCAGCTTCTCTTTCCATTCCTCTGCTGCGCCGGCGCCTTTATTCTCCCGGACGATCCGTTCCAGCACGTCTTGACGTATCCGGCCGTCTTCGTACAGCTTCCGGTATTCGCTCAACTGGAGCGTCACCTGGTACCCGAACATTTCCGAAGCTTTGAAGATCGCGTCGTAAAATTTCAGGTGCTGGTACGCGTGCAGCGTATTGTGGTGAATGAAATCCTTGAGCGGCGTCTGCGAAGGCAGGTAATGCTTCAGCTCGTGCAGCACGTGCTTTTCGTCGAATGGCCGGTGAGGCGCATGCGCTTCGCCGTTCACGTGGTCGGCGCCGGGCTTTATCGCATGCCCGGCGCTTTCCCCGATTTGCCCGGCCATTTTCTGATGCTTTACCATTGTTCGGCTGCTTTAAAACTCAGGACACATCATGCAGGTGATAAACGGTGTGGAGGTCTTTCGGGCAGGTGAACGTCACATCGAGGTCCCTGATCAGCCCGTCACGCAGGTCGTACACCCAGCCGTGGATGTGCAGCGGCTGGTTGTTTGCCCAGGCATTCTGCACGATCGAAGTTTTTCCGAGGTCGTGCACCTGTTCGATCACGTTCACCTCGACGAATCTCCTGGCGCGCAGCTCTTCGTCTTCGATCGCGTCAAGCTCCTCGTGATGGTAGCGGTAAACGTCTTTGAGGTGGCGCAGCCAGTTGTCGATCAGCCCGTACTGCTTGTTGCCCATTGCCGCCAGCACGCCTCCGCAACCGTAGTGGCCGCAGACGATGATGTGCTTTACTTTCAGCACTTCGACGGCGTACGACAGCACGCTGAGCAGGTTCATGTCGGTATGCACGACCATGTTGGCGATGTTGCGGTGCACGAAAATTTCCCCGGGCGTGGTGCCGGTGATCTGGTTGGCAGGCACGCGGCTGTCGGAGCAGCCGATCCAGAGGTATTCCGGCTGCTGGCCTTTCGAAAGCTTGAGGAAATAGTCAGGGTCTTCTTTTTTGCGCGATTCGACCCAGGCTTTGTTGTTGTTCAATAATTTCAGATATGATCTTTCCATTGTGTTAATGTGTTGAGTGATTAATGCCCCGCCACCCCGTTGAATTCAGGGATGTTCTTCAGCTCCAGCTGTATGTTTTTGAGCGGGGCGGTTTGTTTGAAATTGTGAATGATCTCCAGCACGTCCATGTCGATGCTTTTGGAGTTGGTCCCGTCGATCTCCACGATCGAATTTTCGGGCAGGTGGTCGAGCGTGAGCGCGATGCTGCCTTTGTTGAGGAACGTCACGTCTTCCGACAAGCGGATGATGATCTTCTCACCGGTGTGATGTTCTTCTTTGTGGAAGAAATACGGGCTCCGGTAGTTGTTGCGAAGAATGAAGAAGATGGAAACCGCCATGCCGATCGCGATGCCTTTCAGCAGGTCTGTGAAAAGGATCGCGACCACGGTGATCACGAAGGGGAGGAACTGGTCCCAGCCGATACGGTACATCTGGCGGAACAACGACACCTTCGCCAGCTTGTAGCCCACCGTCAGCAGCACGGCAGCCAGGCAGGCCAGCGGGATGCGGTTCATGATGGGAGCAAGCAGGACCACGCTCGTGAGGAGCAACACGCCGTGGAAAATGGCGGACATTTTCGTTTTCGCACCTGCGTTGATGTTCGCCGAGCTGCGCACGATCACCGCCGTCAGCGGAAGCCCGCCGATCATGCCCGACACGAAGTTGCCGATGCCCTGCGCTTTGAGCTCGCGGTTGGTCGGCGTGTTGCGCTTGTACGGGTCCAGCTTGTCGGCCGCTTCGACGCTCAGCAGGGATTCCAGGCTGGCCACGATAGCGATCGTCACCGCGACGATGTACACCTTCACGTTGCCGAGCTGCGAAAAATCCGGGAGCGTGAACTTGCTGACAAAGTCGCGCGGCGATTCTGTCACCGGCAGGCTTACCAGGTGTTTACCCTTCAGCGCGAGCTCCGGCGCATAGTTCAGGAACAGCTCGTTGATGACCGTACCGAGCACGACCACGATGAGCGCGCCGGGAACCAGCCTGAAGAACGTGAGCTTTTTCAGCGCCGGCCGGTCCCAGAGAATAAGGATCGCCAGGGAGATGACGCTGATGATGACTGCGCCGGTGCTGTTCTGGTTGACCGCGTTCAGGATCTCCGAGAACGTGTTCTCCCCGTCCGATTGCAGGAAATCGAAATCGCCTTCCGAATCCTCGTCGTAGCCCAGCGCGTGCGGGATCTGCTTGAAGATGAGGATGAGACCGATCGCCGCCAGCATGCCCTTGATCACGCTCGACGGGAAATAGTAGCCGATGATGCCCGCTTTCAGGAACCCCAGGGTGATCTGGATCAGTCCCGCGAGCGCTACGGCCAGCAGGAAGCTGTTGAACGCGCCGAGGTCGGCTATGGCGTTGACCACGATCACGGTGAGGCCGGCGGCAGGCCCGCTGACGCTGAGCGCCGAGCCGGAGACCAGTGCAACCACGATGCCGCCCACCATGCCGGCGATGATGCCGGAGAACAGCGGCGCGCCGGAAGCCAGCGCGATACCGAGGCATAACGGAACTGCAACAAGGAATACGACGAGACCTGCGGGCAGGTCGTTTTTCAGGTACGCGAATGTAAACGCGCGTTTGGTAGATGGATTCATAAATCGTGTAGGGCAGGACAGGCGGTTAAAGCCCGTTACAGGTTTAAGCGCACAGCAATGCGTGAAGCAAAAAGGAAGAAGACGGACTTTTCCCGCAGAACCAGGAAAAACACACGTGTTGCGGGAAAAGATGAATTATGCCCGGTGGTCGGGCGGGGGAGTCTCTACGTCGGAGAAACGCGAGGCTAAAATAATGGCATGGTCCTTTTCGAGAAGCACCACGCCGTGATCGAACATGATCTGCTGTGCAATAAAATCAGCCAGCCATTGGGACAGCTGGTCTTCATTCAGCGACAACTTTTTGGAAGGGGCGTCTTTCGCAGAATGCGTTTCCTCTTCGATGATCTGGACAGAAGTATCGCTCCACCAGAGGTAGTTCACGCTCGCCGAGCCGAGGCCGAAGGCGAACAGGAAAATGAAGAAGAGATGGAGGTACTTCTGTTTCACGGAGCAAAAATAGAAATGAATTCCGGGATGTAAACTGTTAATAATCATAAAATTCAGCGTATATGAAGACTTTTTTTCAACGAATCACCGCCCCTGTTTTTTCCCATAACAGCCCCGCCGGGGGAAATGTTTTTTGTTGGATATAAAATCTTGTATGTCAATATATTATCACTTTTATTTTAACTCGACGTAAAGAGTTAACGCAGGCTTAATATTGGCGCAATCCGGTGTTAATCCGGAGTGGGTTGTTTTGCATCGTAAATAAAATGAAAACTCAATCTTACCCCGCCGTTAAAATGAAGCACTCCCGGATCAACTTTGTGCTGGCCTGCATTGCCGGAATCCTGTTCAGCACCCTGCCCGCTTTTTCCCAGGATTCCAAAATCAAGTTCGGCAAGGGCGTTTATGTTGCTGCGAAGGATTCAAGCATGGATGTGAAGTTTTCTTTGCGCTTCCAGACGTTGTTCGAAGGTTCGCAAACGTTGAGCGATGAAAAGCTCGCCGATGATTTCGAAAGCAACCTGCTCATCCGCAGGGCCCGCCTGAAGTTCGACGGGTTCGTTTATTCCCCGAAGCTCGTTTACAAAGTGGAGCTCGGGATCAGCAACCGGGATATCGGTTTAGGGAAGGTCGGGAGCGAAAACAATAATTTCAGCGCAGGCAGCAGCATTATCCTCGATGCAGTGCTGAAGTGGAATTTTGCAAAGAACACGGAAGTATGGGTCGGGCAGACCAAGCTTCCTTCCAACCGCGAACGTGTGATTTCTTCACAGCAGTTGCAGTTCGTCGACCGCAGCATCGTCAACAACCGCTTTAATCTCGATCGCGATATCGGCCTTCAGCTGCACCACAACTTTTCCATCGGCAATGCGAAGTTCAGGGAAGTGCTCGCGGTGTCAATGGGCGAAGGACGCAACGTCACTGCGGCGAACGACGACGGGTTCAGCTATGCCGGCCGCCTGGAATTCATGCCGATGGGCAGCTTTACGAATAAAGGCGATTATTTCGCAGCCGACCTGGAACGCGAAGCGACACCCAAATTGTCGATCGGCGTCACTTATGAATTCAACGACGACGCCAAACGCTCCGGCGGACAACTCGGGACGTTCCTCGCTGAATCCCGCGACCTGCAAAGCCTGCACGCCGACCTCATGTTCAAATGGAACGGGTTTTCGGTGATGTCGGAATATGCACAGCGCATGACCGACGATCCCGTGGTGAGCTATGATTCCATTACCGATCGTTATTCCTCATTCTATACAGGCTACGGTTTCACCGCCCAGGCAGGTTACCTGTTCAAAAAGAACGTGGAAGTGAGCGGCAGGTATTCCACAACCGTCCCGACAAAAAACATCGGGCAGGTGACGGAAACGATGTACACGCTCGGCCTCAGCAAATACATCGTCGGGCACAGCCTGAAGATCCAGTCCGACATCAGCCTGCTGGAAGCGGAAGGGACAAGCGACAAAGGCCTGATGTACCGCTTCCAGGTGGAAATGGCATTCTGACGATTAGTAATACGACATAACATCCGCTTAACAATCAGTTCATCCTGTACAACGAATTTCGCACCCAAACAAAACCGACAATGAAGTACAAATTAGTCACAGCGATCCTGGCCACAGCTTTTCTCACAGCCTGCGGCGGAGATAATAATGCTCCCGGCAGCGACAGCGTGGGGGCCCTGAAAGGCGAAGTGAAGATCGACGGATCCAGCACGGTTTACCCCATCACGGAAGCAGTAGCCGAAGATTTCGGGGAGATCAATAAAGACGTCGTCGTGGCTGCTGCCGAGTCGGGAACGGGCGGCGGGTTCAAAAAATTCGGGCGCGGAGAGATCGACATCAACGATGCGTCACGCCCGATCAAAGCGATCGAGGACAGCCTCTGCAAAACCAATAACATCAGCTACGTGGAGCTGCTCGTCGCGTATGACGGACTTGCGGTGGTGGTCAACCCGCAGAACGACTGGTGCAAGGATATTACGGTTGCCGAGCTGAAGAAGATCTGGGAACCCGAAGCGCAGGGCAAGATCATGAAATGGAGCCAGGTGCGCGCGGGATGGCCCGACCAGGAAATTCACCTCTACGGCCCGGGATCGCAGAGCGGCACGTTCGATTATTTCACCGAAGAGATCTGCGGGAAAGCCAAAGCCAGCCGCGGCGATTACACGGCCAGCGAAGACGACAACGTGCTCGTGCAGGGCATCGCAGGCGACAAATACGCGCTCGGTTTTTTCGGGCTCGCATATTACGAATCCAATAAGGACAAATTGAAGCTCGTCGGCGTGGATAACGGCAACGGTCCTGTTCAGCCTTCCGTGGAAACGGTGAAAAATAAAACCTACACGCCGCTGGGACGCCCGCTGTTCATCTACGTCAACAGCACCGCGGTCGCCCGCCCCGAAGTAAAAGCGTTCGTGGAATATTACCTCGACAACGCTGCCGCGCTTTCCGAAGAAGTAGGCTATGTTCCGCTTACCGCCGAAGAGACCCAAAAAGAGAAGGAAAAATTCAAAGCCTTTGCTGAACAACCCAAAGGTTCTTAACGACCGCAGCTTTTTTACCGGATACATCACTCATGCCGTCTCCGGGTTTCCCGGGGACGGCTATTTCAACACACTGACGTGCGCCGCAAAGAAAAGATCATAGAAGGTTTGCTGGCCGCCGCGGCCATTATCACCATTCTCACCACCGCGGGGATCGTCTGGGTGCTGCTGAGCGAATCGGTCGGTTTTTTCAGGCGCGTTTCCATCATCGATTTTTTCACCGACACGGAATGGACGCCGCTTTTTGCCGACAAGCATTACGGCATCCTGCCCCTGGTCACCGGCACGCTGCTCACCACCGTGATCGCAATCGTTGTCGCCTTGCCCATCGGCCTCACCATCGCGATCTACCTCAACGAATACGCCCCGCGAAGTTTTCGCTCCACCGTCAAGCCATTGCTCGAGTTGCTGGCCGCCGTGCCGACCGTGGTGTACGGCTATTTCGCGCTGACGGAAGTCACGCCGTGGCTGCAGACGTTCATTCCCGATCTCGCCGGTTTCAACGCGCTCTCCGCCGGCATCGTGATGGGCATCATGATCATCCCGCTTATCTCCTCGCTGAGCGAAGACGCGCTGTATGCCGTTCCCCGCTCGCTGCGTGACGCGTCGTACGGGATGGGCTCGACACGTTTCCAGACTGCATTCCGCGTGCTGCTGCCGGCTGCTTCTTCCGGCATCGTCGTTTCCGTCATCCTCGCCATCTCGCGCGCCATCGGCGAAACGATGATCGTTGCCATCGCTGCGGGACAGCAACCCCGGCTCACCTTCGATCCGACCGTGCCGATCGAAACCATCACCACGTACATCGTGCAGGTGAGCATGGGCGACGTGGCGCGCGGCACGCCCGAATACCAGACCATTTTCGCCGCGGGAATAACATTGTTCGCATTCACGCTGCTGCTCAACAATGTCAGCTTACGCATCAAACGCCGTTTCCACCAGAAATATGAATAGCTCGTTCCGCAACCGGTTCGTCGACGAAACCTTCAAATGGTTCGGTATCGCGTGCACGCTCTTCGGGCTGCTGATGCTGTGCATTTTCCTCTATAAAATTTTCAGCGCGGGCATGTCGCGCATCGACTGGGATTTTATCGTGGAAGGGCCTTCGCGGAGGGCGCACAAAGCCGGCATTCTCCCGGCGCTCGTGGGAACCGCGTGGGTGCTCGTGCTTACCGCGGTGATCGCCATCCCGCTCGGCATCGCGGCAGGAATTTATCTTGAAGAGTACGGGAAGCAAAACCGTTTCGCTTCGATCGTGGAAGTGAACATCGCCAACCTTGCGGGCGTTCCTTCCATCATTTACGGGTTGCTCGGCCTGGAAATTTTCGGGCGCGTCCTCGGGCTCGGCGGAAGTTTGCTTGCCGGGAGCGCGACGCTGGCATTGCTGGTGCTGCCGATCATCATCGTGGCCACGCGCGAGGCGATCAAAGCGGTCCCGGGATCGTTGCGCGAGGCTTCGTTCGGGCTCGGCGCGAGCAAATGGCAAACGATCTGGCACCAGGTGCTGCCGGCGTCGGCAGGCGGGATCGTTACCGGCGTCATCCTTGCGCTTTCGCGCGCCATCGGTGAAACGGCCCCGCTGATCGTGATCGGCGCGCTGGCGTACATCGACCGCGTTCCCAAAACGCCCATGGACGATTTCACCGTGCTGCCGATCCAGATCTTCAACTGGGTTTCGCGCCCGCAGAAGGAATTCCTGGTGAACGCAGCGGCGGGAATCATCGTGCTGCTTGCGGTAACGTTTATCATGAACGGGATCGCGCTTTACCTGCGGCACAGGTGGCAGAAAAAAGTAAAATGGTAAATGACTACCCCGATGGAGATGGATTATAAAATATATGCAAGCAACGTCAACGTCTTTTATGGCGACAACCACGTCATCAAAGGCGTGAACATGAATATTTCCGCCAACACGGTCACCGCGTTCATCGGGCCTTCGGGCTGCGGGAAATCCACCTTCCTGCGCGTGCTCAACCGCATGAACGATTACATCGTCGGTTTCCGCAAAGAAGGAGAAGTGATCGTCGACGGGCAGGACATTTACGACAGGAGAGTGCGCGTGGAAGAATTGCGCAAAAAGGTGGGCATGGTTTTCCAGAAGCCGAACCCGTTCCCCAAATCCATTTACGAGAACGTGATATACGGCCTGCGCATCCAGGGGATCAAAAACAAAGCCGTGCTGGATGAGGCGGTTGAAACTTCGCTCAAATCCGCCGCGCTGTGGGACGAGGTGAAGGACCAGCTGAAAAAGAACGCGCTCGCCTTATCCGGCGGGCAACAGCAGCGCCTCTGCATCGCACGCACGCTCGCCACCGGGCCGTCGGTGATCCTGATGGACGAGCCCGCATCCGCGCTGGATCCCATCTCCACGTCGAAGATCGAAGAGCTCATCTACGAGCTGAAGCAGCAATACACGATCATCATCGTCACGCACAACATGCAGCAGGCCGGCCGCGTCAGCGATTCCACCGCTTTCTTTTACCTCGGCGAACTGATGGAATACGGCCCCACGAAAGAAATTTTCACCAACCCGAAAAACCCACGCACACAGAACTACATTACCGGGCGATTCGGGTAGAATAATAGTCGGGAGTTCGGAGCCGGGCGCCCGGAAATGTTCCGCCTCTCCGAACTCCCAACTCCGAACTTCTAACTTTAGGCCTTATGTCACACTTAGAAACCGAAATCCATCACCTCAAGGAGGAGCTCATCGGGATGCAGCGGCTGGTGCGCTCGCAGCTCACGAAGTGCAAGATCGCACTCGTTACGTTCGATACCGATCTTGCGCGGGAAGTGCTGCTCAATGAAAAACGGGTGAATGCGCTCGAGCTGAAGATCGACCGCGACTGCGAGAACATCCTCGCGCTGTTCAACCCGGTGGCGATCGACCTGCGGTTCGTGCTGGCGGCGCTCAAAATCAACACCAACCTCGAGCGCATCGGCGACAACGCGGAAGGTATTGCCCGCTACGTGATGGACCTCGATCAGCCTTTTCCCGGAGCGCTGCTGAATGCGTACCGCGTGGAAGAAATGTACGGCACGGCCGTTTCCATGATGGACAACGCGCTCGATGCCCTCATCAAAGAAGATGCGGCGCTGGCGCGTTCGGTGTTCGTGAAAGACGACATTCTCGACGGGCTCAATAAAGCGGCCACGCAGCTGACGCTGAAATACATCGCGGAGAACAAGGAGAATCCCATGCATTACCTCAATACGCTTTCCATCATCCGCAAGCTGGAGCGGGTGGGCGACCAGACGAAAAACATCGCCGAGGAGATCATCTTCTTCATTGAAGCGAAAGTGCTGAAACACGATACCAAAGAATAACCCCGCTTGTTTTGGTTTTCCGGAAAGCCGCCCCGCTGAGCAGGAGCGGCTTTTCTTTTGTAATACATTGATAATCAATAAAAAGAGTTGTCCGTAACAATTTCTTAATATTGCCGGTCCGCGCCACGCTTTACTTTTGCAACGCGCAGGCTTAATCTTAAATTAACACCGACACATGGGCTTCCTCGATCTACTTTTCCCCCGGGACAAAAAATTTTTCCCCTTGTTCACGCAGGCATCCGCAAACCTGGTCAAGACCTCCAAAGTGCTGGTCGACATGGTGAATGCGCCCCAGGAGAAACGCCGCGAAATGATCAAAGAGATC
The DNA here is from genome assembly GCA_966211705.1 of uncultured Chryseobacterium sp. Classification (GTDB taxonomy): domain Bacteria; phylum Bacteroidota; class Bacteroidia; order Palsa-965; family Palsa-965. Next base: position 24,180 of record CBIHOC010000054.1, read on the forward strand.
GAGCACCTGGAGCATACGGGCGACAACATCACCCACATGATCTACAGCGAGCTCGGGAAAAACTTCATCACGCCGTTCGACCGGGAAGACATCCACGCGCTGGCATCGGCGATCGACGACGTGCTCGACTTTATTCACGGCTCGGCCAAGCGCATCGACCTGTATAAGATCCACGACCTGCCGGAAGCCGTAGTGCTGCTCGCGGAGATCATCTACAAAGGCGCGATCGAGCTCAACGTGGCGGTGAACCAGCTGCACAACATGCGCGACCTGAGCGCGATGAAAGAAGCCTGCGTGAAGATCAACAGCCTCGAGAACCATGCCGACGACGTCTTCAACATGGCCATCGCGCGTTTGTTCGAAGAAGAAAAAGACGCCGTGCAGGTGATCAAGGTGAAGGAATTGTTCCAGGCCCTCGAAACTGCCACCGACAAATGCGAGGACGCCGCCAACGTGATCCAGTCCATCATGGTCAAATACGCGTAGGAAATTCCAAAAAATGAAAAAACACAAATCCAAACTGTTTGGAATTTGGAATTTTAACCCTTTGAGTTTCCCGGTATGACTCTACTGATCGTCATCATCATATTAGCGCTCATCTTCGATTTCATCAATGGATTCCACGATGCAGCGAACTCGATCGCCACGGTCGTATCCACGAAGGTGCTGACGCCGTTCCAGGCCGTGCTCTGGGCCGCGCTGTTCAACTTCCTCGCGTTCTTCATCTTCAAGGACCACGGCGTGGCCGACACGGTGGCAAAAACGGTGCACAAGGAATTCGTCACGCTGCCGGTGATCATCTCGGGCCTCATCGGCGCCATCATCTGGAACCTGCTTACCTGGTGGAAAGGAATTCCGTCTTCTTCCTCCCACACGCTCATCGGCGGTTTCGCCGGCGCGGCCATCGCGCACGCCGGTTTCGACGCAGTCGACTCTTCGAAAGTATTGACCACGGCCATGTTCATCGTCATCGCGCCGATGGTCGGCATGATCATGGCGTTCCTCATTTCCCTGTGGTTCCTCAACTCGTTCCGGAAAAGCCTCGTTCCCAAATTATTTTCACTGGGCGTGATCGCGTTCGTCGGCTGGTTCGTGTATTCCAAAATGGAAACCGATCCCGCGAAGCTGAAGTCGAACTTCGACGCGTACTGGCTGCAGGTGATCTTCGATTCGAAAAATTTCAAATGGATCCTGCTCGGCTTCATCCTCATCGTGATGTCCGGTTTTACGCTCTGGCTGAGCAGCCTCAACAACGCGCGCTCCACGCAATGGTTCAAGCGCCTCCAGCTGGTTTCTTCGGCTGCGTTCAGCATCGGCCACGGCGGCAACGACGCGCAAAAAGTAATGGGCATCATCACCGCAGCATTGATCGCCGGGGGCAGGATCGACTCGTTCGAGCAGATGCCCAACTGGGTTCCGCTCGCCTGCTATTCCGCCATTGCGCTCGGCACGATGAGCGGGGGCTGGAAGATCGTAAAGACGATGGGCACGCGCATCACGAAGGTGACGCCGTTCGAAGGCGTGGCAGCTGAAACAGCAGGTGCGGTAACGCTGTTCCTTACTGAAAACCTGAAAATTCCCGTCAGCACCACGCACACCATCACCGGCTCCATCATGGGCGTGGGCGCCACCAAACGCCTGAGCGCTGTACGCTGGGGCGTCACCGTGAGCCTGCTCTGGGCATGGGTCCTGACGATTCCCGTGACCGCCATCCTCAGCGCGATCATCTATTACATCTCGACGCTGTTCGTGAAATAAAAAGTCATTAGTCATTCGTCATTGTGACAACCGAATGACCAATGACTAATTTTGCATCATGCTCCGCGACCGGATCTTCTCCGTCACTCCCGAAACCTTCGATCCGCTTGCGCTGGATATTTTCCGTTTCCAGTTCGAAAAAAATCCGGTGTACGCCGCATTCGCAAAAGGCATCGGCCGCACGCCGGGAACGGTGAAAGATGCAGCGGACATTCCATTTCTTCCCGTCGAGCTGTTCAAAACGCACAACGTTTACGCTTCGGAAAAAACGCCCGACATCGTGTTCACCAGCAGCGGCACGACCGGCGCGGTGACGAGCAGGCACGCGGTGGCGGACGTGAAGCTGTACGAAGAAAGTTTCAGGAGAGGCTTCGAATTGTTTTACGGGAACATCGAAGATTATGCGGTTTTTGCGTTGCTGCCATCCTACCTCGAACGTGAAGGCTCGTCGCTGATCTACATGGTGAACGATCTCATCCAACGTTCGCAGAATGGGCTCAGCCGATTTTACCTCGAGATTGAAAACCAGCTGGCAAGCGCGCTGCAGATGCGCGAGCTGTTCCTGAAACACCACGGAAGCGAGGGGAAAAAAAGTCTCCTGCTCGGCGTTACTTATGCGCTGCTCGACTTTGCGGAAAAGAAAAAACTCGACATCCGGCATACGATCGTCATGGAAACCGGCGGGATGAAAGGCAGGCGCAAAGAAATGATCCGCGAAGAGCTGCATGGAATTTTATGCGAACGTTTCGGCGTGAATGAAATCCATTCCGAATACGGCATGACGGAATTGCTCTCGCAGGCGTATTCCAGGGGCCACGGCATCTTCCGCTGCCCGCCCTGGATGAAGATCGTGACGCGCGAGATGAACGACCCGCTTTCCCGCCCCGGCCACGGCAAAACCGGCGGCATCGACGTCATCGATTTCGCGAACCTCTACAGCTGCAGTTTCATCTCCACCGCCGACCTCGGCAAAACTCACGCCGGCGGGAGCTTCGAAGTCCTCGGCCGTTTCGACAACAGCGACGTGCGCGGATGTAATTTGATGGTGGAATAATTCAAAGATTCAAACGCTCGGCTCGTCTGCGACGAGACATCGCTATTCAATCGCTGTGCTATTCAAAGATTAAAAAGAGATTCGCCTTAATCATTGAATCTTTGAATTTGCCACTTGGCAACCCATTCCCGCCGCTTGTCCAATTCCCGTCGAACCTTTTATCACTGCCGCCGTATACTTGTGTGAATGAAACACTTCGCCGCGATCGCTGTTCTTGTCGTCCTGCTTTTTGCGAATGGAAAAAAGCAGGAGCCGCTGAAAGTTACCTACAGCGTGCGGGAAGATTCGCAGGAGCAGCCGGCGTACAGCATTACCTATACATCGGACAAGATCGGCTCATCGACCATCGCTTCCTCTTCCGGCGATTATTGGAATTCGGATCCCGTTTTCCTCGACCGCGGGCAATTCGTTTCCCTGAAAGTGAATTGCACGGCGCCGGTGTTCGACCTCGTGCTGCGCGTTTACGTGAACGGATATTTGTGGCAGGAAAAAGCGATGCACAATCCTACGGCCTCGGTTGCGATCAGTGGGAATCTTGGGGAATAACCCGCGTGGCGCCCGGGGTTTAAAACCACCGCCCCCCCCGGTTAAAAAAAAAACACAAATCAT
>CBIHOC010000055.1:0-26134 GCA_966211705.1 uncultured Chryseobacterium sp.
GTCGTGAGACAGTTCGGTCCCTATCTGTTGTGGGCGTAGGAGATTTGAGGGGTCCTGACCCTAGTACGAGAGGACCGGGTCGGACAGACCGCTAGTGTGCCTGTTGTGCCGCCTAGGTGCAGCGCAGGGTAGCTATGTCTGGATGAGATAAGCGCTGAAAGCATATAAGTGCGAAGCTCGCCTCAAGATGAGATCTTCCTTAAGAGCCGTTAAAGACTATGACGTTGATAGGTCGCAGGTGTAAAGGCAGCAATGTCAAAGCCGAGCGATACTAATTGCTCTTGAGTCTTTCTTTGGACGCCGCTTCTGGTGTTTTTCCTTCCAATATGTTTTTTGATATTCCCGAAAGGGGTTCGCTCCCGGTACACATCGGGTCCGAACAAGGCTCATGGTGGCTATAGCGACGGGGATCACCTCTTCCCATTTCGAACAGAGAAGTTAAGCCCGTCCGCGCAGATGGTACTGCCCTACAAGGTGGGAGAGTATGTCGCCGCCAGTTTTACAGAAACCCCGGTTCTTCATTGAACCGGGGTTTCACTTTTTTTATACCCTTCACATCACACCTTCCGCTATTTTTGTGCTTCCCGCATGAAATTACGACTGCTTATCGCCGCTTCCCTTTTCGCCCTGCCCGGCGCGCAGCTCTACGCACAAAAAGACACGCCCAAAGACTCGATCTCCCCACCCGTCGACTCCACGAAATTTTTCGCATTCACCGAAAACGAATTCCCATACGGGAACCTCGGGAAAACATACCAGCTCACCAACTTCCTCACAGGCTTCCAGGATTACCACCCCCGCCAGGCTAACCTCGGCAACTACGGATCCGCCGAAAAACAGCTGGCGCTCCCGCTGGCTCCTGCCAACGCGTTCCGCTACCGCCCCAACAATTTCGCATACTTCGGGTTTCTCCCGGAAAATCGCACATTCTACGATTCAAAACGCCCCTACACGAAACTGCAATACATCGTCGGCCAGAAGCAGGAGCAGAATTTCAAAGTTGTGCACGCGCACCCGTTCGGGGAGAACTGCAACATCGCATTCGGCTTCGACCGCATCCGCTCGGTAGGGTTTTACCAGCGCCAGGCCACCAACAACACCAGCATCAACCTCAACGGCTGGTACCGCTCACGCGGACTGCGCTACGCCATGCAGGCCGATATTTATTGGACCATCGCCGATGTGGCGGAGAACGGCGGCATAGAAAATGATTCCTCTTTCGAATTCGCCGACCAGCTCGACCGGAAGCTCGTCGAAGTTAATCTCGCTTCGGCGGAAACGAACCAGCGGCTGCGCGGCGCGTGGGTGAAGCAATATTTCTCCCTCGGGCCGGTGGCTGACACGATTCCCGACCTCAGCGACAGCACGAACATTCGCACGCGCATTCAACCCTCGTGGGCGATCGTGAATACGCTTTTCATCTCCGACGAAAGTTACGTGTACCGCGACGGGCTTCCCGCGTCTGGTTACTACCCCGTGATCTACAACGATTCGCTGGAGACGGTGGACTCCACGTATCTCTGGCGTTTCCGGGGCGGGTTATGGCTGGAGCGGTTCGACAACGAAAAGAACGATACCGGGCAGACGAAGTTTCGCCGCATCTCCGGGAAGCTGGGCGGAAAGTTTGAATCGGGCGAGCTCTGGAGCGACACGATCTATACGACCTTCCGGAACGTTTTCGCCGACGGAGCTGCCAGGCTGATGTTTGATAAACGCTGGCTGAATGCGGTGCAGGCAAATGGCTGGTACGTGGTGAATGGAACGAACACCGGTGATTTCCGGGTGAGTATCAATGTCGCATCACAGGAGCACGACAGCAAGATCGCATATTCCGTAAGCGCCCAATCGACGCTGCTTCACCCGGATTTTATTTACACGCGTTATTCCGGCAATCATTTTCGCTGGGTGAATGACTTCGGGCAGTTCGGGATCAATTCGGCGAATGCCGCGATTTACATGCGGAAAGAAACGCCGCGCGGAGAAACGACCACCTGGATCATGCTGCGGGGAACGTTTGTACAATACATCGACCCGCTGTACTTCGATGCGGACCTTTTGCCTGCACAATTCAACGGCAGCATCAATGCAATTTCCACCGAGCTCAGCTGGCTCTTCGGCGCCGACTGGCTGCAAACCCGCGGCTGCGTGACATGGAACGTGCTCGATGAAACCGCCCCGATCCGTTTGCCGGAGTTTATCACACGCGGATCGCTGTTCGGAAATTTCAGGCTGTTCAAAAGAGCGCTGCAGCTCCAGGTCGGCGTCGACGTGACGTGGTATTCATCGTATTTCGCCGACGGCTACAATCCCAGCACAGCACAGTTCTTCGTGCAGGATGCGGAAGCGATCGGGAATTACGTGTACCTCGATCCCTGGCTGAGCATTAAGGTGAAACCGGTACGTGTTTTCGTAAAGGCCGATCACGCGAATGCAGGTTTATTCGGCAGGAATTATTACGCCGTTCCGCATTACCCGCAAAACGATCTCGCGCTGAAGTTCGGCGTGTCATGGGTGTTTAATGACTGAACATGAAAACGTCGCTGGAAAAACTGACGGAGCAACTGGATAAGTTTCCTCCTCTTGGAAAAAAGGTATTTGAAAAATGCATTTCCGGGATAGATTTTGTCTTACCCGAAGATTACCTTGCCTTCATGCGTTCCTGTAACGGCGGTGAAGGCCCGGTCGGAGCGGATGCGTATATCAGTTTCTGGAAAGCCGACGAGATCCTGGAGTTGAATGAAGCGTATGAAGTGAATGAATATGCCGATGGCTATTTTATTTTTGGCTCGGATGGAGGTGGAGAGGCATATGCATTCAATAAAAAAACAGGAGAGATCGTCTCTTTTCCGTTTGTGGGAATGCTGATCGACGATCCGCCGACGAAGTACGGTAAAACGCTTGTCAATTTCTTATCCAGGCTCGCTGCAGAATAAATCCGGCGCGATTTCGCAAAACCATCTCGCCCTGAAATTCGGCGTGTCGTGGGTGTTTACTGATTAGCTCTCAGGCTTAAGGAATATCCGCGTAATTTCCGTGGAATCCGCGAAACCCGTGAGAACCCTAAGCGCTGCGTTTCAACGCTTGTGTAACTTGTTCGAGAATCTTCCCCGTCGCCCCCGTATTCCCCGAAACAAATTCCCCCGCTTTCTCTCCCGCAGCTTTCAGCTTCATCTCATCCCGCAGCAATTCGTCCACCCGCAGCTTCAGCTCGTGTTCTGTCATCACCCCAAACCCGCCTCCCGCCGCGATCAATCCTTTCGCCTCGTTGAACTTTTCAAACCGCGGACCGAAGATCACCGGCATGCCGTACACCGCCGCCTCGAGCACGTTGTGGATGTTTTTCCCGAAACCTCCGCCGATATAGGCTATGCGCCCGTAACGGTACAGCGAGGACAACATCCCGATATTATCGATCAGCAGCACGTTCGCGGAATGCACACTCGTTTCATCCGCTTTTGAAAAACGAACGACAGCAGCTATTCCAATCGCTTTCAAATTATTTTCAATCGCCGATAAGTGCGACTCCCCCAGCTCGTGCGGCGCGATCAGCAGTTTCCATCCATTTGCAAGATGTTCTTTCAGCGCAGGGAACAATACTTCTTCATCCGCCGGCCACGTGCTTCCTGCAACGATCACGTTCCTTTTCTCCCCGGCAAATGCTTTCGCAACCGGGATTTCTTTCGCCGTCGCTGCAATTTCCGCCACACGGTCAAAACGAGTGTCGCCGGCTACTTCAGCTTTTGTCACGTGAATGCTTCGCAGCAGCTCCAGCGATTTTTTATCCTGGGTGAAAATGAAATCGTAACCCTCCAGCGCTTCGCGAAAAATTTTTCCGTGACTTTTGAAGAAAACCTGGTCTTCCCGGAAAACAGCCGACACGAGAAAATGCGGAACGCCCCATTGCCGCAGCTCGCGCAGCATGTTCAGCCAGAATTCATATTTCACGAAAAAAACAATGGACGGAATCACCAGCTCCAGGAATCGTTTCGCGTTGCCCGGCGTGTCGAGCGGGAGATAGCAGACTACGTCAGCGCCCGCATAGTTCTTCCGGACCTCGTAGCCCGACGGCGAAAAGAAGGTGAGCACGATCTTGTAATTGGGGTTTTGGCTGCGAAACTTTTCCATCAGCGGCCGTCCCTGCTCGAACTCGCCCAGCGATGCGCAGTGGAACCAGGCCACCAGCCGCGCATCCCCGCCCATCTTTTCCGCCAGTTCATCGAATAGGTTTTTTCTTCCGCGCACCCACAACTTCGCTTTCGCGTTGAACAGCGACGCGACGCGGATGGCGATGCCGTAAAGAAAAATGTTGAGCGAATACAGCGCCCGCATCGCCGTCAGTAGTATGAGTATTTTTCCGTGTTCCTGTGGTACAGCGGGATCACCCAGCCGGCGCGAAAGCCGTACAGCAGGTCGACGCGGTTTTCCGTGTCGGCGCGCATCAGGTCGTAATCCCAGGAACGGCGGCTTTTCGTGAAGCCCTGGTAAAATTCAAATCCGGCGAAAAAATTCACGTAACGGCTTTCGCTCATGAACCAGTAGCCGATGAATTCGCTGAACATCACGCCGCTCGTCAGCCGGTCGTAGCCTTTTAAATATTCTTTGCTCAGCTGGGGCGCACGCGCACCGTTGTCGTAAATGCGGAGCTTGTGCTGCATATAGCCGACACCGCCCGTGAGCAGGATGCCGCTGTTCTTGTTCGGCGAAAGGAACTGGTTGAATATTTTTCCGCCGGAAGCATGCAATGTAAATCCACGTTCGAAAATGCGAACATCCGCAAACTTGCCTTCTTTGTCGATGATAAAGCCGCCGGAAGTGGAAATGCTGTCGAAGATCCCGGTTTCACGAAGCTGCTCGCCGAACAGGTACGACCACTGCAGTCCGTAAAAGAAATTTTTGCGCGTCTTGAAGAAGGTCGCCGCGCCCACAGTGGAATTGGGCCCGAATCGCTCCGCCAGGTCGCCGCCGGGAAGCTGGAAGCCGTAAGAAAGCGAAACGGAAGCGCAGCGCACCACGGAGTCCTTAAGGTTCTGGGACTGCGCCGGTAAGGCAAAAAGTACCGCCAGCACAACTGCAATAAAAAGCCGGGATTTCATTCGTGTAAAGATAGTAAATCGGTTGTCGGTTGTCAGTTGTCGGTTGCCAGGGTTTGGTAACTGGACGAAAATCACTGTGAAGTGGGAACTTCCAATCAAATCGAACCCGACAACCGAAGACCGACAACCGACAACCGGACTCCCCCTTCAGCCCAAATTGCCTATCTTCGCAGACTGAAATCCACATGATTATGGAAAAGGTGGCGAAGAAGATCCAGATGGTCGACCTGATCGGCCAATACGAAAAGATACAGCCCGAAATCGACAAAGCGGTCCTCGATGTGATCCGCTCTTCGGCATACATCAACGGCCCGGAAGTGAAGGCGTTCAAGGCGGAACTGGAAGCCTATCTCGGCGTGAAGCACGTCATTCCCTGCGCCAATGGAACGGATGCGCTGCAGATCGCGATGATGGCGCTGGGACTGAAACCCGGCGACGAAGTGATCACCGCTGATTTCACCTATGTGGCGACCGCGGAAGTGATCGGCCTGCTTGGGCTGGTTCCCGTGCTCGTCGATGTTTACCCGGACACGTTCGACATCAACATCGAAGCGATCGAAAAAGCGATCACGCCGAAAACGAAAGCGATCGTCCCGGTTCACCTGTTCGGCCAGTGCGCGGACATGGACCGCCTCATGGCGCTGGCGAAGAAGCACAATCTGTTCGTGATCGAAGACACGGCCCAGGCGATCGGCGCGGAATACATGTCGGCAGACGGCAAAACGCGCAAAGCCGGCACGATCGGCGATGTCGGCTGTACGTCGTTTTTCCCGTCAAAAAATCTCGGCTGCTTCGGCGACGGCGGCGCGATCTTCACCAACGACGATGATCTGGCTTCAAAGATGCAGATGATCTGCAACCACGGCCAGAGCACGCTTTATTACCACGATGTGATCGGCGTCAATTCCCGCCTCGACAGCATCCAGGCCGCCATCCTGCGCATCAAGCTGCGCCACCTCGACGAGTATGCCGCCGCACGCAATGCCGCCGCTTCGTTCTACGACAAAGCGCTCGCACACCCGAAGATCAAAACGCCCGCCCGCGCGAAGAACAGCACGCACGTGTTTCACCAGTACACGCTCCAGCTCGACGGCATCGACCGCACGAAGCTGCGCGAATTCCTCGCCACGAAAAACATCCCGGCGATGATCTATTACCCCGTGCCGCTGCATTTGCAAAAGGCTTACCTCGACCCGCGTTACCAGGCAGGCGATTTCCCGGTAACGGAAAAGCTGTGCGCCTCGGTGATCTCGCTGCCCATGCACACCGAGCTCGATACCGAAACGCTGACGTACATCACCGACAGCGTGCTCGAATTTGTAAACTCCTAATAAGTCATTATGAACATTGCTGTCGTCGGAACAGGTTACGTCGGTCTTGTTACCGGAACTTGTCTCGCTGAAACGGGAAATCACGTAACCTGCGTTGACATCGACGCCGCGAAGGTGGAGAAGATGCGCAACGGCATCATTCCCATTTACGAGCCGCATCTCGATTCACTCTTCGAACGCAACATCAAGCAGGGACGCCTTCGTTTCACGACGAACCTTCACGAAGCCATCGAGAGCGCGAAGATCATTTTCCTCGCGTTGCCCACGCCCCCGGGAGAAGACGGCTCGGCGGATCTTTCCTACGTGCTTGGCGTCGCCGAACAGCTCGGGCAGATCATGAAAGATTACAAGATCGTCGTGGACAAAAGCACGGTGCCTGTCGGTACGGCGGAGAAAGTGCATGCGGCGATCGCGAAGAATGCGACTGCGGAATTCGACGTCGTTTCCAACCCGGAATTTTTGCGCGAAGGATTTGCCGTCGACGATTTCCTGCGCCCCGACCGCGTGGTGATCGGCACCGACAGCGAACGCGCGCGCAAGCTCATGGAAGAGCTGTACAAGCCATATGTGCGCCAGGGCAACCCGATCATTTTCATGGACGCGAAATCCGCTGAGCTGACGAAATATGCGGCGAACGCGTTCCTCGCCACGAAGATCACGTTCATGAACGAGATCGCGAACTTCTGCGAAAAGGTGGGCGCAAACGTCGACATGGTGCGCATCGGCATCGGGTCGGACGATCGCATCGGCAAGCGGTTCCTGTTTCCCGGCATCGGCTACGGCGGCAGCTGTTTCCCGAAAGATGTGCAGGCGCTGGCGAAATCGGCAAGCGAGGCGAAGCAGGAAATGCGCATCCTCGACGCGGTGATGAGCGTGAATGAAAAACAGAAGACCGTCATCGTGCCGAAGCTGAAGAACTTTTTCAAAAACGACCTCGCCGGCAAAAAGATCGCCATCTGGGGCCTTGCGTTCAAGCCCGACACCGACGACATCCGTGAAGCGCCCGCGCTGTACATCATCGACGAGCTGCTCGAAGCCGGCGCGCGCGTCTCCGCATACGATCCCGAAGCGATGAACAACGTCGGCCGCGTGCTCGGCGACAAGATCGAATATGGCTTTGACGAATACGCTGTTCTTTCCGGCGCGGATGCATTGGTCATCTGCACCGAGTGGAGCTTGTTCCGCACACCGGATTTCGAAAAAATGAAATCGCTGATGAAGAACAAAGCGATCTTCGACGGGCGGAATTTGTACAGTCTCGACCAGATGAAAGAGCACGGGTTTTATTATGCCAGCATCGGGCGGGGAGTAGTAGAACAAGCCTGACATGGAAAAGGTAGTACGGAAATATAAGCTTGGGGAAGAGCCTTCATCACTCGAATACTGGCTTTCAAAAACGCCTATAGAACGGTTACAGGCGCTTGAAATGTTACGGGCGCAATACGTTAAAGTTTTTCTGAATGGACATCAGCCAGAATTTCAAAGAGTTTTTGCAATCCGCAAACTCGCATAACGTAAGATACCTTGTCGTAGGCGGCTACGCGGTTTCTTATTACGGGCACCCCAGGTATACCGGGGATATTGATTTTTGGATTTGTCCTGATTCGGAGAACGCAAAAAAACTAATGCAGGCGCTTGTAGATTTTGGATTCGGATCACTCGGGCTATCGGAGAAGGATTTTACGGAGCCTGACCAGGTCATTCAGTTAGGTTACGAACCCGAAAGGATCGATATCCTCACCGGGGTGTCCGGGCTGGATTTCGAAACTTGCTGGAAAGATCGAAAAATTGTCGAATGGGATGGAATGGAGTTAAATTTCATCAGCCTGCGGGATCTCCGAATAAATAAAAGCGCAACAGGACGCAAAATCGATCTGGATGATCTTGACAAACTTCCCAACGCATGAGTAAACAACCAAAACGCGTTCTCATCACCGGCGCCGCCGGATTCCTCGGTTCCCACCTCTGCGACCGCTTCATCAAAGAAGGTTGCCACGTGATCGGGATGGACAACCTTATCACCGGCGACCTGAAGAACATCGAGCATTTGATGAAGCTCGAACATTTCGAATTTTACCACCACGACGTTTCGAAGTTCGTATTCGTCCCCGGCGAGCTCGATTACATTTTGCATTTCGCATCGCCCGCATCGCCCATCGACTATTTAAAAATCCCGATCCAGACGCTCAAGGTTTCTTCGCTCGGCACGCATAACCTGCTCGGCCTGGCCCGCGTGAAAAAGGCGCGCATCCTCGTCGCTTCCACTTCGGAAGTGTACGGCGATCCGACGGTTCACCCGCAGACGGAAGATTACTGGGGCAACGTCAATCCCATCGGCCCGCGCGGCGTGTACGACGAAGCGAAACGTTTCATGGAAGCCATCACGATGGCGTATCATACCTACCACGGGCTGGAAACGCGCATCGTGCGCATCTTCAACACCTACGGCCCGCGCATGCGACTGAACGACGGACGCGTGCTGCCGGCATTTATCGGGCAGGCCTTGCGCGGTGAAGACCTTACGATCTTCGGTGACGGCAGTCAAACGCGCTCGTTCTGCTACGTCGACGATCTCGTGGAAGGCATTTACCGCCTGCTGATGAGCGATTACGCAGGACCGGTGAACGTCGGAAATCCGCAGGAGATTACCATTAAAGACTTCGCGGAAGAAATCATTAAGCTCACCGGCACGACGCAGAAAGTCGTGTACCACCCGCTCCCGACGGACGATCCGAAGCAGCGCCAGCCCGACATCACGCTTGCGCGCAAGCTGCTCGGTTGGGGGCCGCAGGTGGGCCGTGCCGAAGGGTTGCGCCGCACCTACGAATATTTTTGTAACCTTCCGAAAGAAGAACTGTATAAAAAGGAGCATCGCGAATTCAGCAAAAAGTAGCGTTGCCACACCATTCAGGCGCCCCCCTGGATACGTACCCGTTTTGAATGATCTGCGGGATAATGTAAATTCAAGGGATGAAATACCGCCGGATGCCCATCGAAATTGAGTCTCCCGAACAACTGGGTTACGGGAAGATCCGTTGCAACCTGGCGGAAAGCTCCGTGACGGATGTGGCGTGGAACGAGCTCGGCTTCACTCCCGTCAATTTCCCGCTCGCATACGGCGATCACAAAGGCAAACCGGAGCTGCGCGAGCTGATCGCGAAAAAATACGAAGGAATAACTGCGGAAGACGTGCTGCTGGTGCCGGGGGCTGCGGCGGCATTATTTATTGTTGCCACCGCGTTGTGCGAAAAAGACGACCACGTGCTCGTGCAATTCCCGAACTACGCCACGAACCTGGAAACGCCATTTGCCATCGGCTGCGCCATCGATACGGTCGAACTGGATTTTGAAAACGGTTTCCGGATGGACGTGGAAGAATTGGAGCAGCGCGTTCATTCCCGTACCAAAATGATCAGCGTCACTACGCCGCATAACCCGTCGGGCGTGATGCTGGATGAAAAAACGCTTGAAGCGGCCATCGCCATTGCGGAACGGAAGAACATTTTTCTTCTCGCGGACGAAACGTATCGCGATCTTGCGTTCGGTGACGCGCCTCCGCTCGCTGCAACACTGTCACAACAGGCGATCAGCGTTTCTTCGATCTCCAAAGCGTACGGCTTGCCGGGACTGCGCATCGGGTGGATCATCACGCGGAATGAAGCGCTGATGGAAACGTTCCTTGCGGCGAAAGAGCAGATCTTCATCTGTAATTCCGTGCTGGACGAGGAAGCGGCATTTCATTTTTTGCAGAAAGAAAAAAGCTGGCTCGCCCGCACGCGTGCGCACGTGGCGGAAAATTTCGCGCACGTCGAACGCTGGATCGCAACGCAGGAGCAGCTCGAATGGGTGAAGCCGGAAGGCGGCGCCGTTTGTTTCCTGCGGTTCAGGGAAAGTGCGGCCATCGACGCGGTGGAATTCCACGCCCGCTTGTTTCGCGAGCACGCAACGTATGTCGGGCCGGGGCACTGGTTCGGGATGAACGACAGGTACATGCGCATCGGTTTCGGCTGGCCCTCTCCCGGGGAGCTGCAGGAAGGATTGAACGCAATGTCGGAAGTAATGCGGACCTTTCATGAACGGTAAAATGAACCAGCAAGCGCCCATGAATTATTTTGAGACGGTGATCGCCCGGGTAACGGTTTACGATAACGACATACTTGCTGTACGCGTGCGGGGCAATATGAAATACCAGCTCAGCGACGTGAAGGAGCATTACCGGCGTACCTGGGAAGTGGTGGGCGCCGACCGAAAAATTTCTGCGCTGGTGGATGCAACGGAGGTGAGGTATTCCGACATCTCCGGGGAAGTGCTGCGCTACATGGCCAATAATGAATACGTCAGGCTCCAGCTCGCCAATGCGCTGCTCGTGAACAACATTTCGCTGCGCCGGATCGCGAACATTTATCTTGAGCTATTTCACCCGCGCGTCCCCACGCGCATCTTCAATACCGAAGACAGCGCCATGGAATGGCTGAGGAAGATGGCGAACCCCGGAACCCGCGGCTAGCAGGCAACCGCGGCCGGCCGAAAACCGCTTATCCATGCGGCTTTTTGGTTATCTTAGCGCCTCTTTTACACCGCTATGGAAAAAGAATATTTCGCCCACCCGACCGCTGTCGTCGACGAAGGTTGCACGATCGGGAAGGGGGTGAAAATCTGGCATTTCTCCCACATCATGCCCGGCTGCGTGATCGGGGAAAGCTGCAACATCGGCCAGAACGTGGTCATTTCCCCCGGCGTCGTGCTCGGCCGCAACGTGAAGATCCAGAACAACGTTTCACTTTACACCGGCGTCACCTGCGACGACGATGTGTTCCTCGGCCCGTCGTGCGTGTTCACCAACGTGACCAATCCCCGGAGCGCGGTCAACCGCCGCGACCAGTATGCGAAAACGCACGTAGGAAAAGGCGCGTCGATCGGTGCGAATGCGACCATCGTCTGCGGGCACGACATCGGCGCGTATGCGTTCATCGGCGCGGGCGCAGTGGTTACGAAAACCGTTCCGCCATACGCACTGGTCGTGGGCAACCCTGCAAAGCAGCTGGGCTGGATGAGCGAGTTCGGCCACCGGCTGGCGTTCGATAAGAACGGCGTTGCACAATGCCCGGAAAGCAAAGAAAATTATAAACTGGAAAACGGTTCAGTCACAAAGCTCGGGAGCTGAACGTACCCCACGTTACCTGTAATGAACGACACCCGCAAAATAAAATTCGCCGTCATCGGCCAGGGCCACATCGGGAAACGCCACGCCGAAATGGTGCGACGCAATCCCGGCGCGGAATTGGTCGCGGTGTGCGACGTACTCACGAAAGAACAAACCGGCCAGCCCGACATCAGAGAACCGTATTACCCGGGAATCGCGGAGCTGCTGAAAAATCATCCCGCACTCGACGTGATCAGCGTCTGCACGCCCAACGGCCTGCACGCGGAACACGCGCTCCAGGCGCTCGATGCGGAAAAGCACGTAGTGGTTGAAAAGCCGATGGCGCTCCACAAAAGCGATTGCGAATCGGTCATCCACAAAGCGCTCCAGGTCAACCGCCAGGTTTTCTGCGTGATGCAGAACCGCTATTCCCCGCCGTCGGTGTGGATGAAAGAGCTCGTCGACAAAAAGATCATCGGCGACGTGTACATGGTGCAGCTCAACTGCTACTGGAACCGCGACGAACGTTATTACAAAAAAGGCGGCTGGAAAGGCACGCAGGAGCTTGACGGCGGCACGCTGTTCACGCAGTTCTCGCACTGGATCGATTTGCTGTACTGGCTCTTCGGCGACATCACGGCGGTCCAGGCGAAGTTTGCGGATTTCAACCACGCGCAACTGACGGAGTTCGAAGATTCCGGTTTCGTGAGCTTCAATTTCATGAACGGCGGAATGGGCTGCATCAATTACTCCACCGCCGTGTGGGACAAAAATCTCGAGAGCAGCATTTCGCTCATCGGCAGCAAAGGAAGCGTGAAGATCGGCGGGCAATACATGGACAAAGTGGAATATTGCCACATCAAGGATTACACGATGCCCGAGCTTGCGGAAACCGCGCCGGCCAATGATTACGGGGCATACAAAGGTTCTGCGAACAACCACCATTTCCTCATCCAGAACGTGATCGACACGCTGACCGGGAAGACGACGATCACCACGAATGCGATGGAGGGAATGAAAGTCGTTGATATTATTGAGCGCATTTACAGCCTGCGAAAGCCGGACAGGAAAAGTTAACCACGGAGACACGGAGGCACGGAGAAAAACAACTCCGTGTCTCCGTGCCTCCGTGGTAAAAAAAGTAACGAGTAACAATCTATAATCTCCAGGTTATGAGTATTTATAATGATATACTCAGTAAAAAAGCGAAGATCGCAGTCATCGGACTCGGCTACGTCGGTTTGCCGATCGCATTGGCATTTGCACGCAAAGCGAAAGTCATCGGCTTCGACATCAACGAGAAGCGTGTGGCGATGATGCGCAAGGGCATCGATCCGAGCAACGAGCTTTCGAAAGATCACTTCAAAGGCTGTGACATTGAATTCACGGCTTCGCTCGACAAGCTTTGTGAAGCACGGTTTTTTATCATCGCCGTTCCCACGCCCATCGATGAGCATAATCTTCCCGATCTGAAACCGCTCATCGGCGCTTCGACCTCGGTCGGGAAATGTTTGAAGAAAGGCGATTACGTCGTGTATGAATCGACCGTTTATCCCGGCTGCACGGAAGAGGATTGCATCCCCGTGCTGGAGAAAGAATCGGGATTGAAATTCAAAAAGGATTTTAAGGTCGGCTATTCCCCCGAGCGCATCAATCCCGGCGACAAAGAGCACACGATCACGAAAATTTTAAAAGTCGTTTCCGGCTGCGACGCGGAAAGTCTCGACAACGTCGCGAAGACGTACGAGATCATCGTCGAGCCCGGCACGCACCGCGCTTCTTCCATCAAGGTCGCAGAAGCCGCCAAAATCATCGAGAACACGCAGCGCGACGTGAACATTGCGCTGATGAATGAACTGTCCATCATCTTCAACAAGATGGGCATCAACACCTACGACGTGCTCGCGGCGGCCGGGACCAAATGGAACTTCCTGAAATTTTCACCGGGGCTCGTCGGCGGTCACTGCATCGGTGTTGACCCGTATTACCTTACGCACAAGGCCGAATCGCTCGGTTACCACGCGCGCGTGATCAACTCCGGCCGTTACGTCAACGACTCGATGGGATTTTACGTAGCGAAGAACACGGTGAAAAAGATCATCGCCGCCGGGAAGAACCTTTCCAAAACGAAAGTGCTCGTGATGGGTGCCACGTTCAAGGAAAACGTCAGCGACATCCGCAATTCGAAAGTGGCCGACATCGTGAAAGAGCTGCAGTCGTTCGGCCTTCAAGTACATGTCACCGATCCGCATGCTGACAGCGAAGAGCTGCGCCATGAGTACGGCTTCGGCCTGACAAAGGTGGGCAAAGGCTACGACGGCGTGATCGTCGCGGTGAACCACAAGGAATATGTCGGGCTCGATGAAAAATATTTCACATCGGTGCTGTCGAAAGGCGGCGTGCTTGTCGATGTGAAAGGCATTTACAAAGGCAAGGTCAAAAAGTTGTCGTACTGGAGCCTGTAAAATGGAAAAGTTCAGGCTTCATCCCGGTGAATTGTTGCTCGTCAACGATCCGCATGTGACATGGATGAAAGGCGGGCTGCAAACCGTTCCCGGGCAACTGAAGCTGACGAATAAACGGCTCGTTTTTGTGAAAGACGCGCCCCCGTTCTCCGCGCTGTTCGCATTAGTCGTAAAGTCGCTGCGCAGTCATGTTGTTTTCGACTGGAAAATTGCGGAGATCAGGAACGTGACACGCACCACGCACGGAAGAGTGCAGCGCATCACCATCGACCCGGGTTTCGAGCGGCCGAAAGAGTTTGCGGCTTCGAAGGTGGAGGTGCTGGAATTTGAATTGAAACGGTTGACGGGGAAATGATTTTTTCTGTGCGACTTTAATAATAGGTGTAACGGTAGCGATACCGGTAACGAAGCTTGCCGCTGTTATCCATATTCGTCCATGTTTTTTTCAGTCCTTGTCGTGTGTAACTATAATTGACTTTATACCCGTTTCCGCAAACTTCAACTTCACGACCCTTTGCATCGTATCTCCATGTTTTAGTTTCGGTCAGCGAAAGAAATTCGACAGGACCGTAAAAACGTTCCTCCCGAATAATAGCCCCGCTTTTGTTGAATGAACGTACATGCATTTCAGTGCCATGTGACAGGAGAATAGAATTTCCGGCCAGCGTGTAAATTGTGTCGGTTGTTCCGGAATAGCGGTGAATTTTCTGCAACGTAATAGAATCGTTCCGGGTGATTTCTTCTTTATATAGACGATGATCAGGGCCGTATGTATACACCGTTCTCTTTTTGAAATCAATGTTGGTTTCCTCGCTGTAAATAATTTGTCCTGTTTCATTGTAGCGGTAGGAATAGCGGTAGGAATAATATTTAACCAGTGGAGCGCCATCTGAAATGTATAAGAAAAAATTTCTTTTGGTCAGGTGAATACAGGAAACGATCTGGCCAAGTGAATCGTACTCCAGGATTGACTTTTCCAGTGTGTCCTGTTTCCCCATAGCATCCTTGTGGAGGCAAAACAACGTTCTGACGCGGCCCTGTTCCGTATAGGTCACAAACGTCTGCTCAACGGATCCCGGAGATCGGCTTATCGTCTTTTTTGTGACGAGGCCGGAAGAGTTGTATTCGACAAGTTTTTCGGAGATCGTTCCGTCGACATACCTGCTTATTGAACGGACGAGTTTTCCGCCTGTATCAAAAAAGGATGAGTCGATCCATTGCAATGTGTCATTCATGAACAGGTTTGTGATGCGCAATCTGTCATCATCGGTGTAGGTGTAAATCCTGCGAAAATGGTTGCCCTGGCTGGATTTGTCGTAATACTCTAACGCTCTCCCTCGTCTGTCGTACCGGTTGATCCATTTTGATTTCACGGCAGGGCTTTCTGGTCGAATATCTTCACGAAATGTAGTTGAGGTCTTTATATGAAACCGGTGGATTGAATCTGTTTCAGATGTCCACATACCCGGTTCTTTTGCGGATGCCCAAACAAATGAGAGCTTGCTTTCCACTTCGGCTGCGGTACGCGGTCCATCGAACGATTGTGCGCTCAACCGGCCAATGCAACTTCCGCCAAGAAGCACAAAAAGTTTGAAAAGAAGGAGACATGTCTTCATGGTGCACGATCGGCAATGCGCAGGTTTCGTTGGATTTCCCGGTGACGAAAGAACCGGCGGGACGAATCAAAGCTGCAATATCGTAATTTAGCGGAGCAATTCAATCCTTTTCCCTTGAGCCAGAAACACGTCCTCATCACCGGCGGCGCCGGATTCATCGGTTCACACGTCGTTCGCCGCATCGTGAACAACTATCCCGATTACAACGTCGTCAACCTCGACGCGCTGACGTATGCCGGCAACCTCGCCAACCTGGAAGACGTCGCCGGTAAGCCGAATTACACGTTCGTCAAAGGCGACATCACCGACGCGCCTTTCCTGCAGCAACTTTTTTCGGAATACGATTTCACATACGTCATCCACCTCGCCGCCGAATCGCACGTCGACCGTTCCATCTCCAACCCCATCGCGTTCGTGATGACCAACGTGGTGGGCACGGTCAATTTGCTGAACGCTGCAAAGCATCACTGGCAGGGCAAGTTCGAAGGCCGCCGTTTTTACCACGTCTCGACGGATGAAGTGTACGGCGCACTGGGCGACACCGGCTTCTTCACCGAAGAAACGCGTTACGACCCGCATTCCCCGTATTCCGCATCCAAGGCCAGCTCCGACCATTTCGTGCGCGCATACCACGACACGTACGGCTTGCCCATCGTGATTTCCAATTGCTCCAACAACTACGGCTCGCATCATTTCCCGGAGAAATTGATTCCGCTTGCCATCAACAACATCCGCAGCAACAAGCCCGTTCCCGTTTACGGAAAAGGCGAGAACGTGCGCGACTGGCTGTGGGTGGAAGATCACGCGCGCGCCATCGACGTCATTCTCCATAAAGGAAAGAATGGAGAAACATACAACATCGGCGGCCACAACGAGTGGAAGAACATCGACCTCATCCGCTTGCTGTGCCGCATCATGGATAAAAAACTCGGCCGCGCAGAAGGCGAATCGGAAAAGCTGATCACGTTCGTCAAAGACCGCGCCGGCCACGATCTGCGTTACGCGATCGACGCCACGAAGCTGAAGAACGAGCTGGGCTGGATGCCGAGCTTACAGTTTGAAGAAGGCCTGGAGAAAACAGTCGACTGGTATCTCAACAACCAAGAGTGGCTGGAGAATGTGACGTCGGGGCATTACCAGAAGTATTACGAGGAGCAGTATGTGAAGCGGTAGCCGCGGATTACGCGGATTTCACGGATTGGATTTTACGGATTGATTTTGGTGATGACTGTTATTAAGAAAGGGAAATACAAACACTACAAAGGCAAACTCTACGAAGTTCTCGGCACGGTTCGCCATTCCGAAACGTTGGAAGAACTGGTGCTGTACAATGCGCTCTACGATTCGCCGGAGTTCGGGAAAGATCAGCTGTGGGTGCGGCCGGTGGAGATGTTTTTGGAGAATGTTGTTGTCGATAATCGGGAAGTTCCAAGGTTCGAGTTCGTCGGAGATTAATCCGCGCAATCCGCGGCTACTTTTTAGCGGGCGGTACAAAACTTTTTGCAAGCTTAAACTCTTTCCTGTTTTTCTTCCTGAACTTGATCCGCAGCGTATTTCGCTTTTCAGAATATTTTCCTTTGATGTTTTCCTGCCGGTTCACGTACAGCTTTTTTCCACGCAGGTAAGCGAATTGATAATTCATTGCCGGTGCATGGCCCACGTAGTATTTCCCTGCAACGCTGTCGATCGGGATGAACGCGTTGTATTCCGGAAGGTAGAAGCCGAATTTTCCCGGCATTGCCTTTTCGTGGCGAAGATGAAGAAGCGTATCGGAGAAAGGAATTTTTTGAAACGCTTCAGCCGGTGGGGCGTAGGTGGTGGTCACGCTTTGCCGGTCGTAAGTGATCGTGGCCGGCATGGAATCGACGACCGTGGTGAGATAATAGTATTCTTTTCCTGACATCCCGAAAAGGTGCGCGACAAAAAGAGAATCTTTATAACTAAGCGTGACGCTTTTTTCATTGGAAAAATAACGGGAACGCGCCTGGCTGTCATACACATTCATAATTCGATAAGAAAAAGTTTCCGGCCACAGGATGCGGATAAGTGTATCAGGGATAATGTAATCGCCGGGCTTTGCGTCGACGTTGCAACCGAGTGGACTAGTGCAAAGGAATTCATAACACCCGGTAAGTGGATTGATGGACAAGGTTTCCTGCGAAGGCCTCCAATAAATTTTTCCGTTGATTGTATCGGCATCCCAGAGCGTCATTTTCGGGTCAGCTTTTTCCGGGCAGATGCGGTACAGGATAGCGGTGGTGTCATTCTTTTTGCCGGTACAGGGATTCGAAAGCAGCATGATCGAGCCTGCCGTGATGAGCGGTTCTCCTTCCGTTGTCTGGAAAATAATTCCCGCCGCCGCCGCTTCCGCATTGTCGAAATACAATTTCACTTCCGGGTCACTATTGCAGACACCGCAAGGCTCGAAGTAATCCTGCGGCACTTGCGCGCTGCCCCCGTTCGTTCCTTCAAGCAGGAGCATTCCATTTTTTACCGGGATAAGATAAACGTCGACACGCCGGTTGTACGCCAGGTTCACTTCCTGCGAAGAAGACACCTTGACATTCGCCTCGATAAGATTTTTCTTTTTGAACAGCAGCTTGCCTTTCGTATTCGCAGTTAAATAACGTTCCGCCGCACTCATCCGCCGTTCCGCCAGCTTAACATTATAAACATCCGTCCCCGAACTGTCCGTCATGCCATACAACTCCACCAGGAATTCATCTTCGTCGATAATCTCCAGCAAGCTGTCCAACCTCATTTTCGAGCCGTCGCTAAGTCTTGCATCGTCCACATTAAAAAAAAGCGAAGATATCCGGCAAAGCTGGGCGCGCGCATCCACACTCAAAATAAATGCGATGAACAAACAAGCTCTTACAATCATACCCGGATAACGAAGATACCCTGGAAAGATACAATTCAGGTCAATCCGCGTAATCCGTAATCCGCGGCTAAAAGTTTTCCACACCCCGTTAAAAACTATACCGCAAAGATTCGTGCAATCCGCGAAATCCGCGGCTTACCTTCGTTCTTCTCACTACCCAAACTATGTCTGAACTCACCGAACGCCTCAATATCCGCAAAGTCGCCGCCACGCTCGGCATCGATCCCAAACAGGTTGAAACCACCATCGCGCTCCTCGACGAAGGCGCCACCATTCCTTTTCTCGCGCGTTACCGCAAAGAGATGACCGGCAGCCTCGACGAGGTGAAGATCATGGACGTGCGCGACCAGATGGCCTCGTTGCGCGAGCTGGAAAAGCGCCGCAAGTTCATCCTCGAAACGATCGAAGAGCAGGGCAAGATGACGGACGAGCTGCGCGACAAGATCGTGAAAGCGGATTCCGTTTTACAGCTCGAAGATCTTTACCTGCCGTTCAAGCCGAAGCGCAAGACCCGCGCCACCGTTGCGCGTGAGAAAGGGCTCGAGCCCCTCGCGCTGAAGTTGATGGAGCAGGGCGTGTTCGACGTGCAGGCAGAAGCGGCGAAATACGTCGACGCGGAAAAAGGCGTTGCGGATGCAGACGATGCGCTGGACGGCGCCCGCGACATCATCGCCGAAATGATCAGCGAGGACAGCAGCGCGCGGGAGGCGCTCCGGAAATTGTTCCGCGAGCAGGCCCTCGTGCGGAGCCGCGTGGTTGCAGGGAAGCAGGACGAAGGCGAAAAATTCCGCGATTATTTCGAATGGGATGAGAAGCTGATGAGCTGTCCTTCCCACCGCATGCTGGCCATGCGCCGCGGCGAGAACGAAGGCATCCTCATGCTCGACATCGCGCCGGATGCGGACGCAGCGCTCGACCTGCTGGAGAAAAAATTTGTCAAAGGAAAAGGAGAAGTGGCCGCGCAGATGAAAGCCGCTGTTTCCGGATCGTATAAACGCCTGCTGCAACCGTCGCTTGAAACCGAATTCCGCCAGCTGACGAAAGACGTGGCCGATGTAAAAGCAATCGAAGTATTCGCGCAAAACCTGCGTGAGCTCATGCTCGCGTCACCGATGGGGCAGAAGGCCATTCTCGCCATCGATCCCGGTTTCCGCACCGGCTGCAAAGTCGTTGCGCTCGACCGCCAGGGGAAATTGCTGGAGAACGACGTCATCTACCCGCACCAGTCGCAGCGCGAGGTGAAAGCGGCGGAAGACACGCTGTTCCGCCTCATCGCGAAGCACCGCATCGAAGCCATCGCCATCGGCAACGGAACGGCAGGGCGTGAAACGGAAGAGTTCGTGCGCAGCATTCCCGAGCTGCCGAAAGAAATTTCCGTCGTCATGGTCAATGAAAGCGGCGCGTCGATCTATTCCGCGTCGGCCGTGGCGCGTGAAGAATTTCCCGAACAGGACATCACGGTGCGCGGAGCGGTTTCCATCGGCCGCCGTCTCGCCGACCCGCTTGCCGAGCTCGTGAAGATCGATCCGAAATCCATCGGCGTGGGCCAGTACCAGCACGACGTGGACCAGGCGCTGCTGAAGAAGAAGCTCGATGAAGTGGTGGAAAGCTGCGTGAATGCGGTGGGCGTGGAGCTCAACACCGCCAGCAAACAATTGCTTTCCTACGTTTCCGGCATTGGCCCCGCGATCGCGAAAAGCATTGTGGAATACCGCGATGAGAACGGTCCGTTCCGTTCACGCAAAGACCTGATGAAAGTATCGCGTCTCGGTGAAAAAGCGTTCGAGCAGGCTGCCGGTTTCCTTCGCATCCGCAACGCCGCGCACCCGCTCGACACCAGCGCCGTTCACCCCGAATCGTATCACATCGTCGAGCAGATGGCGAAAGACGCCGGTTGCGAGATCGCCGACCTGCTCCGTGAAAAAGAGCTGCGCAAAAAGATCGACCCCAAAAAATACGTCACCGAAACCGTCGGTCTTCCCACGCTGAACGACATTCTCACCGAGCTGGAAAAGCCCGGTCGCGATCCGCGCAAAACGTTCGAGGCGTTCAAATTCCAGGACGGCGTCAACAGCATCGAAGACCTCCGCGAGGGAATGCGCCTTCCCGGCATCGTGACGAACGTGACCAACTTCGGCGCTTTCGTCGACATCGGCGTTCACCAGGACGGTCTCGTGCACATCAGCCAGCTCGCCGACCGTTTCGTCGACGATCCGAACAAGGTTGTGAAAGTGCAGCAGCAGGTCATGGTCACCGTAACGGAGATCGACGTAGCGCGGAAACGCATCGCGTTGTCGATGAAAGGCGAAGCCGCCCCCGCGCAACAAAAACAGCAGCAGAACCAGGCCCGGAAAGCCGCCGGCGGAAATGCGCCCGCAGGAAAAAAGAATGCAGGCGGCGGAAACGATTGGCAAGACCAATTGGCGGCGTTAAAAGGAAAATTCGGCGGGTAACTGTAGCGACGCGAGGCATCGCGTCGCCCATGCCAGGAAAATTTCCGTTCGAACGCGTCGCCGTCGCCAAAAAATGTTCCGTCGCCTGCCAGGAAAATTTCCATAACGAACCCACGTCATCATCGGAAAGCATCACGTCCCGCTATTTCATTAAATTTGAAATATGGAATACGAAGAATTGTTCCGGTCGCTTTGGGATAAGAAAGTAAGGTTCCTTATCTGCGGCGGTCTTGCGGTGAACATTTACGGTATTCCAAGAATGACTGCTGACATCGACTTGTTGCTCGATTTCGAACCCGGTAACCTCGCGCAATTCGGAGAAGTTTTGCAGTCCCTGTCCTACAAGTCAACCGTTCCGGTTCCCCTGGCATTGCTCAGCGAGAAAGCGAAACGGGATGAATTGACAAAGGCGAAGAATATGATCGCCTATTCTTTTTACAATAGTCGCTCGGGATACATGAATGTCGATGTGCTGCTGGATACGCCTTTTTCTTTTGAAGAATTATGGGATAATCGGGATGTAAGGGATATGAATGATTACAAAGTGAATGTGCTCGATATTGACCATTTGATCGAAATGAAAAAATACAGCAATCGGCCCCAGGATCAAAAGGATATCATTCTTCTGTCTAAACTCCCGCGCAAATGAACTCCCCGGAACCGATCAGAGAAAATGCGGAAAAAGGGTTCGACTACACCGTCACCGACGAACAAATCGCCGAACACCAGAAAAGAACGGTTCGCGAAATTTTCCAGATGATGGAAGCGCACGCGAAATTCCTGTACGAGATCCAAACCCCGGAAGAGCGCGAACGGATGCGGATCGTCAAGGGAAAGTACCGCGGTCCGGCCATCCTGTAAATTTCCCTCTTTTTATTGACCAGGATCACGGCCTGCCGTATCGAACGTCATGTCATGGCAATGGCGCTGCTTTCATCTTTGCAGCAACCAACAAACAAAACTTTGCCATGGACACTACGACTAAACCACTCACCGAATTACATACGGAGAACGCAGGCTGGATCAAGGATCTCGACTTTTACACCGACGAGATCCGCATCATGAAGGCGCGCATCGAAGAGATCGCCGCGAAAAACACGGCCGACGACGTTCGCGCCCAGGTGGAGCATTTCCAGAACCAGCTCATCCTCCAGCGCAACCACGTGGATGAGCTCCGCCACGCCATCAACGATCACGAATCCTATATCGTCAACCGCGCAACTGAAAATCCGGTTGCACTGGAGCAGCGCAGGCTGCACGACCATCCGCTTCTCCGCGGCCGGGTGTCGGATTTTGAAAAGATCTTCAACGAATTGCGCGCAGAGCTGAACAAGTTCCTTGCGAAGTTCATGTAACGCGATTTTTCGAAGGCGCAACGCAGGTCATGTCGGAGGACGGACCTGCGTTTGTTTTTGGTCCCTGCACATGGTTTGCGACCGCGTGTCCCTCAGGAGAAGCTCTGCACCCCGAGCTTCGGGGCACATCTGCACCCCGAGGCTTCGGGGCACATCCTGCACACCTGCACACCTGCACATTTGCACATCCGCACATCTTCCCCGCCTTTCGTATCTTCGGGAATAGTTTCTATGGGATTCTTCTCCGGCCTTTTCCGTAAATCCTCACCAGGCGATCCCGTCGATCTTGGCGTGCTCGGCTGCGACATGCATTCTCATTTTATTCCCGGCATCGACGACGGCGCGGAAACGATGCGCGATTCCCTCGAGCTGCTGCGCGGGATGGAGGAGCTCGGTTACCGAAAAGTGATCACCACGCCCCACATCATGGGCGATTTTTTTCGCAACACGCCCGTGATCATCAACAGCGGGCTCGACCAGGTGCGGAGCGCGGCACGTGCGGAGGGATTGCAGATCGAGATCGAAGCCGCGGCGGAATATTATTTCGATTTCGACCTGGAAGCCAAATTGCGGAAGGAGCCGCTGCTCACATTCGGCAACAATTACCTGCTGTTCGAAGTTTCGTACATGAACGCACCGGATAACCTGGACCAGTTCATCTTCCAGATGCAGACCAGCGGCTACAAGCCCGTACTGGCCCACCCGGAACGTTACCCGTTCTGGTTCACCAAAAACCTGGAGCAGTACGAAAAGCTGAAAGACAAAGGCGTGTTATTCCAGCTCAACATCAATTCCCTCACCGGCCATTATTCCCCCGCGACGAAAAAAGTCGCCGAACAGATGATCGACAAAGGCTGGTATGAATTCCTCGGCAGCGACTGCCATCACACCGGCCACCTCGAGCTGATAAAAAAAGCACGTTCTGAAAAATCGTTGCGAACGTTGATTGAAAGCGGGAAGCTGCTGAACAGCACGTTGTGAAGGAGGAAGTAGGGGAGTGGGGGAATTAGGGATTTCGAAGGAGTTTTTTTGAAGATTCTTGCCCTGGAAAAATGTCACGGGATAATTTCCTGTTCCACATCCCCAATCCCTAATTCCTTAATCCCCCATTCCCCTAATCCCCTTTCGTATGTTTCCACCTCTTATGCGACCACAGCCACGCTTCAGGATGCGCATGAATGTCTTTCTCCAGTAAACGTGTCGCTTTTTCCGTGATCTCGCCGTAGGCGGTGGCTTGCGGGTTGTCGGTGACGTCGAAGAACTCGAGAGAATAGCGGCCGCGCTTCAGCTTGTTGAGGCGGACGTACACGACCGGCAGATTATAGTCCTTCGCGTATTTTTCCGTTCCGTAGAGCACCGCGGTTTCCTGTTCCATGAATTTCATCCAGTAGCAGCTCGTCGGTTTCGGGGGCGACTGGTCGATGGCGAAGATGGTGGCGTGAAGCTGTTTCGTCGTCGTGAAAAATTGTTTCACTTCTTTCGCGGGGAGCATGCGCGTGCCGAGCTTTCCGCGGGCGGCGGTGATCTTCCGGTCGAGATAAGTATTGCGCAGGGGCTGGTAAATGACCACCGCGTCGTGTTTGGTGAACAGGTTGATGCCCGTGAGCATGAGCTCCCAGCTGTTGTAATGGCCCACGGCGACGATCACGCTTTTGCCCTGCGCGTGATACTTGTCGATCACTTCCGGGTTGACGCAGGTGATGTGCTTGCGGAGACTTTTTTCGGAGATCGTAAAAATTTTGAGCCCTTCCACCAGCACGTCGCACAGCTGGCGGTAAAAGCGTTTCATGATCACGGTGCGTTCCGCTTCGCTTTTTGCAGGAAAGGAATTGCGGAGGTTCTGCGCCACAACTTTTTTCCGGTAGCCGGCCACGTGGAAGATAATAAAGTAGATCGTCGATGAAATGCCGTGCAGCACGCCGAACGGAAGCACCGAGACCGGGAGGATGACGAGGTAGTAGAGCAGGGGGCCGGTGATGTTCATCAACATGGCAAATTTAGGGTTTATGGAGGAAGGCGGGGTTTTCGTGGGGACTCAGTGGGATTATGAAAGAAGAACCAAATCTGCTAAGATGGCTGAACTTTCCTGGCGAATATTTTTATAGATAGCGCTTTAATTGATTGATCCAAATGTCGTATATTAACATAAAAAGTGACAATTATGGAAAACGGAATGAAGAAAGGAAACTATAAGAAGTTTATACTAATGCTTTTCACGTCGTTCTGCATTATGTATGCTGTAATGTTTTTCAACGTTGATAAGGTTGATCACATTTATTTAAGCACGACAAGGCTTTATATGTCGTTGCTGATGGTGACGCCAATGGCATTGCTTATGTTGGCACTAATGCGGAAGATGTATCCGGACAAAAAAACGAATACCATTATTGTTTTATCAAGTGTTGTAATCTTCATCCTGTCGTTGACCTTTTTACGGACCCAGACACCAATAGCGGACGGGCAATATATGAAAGCAATGATACCGCATCATTCATCAGCTATCTTGACAAGCAAACACGCAGACATTAAAGACCCCGAAGTAAAGGAACTTGCAAAAAAAATTATTCAGTCCCAGGAAGAAGAAATTGCTCAAATGAAAGCAATACTGGAAAGAATGGACAAAGAATAAAGAATATACGCCCGCAAAATCCGTGAAAAGCCAGTTCAGGACGACGCAAGAGAGAATATTCTTGTATATCGAGAATTTTTTAAACGGCTACATAAAAGTTCACAAGACAGAAAAAGGGAACAAATAATAAATCATGCGCTGACAGAAGCATTGCCTTTGGGCTAGAAGAAAGCCAAAGCCGTTGACCGCGCGGCAGCTGACGTAATGCTCAAAAAACACGCTGTTCCCCTCCAACCCAGTATACCTCATTTCCACCCAAAAACCGTACATTTGTCTATCCGCTAAGGATTTCCCGTTTATTTATTGAACTGATGAAAAAAGTAGAAGAAGGAACTTCCAATTCCACAGGAATGGAGTACAACACCGGTCAGCCGGTGATGACGATTGCCGAATACGGCCGCAGCGTGCACCGCATGATCGAATATTGCCTGACGCTCGAAGACCGCGAAGAACGCACGCGCTGCGCACGCTCCATCGTCCGCGTAATGGCCATCCTCAATCCACAGATGAAAGAATACGCCGATTACGAGCACAAGCTGTGGGACCACCTGCACATCATCGCCGATTACAAGCTCGACGTCGACAGCCCGTACCCGAAGCCGGAAAAGGCCGCCATGCAGTCCAAGCCCGAGATCGTTCCTTACCCGCAGAGCAACATTCGCTTCAAGCATTACGGCAAGATCCTCGAAGACCTGCTGAAGAAAGCGATGGCCGAAGAAGATCCCAAAGCCCGCGAAATTTTCACCGACCAGCTCGCGCAGCTGATGAAGCGCCATTACCTCAACTGGAACCGCGACTCCGTCAACGACCAGCTCATCGTCGAGCAGTTGGAAAACCTCTCCGGCGGAAAATTGAAGGTCAGCGACCAATTCCGTTTCCTGCACACCAGCGAGATCCTGCCCAAGAACGCCATCCCGCAGAACCAGGTGTCGTACGCGACGAACAAAAAGAAGAACATCCACAAGAAGAAAAAAAGGTAGTTCAGTTGTCCGGTGGCCCCGCTGTGGAGGGCGAGCACCAGCCCCGCCACCCCCCACCACAACAACAACACCCCCGGCCAAAACCCAGCACCCCAGCGCCAACACCCACCGCTCCAACCGCGGCAGCCGCGCCACCACCATCGCGTAGTTCACCCACTTCACCCCCGCCACCACCACCACAAACG
>CBIHOC010000056.1:0-26090 GCA_966211705.1 uncultured Chryseobacterium sp.
GGTGGCGGTGGCGGTTGGGGGTTGGCGGGGGCGGTGGCGGTTGGCGGTGGGGGTGGCGGTTGGCGGTGGCGGTTGGTGGTGGCGGTTGGCGGTGAATACGGCGGCTTACCGTAATATCATATTTTGTTTTTCTGAAAGAGACGAACATCTACCTGCGATGACCACTATTTGTGCAACCGATAAATCTCTCCCCTACGCCAACCGCTACCCGCCAACCGCAACTCTTCCCTTCGTGTGGATACGTAAGGATTCATCGACTTTAGTTACCGCCGTTCCCGCCATTTCCCTACTTTTGCCTCAGTCAAAAACAAAACCCATGAAAAACATCTTCCTTTCGATTACGGCCTGCGCGATCGCTTCTGCCGCTCCGGCGCAGATCACCATCACGCAGAACGACCTTGCCCCGCTCTACACCCAGATGCGCCAGGCAATCGATACGATGCCGACGGTGAATGAAGGCAGCGCAGGCGCGAGCCAGACGTGGAACTTCGCGACGCTCCCCACCCACCGCGTCGACACGATCACGTTCACATTGCCCCAGTTTACCCCGTACGGCGGAACATTCCCCGGCGCCAACCTCGCGGCCGACAACAACATCGACGGAACGCAGAGCTTCATTTACCTCAACAGCGCGTCTTCGGGCATCGAGATCAACGGCCAGGCGTCCGATCCCTTCGGCACCGGCGTGATCGCTTTCCCGTTCTCGAACACGGAAACGCTCATCACTTTCCCCAGCACCTACAACACCGCTTTCACCGACACCGCGTCAGGCGTGCTGCAGATGTACTACGGGCAAGACCCCGGCATCGGCTTTACCGTGGATTCATTCCGCGTGCACTCGACCGTGATGAAGAACAGCGTCATGGATGCATGGGGATCGGTTACCACGCCGGCCGGCACCTACAATGCGCTGCGCCAGAATGTGAAGCGCCTGCAGTACGATACGATCGACATCTACGCATTCGGAAACTGGTTCTACGAATACTACACGCAGATGGATTCGAACCGTGTTTACAGCTACTGGGCCAACAGCGTCGGCTTCCCGGTTGCCGAGCTTACCGACGAGCAGGAAACGGGCACGATCACCCAGGCATGGTGGCTGCAAAGCACCGCGCTGGTCGGCATCCCGGAAAACAACAACGCCGCATCCGCTTCCCTCTACCCGAACCCGGCTTCCGACAACATCACGTTCGTGAGCGCCGGCACCAACGCTGTGTTCATCACCATCTACGACATGAACGGCCAGCTCGTCGAAAAACAATCCGTAACAGGCGACCGCGCCGGCTTAAACGTAAGCAGCTACGCTGCAGGAATGTATTTCTACCAGGCATCGGACGCGAACGGAAACGTAGTTTCACGCGGCAAGTTCAACGTCGCGCACTAAACCTACAGCAAAATTTTCTTCGAACCCGGGTTCTTCACAGAATCCGGGTTTCTTTTTTATCGTGAAGCTGCGCGCAGGAGCAAATTTCCTTTATCTCATGTCCCACGTCTCAAGTCTCACGTCTATCTTTACTCCATGGAACGCCTCACAGAATCCGAATCGCGTTATACCGGTCTTGAAAAGATGACGGTGCGCGAATTGCTGATCAACATCAACAACGAGGACAAAACGGTTCCGCTTGCGGTGGAGAGAGCCATTCCGCAGATCGAGGCGCTGGTGAACGTGGCGGTGGAAAAGATGAAGCGCGGCGGGCGGCTGTTCTACCTCGGCGCGGGTACGAGCGGAAGACTTGGGATCGTCGACGCATCGGAATGTCCGCCGACGTATGGTGTTCCGCACGGCATGGTGGTGGGACTGATCGCGGGAGGCGATGCGGCGATACGGAAAGCGGTTGAATTTGCGGAAGACAGTCGTGAGCAGGGATGGAACGACCTGCAGGAACATGCGGTGGGCGCGGACGACGTGGTGGTGGGAATTGCAGCTTCGGGCACGACACGTTATGTAATAGGAGCGCTGGAAAAATGTAACGCGGCCGGCATCGCGACAGGCAGCATCACGTGCAATCCCGGGTCACCGGCAGCGCAGGTGGCGAAGTTCCCGGTTGTAGCCGCTGTGGGCCCGGAATTCGTGACGGGCAGCACGCGCATGAAATCGGGAACCGCGCAGAAGCTCGTGCTCAACATGCTTTCCACGTCGGTGATGATCCGTCTCGGGCGCGTGAAAGGAAACCGCATGGTAGACATGCAGCTGAGCAACGAGAAGCTCATCGACCGTGGAACAAAGATGGTGATGGACGCGACAGGCCTCGGCTACGAAGCGGCAAACGAGCTGCTGAAGAAACACGGGAGTGTGCGGAAGGCGATCGGAATGTGCTGAAATGCCGATGTGCCGAAATGCCGATGAATTATTTCGGCATGCTAATAAAAATCATTTTTGACAATCACATTCTTCCTTAGCTTCACCTTGTGAGTTAACAACTAACGCCATCGGCATTTCAGCACATCGGCAATTCGACACATCATTTTATGCACGCCATCGAACCATTTTATAACTGGCGACATCTTTACCAGGCTGAGGAGGACGAGCAGTCGCCGTTTTACGGGCGGGAATACAGCGAATTCGAATTCACGAACCAGGTCTACAACTACCTGATCCACCCGCAGTGGGACGATTTCGGATCGCCGACGTTGTACATGAAGATCCTGTACGTCGATTATGACAAAAAATTCTGCGTGATCGAATTGCTCGGGGAATGGAACGACGCGCTGAACAACGACATCATGATACTCAAACGCGACGTTGCGGAGGTAATGATGCTTGAAGGCATCAACCGTTTTATTCTCATCGGCGAAAGCGTATTGAATTTTCATTACTCCGACGACAGCTATTACGAAGAATGGTTCGAGGAAGTGGAAGACGGGTGGATCGCGTTCGTGAATTTTCAACCGCACGTACTCTCCGAAATGAAACGCGCGCACATCGACTGGTACGTGCACTGGGGCGGCGACCTCGACCAGCTTGCCTGGCGCACGCTTACACCCCGGCAGTTGCTGGAACGGGTGGACGGCATTGTCAGGAAACGACTGGAATAATGTGCCGAATTGCCGATGCGCACAGGCAGGCGCGCGGGGACTTTGTCAGGAAACGACTGGAATAATGTGCTAATTTGCTAATGTGCTAATGAATTTTCCACGACACTCTATTTCTTTCCAAAGGCGCGCAGCACGCGGGCATTTGCACATTAGCAAATTAGCACATTCTGTTTATGAACCTCTCTGTCACTAAAAAAATTGCGCTTACCGGCCACAGCGGGGCGATCTATGCGCTGGCGGGAACGGGGGCGCCGGGAATTTTCCTGAGCGGGGCGGGCGACAAAATGGTGGCGGCATGGAACCTGGCGGAAGGCGCGGAGGGAAAGCTCATCGCCCAGCTGCCGGCGCCGGTGTTTTCGCTGCTGGCGGTGGGTAGTAATTTTCTTGCGGGAACGGGCGCGGGAAGTTTACACGTTATCGATACGGAGCTGAAGCGGGAAACGCGGGCTGTCCAGCTGCACACGGCGCAGATCTTCGACATCGCGTATTCGCCGAAGCACAATTTACTTTTCACTGCAGGCGGCGACGGACAGCTGGTGGTGAGCGAAGCTTCTTCCGCTGCATTCCTGAAAGCGAAAAAACTCACCGGTGCGAAAGTGCGGAACGTGGCGGTGAGCCCGGACGAAAATCTTGCGGCAGTGACGTGCGGCGACGGAAGCGTTCACATTTTTGCGCTGCCGGGCATGGAAGAGGTAACTGTATTTCCCGCGCACGAGCTTTCCGCCAACGCAGCCTGCTGGCATCCCGGCGGGAATTACCTGCTTACAGGAGGACGCGACGCGCACCTGAAAGCGTGGGATGCGAAGAATAATTTCAAGCTCGTCAAATCCATCCCGGCGCACAACTTCGCGATCTACAGCATCGTGTTCAGCCCGGATGAAAAATTATTCGCAACAGCCAGCCGCGACAAGACGGTAAAATTGTGGGATGCAGAGAACATCGCGCTGCTCGTGCGCATCAACCAGGAAAATTTCGACGGGCATCGCAACTCGGTGAACCGCCTGCTGTGGAATGAAACGGGATTGATCTCGGCGGGGGATGATCGGAGCGTGATGGTGTGGGAGGTGAATTAACCACGGAGGCACGAAGACACGGAGAAAGCAATCCTCCGTGTCCCCGCGCCTCCGTGGTTAACTCTTAATTCCCGAACTCGCTGAGAAACTTGATCCGCACGAGCCGCACTTCTTCTTCCGTATAATCTTCCTCGCCCAGTTCCGCCAGCGCTTCCTCGAGTGAGTCGGATTCGGCTTCCTTGAAGTATTCCACGATCTCTTCCTGCTTGTCGGCGTCCATCATGCTATCGATGTAATAGTTGATGTTGACGCGCGTGCCGGAATTGACGATGGTTTCGATCTCGGTGATCACGTCTTCGATCTTCAGTCCTTTCGCTTCGGCCACGTCGACAAGGTCGAGCTTGCGGTCGATGCTCTGAATGATGTGCACTTTCAACCCGGATTTGTTGACGATGGATTTCACCAGCAGATCCTGCGGGCGCTCGATGTCATTGTCCTCGACATATTTCGCGATGAGGTCGATGAACGCTTTTCCGAATTTCGCCGCTTTGCCCGGACCGACGCCGGTGATGCGGGTCATCTCTTCCATGGTGATCGGGTACTGGATCGCCATCTCTTCGAGCGACGTTTCCTGGAACACGACGTACGGCGGGAGATTTTTCTGGCGGGCCACCTGCTTGCACAGGTCTTTCAGCATCGCATACAGCTCCGCATCCGCGCCGCCACCGCGCTTCGCTCCTTCGATCACGATATCGTCCTCGTCGCTTTCCGCCTTTTCATAATCGTGGTCGCGTGTGACCATGACCGGGTACGGCTTTTCGAGGAAGGCTTTGCCGGCTTTGGTGATCTTCAGCAGGCCGTAGTTCTCGATGTCTTTCTGCAGCAGCCCGTCGATGAGCGCCGCGCGAAGGACCGCGTTCCAGTACGGCTCGTCCTTGTTATCGTCGATGCCTTTGCCGAACACTTCGAGCTCATTGTGCTTGTACGATTTCACCGTGGCGGTGACAATGCCCTGCAGCACCTGGATGATGTGCTTGGCTTTGAATTTCTCTTTTACTTCCAGCACGGTTTCGATCGCGAGCCCGACATCGTCGGTGGCATCGATCTTCGTTTTGGGCTGGCGGCAGTTGTCGCAGTTCTTGCAGTTTTCTTCTTTGTACTGCTCGCCGAAATAATGCAGCAGCACTTTGCGGCGGCAGGTGGACGATTCGGCATACGCGACCGTTTCGAGGAGCAGTTGCTTCCCGATCTCCTGCTCGGCCACGGGTTTGCCTTTCATGAATTTCTCCAGCTTCTGGATATCGTCGTAGCTGTAGAAGGCAAGGCAGTTCCCTTCTCCCCCGTCGCGGCCGGAACGACCGGTTTCCTGGTAATATCCTTCGAGCGATTTGGGAATGTCGTGGTGGATGACGAAACGAACGTCCGGCTTGTCGATGCCCATCCCGAACGCGATGGTGGCGACGATGACGTCGATCTCTTCCATTAGGAATTGATCCTGCGTGTTGGCGCGTGTCTGCGCGTCGAGGCCGGCGTGGTACGGGAGCGCTTTGATGCCGTTGACCTTGAGCGTCTCGGCGAGCTCTTCCACTTTTTTGCGGCTGAGGCAATACACGATGCCGGATTTCCCGGTGTTCTTCTTAATGTATTTGATGATCTCCTTCACCACGTTCACTTTCGGGCGCACCTCGTAATACAGGTTCCCGCGATTGAACGAGGATTTGAAGAGTTCAGCGCCGGTCATGCCCAGGTTCTTGAGGATGTCCTGCTGGACTTTGGGCGTGGCGGTGGCGGTCAATGCGATGATGGGAACCGTGCCGATGGCTTCGATGATGGGACGCAGGCGGCGGTATTCGGGGCGGAAGTCGTGGCCCCATTCGGAGATGCAGTGCGCTTCGTCGATGGCGAAGAAGGAAATGCGGATCTCGCGGAAGAAATTGACGTTGTCTTCTTTCGTCAGGGATTCCGGCGCGACGTAGAGGAGCTTGGTCTTCCCGGAAACGATGTCTTTTTTCACCTGCAGGATCTCCGCCTTGGAAAGCGAAGAGTTCATGAAATGGGCGATGCCGTCGTCCGAACCGAAGTTGCGGATGGCGTCGACCTGGTTTTTCATGAGGGCGATGAGCGGGGAAACGATAATGGCCACGCCGTCGCTGATGAGCGCGGGAAGCTGGTAGCAAAGGGATTTACCTCCGCCGGTGGGCATGATCACGAAGGTGTCCTTCCCTTCGAGAACACTTTTGATGATAGCCTCCTGGTGGCCTTTGAATTTGTTGAAACCAAAGAACTTCTGCAACTGCTCAGTCAAAGTAAGACTCTCAGTGTCAATCATTTTAGGGTAATTTTCGGGGTGGAACGGGAGGTCATTTTTTTAACGCAGAGTAAAGATATAATGAATTTTTCTTTCACTCGCGAGCGTTTGGAGAGTTTTTTTCACTTTTCTACGAATGGCAGATTTTAAACGACAAATGACTTTGCGCGATACACACGCCCGACGGGCACCGGTTTCCCGGGAAAAGAAACCTGTATTCCCGCTAAAATGAATCTTGTATCTTTCCGGCACCGCTCAGAAACAAGCGATCAGCAAACAGGAATCCTCACGATGAAAAAACTTATACTCTTCATTGCTTTTTCATTTGCTGTAATGCCGGTCCATGCCCGGGAACTTCAGCAGCCCGCAAACATCGGCACGGATCTCGCACCGGTAAATGGAACGCTGAACGTGGGCGCATTTCCCAACCCGACAAACGGCCCGTTCTTTCTCGAATACGATCTCGACAGCGAAGCTGAAGTGCTTGTCGAAGTGTTCAACCTTCTCGGCCAGGTTGTTTATTCCGAAACATCCACGCGAAATCCCGGCCACCAGCTTCACCCCGTGGATCCCGGCGACCAGGCGACCGGCGTGTACTTCATCCGCTGCACGATCAAAGCTCCTTCCGGGACCACAACGCTCACTTCCAAAGTGACCCTGTCGCGTTGACCGGGTAACTTCTCTTTTATTGCCCTACGTTTATTGACGGAAGATTAACGCAACCTGTTGAACAGGGAATGCGAATGCGTCGTCTCCGTTTTTTTGTTTTACTGCCCTGCTCCTGTTTTTTTCTAACTTGCATGCTGGCATTCAACCATTTTCGTCTCAATTCCTCCGCTCATGACAAAAAGAGTCCTCCTCTTGTTTTGCGTCATTCTTTTTCCTGCACTCGCTATTTCACAAGCTCCGCCGCAGGGAATCAATTACCAGGCCGTAGCACGCAACGCTTCGGGCGCCGAGCTGGCGAATACCGCCCTCACCGTACGCACCGGCATTTACACCGACGCAGCCGCCACCGTGCAGGTGTATGAAGAAACGCATGCCGTCACCACCAACGCATTCGGATTGTTCAACGTAACGATCGGGCAGGGCACGCAAACTTCGGCCAATGCGTTCAACACCATCTCCTGGGCGAACAGCGCGCATTATCTCAAAGTCGAGATCGACGGCGGCAGCGGTTTTACGAACATGGGAACAACGCAGCTGATGTCTGTGCCTTACGCATTACATGCAGGCTCTTCAGCCGGCGGCCCGACCGGCCCTCAAGGACCTGCAGGCCCCTCCGGCCCGAGCGGCGATCCCGGCCCGACAGGATTAACAGGTCCCGCAGGCCCTTCCGGCCCGAGCGGTGATCCCGGCGTTGCCGGCCCGTCAGGCCCGAGCGGCGATCCCGGCCCGACAGGATTAACCGGCCCCGCAGGTCCTTCAGGCCCGAGCGGCGATCCGGGTGTTACTGGTCCGACAGGCCCGCAAGGCGCAACCGGCCCGGCTGGTCCGACCGGCGCGGCAGGAACGAACGGTGCAACAGGCCCGGCTGGTCCGACCGGGGCAGCGGGAGCAAACGGTGCAACAGGCCCGGCTGGTCCGACCGGCGCGGCGGGAACAAACGGTGCAACAGGGCCGGCGGGTCCGACCGGGACAGCAGGAGCAAACGGCGCAACGGGTCCGGCGGGAACGAACGGTGCGACAGGTCCGGCTGGTCCGACCGGCGCGGCGGGCGCGAACGGCGCAACAGGAGCTACCGGCCCCACAGGCCCGCTGGTACCGGGATCGACGGGACAAACGCTTTATTACAACGGAACGCAATGGATCGCGTCGAGCAACCTGTACCATGATGGCACGAACGTGGGCATCGGCACCGTGCCTACGGTGAAGCTTGACGTTTCCGGCGGCAGCGTACGCATTTTCGACCTGAATTCGCCGAACCTCACCGCGTTCGCATCCGCAGCCAACTCCACCTCTTACGTCGCGCTCGTCGCACAGTCGGGCACGCAGCGGGAATGGCGCATGGCCAACGACGGCGGCAACGGGGGCGGATTGAAATTCACCGACCTGAGCGCGGGCCTCGACCGCATGTTCATCAGCCCGGCCGGCAACGTGGGTGTGGGCACGCTCACGCCGGCGGCGAAATTCCATTCGTATCAAACTTCGCAGACGGCTTACGCGGGCCAGTTCACGCTGTTCAATTCATCCGCGACGGGCAATGCGCTTTTTGCGGAGACGAACGCTGCGAGCGGGAACGCCATCTGGGCCTACAGCACGGGCGGCGCGCGCGCGGGGTTGTTCCAGATCAGCAACCCGAACAGCATTGCGCATACACTGCAGGCGGAACATTACGGGCTCGGGCGCGCGGGTCATTTCGAGGTCGTCAATAACGCGAACAATACGGATGCGTTGTTCGCGCAGACGAACGGCATGGGCGCAGCCATACGCGGATATACGAATGGCACAGGCGCGGCAGGCGAGTTCGAAATCGCGAACGGCAGCAACGGCACGGCGGCATTGCGCGCTTTCACGAACGGCAGCGGCGGAGCGGTTGAAGGTTACAACAACGGCACCGGCCGCGCGGGTTTTTTCCAGGTCGGCACCGCGACCAACAACTCGAACGCGCTGGAAGTGATCACGTACGGCAACGGTAATGCGGGTAAATTCAACATCAACAACAACACCAACTCCAACAACGCGCTGGAAGCAGGCACGAACGGAACCGGTTACGCAGGCGCTTTTTTAGGACCGGTGTACATCCGCTCGAACGGCACCACCACGGCTTTCCCGGCATTTAAAGTCGAGAATTCCGCCGGCACCGGCCTGCTTAACGTGAACAGCAGCGGCGATGCACAGGTTTCGGGTTATACCCAGCTCGGAACCGGCGCCCCGGCCATCAAAACCCTTAAGCTGGCGGGAATAACCTCGCCGAATATGGGCGGAAGTGTCAGCGTCCCCCATGGGCTGAACCCTGCCAAAATCCTTGCCGTACACGTGCTCGTGGAATATATAGCGAATAACTTCGTCCCGGCCGGCTACACGATCAATTCGGGCTACGAGTTCAACTATTACATCTCGGGCAACGACATCGTCGTATGGAACAAAAACACCACTTCCGGCTCGATCCTTTCCAAGCCCTTCAAGATCCTCGTTACATACGAGCAGTAGCACTCGGCGAACTTGCCTATTTTTACAGGGAACGCGTTGTCGCGTTCCCTGTTTCTTTTCATGAAGATCGCTGCCGTAGTTCCTGCCTACAACGAAGCGCACGCCATCACCGGCGTGGTGGAGGAACTGCGTGCTGTCGCAGCATCGAACGGCATGCGGCTTACCGTGGTGGTGGTGAACGATTGCTCGACCGACACGACGGGCCCCATCATCGAAGCGTTGCCGTGCGTGGCGCTGCACCTCCCGGTGAACCTCGGGATCGGCGGAGCGGTGCAGACGGGTTTTCGTTTTGCGCTGGAAAACGATTTTGATTTCGCGATACAGGTCGACGGCGACGGGCAACACCCGGCGGGAGAAATTCCGGGGCTGCTGGCGGCGGCGCTGGAAAATAAATGGGACGTGACGATCGGCTCGAGATTCCTGGCGAAAGAAGGTTTCCAGTCGTCGGCCATGCGGCGGGCGGGGATCAGCTATTTCGCGCGGCTGAACAAATGGCTCACCGGCTTCACCATCTACGATACCACGTCGGGCTTCCGCCTGCTCAATCGCGAAGCGCTGGCGGTGGTGAACGAATATTACCCGGACGAATACCCGGAGCCGGAAGCGATCGTGCTGTATGCGCGGAAAAAATTAATCGTGGGAGAAGTGCCGGTGAAAATGCGCGAGCGCCAGGGCGGCGTATCGTCGATCAACGGGATCCGTGCGGTATATTACATGTGGAAGGTCACACTGGCCTGCCTGTTCACACGGATGCGCGCCTCATGAAAAAATTCCTGCTGCTGGCCTGTTTTCTTTTGCCTGCTTCAGCGTTCAGCCAGTCGATGCGCGCGGGAGCAGCAATCCGTTTCAACACGTCGACGATTGTGATGCGCGATCCGCAAAACACTTCGCGCAGCGCCGAACGCACCGGCTACGCGCTCACGCCCGGGTTTGCAGCGGCTTTCCATGTTCCCGCCGGTCCTGTCCTGCTTTTTTTCCAGGCCGGCTACGAAGAACGCGGGACGTCGCAGGCGTATTATTATTCCACTTCCAGTACGCCTTATGTTGTCCGTGTCTTCGATCGCTTCCGCTGCGCATACGGCGATGCGCTCGTGCGCGCGCAAAGTAGAAAAGGAGTTTACCTCGCCGGGGGCATTTCCGTCGCGATGCCGTTCAAAGGTTATTTCCGGAAAAACAATACGACGAGCGTTCCTCCACCGGGGGCGCTCATCATTACCCCGGTCTACACGGCAGCTTTCACGCTGGGCCTCACCGCAGCAGCAGGGATCAACGTTTCGGGCAAAACAGACATCGAGCTGAGCCTGACGCACGACCTCACGCCTGCGCTGAACCGGGCAGATATCGAGGTGTTCCTTCGAACGTATTCCTTCAGCGTACGCTATTATTTTCTGCGGCCGGCCGACCAGTAATTCCGTCAAATTTCACGCCGGCGTATTTTCACATGGAAACGGCGTAAATTCCAATGTTGCAATGACGGCGGACATAGTATCTTTCATCCGGCAGCACCCCGCTTTTCATTATTTGTAAATACATGCTTATCTTTCAGAAAATTATTCCCCGATGAAAAAGCTCATCGCCCTGTCGATCATTTCTCTTCCCTTCGTACTCTTTTTCTCCTGCAAACATGAGCCTGTTCTGCCCGAGGAGCAGGTCAGCTTCGAGAACGACATTCATCCCATTATCCGTTCGAGCTGCATGCATTCCGGCTGCCACGATACGCTGGGGACAGGCGAGTTCACGATGAATACCTATGAAGAGGTGATGGAAAACGCCGATGTGGAACCTTTTGACGCGAACGGCAGCAAGCTGTATGAAGTGATCACCGAAACAGATCCCGAAGACATCATGCCGCAACCGCCTTACGCCCCGCTTTCCGGCCGCAACAAACGTCTCATCCAGGTCTGGATCCTCCAGGGCGCGAAAAACAACTGACCATGAAAAAACTTTTTTTCATTGCAGCGCTTGCTGTCATCGGCACAGCGGGCTGCTATTACGATAATGCGGAAGAGTTGTATCCCGGCGCCGGGTTGTTCGACAACTGCGACACGACGTCTGCGATCTCTTACAGCACGCACATTGTTCCCACGATGGAGAACTTCTGCTATTCCTGCCACGCCGGCTCCAGCCCGTCGAGCGGTTACCGGCTCGACACGCATGCGGACCTGCAGGCCCGCGCGCTCGACCCGAACAACATATTGCTGGGCAACCTCAACCACGAACAAGGCTTCAACCCGATGCCGCCCACCTTCAAGCTGGACGATT
The DNA here is from genome assembly GCA_966211705.1 of uncultured Chryseobacterium sp. Classification (GTDB taxonomy): domain Bacteria; phylum Bacteroidota; class Bacteroidia; order Palsa-965; family Palsa-965. The sequence continues at coordinate 11,773 of CBIHOC010000056.1, forward strand.
GCCGCATCCGCCAGTTCGAGCTCTGGGTTGCCGCCGGCGCCCCCAACAATTAAAAACGTTTCCAGATGAAAAGGATTTTTACGCTGCTCGGCATTGCCCTTTCCGCAACGTTGTTCGCCCAGCCCGAGATCGATGAGATGCAGCGCATGGCCGACAGCCTCGATGCGCTCAACAAACCGGCGCACGAATTTACCGGCTCGGCATTCAAAGGCACGAAGCTGATCAACTTCCCCACCCTCGAAACGGTCGGCAAACGCGGGCTCGACTTCCGCATCGCGCACCGCTTCGGCGATATCAGCACCGGCGCTTACAACGCGTTCGGCCTCGACGGTGGAGCAAGCATCCGCCTCTCGCTCGATTACGGCATCACCAGCTGGCTCATGGTCGGAATCGGCCGCTCATCGGTGGACAAGCTCGTGGACGGTTCTGTAAAAGTCCGGATGCTGCGGCAGACGACCGACAACCACATGCCGTTTTCACTCACCACGCAGTTCGGCATGAACTATACATTCCTGAAAGATCCGAACGCGGTGACCAGCGGCTTCGACAAGTATCATTTCCCGGTCAACCGCATTTCCTACTCGACGTCGGTCGTGCTCGGCAGGAGGTTCAACGAAGACCTTTCCATCCAGCTGCACGGCTTCTGGGTGCATTACAACATCGTCGACAAAGCGTCGGACAAGAATGACATTTTCGCCGCGGGTATCTCCGGCCGTTACAAGCTGACCAAACGTTTCGCGCTGACGTTCGAATACGCGCGCCGACTGAACAAGTACACGGCGAACTTCGACAATTTCTTCGATCCGCTCGGCGTCGGCTTCGATCTCGAGACCGGCGGGCACGTGTTCCAGATCCACTTTACGAACCAGTTCGGCATGAACGAGGTGCAATACATCCCGTACACGACCAGCGACTGGGCGAAAGGCGGGATCCGCATCGGCTTCAACATCTCGCGCGTGTTTGCGATCAGCAAAGGCGGCGGCGGGAACGGATGGTGATGTTCGAATTGAAACCCCATTTCTTTCAAACATGAAAAAATTTATTGTCGTCACGCTTACTTCTTTTACGGTTGCGTGCGTCATGTTCAGTTTCGACGTGCTGGACAATAACGGCCAGGCCGGGCGTACCGGCTCGCCGGGCGAGAACACGTGCAACATCACCTGCCACACCGGCTTTCCGCTCAACGACGGCACCGGCTCGGTGACGATCTCTTCACCCGATCTTGCCGGCTGGGAATACATGACCGGCGACACCTACACGATCGAGGTCACCGTCTCGCGCACCGGCAACAGCCTGTTCGGGATCGGCGTGGAATGCCTGACCGGATCATCGCCCCCGCAGAATGCAGGAACGCTCATCATCACGAACACCGCACAAACGCAGATCAAGAACGCGACCGTGCAAACCGTCTCCCGCCGCAACGTCGTACACAAGCTGAACGGAGGCATCGGGACGGACACCAAAACGTTTTCGTTCAAATGGGCGGCTCCCACCACGAATGTCGGCAACGTGACATTTTACGTGGCAGGCAACGCGGCCAACGGGAACAACGCGACGTCGGGCGATCACATCTACACGACGACGCAGGTGGTAACGCCGGCGCTGGGCGCGGGATTGGAAGAACAGCAGAACGAAACGTTTTCGATCTACCCGAATCCCGCACGCGACCAGGTGACGGTGACCTGCGATGCTGCCGAAGACGTTACTTTCCAGCTTTATTCCCTCGACGGAAAAGAGATCGCAACGCTGTACAGCGACGGCGGCATGAAACGCACGCTTACGCTGCCGTTGCCGGATGACCTTCCCGCGGGTGTTTACCTGGTGAAGATGTCGGGGGAAACGTCTTCGGCGGTGAAGAAGCTGATCGTGGAGTAAGCCTGCGAATTCCTTAAATTAGTTCTTCGATCGACGTCCCGGGAAACTCCCGGCTGAACTCACATTGCCGGCCACCTGAACATCATGACGAAAAGAGGAAAGCTGATCACGATCATCCTGGGAGTACTCGCGGGCATCCAGCTCGTGCTGGCTGCCGGCTGGTTCGATGCGGGAGACAGCGGGCCGCGGCTCTTGTCGCTTCGTGAAGCGGAACAAATACTCGGGCAGCGCGCGCACCTTTCCGACAGCAGCCATACGGCCGGCGTGGTCATTCTAAGCTGGAACCTGGTTTACACCGCCGATTCCGCAGATGAAAAAACCGGGAAAACCGGGAACGTCTACTTTATGTATGAAGAGTACGAAACCATTGAGGATGCACAACGAACTTACGCGGACATCAAAACGGGGAACGAAAAGCACGAAGGCTTCAAGGTGTTGCAGGGCATGGGCGATGAAGCTTATTTCCACAGCGACGGCGAAAATTTCATGTTCATCCTTGTGAGAAAAGGCGCAAAAATGCTCCGGATGAAAGTGAACAAGGTGACGGGGAAAACTTCCCCCGACGCGTTCAATGCGGTCGCAGCGCGTATTGCCGATGCGATCTGAACGTGCAGTTGATCCATGAAAACCAGCGCCGGCATTCTTCTTTATCGCTTCCGGGAAAATAAACCGGAATTTTTCCTCGTGCATCCCGGCGGGCCGTTCTTCGTAAATAAAGACGCCGGCGCGTGGTCGATCCCGAAAGGGGAATTCACGGAAGGAGAAGATCCGCTGGAAAAAGCGAAACAGGAATTCGAAGAAGAAACTTCGCACAAGCTTGCGCAGAACGAATTTGTGGAGCTGAAGCCGGTAAAATTGAAAAGCGGGAAAAAGATCTGCGCCTGGGCCGCGGAAGGCGATCTCGATCACCGGGCGATCCGCAGCAATACATTTCTCCTGGCATGGCCGCCGCGTTCGGGGCAGGTGAAAGAATTTCCCGAGGTCGACAGGGCGGGTTGGTTCGATGCGGAAACGGCGAAAGAAAAATTAAACCCGGGACAAGTTCCGTTGATCGATGAACTGGTGGAGAAATTGAAAAAATGAAAAGACCACGGAGGCACGGGGACACGGAGGTTAACGTTTCAGCATCCCGGCGACCTTTTTGTCGATGGGGAATGTCATTTCATCTTCCGACAATTCCTCTAACGGGATCCACCGGAACACCTGCGCGCCGTCTTTTTCTTCTTCAAATGCAAATGCGTTATCCGCAATGGGAATCTTTTCCGGGTAAGGCAATGTCACCAGGTAATAAATGCTGATCAGCTGGTCGGCTTCCCGGAAAGCGGATGCGATGAAAAAATCTGTCGTATAAAAATGCTCCGCGGTGAGCGGCTCCTGGTCGAGCTCTTCGCGGCATTCGCGCTTCAGCGTGTCGGCGATGCCTTCCCCCCACTCGTGCCCGCCGCCGGGAAATTTCGTCATGCGTCGATCCATGCGGTATTCGTCGGTGACGAGAACTTTTTCTTCATGGAGGATAAGTGCGTAGACCCGGATATTGTAGCGTTTCATGGGAAAGATTGAAGATTGAAAATTGAAGATTGAAGATGAAGATTTGCAGTAATCTTCAATCTTCAATTTTCGACCGGGAGAATAGCTGCCTGTCTCAACCTGGCAACGGGATAACGATTGTGCGACTTCTCTTTATAGCCGGAGTTCTGGTAAATGTAATTCAGCTGTCCCCAATGATCGGCGGCGAAGGCGGTGTCTGTTTTTTGCTTTGATCCGAACTGTGCTTTGAGGACGGGATCGTTTTTCAGAACGCTGTCGGCTTTTTCTTCGAAGATGTAATCGCTGAACCATTCCTTCTGCTGGAGAATGCCGTCGAAAAAATTCCACGCGAAGAAGCTGTCGCCGCCTTCAGGCTCGAGGGTTTCCACGATGTAGCGGTTGGCGGGCTGATTGACGGGAACAACATAATCGCCTTCCAGGTACGGGATGAGCTGCGTGTCGCGCTGCACTTTTGTTCCGTAGTGCATGTAGTGCGATTCATACGGCGTGCGCACGGTCTGGTAGCCGGTGATGTAGTACACCTCGACATGGATCGCCGTATCTTTTTTCAGCTGCTGCATCGTCACGCCATTCATCTTCAGCCGGCTGATGACGTTCGCGTACGCCTGGGGAACGATGTAGAATTCGGGCGCCTCTACGATATTGACGGGCGTGTAGCTGTTGTAATATTTCACCTTCTTCGTGTACGGCGCATTGCGGTCATAATAAAGGCGATCAAGCCCGGTGATGCCCGATTTTTTATGCTTCGCTTCGTAGCCTTTGAATTCGATCAGCTCGTACGACGCGGTGTCCAGCTCCCACGCCAGCGGAAATTTTTCCTGCATGGAAACCGCAAGATCGGCTTCCCGGCGCAGCTTCCGGATGACGGCTGCATCTTTCGAAGCCCGGTCCACGAATGCAAGCAGCAGCTCGTAAGTGGCCCAGACGCGCTCGTTGTACGGCTTCCACATGTGCGTTTCCGTCACGAAGCCGAGGCAGCCGAACAGCGCGGTGTATCCTGTCGTAAACCGCGGCGTCTCGAGAAACCCTACAATTCCCGTTTCGGGCGTGCGTCCCATTGTTTCGACATACGGGCACATGTCAAGCTGCTTCGTTTTCATCGTTGCGTACAATGCCGGCACCAGTTGCTTGTCCATGTAGCCCGACAGCAACGGGTGAAGCTTGTTCCGCTGCGTGGCGATGAGCGTCATCACGTGCTGGTAATCGGCGCCGTCGGAAACGTGCGTATCGATAAAAATGTCGGGGTTCCACTGGCGGATGAGCAGCCAGAGCGACTGCGTATTCTTCGAATCGCCTTTGATGAGGTCGCGGTTGAGGTCGAGGTTCAGCGCATTTCCGCGGAAACCGTATTGCTCAGGCCCGCACTGGTTGGCGCGGCTGCAATCGCCGCGGTTGATGCAGCCTGCGTCGTTGTAAACCGGGACGATGCAGATGACCACGTTTTCGGGAAGCAGCGCCGGCTCCCGGAGAAAGGTTTTCGACAATTCGATGCACGCGTCGATGCCGTCGGGCTCGCCCGGGTGAATGCCGTTGTTGATCATGACCACCGTTTTCCCTTTCGTCTTCGCGTCTTCCGGCTTGAACGTGCGGTCGCCGGAAATGATAAAAGCATACAGCGGCTTCCCGATGTCCGTCTGGCTGACCATCGTCAGCAGCGCCATCGATCCGTATTTTTCATTCAACTCCACGTAAGCCTGGATGACCTGGTCGTACGTAGGCGTGGTCGTAAACACTTTCCGTTTTGAGGATTGTGCAGAAAGAGCAGTTGCGCAGAGCGCCAGCACCAGCACGGCAGCAATTTTTTTCATTCTATAAAAGTAGTAATTGGGTAAATGGTAATGGTGAAAATGGGATGGGCGGAAACCTGTCAATAATCCATTTACAAACGGGTATTTCGGATCGATGCGTTTAATTTTACCGCCTCATGTCCGACAATAAATTTCCAGGTAAATACAGGGATGGAACAACGCGGCTGCGCTGGTGGGATAACCCCGCAGGTGCGCAAAATTTTGCGCACCTGCGGGGTTACGGGGAACACCGGAATTATTTCGACAGATACAAATTCCGCTCGGAATAGATCTGGTGGAAATATTCGTCGTGCAGGTCTTCGATGAAATAGATCGCTTCGCCGGTGGATTTCATTTCGGGTCCGAGTTCCTTTTGCACGTCGGGGAATTTCTCGTAAGAGAATACCGGGATCTTGATCGCGTAGCCGTTGAGGCGGGGGTTGAATTTGAAATCCTTCACCTTGTTGGCGCCGAGCATCACCTTCGCGGCATAGTTCACGTACGGCTCGTCGTACGCTTTCGCGATGAACGGCACGGTGCGGGACGCGCGCGGGTTGGCTTCGATGATGTACACCACTTCGTTCTTCACGGCAAACTGGATGTTGATGAGCCCGACCGTATTCAGCGCAAGCGCGATCTTTTTCGTGTGCTCGCGGATCTGCTTCATCACATTTTCCGAAAGATCGAACGGGGGCAGCACTGCGTACGAGTCGCCGGAGTGGATGCCGGCGGGTTCGATGTGCTCCATGATGCCGATGATGTACACATCTTCCCCGTCGCAGATCGCGTCGGCTTCGGCTTCGATGGCGTTCTCGAGGAAATGGTCGAGCAGCACTTTATTGCCCGGGATGTCGTGCAGCAGCTTGACGACGTGCTGCTCGAGCTCCTGCTCGTTGATCACGATCTTCATGCTCTGCCCGCCGAGCACGTACGAAGGGCGCACCAGCAGCGGAAATCCCAGCTCGCGCGCAAGTCCGATCGCCTGGTCGGCATCTTCGATCACGCCGAACTTCGGGTAGGGAATGTTGTTGTCCTTGAGCAGCGTGGAGAAGCTGCCGCGGTCTTCGGCAAGGTCGAGCGACCTGAAATCGGTGCCGATGATCTTGATGCCGTAACGGTCGAGCTTCTCGGCCAGCTTGAGCGCCGTCTGCCCGCCGAGCTGAACGATCACGCCTTCGGGCTTCTCGTGCAGGATGATCTCGTAGATGTGCTCCCAGAACACCGGCTCGAAGTAGAGCTTGTCCGACACGTTGAAATCGGTGGACACGGTTTCGGGGTTGCAGTTGATCATGATCGTTTCGTAGCCGCATTCTTTCGCCGCCAGCACGCCGTGCACGCAGGAATAGTCGAACTCGATGCCCTGCCCGATGCGGTTGGGCCCCGAGCCGAGCACGATCACTTTTTTCTTGTCGGAACGAACGGATTCGTTCTCGTCTTCGAACGTGGAATAATAGTACGGCGTGCGCGCTTCGAATTCCGCGGCGCAGGTGTCGACGAGCTTGTACACGCGGCGGATGTTCATCTCTTCGGTGCGCTTGTTGAACACCTGGCTTTCGAGGCAGCGCAGCACGTGCGCGATCTGGCGGTCGGCGTAGCCTTTCTGCTTGGCCTCGTACATGAGGTCGCGCGGGATCGTGTCGATGGAATATTTTTCGATCTCTTTCTCGACGGCGACGAGCTCTTCGACCTGGTTAAGGAACCAGGGATCGATCTTCGTCAGCTTCTGGATGGTCTTGACGGAGATGCCGAGCTTGATGGCGTCGTAGATCATGAACAGGCGGTTCCACGACGGGCGTTCGAGCGCGTTGAGCAGCTCCTGCTGGTTGGTGATCTCTTTCCCGTCGGCGCCGAGGCCGTTGCGTTTGATCTCGAGGCTCTGGCAGGCTTTCTGCAGCGCTTCCTGGAAGCTCCGCCCGATGGCCATCACTTCGCCGACCGATTTCATCTGGAAGCCGAGCTCGCGGTTCGTGCCTTTGAACTTGTCGAAGTTCCAGCGCGGGATCTTCACGATCACGTAGTCGAGCGTGGGCTCGAAATACGCCGACGTGCTCTGCGTGATCTGGTTCATCAGCTCGTCGAGGTTGTAGCCGATGGCCAGCTTCGACGCGATCTTCGCGATGGGATAGCCGGTCGCTTTCGAGGCGAGCGCGGAAGAGCGGGACACGCGGGGATTGATCTCGACGGCGATGATCTCTTCTTTGTCGTCGGGGCTGACGGCGAACTGCACGTTGCACCCGCCGGCGAAGTTGCCGATGGAGCGCATCATTTTGATGGCGAGCGTGCGCATGCGCTGGAACGTGGTGTCGGAAAGCGTCATCGCGGGCGCCACGGTGATCGAGTCGCCGGTGTGCACGCCCATCGGGTCGAAGTTCTCGATGGAGCAGATGATGCAGACGTTGTCGTTGCTGTCGCGGAGCAGCTCGAGCTCGTATTCTTTCCACCCGAGCACGGCTTTGTCGATGAGCACTTCGTGGATGGGCGACGTCTGCAGCCCGCGGTTGAGCGCTTTGTCGAAATCTTCCTGCTTGTACACCACCGATCCGCCGCTGCCGCCGAGCGTGAAGGAAGGACGGATGACGAGCGGGAAACCGAACTGCTGGGCGATCTCTTTCCCTTCGAGGAACGATTTGGCGATGTGCGAAGGCGCCATTCCCACGTTGATGCTTTCCATGCGCGCGCGGAACAGGTCGCGGTCTTCGGTGACCTTGATCGCATCGATGTCGACGCCGATCATGCGCACGTTGTATTTTTTCCAGATGCCCAGCTCGTCGCACTTGAGCGCGAGGTTGAGGGCCGTCTGCCCGCCCATGGTCGGCAGCACCGCGTCGATCTTGTGCTTCCCGAGGATCTTCACGATGGACTGTGTCGTGAGCGGCAGCAGGTAAATGTTGTCGGCCGTGACCTTGTCGGTCATGATGGTGGCCGGGTTGCTGTTGATGAGCGTCACCTCGATGCCTTCCTCACGGAGGGAGCGTGCCGCCTGCGAGCCGGAATAATCGAATTCACAGGCCTGGCCGATAATGATCGGTCCGCTGCCGATGATGAGGACGGATTTGATGCTGTTGTCTTTGGGCATGGTTCGTTTAAAAATCATGCGAAGTTACGGCGGAGAACGGCTCAGCGGGAGCAAAACTTATGCACGATTGTTAAAAAATAACGAAACGTGCACTTGCCTTGGATTGCGCGGCAGCAAAGGGTTTCAGCGTAAAAAATCCGTCCTGTTTATTCCCGGGAAAAGCGTACATTTGCTCTTTGTTTCCAGTCCGTTTCCAACCCCTCAACGGATCCGCCTTGTCCCATCCCGGAGATACTTCCACTTCCATCGTCGAAAGCACAGCGCGTGCGCTACATGCGCGTGTGGGATATTTCATTCTTGCCGGGCTTACGTCCCTCGGTACGATACTTAGCTTTTTACAATACAGGGAGATCAGCGGCGACGGCATCAATGTCAGCGCGTACAGTGACTACCTGGAATGGTCGGAATACCTGCTGTTTCTCAATATCCCCGTTTCACTTTACACCCACATCGCCTTCATGGCGTGGATGTACCGGTCTTACAGCAACCTCGGCAAGCTGGGCGTGAAGCTGCGCTTTCATCCGTCGATAGCTGTCAGCGGCTGGTTCATTCCCCTGGTCAACCTTTTTTATCCACCGATGATCGCCGGCGAGATCTGGAGAAAAACCCGGGTGGTTTATGCGGTGAAAGAGGAAGCAACGCCGGTCGTGCGCAGCGAAGGCGAGCCGCGCGAAGAGAACGAATCTACTCCTGTCGGCATGTGGTGGTTCTTCAACCTGCTGGGCGTTGCGATCCTTGTTTTCGGCATTTACGCCATGAGCGCCGACGGTTTCGGGTCGCGCTGGGATTCGCAGGAAAGATTGCTTGTGCTGACCATGGCCGCGAACGGATGTTTTCTCATTTCCATGCTTACCGCAGCGGATATCCTGAAACAAATGATCTCCGCTGAAAAGCTGATGTTCGGACACGTGGAGAAGCAGCTGGAGAGCGGGTTGCCGGTGATCCCGGAACACCTGGAGGCGTCCCCCGAAAATAGTTAAACCACGGAGACACGGAGGCACGGAGTCGGAATTCTCCGTGTCTCCGTGGTATTTTCAGCACCTGTATCGAAGGTAATGCTCCGGAAAATCGATTATATTCGATTATCCTTCAGCACATGCGCAAGCTCATCCAGCTTTTCATTTTCCTCCTCTTCCTCCTTTTCACGTGGAGCGAACTTTCCGTGGCGCACCCGCCGCAGGACGAAACACCGCTTTCGTTCACCGATTCGCTGATCGAAGCTTACAAACGCTGGCCCGACAAAGGCGCGATCAAAAACAAGCGCCGCGCCACGATCATGGTGGCAAGCGACACGATCGGCGTGAACGATACGCTTGTCGTTTACCACGTGTACGAAGAGCTGAAGAAAAACCGCTACTACAGCACGATGGACGGCAAAAGCGTGTGCAGCGAATACGTCGACGAGCTGCTGAAAGGCTGCCCGGGCGACAGTTCGTACACGGCGTTCTGGTTCTGCGATTGCGGCTATGACAGCGCGGTCGTGATCAACCAGCGGGAAACGAACGGGCCGGGGATCATGGCGAATTTCGAGAATACGAAATACGTTTTCAGATCACCGGGCACGCACACGATCGTATGGATGCCGGGGGAGAATGTTTCGAATACATTGCGGGTTACGGTAAAATAGTCCGGGGCCGGGGCTTATGTACGTTTAAGCTCATTCCTAATTACGGCCGGCCCACACATCCGGCTCATTGTCTTTCAGCCAGTTGATAATGGCAAGGTGATGTCTCTTCCGGGCAGCATTCCAGTTACCCGGAACCGCCTCGCCGACACGTTGTTTCCAGCCATTCCTGATCTGGTCGCCATTGGTGCGCAGCTCCACCTGGTTTCCGCCGGAAAGACTGTAGCCGATAAACTGGTTGTCGACATGCAGGTGAGGGTAAACAGAACCGTCCATATCGGCATTCACGTAAAGATCGCGTACGAATTGTGCAGTTGTAATGTCCTGCAACCGGGAGGTCATTTCCGGCGGTGCGTTCAGCTGCCGTGCAGGACCGCCCTGCTGAATGGTTTCAAGTAATGCACGCTGGCTCACCGCCCCGGGACGATTATCGGCCAGGGAAACGGAGGACTGATTTTCGCTTTTTTTCAGCGTGTGGGCAACGGCTTTGCTTCCGTCTTTTTTATGGTCGTGTAAATGTTCGCTCATTTTTCTGTGCGTAGATGCGTTACCGGAGAAGCCGGGAGCAATGTACTTTGTTTGAATAAGCAAATAAAAACCTGTTCAAAACATCATGGGTTTCCGGCAAAACTGTTCATAACCTGTTTCCCGGCGCCGGATGTTCGGATACGCCCGCGGCCGTTGTGTGATAAAGAAGAGTTGGTAAATTTTTTTCTCCGGACAATTTCCCATCTTTAGCATTCAATCCCGATCCTCATGCATCCTGCATCAACCCCTATTACGCCCAATGCCGGAAGGGCGCGCACCATCACCCTGCTGTTCTGGGCCCACATCGTCGTGCTGGCGATCAATGCGCTTGTTTGCCTGGTAGCGGCGAATGAAACCAGCGAGTCGTCACCGATGTATTATACCGGGGAGATCACCACCGCGCAGATCGCCGTTATCGCCGCGGGACTGATCGGCCTCGTCAAAGGCGTGTTGTTTATCCTGCTGGCGGTGTTTTTCATCCAGTGGCTGCGCCGCGCGTATCACAACCTGCACAAGGCCGGGTCAAAAAACCTGCGTCACAGCGAAGGCTGGGCGGCGGGCGCGTGGTTCGTTCCGTTCCTCAACCTTGTGTGGCCGTACCAGGTCGTGCGCGACACGTGGGAAGAAACGCAGAACGTTTTCCGCCCGCAACCGCTGGGTTATGAAAAGAAAGAAGACAACATCACCGGCTGGTGGTGGGCGAGCTATCTTATCGCCGGCTTTATTTCCAACATCGGTTCGTTCGCGATACGCCGGCAAAATTTCGAGCTCGGGTATTTCATGACCGCGATGGGCGACCTCACTTACATCCTCGCCGCATTCCTTGCCATCCGCATGATCCAGTCGATCAGCGCGATGGAGGATGAGATGCTGCAGCGCGCGCAACAGTATTATGCATGGCTCAGCCAGCAATACGCCGACCAGTACCAGAACCAGCAGAACCCGCAGAGCCCGCAATACCAGCCACTAGACGGACAACATGGCCCGCAGGAACCTCCGGCACCGCCGGTGGAGTGATCCACTTCCCGTTTATTTTTCGACGGATAGATCAAGTGCGCGAAACACGGGTCGGACTCCGCCGGATTCCCGATGAGCAGCCGGTTTCCCCGGTCGGCGATTTCTTTGTAATTTATTGAAAATCAACATTTTTTCACGGGTCGCAGGCCTTTAGTCTTACCTTTGCCGCTCATTTAACCCTAAATCAAAAACATCATGAAAACAAAATTGACACTCATTATGAGTGCGGCGTTGCTTATTTGCACAACCACGCCGGCGCAGTCCATCAAGGATAACGACGTGACCTTCGTCTATGTCCGTCTTCCGAAAGAGCCCCTCGGGAAATCGTACACGAACTACCAGGGCAAGGTGGAGATGTCTTACGTTGCTGAAAATGCAGCGAAGAAAGCGGAATACGACCAGAAGCTGGCGAACGTGGAAGTTCAGTACCAGAAGGACATGGAAGACTGGAAAGTGCGCGATGCGCAGGCACAGGCGCAGTACGACAAGGACATGGCGGAGTACAACAAAAAAGGCACGGCTGAAAAGATCGCTGACAAAAAGCTGCTGAACGAAGGAAAGCCCGTAAGGCAGACGCCTCCCCAGCCTTACCGGAACAATCCACCGGTGCCGGTTTGCAAAAAAGAATACGACCCCAACCTGCTCGCCTCTTCTTACATCAAGCTCGAAGGCTTCAACAACCAGCCGGATAACGCGGTGACCATCACCGTCACGCTTTATGGCTTCGACTGCATCAAGCCGGTCATGAAGACCGAGGTCAAAAAAATGACGCGCGTCGTGAACGGCACGTCTACGCCTTACAACCAGACGTATTACCACTACGAAACGTCGTACAAGCACCCGATGTCGGTGAAAGTGGAAGTTCCGGGAAAAGGCATCGTGCTCAACCAGACGATCGAAGCATTCAACCAGTACACGGTCATCAAGACGAATGAAACCGACAATTCCGCTGCACAGAACATGGACGTGGAAGCATATGTGAGGAACCTCGAAGAGAAGGTGCTGATGGAAAACCTGAAGTTCATCAACGAGCTGGTGAATGAGAAATACGGTTTTTCAAAAGTGAGCCGCACCAGCGTACTGAACAACGTCGAATCGAAGAAAATGAATTACGACGATTACCAGGGCGCTTACGATAACGCGAAAGCGGGCTACGACCTGCTTGCGACGGATAAAGACGCTGCTGCTGCAAAGCTCAACCTCGCCATCCAGGCCTGGGAAAAAGCGCTGACCGAATCCAATCCTTCCGACAAAAAAGCACGCGTCGATGCCGACGTGACGATGGCGACACGTTTCAATCTTTTAGAGGCGTACGTTTTTACAGGCGATTTTGCGAATGCAGAAGCGCAACTGCAGAAGATCAATTCTTCCGATCCTTCCAAGAAGCAAAAGAAACGCGCCGAAGAGCTCGACCTGTTCATCAAAGACATGAAAGCCAGGACAGCGGCAAACAGCTAAGACGATGAAGAAACTTATTTCTCTTTTTGCGCTCTGCCTTACAGCAATGACTGCAGGCGCGCAGGACTGGTCGGGAACTTACCAGGTCGGTAAACTTTACGAAGGATATTACGTCGCCAACACCGGCGACACCGTGAGAGGTTTTATCCGCCACGGCAACCGGTACGACAACCAGGTGAAATGCTTGTACTACCGCCAGGAGCTGGACACCAAACCGACCGCGACTTTTAAGCCGGAAGAAATTTCCAGCTACAAAGTGGCCGACAAGCTCTACCGCTCGATCCATTACAGCGGCGGGCTGCTCGAGAAGCCGGTACGGTTCAACCTTGTCACGAAAGACGGAGGCGGCGGAATTACCGAGTTCAGCTTCTTCGACGAAGACGGAACGAAGAACGCCGACGGCACGCCGCATTCCACCGTGGTGTATTTCAAACCGAACGACCCGGCCAACCCGAAGCCCATGTCCATGCAGGATTTCGGCCTCGGCTTCGCCAAAAAAATGTCCGCGTTCGTGGCCGACAACGAAGAGTTGTCGAAGAAAGTGGCAGATAAGGAAAAAGGATACGGCATGATCCAACTCGACAAGATCATCGACGAATACAACACCTGGTACGCGGCGAACCATTAACCGTTACCAATGGTCTTTGAAAAAAAGTCCCGGCGTTGCCGGGACTTTTTCATTTTTATTCTACGGGATTGTTTTTCATCGAGGAGCAACGTCCGCATACAGAAAAAGGCGCCTGGACGGGCGCCTTTCGAAGTATCTGGAAACCTCGCGGTTTATTTGTGCGTCTTCTCGCTGGAAACGGTCAGTTTCTTGCGGCCCCTCTTGCGGCGTGCGGCAATCACACGGCGGCCATTGGCGGTAGACATACGTTCACGGAAACCATGCTTGTTCTTCCGTTTGCGCTTGGAGGGTTGAAATGTACGTAAGCTCATTGCTTTTGATTTATGGGACTGCAAAGATAATGGATTACTGCTTTGCTCCAAACAGGAATAGAATAAATATGTAATTCATTGGCCTGTAGCCCATTTAAAGCGTGGGAAAAATATTCCGTGGGGCAAAAACGACATCCGGGTGAGCGCAGCGCCCGGGTTCCGGCCGGCAAACGCACAAAAAGCAGGGAATTTTCTCCCCAACTGGGCGGCTTGTTTTGAATCTAAGTAATTGACTAAAAGGACTTTGTCTACGGCAATGCTTTTGCGTGAGTACGATATAAAACGAGGGGAGATGCAAACGGTGAGATTTATTAACCAGGACCGGACACAGTTTACAACCGTGCTCAGGAAAAATGTGACCGCTTATTTCAGAGCGAACACTATTTCGACCAAAGGAGGGCCGCAGATGATCTGGAAAGCGGTCATCATGTTGTCGCTTTACCTCGCGCCATTTATCGTGATGCTG
>CBIHOC010000057.1:0-24432 GCA_966211705.1 uncultured Chryseobacterium sp.
CACCGCCACCGCCCACCGCCAACCCGCCAACCGCCACCGCCAACCGCCACCGCCACCGCCCACCGCCAACCCGCCAACCGCCAACCGCCACCGCCAACCGCCACCGCCCACTGCCACCGCCAACCCCGCCTACCGCCACTTTTTCACCAGAAAAATGAACTTTTCCCCCGCACGCGTGTATTCTAATAAAGATGCCCTGAAAATGGCGTATCTTCAAGCATCTCCGACCTCCCGATGAAACGAATCGTTACCCTGTTTTTGACCATTTTGGCGGCCCTTCCCGGTTTCGGCCAGGCGGCCACCCACGAGCACAATGCCGTGCCGGCTGCTTCGGCGTATTCCAGCATGCACATTTCCGACCCGGTTTTCGGGGCAGGCAGCACCACCACACTGGCTTCGGCCGAGCGGTACTGGGAGAACGAGGTGAAGGAAGACCCGGACCAGCCCGCCTCCTGGCTGAATTATTACAAAGCCGTTCGCTTCAAAGCCGCGGCGATGGAGCAGGAAACGTTTTTCCGCCCGAAGCTGGATTCCATCGAAACACAGATGGCGAAGCAGGTTTCCGGCTCCTTCGAGCAGCTCTTCGTGCATTACTGGAACGGCAGCCACGACGTTTCCCGTTATTCTTCTCTCGAAAAAGCATACCGCCTCAGGCCGACAAGCCCGGAAGTGCTGCGCCAGATGACCGGCTACAACCTGGTCGCCGGGAAGCCGAACGCGGCCGGGGAATTCGCTGCCGCGTGGGAACGCACCGGCGACATGCCCGCGACGCTTCTGCCGTATGCGTACAACGTGCTCCAGTCGGTGCCGCAGGGCGCGGTGCTCATCACCAACGGCGAGCTCGACACGTACCCGCTGCTCCAGCAGCAGTGGAAGAGTGGCGTCCGGCAGGATGTGAATATTTTGTGTATCGCACTTTCGGCGCGCGCGGCGAATCGCGCGGCGATCTTTCGTTCGCTCGGCCTGAAGCTGCCGGCCAACGACAGCGTTTCGGCGTTCGACGTAAACTACATCCGGCGCGTGGCAGCAGCCAATCCCGGGAAAAAAATTTACCTCGCGGCGACCGTCGACCAGCAGCTGATCTGGACGATGCAGTCGGAGCTGTACCTCACCGGGCTCGCGTTCCGCTACAGCGCCACGCCGGTAGATAACCTCGAATTCCTGAAGGAGAACGTCGGTGAAAAAATGAAGCTCGGCGATGTCGGGAATGCTTCGGGCGGATCGCATTATTTCGACCTGCAGACCTCGAAGCAGCTGCACATGAACTACGTGCTGCCGCTGATCCTTGCGGCGCAGCAATACGAGCTGGCAGGCGATAAAGCGAAAGCGGAACTGTTGCGGGAAAAAGCCCGGACCGTGGCGCAGCGCGCGGGAAAAGAAAAAGAGATAAAGCCTTACCTCGGGGAATAACATGCGACTGTTCCGGCCCGCATACGAATCGGAGAACGACGAGCAGCTGATGCAGCGCGTGGCCCGCGGCGACAGCCGTGCGTTTGAGATCGTGTACGACCGGCACAACAAGGCGCTGTACCGTTATTTCCACCGCATGCTCTGGAAAGACAAGGAAAAGGCGGAAGATTTCGTGCAGGACTTTTTTATGAAGATCATCAAAAGCCCGGAAGCGTTCGACCCGAAGCGGAAGTTCAGCACGTGGATGTACAGCGTGGCGCACAACATGTGCAAGAACGAATACCGCCGCGCCGAAGTCCGCAAACCTGCCGACTTTGAAAGCGCCGCCGGCAAGCTCGAAGGCGACCACGGCGACCAGTTCGGGCATCGCATCGACCGCAAAGCGTTTATGCGCCGGCTGTTTGACGAGCTCGACCAGCTGGATGAAAATCACCGCTCGACATTCCTGCTGCGGTATGAAGAAAATTTTTCCATCAAAGAGATCAGCGAGGTGCTGAACTGCTCGGAAGGCACGGTGAAATCGCGCCTGTTCTATACGCTGAGGAAACTTTCCACCAAGCTCGGCGCGTTCGCACCCCACGAAAAAATTTCAAGCTCATGAGAACGGATCATAATTACCAGCCCGAAGACATTGAAGCGCTGCTTGCGGAGAAGGCGTTCAATGAATTGTATGAAGAAGAACGCGCGTTCGTGCTCGGGCATCTTTCATCCGCCGGCGAATACGAGCGCATGCGTGAAATGCTGCTGGCCATCCGCGGCGGGGCAGGAGGAGAAGATACCGCAGGCACGCTCGGGCCTTCCGGCCGTGTGAAGCGCGAGCTGCTGGAAGAGTTCGGCCGTGAGCAGCGCCGCCGGCGCGTGCTGTGGTGGAACAGCGTGGGCCTCTGGTTCCGCGACAACCTGCGCCTTGACCTGGCCGTCGTGCGCGTTGGGTTTGCCGCTGTGCTGCTCGTGCTGGCCGTGTGGCTGGGATTCCGCCTGGCCGGCGGAGAGCCTGCGCCGGTGATCGCGAAGAATACGGATCCGCCCGCGCCGCAGCAAGTTGTTCCTGCACCTTCGCCGGGAGCTACAGCAGTTGCGCCCGGATCACAGGATGTGAAAAAGGACGACAACGTCGCGCTGCCTCCCGCACAGGATGTTTACCCGGACGACGTAGTCGTTACAGACCATCAGCCGGTGCTGATCGCGGACGGCGGAAACCCGCAACGGACCAACATCACCGAAGTTTCACCGCAAACAGGCGCGGTTGTTCCAACGAACGGAACTGTCGTCCCCGCAAATCCAGACACGCAGCTGTTGGCCCTTCACCCGATCGCGGTATCGCACATCGACTCGAGTTCGTCCACGCTTTGCTCCGGCGCGAATGTGGCGCTGACCGCAACCGGCGGAACAACTTTCAACTGGACTCCCGTTACATCGGCTACTGCACCTGCAACGATGGTGTCGCCGGGAAACATTACCATAACCAACTATTCCGTAACCAATTATTCCCCCAGCTCCTCGTGGAATTACGTCACCGTCCAGCCTGCCGCAGACCGTTCCCGTTCCCTTGCCGCAAACGCGCAGCTCATCCCGTTTTTCTTCGAACTGAAATGATGTGATAGATGTGCAGATATGCAAATGTGTAAATGTGCAAATGTCGATCCGTTCCCGACGCACATCCGCACATCGGACATCTGCACACCCGCACATCTGCACATTTGCATCTGCACATTTGCACACCCGCACATCTGCACATTGATCAGGGGAGCTGCAAAAAAACATCCCAGTATTTCTCCTTCGTCATGTCCGCCCAGTGGATGATGTAGTAGCGGTATTGCAGCGTCTGCACCTGGCAGAGCAGCGTAAGCAGCACGACGACCGACACAAGCGCGATCTTCGCGATCCTGCTCTTCAGCGCATCGAAAAGGAAAAAAAGCAGCAAGGTGAAAAGCGGCAGGTACTCGACCATTACGCGTGTTCCGAAACTTCCGCCGTAATACCACATCCACCAGGAGGAGAGCACGTACACGAGCACGAACAGGAAAAAGAGCAGCCATGCCGCCCGGAACCGGTCTTTCCGCCAGAGCGGGATGAAACCGAAAAGCGCCACGAACGTCAGCGGCAGGTAAACAAACAGGCCTTTCTTGTAGCTGAAGAGAAAATCGATCAGCTCCGGCTGTAAAAAATTAAATCCTTCTTCCCCGTAAGCGTCCACGAAAAAATGCCCGGTGGCGAGGTAGTAGAGGATGAACTGGATGCTCACCACGTATGCAAAGATCAAAACCGACGCGATCAGCACTTTCCCGGAACGGAAAAGCTCCCGTAAACGAGTGCTGAGGATGCCGAAGCTCCCCGCCGCGAACGGCAGCCACAGCGCCACGAGCCCGTTCACCGGCCGGATCAGCACGATCATGCCCAGCAGCGCCGCCGACAGCAGCACGTATTTCATCCGGGAAGTGTCCATCCATTTTTTTGAATAGACGAGAAACATCGCGATCATCGCGAACGAATAAACGTGCGACATCATGGGCTCCACGATGGCATAATAGAACAGGTTCGTGCCGAACAGCGTCACCGCCACGAGGAACGCGGCCGTTCCCGTTCCCGCGCCGAAAGAAAGCAGCAGGCGCCGCAGGTAGAGCAGGCCGATGCCGAGGTAGAACAATGCCCCCAGGCAGGTGAAAATGACATACCATTTCGAGTACCCGTCCGCCGGCTGGTCGCTCATGAGGGTTGCGCCGTGCCCCATGAGAAAGAACGGCATCTGCAGCCAGGCCGTTCCGCAGAAATATTTGTCGATGCTTACGCCATGCGCGCCGGTGCGGTAATCGTATTTCGTGTGTGCATCGTAATAGTTCGCCTCGATGCTGTCGAAGAAGTTGAAGTTGAGATCGTGGTAAATAAAAACGGCAGGGAGATAGGCATAATAGCCTTTGCCGTCGGAAATGATCACGTATTTCTGCCGGTCTTTCCCCCAGTTCAGGTTCGCCGACGTCCACAGGCATACCAGGAGGAGAAGCGGTATGGTAAATGAGCGAAAGAAACGTCGCATTGGAGATGAGGTAGAAAGTGCGAATTAACGAATTTTAAAGTGAACCGCACTCCCGGGAATCCACATCTGTCGCGGTTCGCAGGATCATCATACAAATAGCTCAAAAATCTTACACCTGTATGAACCCTTTTGAACCGACATTGTATTGGCCGGCCGTTAAGGGTAAAATTGTAATGCAATAACCATTACAATCATAATCGCGTATAATGAAACGGCAACCGAACCCTGCACCATTTTTTATTGGCTTTTTGAACCCGTGCAGGAGGAATACCTGCAAGTTGCCGTGTGAGTGGTTGGCGGAATCTTAAAACCCCATGAAATGAAGATTCAGCAGAGAAAATTCTCAGAAGCAGGCGGATGGGAAACCGTGCGTGAAGACGCTTTCGATCCCTCCACCTCCGGCCTTGTCATCGCCTTCGGCAGCACGGAATTGCTTTCCCGGCCCGAACATTTTTCCGCCATGCGCGCCGCTTATCCACGGGCGCAGATATTGCTGAACTCCACCGCCGGCGAGATCATCGGAACGCAGGTCAACGACGACACCATCTCCCTTACCGCGGTGAGCTTTGAAAAAACGGCGATCCGCACAGCCTCCGCCGCCATCGGCGACGTGACCGGGAGCTACGAAGCGGGATGCAGGCTCGGCGCCGCGCTCGACCCGGCAGGACTGAAATACGTGCTTGTCATTTCCGACGGGCAGAAAGTGAACGGCAGCGAGCTGGTGCTCGGATTGCAGGAAACACTGCCCGCCGGCACGATCCTTACCGGCGGCCTGGCCGGCGACGGCGCGCGTTTTAAAAAGACACTCGTCGGGCTGAACGAGGTGCCGGTGGAAGGAAGGATCGCGGTGACGGGATTTTACGGGGACAACCTTACCGTCACCTACGGAAGCGTGGGCGGGTGGGACTCTTTCGGCCCCGAGCGGCTGATCACGCGTTCGGCCGCGAATGTGCTGTACGAGCTGGACAACAAGCCGGCGCTCGACATTTACAAAATGTATCTCGGCGAATACGCCAACGAGCTTCCCGGTTCCGGCCTGCTTTTCCCGCTCAGCATCCGCACCAGCGGCGGCGAGAATTTTCTCGTCAGGACCATCCTGTCCGTCAGCGAAGAAGAAAAAAGCCTCACGTTCGCCGGCAACATGCCCGAAGGAAAGTTCGCGCGGCTCATGAAAGCGAATTTCGACCGCCTCATCGAAGGCGCTTCCCAGGCAGCCCAGCATTCGGTGCAGCAGTCCGGTCCCGGAAATTCCCCGGGGCTGGCCATCCTCATCAGCTGCGTGGGGCGGAAGCTTGTGCTGAACCAGCGCGTTGAAGAAGAAGTCGAAGTGATCAATGCCATTTACGGAAACAAAACCGCCATCACGGGATTTTATTCCTACGGTGAAATTTCGCCTTCGTTCAATTTCATGGAATGCGAGCTTCACAACCAGACGATGACCATTACCACGTTTACTGAAAAATAATATGCTTAACAAGCTTTTGCAGCGCCAGGTTCAGAAGCATCTTGGCGGGCCGGACCAGGTACCTGAAAACATCAAGGCTCTCCTTAAGGTGATCAGCGAATCGTATGATCATTTTGAAAAAGACCGGAGCATGCTGGAGCGTTCCATTGAGCTGAGCTCGACGGAAATGATCGGGCTGAACGACAACCTGCGGAAGGAAAAGGACGGGCTGAAAAAAGCGCACCAGGAGCTGAACACATTGTTCTGCAATATTGAAGAAGTATTTTTCACGGTAGACATGAAAGCGTTCCGTCTCATCCAGATGTCGGCGGCATGCGAAAAGATCTACGGCTATAAACCGGAAGAATTTTTCAACAGCAATTCCCTCTGGAACGAAATCATGCATCCCGGCGACGGGCATATCCTTGAATCAAACGGCATCGAGTTCAGAAAAGGGAAAGCTGTCGTCAGCCAGTACCGCATCATCCGCAAAGACGGAACGGAGCGGTGGGTGGAATCGCGCATTACGCCTACGCTCAATGAAGCCGGGGAACTGGTGCGCATCGACGGCGTAACGAACGACATTACCGAAAAGCTGATCGCCGAGCGGAAGATCAAAGAGAGTGAAGTGCGCTTCAGGTCGCTGATCGAGAATAGCGACGACATGCTCACCATGGTCGATGATAACGGGAAGATCCGTTACGAAAGCCCGGCCATCGAGCGCACGCTGGGCTACACACCCGGCGAGAACGCAGGCCGCGCAGGCCACGAGCTGTTCCACCCGGACGACCGTGTACGGACAGTCCGCGTATTCTGCAGGGCAAAGGAAAACCCGGGAGTAACTTTTTCCCTCGAGGTGCGGCTGCTGAAAAAAAACGGGGATTACATCTATGCGGAAGGAAATGTTACCAGCCTGCTTGATGTGGACGGTGTGAACGCCGTCGTATCCAATTTCAGGGACATCACCATGCGCGTCAAAGCCGAGCAGGAGCTGAGGGAAAGTGAGAACCGCTACAGGCTGGTGTATGAAAACCCGTTCTTCGGCATCGCGCTGGGATCGCTGGATGGCGTTGTGCAGGATGTCAACGCCGTGTTTTGCAAAACGCTGGGTTATGAGCCGGGGGAAATGCGGAACATGCATTTTTCCGCATTCACGCCTCCCGAAGATGTCGAGAAGGAAAAACCGCTCATCCGGAAATTGATGAACGGCGAGGTGGAAAGCTACCAGCTCGAAAAACGGTACATCACCAAATCGAAAGAGATCATCTGGGTCGACCTGAACGTTTCCTGCGTGAAGAACGAAGCCGGCGAGATCCAGTTCGTAATTGCCGTGACCCAGGATATTACCGCCAAACGAAAAGCTGAAGAATCCCTGCAGAAGTCGGAAGCGAACCTGAGAAACATCCTCGAGAACACCGATACGGCTTACGTGCTGCTCGACGAAAACGCGCGCATCCTGTCGTGGAACAACCTTGCCGGCGCGCTTGCGCTGGAGCAGAAAGGCGCCATGCTGGAAGAAGGGAAGAATTACATCGACATGATCGAGAAGGACAGGAGGGAAGATGTGCGCAAGGTCATCAGCGAGGTGCTTTTCAGCGGCCGGCAGGTAAGCTATGAAACCAGCCAGGCCGGGAATCCCGACAGGTGGATGCACGTCAGCATGCACCCCCTTTTCAGCGGCGAGCGCGTGCTCGGGCTGAGCGTGGCCATCACCGACATCACCGCCCGGAAGCAATACGAGCAGCGCATCAGGGAAAGCAACGAACGTTACGAGCTCGTCACACGCGCCACCAACGACATCATCTGGGACTGGGACATCACCCGCAACAAAATGTACCGGTCGGCCATGTACACGCAGGCGTTCGGCCATACCTGCACCGAAGGAAGCATCTACGGCGAATCGTGGATCGCGCACATTCATTACGACGACCGGGGACGCGTGCTGCACAGCATCGCCGACATGATCGACTGCCCCGACGCCATTCTCTGGGAATGCGAGTACCGCTATTACCGCCAGGACCGCGAAATGGCGTACGTGCATGACCGCGGTTACATCATCCGCGACGCCAACGGTAAGCCGCTGCGCATGGTTGGCGCCATGCGCGACATTACCGAGGAAAAGCTGTTCGCCATCGAGCGCGACAAGATCACTTCGGAGCTCATCCAGCGGAACAAAGACCTCGAGCAGTTCGCCTACATCATCTCGCACAACCTCCGCACGCCGGTGACCAACATCCTCGGCCTGTCGAACATCCTCCGCCAGGAAGGGCTCGCGGAGCAGGACCGCGAGAAATGCATGGACGGCCTCGTCCTGTCGGTGCAGAAGCTCGACGAGGTCGTCTACGACCTCAACCACATTCTCCAGGTGCGGCGCGAGATCAACGAGAAAAAAGAAGTCGTTCGTTTCCAGGATCTCGTCAACGACATCAACACCACGATCAACAACCTCATCCAGAAAGAGAACGTCGTCATTTACACCGACTTTAACGATGTCGACGAGATCTTCACGCTGAAGAGCTACATCCACAGCATCTTCTACAACCTCATCTCCAACAGCATCAAGTACCGCCTGCCCGGCGTGAACCCCGTGATCACCATTTCCAGCCGAAAGCTCGAGAACAAGATCTGCCTCACGTTCAAAGACAACGGAATGGGAATCGACCTCGACAAGCACGGCTCCAAGATCTTCGGGCTTTACAAAAAATTCCACATCCAGTCAGAAGGCAAAGGCATGGGGCTTTACATGGTAAAAACCCAGGTCGAAATGCTCGGCGGCAAGATCGAGGTCGACAGCAGCGTCAACAAAGGCGCCGAATTCTTCATCGAATTCGCTTCCGTGATGGAAATGGAAAAGCTCGGCATGAGCGCGTAAAAACATTAGGGGCGGATATATCCGCCCCTAAAACCTCGAAGGTCTCCAACGCACGTGCGCGGGAGACCTTCGAGGTTTTAAATCAGATCGCTTCCGAAAGATATTTCGCAACACCTTCATGTGTTGCTTTCAGCGCGGTCTTTCCTTTCGTCCAGTTTGCCGGGCAAACTTCGCCGTTCTCTTCGTTGAACTGCAGCGCGTCGACCATGCGGATCGCTTCTTCCACGTTGCGGCCGAGCGGCATGTCGTTGATCAGCTGGTGGCGCACCACGCCGTTCTTGTCGATCAGGAACAGTCCGCGGTAGGCGATCATTTCCGACGTTGCCACCATCATTCCGTCTTCCGTCGCATCGAACGTGCCGTTGAGCACGCCGTAGTTGAAGGAGATCGTTTTGTTCGTGTCCGCCACGATCGGGTAGGTGATGCCCTGGATACCGCCTTTTTCTTTCGAAACCTGCAGCCAGCCCCAGTGCGACTGCTCCGTGTCGGTAGAGCAGGCCACCACCGCCGTGTTGCGCGATTCGAATTCCTTCAGGAGGTCCTGGAAGGCGTGGAGCTCCGTCGGGCATACGAACGTGAAATCTTTCGGATAGAAGAAAAACACGACGTAGTTTTTACCGAGGTATTGATCGAGCGAGAAACCGTCGACGATATCTTTTCCGTTCGTCACCGCTTTCGCTTTGAACACCGGCGCTTTTTTTCCAACTAATACTTGCATGGTTCTGGTTTTTAGAAATTAGGTAATTGAGTAATTAGGTAATTGAGTAATCAGGTATCAGGACTTAGGTTTTTAAGTTCTGTTTGTTTGGTAGTGCAAAATTAAACCGAATACCTGTTCGGCCTCATCACAAATAATAATCCTCCTATAGATTATACCAATCGACTTCCTCACCCCAAAACTTCCCATCTTTACAAGCCAGACCTCAGACCTCAGATATCAGATATCAGATATCAGATATCAGAACCCAGAACCCAGAACCCAGAACTCCCATGACCGGCCAACCCGCTCACGATTTCAAGCTCTTCAACACCGACAAGCAGGAAATAACCCTCAGCAGCCTCCGCGGCAAAAATGTGTTGCTCCTGTTTTTCCCCTTCGCATTCACCGGCACCTGCACCAAAGAGCTCTGCGGCGTGCGCGACGACATTGCCCGCTACAACAAGGTGAACGCCGAAGTGTTCGGCATTTCTGTCGATTCGCCCTATTCCCTCGGCAAGTATAAAGAAGAGCAGAACCTCCCGTTCCAGCTCCTTTCCGATTTTAACAAAACCGCCAGCAAAGCCTACGGCAGCCTCTACGATGTGTTCGGCGCCATGAAGCTCGAAGGCGTTTCCAAACGTTCCGCGTTCGTGATCGATAAGGAAGGAATAATCCGCTACGCCGAAGTGCTGGAAAATGCAAGCGAAATTCCCGACTTCGGAAAGATCAATGCGGTGCTGGAAGGGTTGAATCTCTAAGGGTTCATTCCCCGCCGCTTGCGGCGTCCGGAAAATGGAACCGAATTATTTTCCTTATTTGATACCCCGCTGCTCTGCAGCGGGGTAGTTCATTTGATTGAATATTGAATTTTCAATATTCAATGTCCCGCTTCAACACTCTTATCGTAATCAATTCCTTGTTTCACCAGTGCCTTCCGCACACTCCACCCGAAGAACGCGAGGTAGAGGAAACCGAGCAGCGGCAATACGTACGAATAATGAATTCCTGCAGAGCCGTCGGCGATAAATCCCTGCAGCGGCGGGATCAGCGCGCCCCCGAGGATCATCATGATCAGCAGGCTCGAGCCTTGCGTCGTGTATTTGCCAAGACCTGCAATTGACAAGCTGAAGATGCACGGCCACATCACCGAGCAGAACAGTCCGCCGCTCACGAAACAATACGTGCTCCATTCGTTCCGGATGATCAGACCGATCGCGATCATCGCCGCAGCCATCAGCCCGAAAAGGATCATTGTGCGCGCCGGTTTTTCCGCCGCCATAAAGAAGCCCACGATAAGAATGCCGATGAACGGCAGGTACAGCAACAGGTCCATCATCGGGCTGCCTTTGATGTAATTGACGAGAAGGATCACACCGTACGCGACCAGCGGAACTATGATCGTCATCAATTTTCGCGTCGGCGTGCTCAGGTTGAAAACCGTCAGCGCGCCCACCCAGCGCCCGATCATGAGGCTGCCCCAGTAGAGCGAAATAAAATGAACGGTAGTGCCCGGCTCTTTGCCGAATAGCTGGCGCATGTATTCCGGGAGATTGCTCTGGATGGTTACTTCCGTCCCCACGTAAACAAAGATCGCCAGCATGCCCAGCCAAACCTGCGGGTAACGCAGCGCGCCGAAATCGCCGCTGACCGTTTCAGTGTTGGTGACGGGCGGAAGTGCGGAAATGCCGAGGATCAGGGCGAAGAGAAGGAAAGCGGCGGCAAGGATGAGGCTGGGCATCACGACTGCATCGACACCATAAAATTTCACTTCCAGGGAAAGCCCGTCGAGCTTGGGATTATCGAAGCTCCGCAATGTTTTCAGCTGTGCGCTGTCGATGCGCAAAACAGGAATACGCGATTCGGGGAAAGCAGTTTTCAGTGCGTTGATATTGGCTTTCGCAACCGAATCATTGTCATAAGCCAGCAGCAGGCCGCTTTTGCCGCTCCGGGTCATGTTTTCGTAAATGCCTTTGTACGAGTCCGGGCGCTCGTTCACGAACAGGAAAAAATAATCATTGGCAATAAGATCTGCGTTGCCTTCCTGGTGAATGTAGGCGGTCCGCGTTTCCGATTTCCCGGAGGTACGTTCTACCGATACGGGGAATTCCTTTTTATGACTGCCTTGTACGAGATAGGACGTGCTTCCTGAAACGCTCCCGTACACCGCCACCGCCAGCAGCAGCGGCCCGATCGTCGTGCCGAACGAGTTGATCCCGCCCGCCAGGCTCACCCGGTGCGCACCCGTAGCCGGATCTCCCAATGCGATCACGTAAGGGTTCGCCACGATCTGCTGCAGCGCAAAGCCCAGCCCAATCGTAAACAGCGACCCCAGCATCAGCGGGTATGAATTGTACATTTCTGCGGGGATAAAGCCCAGCGCGCCTACCGCCGAGATCACGAGACCGAGAATAAGTCCTTTTTTATACCCGATCTTATTCAGCGGATCGCCCGCGAAATACGAAATGGCGAAATAGGCGATGGAGCCGATGGCATATGCCATGTAAAACGCCAGGTCCACCAGCTGGCTCTGGAACTGCGTCAGCTCGAAGTTTTGTTTGAAAAGTCCCAGCAGGATCGTGTTCGAAGCAGCCACAAAACCCCAGAAGAAAAAAACAGAGATCAGCGTAATGAGCGGGCGGTTATTCACAGGCGGTGGATTTGGGGGCTAAAATAGGAGATTAGGGGATTGGGGGACTCGGGAATTGGGGGATTAGGGGGACTCGGGGAAATGTTGGTAAGTTGTCTCACGCTGCAACCATATCACCCCTGATCCCCGAATTCCCGAGTCCCCCAATTCCTTAATACCCCATTCCCCCAATCCCTTTTTCTCAACGATAAACCCCTCATTTGTGGAGATTAAGTGAAAATAGCTTTTTGAAAACTCCCGTTTTTTTTCTTACTTGCGGCGACTTTTAAAACACCTGAAACGCACCCGACTGATGAAGTTGAATTTCCGCTATGCAATTCTCGCCTTCAGCACTGCTGCATTCTTTATCGCAGCCTGCTCGGGCGAAACCCCGGAAGACGAAACCGATACCACACCCAAAGAGGTGATCGACGTTACTCCGCTGAGGGTCAAAAACCAGAGCTTCATGATGCCGTCTCCCATGATCGTGGCCGACATGATCAAGAAGAGCGGGGCTTTGTACGATAAAAACATGATGAACCCGACCTCCAACCTGTCGAAATATTCCGACGGGATGAAGCGGGCGCTCAACCTGGGCATCTACGGCGCCGACCTCGGCTACGTCACGATGTACGAGAACACCGGGGACGCGATGGAATACTACAAAACCGTCGTCCAGCTCGGCGAGCAGCTCAAGATCACGGGCAGCTTCGACCAGGGACTGATGAAGCGTTTCAGCGATAACATCGGCAAGAAAGATTCCATCCTCCACCTCGTCGGTGAAGCGTACCAGCGCAGCGACAACTTCCTCCGTGAAAGCGCGCAGGACCACACCGCGGCCCTCATCCTTGCCGGCGGATGGATCGAAAGCATCCACTTCGCGCTGAACGTTTACAAGCAGAAGCCCGGCAATGATGTAGCCGTGAAGATCGGCGAGCAGAAAGGCACCGCCGCAGGCATCGTGAAAGTGCTCGAAGACCTTACCAAAGGCGACGACGGCATGGAAGACCCGAAGAAAGTGGAAGAATACGGTGAACTTATCCGCCTCTTCAGGGAGCTTGACGCCGAATACAAAACGGTCGAGATCAAGTACACCTTCGCCGAGTCCACGCACGACGAAGCCGCGAAGCTCACCACCATCAACGGAACGACGGAAGTGAAGATCAGCCCCGAGAAGCTCGCAGCCATTGAAGCGAAAGTCCTCGCCATCCGTAATTACATCACCAACTGACCCCTCTCTTTATGAAAAAGCACCTTTTCCTTTTTATCTGCATTCTTTCAGGGGTCGTTCTCTTCAGCAACCGTGCTGAAGCGCAGATGTGCGATTCCACCGCCAAGCTGGCCATCAAGCATATCGTTCCGCCTTTCGTGTCCGACGGGCAGACCTACCGCGCGCTCGTGCTTTCCGGCCAGAATGCCGAGTTCCACGCCACGTTCTTCTCCGGCACCACTTACCGCGTCGCTGCAGCCAGCGGCACCACGCAGGGCAACCTCATCTTCTCGATCTATTCCTACGACCCCAACACCGGCGAGCGCCAGCTGATCTTCACCAACAGCCAGCACAACAACGCGCCGTACTGGGACTTCAAAGTCAACACTACCGTCGAAGTCGTCATCGAGGCTTCCCTCAACCCCGCGTCCGGCAAAGATTCCGGCTGCGCGGTGCTGATGATCGGGTTCAAGCAGTAACGAAAGCGTTCTTTTATAAGCCGTCTCCATAAGGGGGCGGCTTTTATTTTGGCAATTGCCTGGAAAAAGATAGCCGCAGAGGCGCTGAGGGCGCAGAGATATTCAGCGAAAACTCTGCGTCCTCAGCGCCTCTGCGGCAAAAATCAAAGGACTTACTTCGAAAACCCCTTAATCACGATACTGTCCCGGATTTTTCTATTTTTGACGTCGATCTCCTGCCGGATATGAGTGAACGGATACTGAAAGCCCTGATGCAGCTCTTCGCGATTATCGCGAAGGTCGACGGCGTGACGTCCGCAAGCAGGGCCATCGTAGAATCCTTTCTCAAGCAGCAGCTCAGCCAGGAGCTGGTCGACCAGTACCTCGCGCTGTTTGACGAATTCCTCGAGCAGCACCACCAGGTTTCCAAACGCAAAGACGGTTCCGCCAAGCGCACTTCCGTAAATTCTGTAAAAGTCCTTCGCATCTGTTCGCAGATCAACGAGGAGCTCACGCAGAAGCAGAAGGTCGTCGTATTGATCCGCCTCATCGAGTTCATCCACTCCAGCTACGAAATTTCCGAGCAGGAGCTGGAGTTCGTGCAGACGGTGGCGGAAACGTTCAACATCGAGCCCGGCGAGTTCGGCCGCCTCCGCGATTTCGTGGAGAAGGACATCAAGGAAATGCCGGACATCGCCGAGTACCTCGTGGTCGACGGCAACCCGAAACAGGAATTCACGAACGCGCACCATATTTATTCCGAAACGCTCGGCAACGGGCGCGTGGTCGTCGTTTACATTCCCAGCGTGGGCATGTACGCGTGCCGCTATTTTGGCGGGGCAGAGCTGAACCTCAACGGCCAGGCGATGATCCTCAACAAGGTGTACATCCTTACGCCGGGTTCATCGCTGCGCAGCTCGAAGGTGCAGCCGATCTATTACAGCGACATCATCAGCGCGTTCCTGAGCAGCAAAACGGGCTCGCGCATCACGTTCAACGCGAACCAGATCGAGTACCAGTTCAAAGGCGGCAAGCTCGGCCTGCGCGGCGTCAACATCCAGGAAGAATCCGGCCGCCTCATCGGCATCATGGGCGGATCGGGCGCGGGGAAATCCACGCTGCTCAACGTGCTCAACGGGAATGAAGCGCCCACGAAAGGCGAGGTGCTGATCAACGGCATCAACATTCACACCCAGAAAGACAAGATCGAAGGCGTCATCGGCCACGTTTCGCAGGACGACCTGCTGATCGAGGAGCTGACCGTTTTCCAGAACCTTTATTATAACGCCAAGCTCTGCTTCGGCAACCTCGGCGATGCGGAGATCACGAAGATCGTCGACGAGCTGCTGGCGGACCTCGGACTTTACGAAGCGCGCAACCTGAAAGTGGGAAGCCCGCTCGACAAGAAAATTTCAGGCGGGCAGCGCAAGCGTCTCAACATCGCGCTCGAGCTGATCCGCGAACCTTCCGTTCTTTACGTCGACGAGCCGACCTCCGGCCTTTCCTCGCGCGACTCGGAGAACATCATGGACTTATTGAAAGAGCTCGCGCTGAAAGGCAAGCTCGTGTTCGTGGTCATTCACCAGCCTTCGTCCGACATTTTCAAAATGTTCGACAAGCTGCTCATCCTCGATAACGGGGGCTTCCCCATCTACAACGGTAACCCGGTCGACGCCGTGGTCTACTTCAAGAAGATGGTGAACCACGTGAACAGCGACGAAAGCGAATGTCCCACCTGCGGTAATGTCAATCCCGAGCAGATCTTCAACATCATCGAGTCGAAGGTGGTGGATGAATACGGGAACCCGACACGCAACCGGAAAGTGTCGCCGCCGGAGTGGAATAACTTTTACAAAGAGCACATCGAGGCGAAGCAGGAACCTGTCGCGCCGACGACGGACAACCCCGAGAGCACGTTCAACATCCCGAACCGCCTCAAGCAGATGCGCGTGTTCATTACCCGCGACGTGCGCTCCAAGCTGACGAACACGCAGTACATGTTCATCAACCTGCTGGAAGCGCCGGTGCTCGCGTTCATCCTGTCGTACCTCGTCAAATTTTACAACACCGACGTTTCCAACAAGGAAGGCTACATTTTCCGCGAGAACGAGAACATGCCGGCGTACCTGTTCATGTCCGTCGTTGTGGCGTTATTCATCGGTCTCACCGTGTCGGCGGAAGAAATTATCCGCGACCGCAAGATCCTCAAGCGGGAATCGTTCCTCAACCTGAGCCGTTCCAGCTACCTCGCTTCGAAGATCCTCATCATGTTCGCGCTTTCCGCCATCCAGACGTTCACGTTCGTGCTGGTGGGCAATGGCGTTTTAGAGATCAAAGGCATGTGGATGGATTACTGGCTGGTGCTGTTCACCACATCCTGCTTCGCCAACATGCTCGGCCTGAACATTTCGTCGGCGTTCAATTCCGCGGTTACGATCTACATCCTCATCCCGTTCCTCATCATTCCCCAGCTCCTGCTGAGCGGCGTGATCGTGAAATTCGAAAAGCTCAACCCCGCGATCACTTCGCAGCGAACCGTTCCCGTCGCCGGTGAAATGATGGCTTCCCGCTGGGCGTTCGAAGCGCTCGCGGTGAACCAGTTCAAGACGAACGCGTACGAGAAGCAGTTCTACAAGTACGACGAGATGATGAGCGTGGCGGATTTCCGGAAGAATTACTGGATCCCGCATCTCCGCGGAAAGATCGACAAGTGCGAGACGAACGCGAAATCCATTACACCGGCGGCTTTCGTCAACGCGGAAAAAGGCGTCGTGAATACGAAGCAGGATTCCATGGCGCTCGAGCAGATCAACGACGTGACGCTGCTGAAGAACGAGATCGCCAACGACCTTGCGCGCCTGAAAGAGCTTTCTTCCCCGAAGCGGAAGAAGATCAGCGCCATCGCGCCCAAGCTGATGAAGCAGTTGGAAGACCTCGCCGCAGGCGTTGCGAAAGCCGACGCGAAAAAGCTGGCGGCCGACACGCTCAACCCGCAGGCCGGCGCCGCCAACACGATGAGGAGCTACCTCAACCTCGTGAACTCGATCTACATCAAGGTCTTCAACAGCAACAGCGAAGCCCGCGACAAAGCCATCCGCACACAGTCGGAAGACAAAGACCCGAAGATCGCTGCCGCCAAAAGCAAAAAATTCCACGAGCTCAAGAACGATTACATGAACGAGAGCCTGAGCGACCTGGTGCGCAACGCGAACGAGTTCAACAAGATCATCGAGCAGGACGGCATCCTCATCCAGCGCGCCGATCCCGTATTCCTCGAGCCGTACCAGTCCGACTTCGGCAATGCGCACTTCTTCGCGCCCCGCAAGAAATTCTTCGGAAAATATTACGACACGTTCTGGGTGAACATGTGCGTGCTCTGGGCCATGTCGCTCGTCATGGCGATCACGCTGTACTTCGACCTGCTCCGCAAGCTCATCGACGGGCTGGGCAATCTTTCTGACATGTTCAAGAAGGAGAAGAAGCAGTAAGAGGAGCTACGAATTAAAAAATAAAAAATTAAAAACCTCGAAGGATTGACAGCGCGTTTGCTTGCGCGCAATCCTTCGAGGTTTTTTCAATTTTTAATTCGTAATTCTAAGCCAGCTTCCCCAGCGCCTCTTTTATCCGCTTCGCCGCTTCCATCAACTTCGCATCCGACGTCGCATACGAAATGCGGATGTAGTTGTCGTCGCCGAACGCGGCGCCAGGTACGATGGCCACGTGTCCCTGGTCGAGGAGAAACATGCTCAGGTCGGTGGCGTTGTTGATCACGTGATCGCCGTAGCGTTTGCCGAAGAAGTTGCGCACCTCCGGGAAAAGATAGAATGCGCCGTCGGGCACGTTCAGCTTCAGCCCGGGAATATCTTTCAGGCTGTCGAGCATGAGGTCGCGGCGGCGCCTGAACGCGTCGCGCATGGGAAATGTCGTTGCGGGCGCGAGGAGCATGGCGGCGTGCATGGCGCGCTGGGTGATGGAGCTGGTGGCGGAGGTGAATTGTCCCTGCATCTTGTCGCAGGCTTTGGCCAGCCACAGCGGCGCGGCAAGTATCCCGCCTCTCCAGCCCGTCATCGCGAAACCTTTGGAAACGCCGTTGATCGTGACGGTGCGGTCGTAGATAAAATCGAACTGGGCCATGCTCTGGTGCCCACCAACGAAGTTGATGTGCTCGTAAATTTCGTCGCAGATGATGTAGCATTCCGGCTGCGCTGCCACCACTTCCGCGATCGCGCGCAGCTCTTCTTTCGAATAAACCGTGCCTGTAGGATTGCAGGGCGTGCTGAACATGAGCAACCGTGTTTTCGGCGTCATCGCGCTGGCGATCTGCTCCGGCGTCACTTTGAAATTCGTGTCGATCGAAGAAGGAATAACCACCGGCACACCTTCCGCCAGCTTGATGAGTTCCACGTAGCTGACCCAGTACGGCATCGGCACCAGCACTTCGTCGCCGGGATTGATGAGGCTGAGCACGGCGTTCGCAAGCGATTGTTTTGCGCCCGTGGAGATCACGATCTGTTCCGGCGTGTACGTAACGTGGTTGTCGCGTTTGAATTTTTCCGCCACCACTTCGCGCAGCTCCAGGTAGCCTGAAACGTGCGTGTAGTAGCTGAAGTCTTCGTCGATTGCCCTTTTGGCGGCTTCCTTAATGACGTCCGGCGTTTTGAAATCCGGCTCGCCGAGGCTGAGACTGATGATATCGATTCCTTTTGCGATCAGTTCGCGGCTGCGTCGCGCCATGGCAATGGTCTGCGATTCGCTCAGCCGGTTGATGCGGTCTGAAAGGTGCGTCATACGCGGGATTTAGAAAGGCTAAATGTAGGAAAACTATCTTCTCGTGATAACACGTATGGGTCACACGAAGATCGTTTTACGAGCCCGCATAGTTCGACACCCAGGCCGGGTCCTGCATGTCGCGGAGGAGGCGGAATGCGTTTTCGCCGTAGATCGCGTCGATGTAGTCGAGCGCGCCGTACTGGCGGAGGATGGAGATCTGTCCTTCCGACGGGTGGTTGGGATTGCGCGCCCAGCCGGAGCCGGGGCCTGCGGGCTGGTTGATGTCCGGGTTGCGGGAAGCCCCCACCTGGAACGGCCATTCGCTGTGCGACAGCTTCCAGAGGTCGTTGAGCGGGGAGCAGCCGAGACCGCCGCGTACGATTACATGGTGAATGATCGTGTCGGGCCGGTAGCCGCAGTTCGTGACGCCGTATTTGATGAAAAGGTCTTCCTTCTTCGGGTTGGCTTTGCTGTCGCCCCAGCCGTAGGCGATGCTGATGAATTCCTGCTCGGTAATGTTCACTGCCGTGATCGGCCTGGCCGGGTCGTCGTATTCCTGGACGATGAGGAACGTCACGGGACGGCTGTTTGCGCCGGGAAGCAGGCAAAATCCCAGGTGTTCGGAATAGCCGGACGACGGCTCCCCGGCTTGCTGAAACAGGCCGAAACCGAGAAAAGCGAGTGCTAACGGGATGATATGTAGCCGTTTGAAGGACATTTCGAACCTGAATATACGCCATTTACAGCCAAAGAGTTACGAAAAAGGTAGTAGGCATTAGGTTTTAGGCCTTAGAGGCTGTTAGGAAATTTTCTTTTTAATGCTTTCGCGCCCTTTTGCGCCATGCTTCGTTATGTTTTTTGACCGTAGCTGCTCCGCTATGGCCTGCAAAACATGCCTCGCCTGGCACAAAAGGGCGCAAAATCAAAGCAAAACAAAATTCCCTAACAGCCTCTTAGGAAATAACTCAGAACATCCTAAGCCCTAATACCTAATACCTATTTGCTTATTTTTACGGGCTACCATTCAGCCTACCGCAAAAACGAACAATTATGTTACTCCAGACCGATTCAAACCCTGTGGATGTTGTGATCGAAGTGCTGAAATACCTGTTGCCCTGCCTCGTCGTGTTCGCCGCGGGCTACCTGACTGTAAAAAATTTCCTGGACACCGAAACCAAACGCCGTCTTGCGGAGATCCGCCTCGCCAACCAGAACGTGGTAACGCCCATGCGCCTGCAGGCGTACGAGCGCATGGCAATTTTCCTCGAACGCATCAACCCCAACATCCTCATCACGCGCACGCACAAAAGCGGCATGAGCGCGCGCCTCCTGCAGTCGGAGCTTACCAAAGTGATCCGCACCGAGTTCGAGCACAACCTTTCCCAGCAGATCTACATGTCGAACCATGCATGGGAAATGGTGAAGACGGCCAAAGAAGAGATCACCAAGCTCGTCAACGTGGCCGCGTCAAAACTTCCCGACACCGCAACCGGCGTGGAGCTCAGCCACATGATCCTGCAAATTTCCCAGCAGATCGAAAAAATGCCGACGCAGGTCGCGCTGGAGTATATCAAGAAGGAAGTTGGACAGGTATTCTAAGAATTCAAAGATTCAAAATTCAAAGATTCAAAATTGGAATTCAGTCCTGGTCGAATCTTACGATAGTATAATGCCGAATCTTTGAATTTTGAATCTTTGAATTTTCATGCAGAAGAAGGAAGAACAAGAACGAAAAGCACAATTCCTGACCGATTCAGGAATCGAGATCAAACGCATTTACCCCAAAACCGATATCCCGGAAGAGCAGCCCGGCGAGTTCCCGTTCACGCGGGGCGTGCAGCCGAACATGTACCGCGGCAAGCTCTGGACCATGCGCCAGTATGCGGGATTTTCCACCGCGGAAGAATCCAATAAGCGTTACCATTACTTACTGAAGAACGGTACCACGGGACTTTCCGTGGCATTCGACCTGCCGACGCAGATCGGCTACGATTCCGATCACGCGTTTTCGGAAGGTGAAGTGGGTAAATCCGGCGTGGCGATCGACTCGCTGCGCGACATGGAAATTCTGTTCGACGGCATCCGCCTCGACGAAGTGACGACGTCGATGACGATCAATTCCACTGCGGCGATCCTGCTGAGCATGTACATCGCGCTCGCGAAGAAGCAAGGCGCGGACGTGAAGAAAATTTCCGGCACCATCCAGAACGACCTGCTCAAGGAATACGCGGCGCGCGGCACCTATATTTATCCGCCCCGCCATTCCATGCGCATCATCACCGATATTTTCGCGTATTGCAGCAAGGAGGTGCCGAAGTGGAATACGATTTCCATTTCCGGTTATCACATCCGCGAGGCCGGATCAACAGCAGTCCAGGAGCTGGCGTTCACGCTGGCGAATGGAAAAGCTTATTTGCAGGCCGCGATCGATAAAGGGCTCGACATCGACGTGTTTGCGAAACGCCTGTCGTTCTTCTTCAACGCGCACAATAATTTCTTCGAGGAGATCGCCAAGTTCCGCGCGGCGCGGCGCATGTGGGCGAAGATCGTGAAAGACCTCGGCGCGAAAGATGCCCGCTCGATGATGCTGCGTTTCCATACGCAGACGGGAGGTTCGACGCTGACCGCGCAGCAGCCGCAGAACAACATCGTGCGTGTCACGCTGCAGGCGCTCGCCGCGGTAATGGGCGGCACGCAAAGCCTGCACACCAACGGTTTCGACGAGGCGCTCGCGCTTCCCACCGAAGAGGCCGCGCGCATCGCGCTCCGCACGCAGCAGATCATCGCCCACGAAAGCGGCGTTCCCGACACCGTCGACCCGATGGCCGGATCGTGGATGGTGGAATCGCTCACCGATGAAGTGGAAGCGAAAGCCTGGGAATACATTCACCAGGTCGACGCAATGGGCGGTGCGGTGAATGCGATCGAGCAGGGATTCATGCAGGATGAGATCGCCGGCTCGTCGTACAAATACCAGAACGACATCGAGAGCGGGGAGAAGGTGATCGTGGGCGTCAACAAGTTTATCGTCCAGGAATCGCCGATGCAAAACCTGCTCACCGTCGACGACAGCATTCGCCAGCATCAGATGGAAAAGCTGGAGAAGGTGAAAGCCGAACGCGACAATGTGAAAGTGGCGGAATTATTGAAGCGGATTGAAATTGCTGCGAAAGGCGACGATAACCTCATGCCGCATATCCTGGAAGCCGTGGAAGCGTACGCGACCCTGGGGGAAATTGCGGATGTGATGCGGGGCGTGTTCGGGGAGTACCGGGGGTAGAATGTGCTGAAATGCTGATGTGCTGAAATGCTGATGTAGTTTCGGGAATTCGACGTGTATCTTCCAGGTCTTTCAGGGTTATAGAGATGTATGAGTCGTTGGCTCTTTATTCCGTTATTTGTTGCGTTTTCTCCGGGTATTCCATGCGGTGATGACAGTTTGTTTCGTTGTGGTGTCGATGATGTGCCGGGCATCGAATGTTGTGTGTCCGATAGTTTTTCGCTGGTGAAAAGGGTTATTATTCGTGACTCATTCCCACCCTTCAGCAAAAGCAGCTTTTTGCATTTTGATGCGTACACTTCTAATGCAGGTGCTGAGCAACTCTTTTATGTAAGGATTAAAAACACCGGGAATGGAAAGGTCTATTATAAGAGACTTACTCCCGAAAACTCCGCGAATTACTTTTCGGTGATGGTTCCCCTGAAGCAGTTGCGCCCGTTGAAAGCAACCATTTCGGTTTTTGCAATTACGTGGCTGAAAGTCGATCCCATAAAGAAAGACACAGCGTTCATAGACGCCGGAGTGCTACATGTCGGGAATAAATAACCGGGAAGCAAGTCACTGGAACCGTGTGAGGGAAATAAGATTTCACCCCGGACAAGCCCCAATTCATCAGCATTTCAGCACATCAGCATTTCTGCACATCGTGCGCGCTAGCGCACACTGTCCTCCACAATAACGAAAATGTCCTCGTTATCCTTCTTCATCAGGTAATGCTCGCGCGCGAATTTTTCGAGCAGTTTGGGATTGCTCTGTAATTCGATCTCTTCCCGTTTGCTGCGTTCGATCTCGGAAGTGTAGTAGGCGACTTCCTGCTCCAGCTTTTTGACCTGGTCGTGGCGGTCGTCCTGTGAAAAGACGTCGTTCTTGTCGAACCAGAGCAGCCACGTGGCGAACACCAGGATGGTGAGCACGTATTTGTTCTTTAAAAATTTCAGCACCGGGCGGAACATCCCCATGCTCAAATGTACGCACACGGGCGCCCCGCGCTTTAGTTGTGAAAAACTAAGGCGAAATGTTAATAGCTATTCGATGGACACCCGCAGGATCCAGGCGGTTTTTTCGTGCGCTTCAAGGACGCCGGTGAGGAAGTCGGCTGTGCCCGCGTCCCCGTCTTCGTCTGCACGCTGAATGACGGCGCGAAGCGAGCGGATGAGCTTTTCGTGGCCTTCGAGCAGCGTGTGAATGAGCTTTTCCGGGTTGCCGGTGAGCTCCGGGAAGTCGCCGATGGCGGATGCGCGGACGAGGTCTTTGAGGCGTGCTTCCACCGGCCGGCCCAGCGCGCGGATCCGTTCGGCGACCTCGTCGATGGTGGCGTCGAGCTGATCGTATTGTTTGCCGAAAAGCTCGTGGAGCGGGCCGAATAGCGGGCCGGCTACGTTCCAGTGTGCTACGCGGGTGAGGGCGGCGAGCGCGGTTTCGTCGGCAAGGACCTGGTGAAGATCGGTAGTGATCCTGTGAAGGGATTTTTTGGAAAGGCCAATGTTCGGATTCATATTTTATCGTTTTTAAATTGTACAAAATTGGCAGTCGCACGGTATTTCATCTGTGACCGCTGCAGTGCAAAGTTTTGATAATTATCACTATAATAAAAATTGATTACTTTTATATAATAATAGACTAATGCTATGACACTGCAACAACTCGAATATGCTTCCGCCGTGGCCCAATGGGGAAGCTTCGTTACCGCCGCCGACAAATGTTTCGTCACCCAGCCTACGCTCAGCATGCAGGTGAAAAAGCTGGAGGAAGAAGCCGGCATCACGCTTTTCGACCGCAGCCGGCAACCGGTGGCGCTCACCGACGCAGGGAAAATGTTCATCGAACAGGCGCGCGTGGTGCTGCGCGAGCAGAAACGCCTGAAGGAAGTGATCTCCGCGGCCAAAGGCGACATCGCCGGCGAGCTGCGCATCGGCATCATTCCCACGCTGGCGCCGTACCTGCTCCCGCTCTTCGCCGACGCTTTTACGACTGCTTACCCGCACGTTCACCTCGTGGTGGACGAGCTGACGACGGAGCAGATCATCCGCGCGCTGAAGGAAGAGTCGATCGACTGCGGCATTCTCGCCACGCCTTTGCACGAGCCGCAGCTCAACGAGCGCCCGCTGTTCAACGAGCCGTTCGCCGCTTACCTGTCGCGGAAAAATGCGCTGTGGAACAAACGCACGTTAAAGACGGAAGAGGTGAATGCCGACGACGTGTGGCTGCTGGCGGACGGGCATTGCATGCGCAACCAGGTGCTGCAGCTGTGCGCGTCGCGGAAGGAAAAGCCGAACGGCCAGCGCATGGAATACCGCAGCGGAAGCATCGAAACGCTGAAACGCATGGTGGACCTCGGCCGCGGGATGACGATCCTTCCGTGGCTGGCGGTGGCCACGCTCACGCCGAAGCAGCAGCAGGCGGTGCGTTATTTCCGCACGCCCGAGCCGGTGCGGGAGATCAGCATCGTGACACACCGCGCGCAGCTGAAGAAAGCGTTGCTGGAGAAATTGGCGGAGACGATCCTGGATGTGATTCCTCCGCAGCTGAAGAGGGCGGTGAAACAGGAAGTGCTGCCGATAACGTAAAGAGTGGCGGTTGGCGGTGGCGGAAAGGAAAACCACTGAGGACACGGAGTGTTTTCACTGA
>CBIHOC010000058.1:0-24058 GCA_966211705.1 uncultured Chryseobacterium sp.
TTTGCCCTCTCTGTTCGCCCACGGTTTAATACAATGCCCCCCCCCAACCCCACCGCGGGCCCCGCCCCACCCCACCCCCCCGCACACCCGACATTTTTTTACTTCTTCACCACCGCCGTATCATTCACAAACCCCGCATCCACCTCTTTAAATGAGTTCGTGATCTTTTCCATGTCACTGCTGTTCGAGTCATACCTCGAAGCTTCGCTGCGCAGGAGCACCTGGTAGAAAAATTTCGGCGACTCGAGGCAGGTCAGCTTATAGATGACATCTTTCCCTTTCGACTTGCCTTTGATCTCCGTCTGCAGCGCTTTGAACCCGTTCACCGTCACCGGCTTGTTCACATACAGTCCCGCGCTGTCGAGCGTGCGCGACGCGATCTTCATGTACGTGTCCAGGTCGTAGTCCAGCCCGAACGAAATGATCTTCGCTTTCGACTCGTCGATCACCACCACGTACAGCCCCCGCGCTTCGTCTTCGTACTGCAGGGAAGCGTTGTCGTTGATGTTCGCCGGTTTCATCGAAGAAGGAAGCTCCACCGCATAACGGCTGCCGTTGGAAGATGTCACGTCCGCCGACATGTAGCCGGAGCCGCCGCTCAAAAGCCACACGCCCGCGCCAAGCAAGAGCAGCAGGACAATGCCCGCCACCAGTTTTTTGCGTTTGCCTTCGATAAATTTCACGGAGGGAAGTTACGAAAAGTGTGATTCAAAGATTCATCGCTCGCTCCGCATCGCTATTCAACAATTCAAAGATTGAATTGAACTTTGAATTGTGAATCTTTGAATAACGAAGTTGAGCTCCGGGTATTCGGGACGCAACGAGTGATTGAATCTTTGAATGCGGAACGCTAAAGCGTTCCGCGCTTCTCCTGCTCGCGCTCGATGGATTCGAACAGCGCTTTGAAGTTGCCGGCGCCGAAACCTTTTGCACCCATGCGCTGGATGATCTCGAAAAACAGCGTGGGACGGTCTTCAACGGGCTTGGTGAAGATCTGCAGCAAATAA
This sequence comes from uncultured Chryseobacterium sp., assembly GCA_966211705.1. Lineage (GTDB taxonomy): Bacteria > Bacteroidota > Bacteroidia > Palsa-965 > Palsa-965. The sequence continues at coordinate 1,008 of CBIHOC010000058.1, forward strand.
CCTTCCTCATCGGCGTCGACCATGATGCCGAGATCCTGGATGGCTTGCAGGTCTTCTTTCACTTCCCACTGCTTCGTGCGGTTGGGAATGTCTTCGTAATACGCCTGGGGCGGTGCGGAGAGAAATTCCACGCCGCGCGCGCGCAGCTGCGAAACGGTCTCGATGATGTTGTCCGTGGCCACCGCGATGTGCTGCACGCCGGAGCTTTCGTAAAACTCGAGGTATTCTTCGATCTGCGATTTTTTCTTTCCTTCCGCCGGCTCGTTGATCGGGAACTTGATGCGGCCGTTTCCGTTGGACATCACTTTCGACATGAGCGCGGAATATTCCGTGTGTATCTGCTTGTCGTCGAACGAGAGGAAATTCACGAAGCCCATCACGTCTTCGTACCATTTCACCCACTTGTTCATTTCGCCCCAGCCCACGTTGCCCACCATGTGGTCGATGAACTTCAGTCCCACCGGCGACGGATTGTAATCCGATTTCCACGGCTGGAAACCGGGCAGGAATGTTCCCTTGTAATTTTTCCGTTCGACGAACATGTGGATCGTTTCGCCGTATGTGTAAATGCCGGCGCGCACCACTTCGCCGTGCTCGTCTTTCTCCACCGTCGGCTCCATGAACGGCTTTGCGCCGCGCTTCACGGTTTCTTCGAACGACTTGCGCGCATCTTCCACCCACAGCGCGATCACTTTCACGCCGTCGCCGTGTTTCTTCACGTGCTCGCCGATCGGGGAATCGCTCTTCAGCGCCGTGGTCAGCACGAGGCGGATCTTGTCCTGCGCCAGCACGTACGAAGCGCGGTCGCGCACGCCGGTTTCAAGTCCTGCATAGGCAAGCGACTGGAAGCCGAAAGCTGTCTTATAATAATGAGCCGCCTGCTTGGCGTTGCCCACGTAAAATTCCACGTAATCCGTGCCGAGCAGCGGAAGAAAATCCTGCGCGCCTTCGAAGATCTTGTCGAGCCCGTATTCCACGTTTTTGATCTCAGATGCCATTGTATGGTGGTTTTTAAGAACGTTTTTGCTGTAAGAGAAATGCTTATCAAATTTACGGAAAATGATGTGCAGATATGCAGATTCGTAGATGTGCAGATGGCAGAAATCCATCTGCACATATGCACATCTACGCATTTGCACATCATTCCGTCCACGATTTATAGTACTTCCCGTCATCCATTTTCATCGCCGCTTCCGTGATCATCAGGGGGCGGAACGTGTCGACCATGACGGCGAGCTCCTGGGTTTCTTTCTGGCCGATGCTGCGCTCCATGGCGCCGGGGGCGGGACCGTGCGGGACGCCTTTCGGGTGCAGCGTGATGTGGCCCTGTTTGATATCGTTGCGGCTCATGAAATCGCCGTCGACATAGTACAACACTTCGTCCGAGTCGATGTTGCTGTGGTTGTAAGGGGCGGGAATGGCCTTCGGGTGGTAATCGTACACGCGCGGGCAGAACGAGCAGACGACGAACGCGGAAGTTTCGAACGTCTGGTGCACCGGGGGCGGCTGGTGGACGCGGCCGGTGATGGGCTCGAAGTTGTGGATGGAAAATCCCCAGGGGAAATTGTAGCCGTCCCAGCCCACCACGTCGAACGGGTGCGTGGCGTACACGATCTCGTGCAGCACGTTCTCCTTTTTCACCTTGATGAGGAAGTCGCCTTTCTCGTCGTACGTTTCCAGTTCGGAAGGCAGCTTGAAATCGCGCTCGCAGAACGGGGAATGCTCGAGGTGCTGGCCGGAGGAATTTTTATACCGTTTGGGCGTGTAAATGGGATGATGGCTCTCGAGGTAAAGGATGCGGTTGTCTTCCGTCTCGAATTCCATCTGGTAGATCATGCCGCGCGGGATGACGAGGTAGTCGCCGTATTCGAAATCGATGTTGCCGAGGAACGTGCGCAGCTTTCCTTTTCCGCGGTGGATGAAGATCATCTCGTCGGAGTCGGCGTTCTTGTAAAAATATTCGCGCATGCTCTTGCGCGGCGCGGCCAGGCCCAACACGCAATCGCTGTTGACGAGCATCGCCGTGCGGCTCTCCAGGAAATCGTCCTGCGGCTTGAGCTGGAAGCCCTGCAACAGCAACGGCCTGATATTTTTCGGCACGGCGATCTTCGGCGCCACATCCGTCGACTTCAGAATTTCCTTGATCTGCGTCGGGCGGTGTACGTGGTAGGAAAGCGAGGAAAATCCGCTGAACCCTTCCGTTCCGAACAGCTGTTCGTAATAAATCCCACCGCTCTTTTTCTCAAAGATCGTGTGACGCTTTTGCGGAAAGCTTCCGAGTTTATGGTAGATCGGCATTTTTAATAGTTCGTTTAGAAGCTGTAAAGCTAGGAATAGCGCACTTTCATCAAAATGACAATTGTCAGCGGGGAACTATGTGCAAATGTGCAAATGTGCAAATGTGCAGATGTGCAAATATGCAGATTGTAGTGTAATTCTATAACGGTGCATCTTCGCGTGAAAACCTCAGGCAGCACATGCATTTGCACATTTGCACATCTGCATATCTGCACATCATTTTTTCAACGTCCGGCGATGATTGCCGGCTTTCATCACGAAGCCATTCCCTTCCGCATGCAATTTTTCTTTCTCCGTTTCGGCCAGCGCGTTCCAGTCGCGGCATTCGGCGGAGCAGCAGCCTTGCATCTTTTCTTCGCAGGATTTGCACTGGATAAAAAGCAGGTTGCACTCGAGGTTGCTGCAGTTGACGTGTGTGTCGCAGGGCGCGCCGCACTGGTGGCATTGCGCGATGATGTCGTTCGTAATGCGCTCGCCGAGGCGCTCGTCGAAAACGAAATTCTTCCCGATGAACTTCGACGGCAATTTATTCTCCTTCACCTGCCGCGCGTATTCGATGATGCCGCCGTGCAGCTGGTTGACATCGCGGAAACCATGGTGGCGCAGCCAGGCGCTGGCCTTCTCACAGCGGATGCCGCCGGTGCAGTAGAGCAGCACCTTCGTGTCTTCTTTTCCCTTCAATTCGTCGAGCACCATAGGCAATTCTTCCTTGAACGTTTCCGCATGCGGAAGGATGGCGTTTTCAAAATGCCCGACCTCGCTTTCGTAATGATTGCGCATGTCGACGACGATCGAGCCGGGCTGCTCCAGCGCGCGGTTGAATTCTTCGGCCGAAAGATGCGTGCCCACATTCGTCACGTCGAACGCATCGTCGTTGAGCCCGTCCGCCACCAGCTTTCTTTTCACTTTAATGGTCAGCCGGAAAAACGATTTCCCGTCGTCCTCCACCGCGATCTTGAACGGCACATTCGCAAATTCCGGGTGACGGTAAAGCTGTTCGCGGAACGTTTCGAAGTTCGCTTCCGGCACGCTCAGCTGCGCATTGATGCCTTCCCGTGCCACATAGATCCGCCCGAAAACGCCCAGCGCTTCCCATTCCTGCCACAGCGTATTGCGCATCACTTCCGGCTCATGCAGGATGACGTAACGATAAAATGAAAGCGTCACCCGGCGGAAAGGCTCTTCCATAAGGCGTTTCCGCATTTCTTCCCGGCTGACGCGGTTGTGAAGAATTGACATGGGTGCAAAGGTACGGAGGGAGACGTGAGATGTGAGACATGAGACGTGAGACAATAAAAAAATCTATTTCCCTCTTCAAAAACGCGAACTCCCGGGCAGTGGGTCAGTTTGATTTATTTTGAATTCAAACCCTCGCAGGGTTTCAGAATATTAATCTCAAACTGACCAACTCCCGCTCTCACGTCTCATGTCTCACGTCTCAAGTCTTTCTTACTTTTGGGCAATCCTATTCTCATGACAGAAAAAATCTTAGTGATCGGCTCATCCGGGCAGATCGGGACGGAGCTGGTGATGGAGCTGCGGGCCCGTTACGGGAGCAGCAACGTGATCGCGTCGGACCTGCGGGATTCGGCGCCGGAGGTGATGGAAAGCGGCCCGTTCGAAACGCTGGATGTGCTGGACAAGACGAAGCTGTATTCGATCGTGAAAAAGCATGGCGTGACGCAGGTGTATTTGCTTGCGGCGTTGCTTTCGGCCACGGCGGAAAAAAATCCGCTGTTCGCCTGGAAGCTCAACATGGAAAGTTTGTTCCACGTGCTCGAGCTGGCTAAGGAAGGGAATATCAAAAAAATTTACTGGCCCAGCTCCATCGCCGTTTTCGGCCCCACCACGCCGCGGGAGAACACGCCCCAATATACGGTCATCGAGCCGAGCACGATCTACGGCATCAGCAAGCAGGCGGGCGAGCGCTGGTGCGAATGGTATTTCAAAAAGCACGGCGTGGACACGCGCAGCCTGCGTTACCCGGGACTGATCGGCTGGAAATCGGCGCCGGGCGGGGGAACGACGGATTACGCGGTGCACATTTTCCACGAAGCGCTCAAAAACAACACGTATGAGTGCTTCCTTTCCGGGAACACGACGCTGCCGATGATGTACATGCCCGACGCCATCCGCGCCACGATCGAGATCATGGAAGCGCCGGCGGAAAAAATAAAGATCCGCGGTGCGTACAATCTTGCCGGTGTGAGCTTCTCGCCCGAAGAGATCGCCGCCGCGATCGCGAAAAAACTGCCCGGCTTCAGCATTACCTACAAACCCGATTTCCGCCAGCAGATCGCCGACTCCTGGCCGGCGAGCATCGACGACTCGGAAGCCCGTAAAGATTGGGGCTGGAAGCCTGAATATGACCTGGAACGCATGGTTTCAGACATGTTATTCCACCTTTCAAAAATCCCTGTTAAAAACTGAAACCCGGTTTAAACGCCCAACGTAGAAGGAGCCAACGCCAGAATCATTGCCGGTATTGTTCCTTTTCGTCGAGTCATTTCAGGGATTAATCGAATTCCTGCAGCAATATGGCCCGGTTTCTGGTAAATAATCCGAATTATTGCTAACGTTGGAACAGGGTTGATCCCGTAATACGCTGCCAGATGAAAAAATTTACGCTACTGCTGTTCTTCGTGATGAGTGCAGGGCTGGCCATTGCAGGCGCTGACACGTTGAAAAACCAGGTCGACGCTGCCGGCAAACGCCAGGGCCCCTGGGAAATTACGGGATCCATGAAAAAAGATTCCCGTTACGCGCCCGACGCAATTGTCGAGAAAGGAACCTATAAAGACAGCCAGAAGATCGGCATCTGGACGGAATTCTATCCCAACGGAAACAAGAAGAGCGACCTCACCTACGTCAACAACCGTCCCAACGGCCCCGCTGTCATGTATAATGAGAACGGCAAAAAGTCGGAAGAAGGCACATGGGTAGGCACACGCTGGGTCGGCGATTATCACCTTTATTACGAAGACGGAACGGAACGCCAGGCTTTCAATTACAACCAGGTCGGCCAGCGTGAAGGAAAGCAGGTGTACAAGCATCCCAACGGCAAAGTCGCCATCGAGGTGGAAATGAAGGCCGGCAAGGAAGAAGGCTGGAAAAAAGAATACGACGAGAACGGCAACCTGGTGCGTGAAACGTACTTTGCCGGCGGCACCATCGATCCCGCGAAAACGAAGACCTACAGCACGCCGCCGCCCCAGAAAGCTCCCGAGGAGAAGGATATCAACAAGGGCAACGCCCCCACGGTCACCGACCCGAACTTCAAGCCCAACAAGGGAACCTTCAACGGGGAAGGCGACTGGATCCTCTACCGCAACGGCCAGATCACGATGAAAGGCACGTTCAAGAACAAAAAACTCATCAACGGCGAAGAGCGCATCTACGACAACAACATGATGCTCAGGCAGATAAAGCTCTACAAGGACGGCAAATACGTGGGCGATGCCCCGCTGCCGGCCGACGCCAACAAATAGGCTAAAGCCCCTGAAAATGTTAAAAAAGCTCCCCCGAAAAAAGGTGGAGCTTTTTTGTAACCCGGACCGTGAAACATCCGTTTAAAGAAACAGCCCTTTCTCATTTTTTCTCAATTCATGAAACACTTTACACTGCTGTTGCTGTTCACGTTGTTCGGTTCCTGCGTATTTGCCGGGGACTCGCTTAACGTTGTCGGCGTTGATGGAAAACGCGAAGGTCCGTGGATCATTTACGGACGCATGCAGAAAGACAAATCTTTCGCAGCCGACGCCAAAGTGGAAGAAGGCCGTTATAAGAACGGTCTGAAGATCGGCACCTGGATCTTCTATTTCCCCAGCGGCAAGAAAAAGCAGCAATTCACTTACGTCAACAACCGCCCCAACGGCCCCGCCGTATTCTACAACGAGCAAGGCATCAAAACCGAGGAAGGCACGTGGGTGGGCACACGCTGGGTAGGCGATTACCAGCTCTTCTATGAAGACGGCACGCCGCGCCAGAAATTCAATTACAATACGGTCGGCCAGCGCGACGGAAAGCAGGAAATGTACCACGCAAACGGTAAGCTCATGTACGAGCTGAACCTGAAAAACGGCAAGGAAGAAGGCTGGCAGCGGGAATACGATGAGAACGGCAACCTGGTGAAGGAGACATTCTTCAACAATGGCGTGATCGACAATACAAAAACAAAAACCTACGCCAGCACTGCGAAAAAATCTACTCTTGCAGACGAAGACAAGGTCAAGCCCGAGCCTCCGCCGCCGGCCCCGCCCCTGCCCCCGGGAACAAAATGGAATGGCAACGGACCGTACACGCTCATGAAAGGCGGACAGGTCAGCCAGAAAGGCACGTTCTCCAACTTCAAGCTCATTGACGGAGAAGCGCGTTTTTACGACAACAACGGCTTCCTCATCCAGATCAAGCTCTACAAGGCCGGCAAATACGTGGGCGACGCCCCGATCCCTGCCGACGCCAACAAGTAATTAAACCCGGGAACAAACCCGAACGCTCCGCACTTTGCGGGGCGTTCTTTTTTGGTATAAATTGCTGTATGCGCGTCTTCTCAGTCCTGTTGTTGCTCCTCGCCTGTTGTTGCTGTAACGCGCAGCAAAAAGATACGATCAACCATGCAACCGCAATAGGGGCTTCCCAGCCTGATTCCGCGAAAAAAAGAAACACCCCGGAAGAGCTGGAAGCGATTAAAACAGCCTACAATTCGCTCGATTGTAATTGTTCCTCCCCGGTCCGAAACCCAGAGGGTGCTTACCTGCTTTACAAAGACGGGCGCATCTCACAAAAAGGCATTTTCTACCAGTATAAACTCATCTGCGGAGTAAAATGCGTGTACGATAAAAGTAATCGTCTCATCCTTATCCAGGTGATCAATGAGGGGAAATGCATAAGAGAGGAACCTTTCCCCGGCAAATAGCCGCAACACTTTTTTAAGCCCGTTAAATCCCTCACTCCTCCCCTTCTGCTAACTTTGTCCCTCGGTTCGGGCTCCCATCTCAGAACCCAGAACTCAGAACCCAGAACCTCTTATGCCGCTCCACATTCACAATACGCTCACCCGCAAAAAAGAGCTCTTCCAGCCGGTCAACCCGCCGTTCGTCGGCCTGTACGTTTGCGGCCCGACTTTATACAGCGACGTGCACATCGGCAACTGCCGCACGTTCACTTCCTTCGACGTCATTTACCGTTATCTCCTCCATCTCGGCTATAAAGTGCGCTACGTACGCAACATCACCGACGTGGGCCATCTCGAAGATGAAAACGCCGGCGTGGGCGAAGACCGCATCGGGAAGCAGGCGCGCCTCAAGCAGCTCGAGCCGATGGAGATCGTGCAGCGTTATGCGTTCGGCTTCCGCGAAGTGATGAGCTTGTTCAATACGCTTCCGCCCAGCGTGGAACCCACGGCCAGCGGTCACATCATCGAGCAGATCGAAATGACGCAGAAGATCATCGAACGCGGCTATGCGTATGTGACCGACGGCAACGTGTATTTCGACGTGGAGAAATACGCGAAGGAAAATAATTACGGTATTCTCTCCGGGCGCACGCTCGACGACCAGCAGAACAACACGCGCGAACTCGACGGGCAGGAAGAAAAACGCGGGCGGCTCGATTTCGCGCTCTGGAAAAAAGCGAAACCCGAGCACATCATGCGCTGGAACTCCCCGTGGGGCGAGGGTTTCCCGGGATGGCACATCGAGTGCTCCGCGATGAGCCGGAAATACCTCGGCGAGACATTCGACATCCACGGCGGCGGGATGGACCTTATTCCCACGCACCACACCAACGAGATCGCGCAGAGCGTCGGCTGCTGCCAGGCGCAACCCGTGCGCTACTGGATACACACGAACATGCTCACGCTGAACGGGCAGAAAATGTCGCGCTCGCTCGGGAATGTTTTCCTGCCGGTGGAATTATTCACCGGGAAAAAACTGGCCGCCGATTCGCCCAGCGCAACGCCTTCACAGGCAAAGCTCGACGGCAAGCACCCGCTCTTCGACAAGCCCTTCTCGCCGATGACGGTGCGCTTCTTCATGCTGCAGACGCATTATTCCAGCACGCTCGACTTTTCCAACGACGCACTCATTGCTTCCGAAAAAGGTTTCCGCAAATTGATGGAAGCCGTGCGCGTCCTCGAAAAGCTGAAGCCGTCGGATAAATCGACCGGCGACATCGCCGCTTTGAAGCAACGCTGCTACGACGCGATGGACGACGATTTCAACACACCGGTCCTGCTCGCCCAATTGTTCGAAGCCGTGCGCATCATCAACTCTGTGAACGACGGCAAAGAGTCGCTCACCGCCGGCGACATCGCGGAATTAAAAACACTCGTGCACGCATTCGTATTCGACGTGCTCGGCCTGAAAGACGACGTGATGGAAAGCGCCGGTGAAGTCACCGACGGGCTCATGCAGCTCATCATCCGCATGCGCGCCGACGCCCGCGCCAAAAAGGATTTCGCCGTTTCCGACCTCGTGCGCGACGAGCTGGGAAAGCTCAACATCGTGCTGAAGGATGGGAAAGAGGGAACATCCTGGGAGATGAAATAAAAAATAACCACGGAGGCACGGAGACACGGAGAACTGCTACTCCGTGTCTCCGTGCCTCCGTGGTTATTTTTTCTATTCTACAATCACTTTCCGATTCACATTCCCTTCTGCTCCCCGGATCTCCAGCAAATACATTCCTGCCGGCAGGTCCGCTACACTGATCATGTAAACATCGGAGTTGATATCCATCGTTTCATGCATGATCCGTCCCGCCATATCGTACAGACGAATGCTTTGCGTGCCGGGGCTGAGCCGGTCGATTGTGAGCGTGGTGCTGGCCGGATTCGGGAATACGCGCACGGCTGAAGCGAATGAATTTTCCGTAACGCCGGTCGTCACCGTATAATGCACGTTCACCTGGATGAGGTCGATGTACTCCGTCGTATAAGCGGAATCGCCGTGCTCTTCCACCGAAACTTCGATGCCGGTGATCGTGGCGCCGACGGGGATCGTGAAATTGAAATCGGCATACCCTTGCTCGATGAGCGTGCTCGGGTTGGCGATCTTGAAACGGAAATTCGCGTTCGACAATTCCGCGGGCGTCCACGCATGGCCCCATGTGTCGGAAGAAGAACCGGCGGTCATCGTATTGTCGACAGTTCCGAACGGGCCGACCAGTTGAGGCGATGTATACGTTACGCCGTTGTCCCACGACAGGTAAAGGAACGGGCAGCGGCAGCCCGACTGGTGCGGAACGGTGGTGTACACGTCGTCGCTGGCGAATGCGTCCGTGGGATTCGTCCATCCCCCGCTGGGCGCGGCCGTGGCGGTGGGCGACTGGAAGCCGGTGCTTTGTGCGGAAGCGAACACGGGACAGATGAGGACGAGGAAATGGAGTAGCTGTTTTTTCATGAGCGGCAAATTGGTTTTAACGAAATTTAAATCATTTCCCCGCATTTCCCTATTTCTCCGCAAGTTCACTGGCTGTAATCCGCTATTTTTGACGCTCCGTAACGTATTGTTCGTCGTTTGTCGTTAGTTGTTTGTCGTTGAAAAAAAGTTGCCGGCGAAAACAGCAGAACCACAAAACAACAAACGCCCAACAACAAACGGCAAACCCGTCGACCGAAATGAAAAAGCTTCTCTATCTGACCCTTGTTCTTGCAGCAACATTTTTCGCCTGCACGCCGACTCCCCCGGAAAAAGAAGACGGCCCGATTCCGGAAGTAAAAATTCCACGGATAAAAGGTCCTGCCTTCAGCGCCGATTCTGCATACGCATTTACGAAAGCGCAAGTCGACTTCGGTCCGCGCACGCCGAATTCCCCCGGCCACGTGAAATGCGGCGATTACATCGTCAGCAAGCTGAAGAGCTACGGCCTCAGTGTCATCGAGCAGAAAGCTCCTGCCACGCTGTGGAACGGCATCCCGATCATGATGCGCAACATCATGGGCCAGTACAAGCCCGAGCGTAAAGACCGCATCCTGCTTCTCGCGCACTGGGACACGCGCCTCATCGCGGAGAACGACACCGCCCGCAGGGACCAGCCCATCGACGGTGCAAGCGACGGCGCAAGCGGAGTTGCCGTGCTGCTCGAGATCGCGCGCATCCTCCGGCAAAGCGACCCGAACATCGGTGTTGACTTTTTATTCGTGGATGCGGAAGACAACGGCAACAACGGCGGCGCTGCCGAAACATGGTGCCTCGGCAGCCAGTACTGGGCGCAGAACATGCCAAAAGGCTATTCCGCGCGCTACGGCATCCTGCTCGACATGGTCGGTGCGAAAGGCGCCACCTTCCCGCGGGAAGGCACGTCCGTTTATTTCGCCGCAGGCGTGGTGGAAAAAGTGTGGAGCGCGGCCGCGAACCTCGGCTACGGGCATATCTTCACCAACGACATCACCGGCGAAACAACCGACGATCATTACTTCATCAACCAGTACGCCCGCATTCCCACGATCGACATCGTGCATTACGACACGCAGCGCCAGCGTTACGGCCATTACCATCACACGCACAGCGACAATATGGATATCATCGACCCGGCAACGTACCAGGTGGTGGGAAATGTGCTGGTGGATGTGATCTATAATGAGAATCCGAAAGCGGTAGGCCAGTAAAAAGGTTGTCCGGGGTCGTCAGTGGTCGGTCGCGGCTTCGCCGCCTCGGTTGTCAGTTATCAGTCTGAGCAACAACTGACAACCGACAACCCTGGACAACCCCGGACAACCGATCCCTGTTTATCAACAAATTCCAGACTTTTCAACAAATTGCCGGAGATATTCACAAGGGCTTTTTATTGAGGCGCTTATGGTTTTTCTTTGGGTTTCTGAAAAAAATTCAATGAAAAAAATTCTCGCCCTCTCGTTTCTTTTTGTTGCCGCAACCGTCATCCCGGCACATGCTGAGCTCGTCTGGAAATCGGGCTATATCGTGCTGGCATCGGGTGATTCCGTGAAAGGCGACATTCGTGTCAACACCAAAAAAGAGCTTCCGCTTTTCCAGAAAGTCGCGCTGAAGCAAGGTCAAAGCACGAAAACGTATAAGCCGGAGCAGGTGAAAGAATACGGTTTCGAGGAAATGCGTTTTGTTTCGAAAAAAGTAGACGGCGAAAACATGTTCCTGAAGGTGCTTTCGGACGGCCAGGTGAACCTGTACGAAGGCCAGTTCGAGTTCTACCGCGGCGACCAGCTGATCGTCGAGAAAGAGTATTACATCGAGAAAAACGGCGACGGCGAGCTGCAAAAGGCAAAGCCGGGCAAATTCAAAAAAACGGTGGCCGAGATCATGTCCGACAACACCGAGCTGGTGGCACGTGTGCAGGGTGAAGACAAAAAATACGAGATCGGCGACATGCTGTCGGTCGTGCAAGAATATAATGACTGGTACGAGCAGCAAAACCTGCAGGGTTCCCGTTAAGATTTCCCTTTAGTAGTAGTTTCCGCCGGCGGCCCGGATGCAGTAATGCCTCCGGGCCGCTTGGTTTTCAAAAGATCGTGCCCGGCATTAAATCCCTGCTGCTGAGGGTGGAAAAAACACGCGGAAGCCTTGTTTTCACTAGGCTTTCGGCACGTAAAAGCGTACCTTCGTATTCCTCATTTTTCGCCGGATTTTCCCATGAACAAGAAGCTTTTCCTCCTCGACGCCTACGCGCTGATCTATCGCGCTTATTTTGCTTTCAGCAACAACCCGCGCATCACGTCCAAAGGCCTGAACACGTCCGCCATTTTCGGATTCACCAATACGCTGCTCGAAGTGCTCAAAAAAGAGCAGCCGACCCACATCGCCGTGGTTTTCGATACCTCCGAGCCCACGCAGCGCCACACCGATTACGCGGAATACAAAGCCAACCGCGAAGAAATGCCGGAAGACCTGGCCACCGCCATTCCCTATGTGTACAAGCTGCTCGATGCGCTGAACGTGGCCACGCTCGAATCCGACGGTTTCGAAGCCGACGACGTGATCGGCACGCTGGCGAAAAAAGGCGAGCAGCTCGGCTTCATCACCTACATGATGACGCCCGACAAGGATTTCGGCCAGCTCGTTTCCGAAAATATTTTCATTTACAAACCCGCCCGTTCAGGGAATGCAGCCGAAAAACTGGGCGTCGCCGAGATCTGCGCGCGCTACGGCATCCAGCGTCCCGACCAGGTGATCGACATCCTCGGGCTGATGGGCGACGCGGTGGACAATATTCCCGGCATCAAAGGCGTGGGCGAAAAAACCGCCATGCAGCTGGTGCAGGAATTCGGCTCGGTCGAAAACCTGCTGGCGAACACCGAAAAGCTGAAAGGCAAGCTGAAGGAAAAAGTGGAAGCCGGCAAAGAGCAGGCGATCTTTTCGCGCAAGCTCGCCACCATCATCACCGACGCTCCCGTGGAGTTCGATGAAGAGCAGCTGCGCGTAAAAGAGCCCGACCGTGAAAAAGTGAGAACGCTTTTCGCAGAACTGGAATTCCGCCGCCTTGCGGTGACCGTGCTCGGTGAAGAGCTGCCCGTGGGCGAACTCGTGGAAGCCGGCAATGAAGGCAGCGCCTCGCGGAAGACAAAACCCGGCCAGATCGACATCTTTGGTCACACGGGAGGCGACGACGAGCCTGCGCCGCAGGAAGAAGTGCAGATTTTCGCGACGATCGAAACGACGCCGCACGAATACCATATTGCCGACACGGCCGAAAAACGCCACGGCCTCATCCAGCGCCTGCAGCAGCTCGAAAGCTTCTGCTTCGACACTGAAACTACCGGCCTCGACACGCTTACGGCGGAGCTGGTGGGATTTTCGTTCAGCTGGAGCGCGCACGGGGGAACGTATGTTCCTGTCCCGGCCGATCGCGCGGAGGCACAGAAGATCGTGGATGAGTTCAGGCCGGTTTTCGCCGATGCGAACATCATGAAGATCGGGCAGAACGTGAAGTACGACCTGAGCATCCTGCGCCGCTATGGCGTGGAGATCAAAGGGAAGCTGTTCGACACGATGATCGCGCATTACCTGCTGCAGCCGGATATGCGGCACGGCATGGACATGCTGGCGGAAACGTACCTCAGGTATTCGCCCGTAAGCATCGAAACGCTGATCGGGAAAAAAGGCAAGAACCAGCTTACGATGCGCGACGTGCCGCTCAGCAAGATCGCGGAGTACGCGGCGGAAGATGCCGACATCACCTGGCAGCTCTACAAAGTTTTCGCGCCCATGCTGGTGGAAGCGAACGCGATGAAACTTTTCGAAGAAGTGGAAATGCCGCTTGTGCCGGTGCTTTCGGAAATGGAACAGGAAGGCATTACGCTCAACTCCGGAACGCTGCACAGCTTTTCCGCCGAGCTGGAAAAACAGATCGCAATTGTCGACCAGGAAATTCAGCAATTGGCAGGAACGCCGTTCAACATTTCTTCACCCAAACAGGTCGGGGATATTTTGTTCGAAGTGCTGCGCATTACCGACAAAGCGAAAAAGACAAAGACCGGCCAATACGCCACCAGCGAAGATATTTTGCAGAAGCTCGTCAACAAGCATCCCATCGTCGGGAAAATTCTCGAGTACCGCGAAATGGTGAAGCTGAAGAGCACGTACGTCGACGCGTTACCCGAAGTGGTGAACCCGAAGACCGGGCGCATCCACACCTGCTACAACCAGGTCGTCGCCGCCACCGGCCGCCTCAGCTCCGACAACCCGAACCTCCAGAACATTCCCATCCGCTCCGAGAGAGGCCGCGAGATCCGCAAAGCCTTCATCCCGCGCGACGAGAACCACGTGCTGCTGAGCGCCGACTATTCGCAGATCGAGCTGCGCGTGGTGGCTTCCATCAGCGGCGACCCGAACATGTGCGAAGCGTTCCGTTCCGGCATCGACATTCACACCGCGACAGCCGCGCGCGTGTATGGCATCAAGCCGGAGGAAGTGACGAAAGAGATGCGCTACAAAGCGAAGAGCGTCAACTTCGGCATCATCTACGGGCAGGGCGCGTTCGGGCTTGCGGAGAACATCGGCGTGTCGCGCAGCGAGGCGAAGGAGCTGATCGAAAATTATTTCCGCGAATACGCCGGCATTAAAAAATACATGGACGACATGGTGAACTTCGCGCGGGAATACGGCTACGTGCAGACCATTCTCGGCCGCCGCCGTTACCTCCGCGACATCACTTCCGCCAACGCCGTGGTCCGCGGTTTCGCCGAGCGCAACGCCATCAACGCCCCCATCCAGGGTTCCGCCGCCGACATGATCAAAGTGGCGATGATTCGCGTGCAGGAAGGTTTGAAGAAAAACAACCTGCGCACGCGCCTGCTCCTGCAGGTGCATGACGAACTTGTTTTCGACGTTCCGAAAGACGAGATCGAGATCGTGAAGCCCATCATCAGCGACGCAATGATCCACGCGCTGCCGCTGAACGTGCCGGTGGAGATCGGCATGGGAACAGGGCCGACGTGGCTCGACGCGCATTAAAAATAAACCGCAAAGACGCAAAGGGCGCAAAGGAGTTACAAACCTTTGCGCCCTTTGCGTCTTTGCGGTTTCTTCAGAACCCGTTTCTCATTAAAGCAAAATGCAGCTTGACGACTTCCGGATCGTCCCGCATGTACGCCGGTATTTCCACGTCGCCGAACACGGCCATTTTTATTCCCTGTGCTTTCAGCTTTTGAAATTGCTCTTCCCCGGGAATGCCGTCGTATGCCGTGAAGCCGGTGTAGAACATGCAGGCCACTCCATTTGCATATCCGCCGCAATTGAAGATCACGTAGCCGGCGGAAGGTAAAGTCGCTGCGGCTTTTTCGAATTGGGCGCGGTTGTGAATGCGGGCGGGGCGGTAGATGTTTCCTTTGTCGCGGGCCGTATGAAAATACTCCAGGCGGCCGGTGTCGAAAATCATCCAGGTGAGAACCGGCAACACGACAAGCAATAGCGGCCGGAAAAAATTTCTCGTTTGTCCATGCTGCAGGGCGGCGACCAGGATCTGCATGTGCATGAACAGGTCGGCGAGCACGAGCAGCAGCAGCGGCGCGACCATAAGCGTGAAGAGCGGCATTCGCGTGGGAACGAACGTGTAGAAAAGATATACGAATACGATCGCGGAAAAAATTCCCAACCGCAGCGGGTAATTCTCGTGGAAGCGGAACCAGCTTTTTCTTTTCGCAAAAATGAACAACGCGGGCGGCAGCAGGATCATCATCCACCAGCCGTAGTCTTCTTTCAGTTGTGCGAAATGGTACCACCACGGCCCGGGATGACCGAGGTCTTCGTGGAGATGCCGGCTGTGCAGCTCCATCGTGGCGGCCGCTTCGGCAGGCCATTTTATCCACGTATAAATAAACCACGGCGCGGCTACTGCTGCGGTAAGTGCAAGCGCAGCAAATAAATGTTTCCATTTTTCACGCGAGGTCCTTCCCTGTTTATCCGCAACGATCGCCACGAACCACGCGCCGTACACGAGTAAGCCGGGCAGCCATTTCACCAGCACCGCCAGCCCGGCGAAAATGCCTGCAAGCACGATCCATCTTCGCGCCGGCGAGAACATGTATTCCGTCCACGCCCAGAAGCTGAACAATACGTAGCACATGAACACGACATCGTTGTGGTCCGTATTCAGAAAACCGGAAACCACGTTGACCTGGAGATTGACAACGGTAAACAACAACGCGGCGTAATAACCGCCCATGCCCGCAGGATGAGAGAGCAGCTTCCCCATGCGATACATGACAGGAATGGCCAGCGTGGTCAGCAGCACGGAAGGCAGCCGCACCGCCCACACTTTCGCCCCGAAAATTTTCATCGCCAGCGCGATCTGCCACAGGAACAGCGGAGGCTTGTGCACCCAGATGTGGTTGGACGCCCAGCTTTCCGGCGTGTACGGCATGACGGGATTTTCGTAAAGCGTTGGCGTGAACGGATGCTCCATCATGTTGCGCGCCACGACTGCATGAAATTGCTCGTCCCAGATGTTCACGAACGGATCGATGAACGCCATCAGCAGCCGCACGGTAAATCCTCCCGCGATCAACAGTCCCAGCGCAACCCCGCGTTTGCCGTAACTGAACGCAACGATGCTCCCCGCAACCAGCAAAAGGCCGGTGATAATGAATGCCAGGTCGCGATCGGTGAAATGGGTTTGCATGGGACGGATAATGTTACTCAAAAAATTAATCGCGTGGAGCCTTTGTTATCCGCCCTGGACGGGAAGTTCTTGTCGCTAAGCGCTTCTTCCTTATATTTGACGTACCAACGTTATGAAAAAATTCCCCCTTCCTGCTTTCCTCGCATTCACCTTCCTGTTCGCCGCGCTGTTGTCGTGCAATGAAACGACAGGAGATGCGGAAACGGATGACAGGAATGATTCCGGCACGATCGACGTCAACCAGGATGTAGTTTCCGCGGAGAACGTGCTCGTTTACGTGCCTTCCCCGATCCAGACGGCCTCGCTGCTGCGGGAATCGGGCGCATCGTATAATAAAGACCTGCTCAACCCGCCGCAGAACGTTTCCCGTTATTCCACCACCGCCGCGCAGGCGCTGAACCTCGGCATATACGGAACCGATCTTGCGTTCGCCGGAATTTTCGAGCAGCACGCCGAGACGATGGTGTACATGGATGCGACCGGCCGCCTTGCCGACGCGCTTCACGTTTCATCCGCATTCGGCGCCGACCGCCATTCACGCCTCGAGGCGAACATGAACAACCGCGACAGTGTGCTCAGCATCATCACCGATTCCTATTGGGATTGCGATGCGCTGCTCCAGGAAAATCATGAAGCGCATGCTTCCGCGCTGATGATCGCCGGGGGATGGATCGAAGGATTGTACCTTGCCTGCAAAGTGGCCGAAGCGACAAACAGCAACGAGATCCGCATCCGCATCGCCGACCAGCGCTCTTCACTGGATCAACTCATTATTTTACTCGACAAACAGAAACATCCCGACGTCAAACCTGTTGCGGATGAGCTGCGGAAGCTGAAAATCCTCTTCGATGCGCTGCCGGATAATTCCAACAAATCCGTCACCGTCACCACCGACGCAGAAAGCGGGCTACCCGTTATCGGCAGTGAAACAGCCACCCCTGCTGTCAGCCTTAATGAGCTGGAATTCAAGCGCATACTTGACCAGGTGACGCTTATCCGCAACGGCATTACCAGCCAGAACTGAAACCTTCATTCTTCGCCTGCGTACAAGCAGTTTGGCACGTTTTCTGAAATACGTGTTGAAGAAACCTCTCCTATGAAGATTAAAGCTACCCGGGCGTTATTCCTGGCCTCGATTTTTTCACTTGCCATAGCAGGCGATGTGGTTGCGCAATGCAGCAAGACCTGGGTGAAAAAGAAATGCGTGCCCAAGATCAACCCGTTCATTCACAACGGGCAGATGAACGTCACGCCGCTCAGGGAAGGCGGAAAGCTGGAAACCACGCTTACGTTTTATTCCGGGCAGGACTATCGCATCCTCGTTTGTTCGGAAGAAACGCTGGAAAATGTTTCGTTCGTCGTGAGCGACATGAGCGGGAAAGTCATCTTCGACAGCAAGCAGCACAACGATACCGACGTGTGGGATTTCAAAGTGAAAACGACCACTGACCTGAAAGTGGAAGTGAACGCAGGGATGAATGAAGGCGGCAACGG
Organism: uncultured Chryseobacterium sp.; assembly: GCA_966211705.1. Lineage (GTDB taxonomy): Bacteria > Bacteroidota > Bacteroidia > Palsa-965 > Palsa-965. The sequence goes on from CBIHOC010000058.1 coordinate 18,891, forward strand.
TTCTGCTACAGGTTGCGTTTCTATACTGGTCGGGTTCAAGACGAAATAATTCAAAGATTCATCCGATAGCTATCGGATCGCTTACAGCATAAATCGCCGGGATGATCCCGGCGATTTATGCTGTTTTGCTATTCAACAAGTCAAGAATTAAGTTCCGTCATGATGCCAGGCTTCCAATGAAAAAAAATTCCCCACAGCATACTGCAGGGAATCTTTGAATTTTTGAAAGTGATCCCGTCTCGTCTGGTGACGAGACGGGAAGCGATCCGATAGCTATCGGATGAATTGTTGAGTTATTCAACGACCAGCTTCTGGGTCACATTACGTCCGTCCGCGGTAGACATGCGGATGAAATAGATGCCGCTGCTGAGTTCTGCGGTGTTGACCGGCATCATGTGCTGGCCCGCAGCAAGGTCACCGCTGTAAACGTTCATCACTTCGCGGCCGGTCATGTCGATGAGCTGGAGGTTCACCTGCTCCTGGTCCTGGAGCGAGAAGCTGATCATCGTATTGTCCTGCGCAGGGTTCGGGAACACGCTGAACTGGCTGATGCCTGCGTCCGGCGACTCGACACCGGTCGTACCCTGGATGTTGATGTCATCGATGTAAATGTTGTTGCCGCCGTCGCTGGTGAACTGGAACTTGATGCGGACATTAGGCGCCGTGACCACCGAGGAGATGTTGATGGTTTCCGTTCTCCACTGCGAGGAAGTCGGCACGAACGAGGTGTTCGTTGCGGAACGCGTGGAAAGCGTGGCGCCGGTTTTCAGGTAACGCTGCTGCCAGGTCTGGCCGCAATCCACCGAGGTGAACACTTTCAGCTTGTCGGCCGTAAGCGACTGGTCCCAGTTCACACGCTGGCAGAATGCCACTTTGAACGTGAACACGGGATTCTGCATCGCCGAAAAATCGATCGTCGGGCTGATCATTTCATCGACGGTGCCGAGCATGCTGGACGTGTTAGTGAGGCGTGCAGAAGCAACCCCGTTAACGGCAGCCGTTGTTGAGCGTGCCCATCCATTGCCCTGCGGGTTGACGATCGTCCAGTCGCTGGTGAACGTCGTGTTGTTTTCCACGTCTTCCACGTAATTCCATGTGCTGAACTGGGCCGCGGAGGCAAGCACTGTCACGTGGCCCGTGCGCGTCACCATGTTGGAGCCGGCCGAATTTGAGGATGTCAGCGTTACAGCGTAGACGCCGGGCGTATTATACTGGATCGTGGGGTTCTGCACGGTCGAGCTGGACGGTGTGCCGCCGGGGAAGCTCCAGTTCCAGCTGGTGGGCGTTGCGTTCGAAGACATGTCGGTGAACGTCACGCTGGCGCCGGGGCAAATGTAAACTTTTGCGACGGGCAGGAAATCCGCTTCCGGGGAGCAGGTCACGGGCGAGCCGCTGGTGCCGGTGCTGGTGAGGTTGGACGCGGTCCAGAGGTTGTTGCGCGAGCCGGCGCTGGCGTTGAGCGCTGCGCGCATGCGCGTGCGCTGGCCCTGCGTAAACATGCGCGAGCAATACGCATATTCCATGAAGTTCTGCACGTTCTCCTCGATGCCGGGGTTGCATTCGTCGTTGCTTGTCAGGTTGCAGGACGTCCAGCCTTCGGTAACGGGCGTATCCGTCACGCCGTCATTTCCGCAGGAAACGTTCGGGTTGTTGCTGCTTCCCCATACGTGCTGGAGGTTCAGGAAGTGGCCGATCTCGTGCGTAAGCGCGCGGCTGGTGGAAACGTTTCCGGTGCCGATGCTGCCGACGTACTGTGAAAGAATGATGATGCCGTCGACAGCCGCGCTGGGTGCGCCGCCGGGCAGGTACGCGTAGCCGGCCGCGCCGCTGTTGATGTTCTTGACCACCCAGACGTTCAGGTAGTCGCTGCGGGGCCAGGAGTTCAGCTTGGAGCCGTCATCGCCGACGTAGGTTTCGTAGGAATAAATGCGGTCGATGCCGTTCGTGCAGTTGCCGTTGGGATCGAGGTTGGCGAGGCGGAATTCAATTTCCGCGTCTGCCGCGATGCCCTGGAACGCGGGAACGATAATGGTCGTATCGGCGTTTTGCTTGCGGAAATCCTCGTTCAGGATGCGCACCTGGTCGAGGATCTGCGCGTCGGAGATGTTTTCGGCGCCGTAATCATGGATGACGTGGAAAACAATCGGGATAATGTACACCGGGGGCATGCTGCGCGCATCGGTTTCGCGGTAACCGTTTTGGTAAGCGATGCGGTCTTGCTCTTCCGCTTGCTGCTGGAGCAGGTCGAACTGGGTTTTCAGCCCCGGGTTTGCAGCAAAAGCCTCGGCCATGGCATGGTCGGTGCCACAGTGGTGAAGGCCGTCGGGCCCGATATGCTGGGCACGCAGGCCGGGCGTGACGGCTAACAAAGCAGCGGCCGCCAGGAAGAAGATTTTCTGTTTCATGAACGTGTAACTGGTGTGTATTGGTGTACGTTTGGGTCGCCCGGTTCAGATGTCTCTTACTGAAAATACGACATCCGGGAATTTTTCCGGGAGTCCTAAGATACTCAAATATTTACGAGCGATCAAGTCCGGGGCGACCAGCTGGCCCGTGGCTTTATACTCCACAAATTGCTCCACCCTGCTGAAATCCAATTTATTAGATTCCCGGATCGCATCCTGCATGGCCGTATCCACGATGCCCGGCGCCACCGAAAAAATGTGGATGTGCCGCTTTCCCGCAAGTTTCAGCTCCTCCGCCACGGTCCGGCTGAAGAGATCGAGCCCCGCTTTGGAGGCGCAGTAAACGCTCCACCCGTCGATGGGATTTTTACCGGCGCCTGAGCTGACGTTGATAATGACCTGCTGCACTTCCAGCCCGGAATAAGCTTCGAGAAATGAATTGGTAAGGATAGACGGCGCCACGAGATTGACGTTGTAATCCTTGCCGATCGTCTCCGCCTGCATCCGCCCCGCGTATTTCACCGCGCCGATCGCCCCCGCGTTGTTCACCAGCGCGATCCGTGACGCGTTCTTCAACCCCGGGAATTTCCACGCGGAAACTTTTTCGATATCGGAAAGATCCATTTCCACGTGCGTGTAGCGCTCATGGCGAATGGAGGACGTGCGGGAAAATCCGGTGACGTGGTTTTCCGGGCGCTCCAGGAGCTGCTCCGCGATGGCTTTGCCGATGCCGCGGGAAGTGCCGGTGAGGAAGAAAAAGTTCATTTCGATCGAAGTTAAAAATTTCGAAGAGCGGGAATTTCGCCGGACCAGAGCTAATTGGGGCCGGGTAGTACCCGGCCCCAATTGAGATCTGGTTACCCGATCGCCTGGCGTAGATCTTCGATCAAATCCTCCACGTCTTCAATGCCGACGCTCAGGCGGAGGAGTGAATCGGTGACGCCGGCGCGTTCGCGTTCGGGTTTCGGGATCGAGGCGTGCGTCATGGTGGCGGGATGGCCGAGCAGGGATTCCACGCCGCCGAGGGATTCGGCGAGGGAGAACACTTTCACGGACGAGGCCACGCGGAACGCTTCTTCGATGCTGTCGTTCTTCAGCGTGAAGGAGATCATGCCGCCGAAATCGCGCATCTGCTTTTTGGCGACGTCGTGGTTCGGGTGATCGGGGAAGCCGGGCCAATACACTTTGCCGACTTTCGGATGGTTGCGCAAAAATTCGGCGATCTTTCTTCCGTTGAAGCAATGGCGCTCCATGCGCACGTGCAATGTCTTTACGCCGCGCAGCACGAGGAAAGAATCCATCGGGCCGGGATTTGCGCCGCAGCTGTTGAGGATGAACGCGAGCTGCTCGTACAGCTTGTCGTCGTTGGTGCAGATGGCGCCCATCACCACGTCGCTGTGGCCGCCGAGGTATTTCGTGACGGAATGCAGCACGATGCTTGCGCCGAGCTTGAGCGGGTTCTGCAGATACGGCGACGCGAACGTGTTGTCGACGACGAGCGTGAGGCGTTTTTCCTTCGCAATTTTCGCGCAGGCGGCGATGTCGATGATCTTCATCGTCGGGTTGGTGGGCGTTTCGACCCAGAGCATTTTCGTGTTGTCGTTGACGAGCGGGAGAATGTTTTCCGCGTGCTGCATGTTCACGTAGTGGAACTTGATGCCGAAGTTGGAGAAGATGCGCTCGAACATGCGGTAGCTGCCGCCGTAGAGGTCGTCGGTGCAGATCACTTCGTCGCCGGGGCGGAGGAGCTTGATGATGGCGTCGGACGCGCCCATGCCGCTGGAGAAGCAGAGGCCGTGCTTCGCGCCTTCGAGGGCGGCGAGGCATTTTTCGAGGGCCATGCGCGTGGGATTTTTCCCGCGGGCGTAGGTGAAGCCCTTATGATCGCCGGGCGCGGCCTGCACGTAGGTAGAAGTCTGGTAAATGGGCGTCATGATGGCGCCGGTGGTGGGATCGGGCTCTTGTCCTGCGTGGATGGCGTTGGTGCCGAAGCCGAAATTTTCGTTGTTGTTCATAGTTGGTAGTAAAGGACAAAGGTAATGTGCTAATGTGGCTAATTTGCTAATGAAATGCACCGGGCGGAACTTTCCTAGCCCCGACAGCAGCGGAAAGCCCGCAACGGCAATCAAACCTTCGCAGGGTTGCGCGCAAGCCCTGAGCTTGTCGAAGGGCGCACGGGCAACCCTGCGAAGGTTTTGCCTTCAAACGCGGTGAGGACTTGCAGCGAATGGCGGGACAGGTGGTACTTCAATGCACAGGTGTTGCGCTCCCCGTTACAACTACGAAATTTCTACCTTCGATCCGCTTTACACATGTTGACATGCACAAAGTCTACTACCTCAGCACCTGCTCCACCTGCGCGCGCATTCTCAAGGAAACGGGCCTCGACAAGAATAAAAAATTCACGTTGCAGGACATCAAGACGGAAAAGATCACGCCGGCGCAGCTCGATGAGATGGCGAAACTTGCGGGCGGTTACGAGCCGCTGTTCAGCCGCGTGGCGCTCAAATACAAAACGCTCGATCCGAAGCCTTCGTCGGAAAAGGAATACCGCAAGCTGATCCTCGAAGAATACACATTTCTGAAACGGCCGGTTGTGGTCATGGGCAATTCCATTTTTATCGGGAATTCGAAATCGAACGTGGAGGCGTTGAAGAAAGCTGTTCGGTAAAAGTTGCCGGTTGTCCGGGGGTGTCGGTCGCGGCTTCGCCGTTTCGGTTGTCGGTCTTCGGCTGTCGCTCAGACTGACAACCGAAGACTGAC
>CBIHOC010000059.1:0-21113 GCA_966211705.1 uncultured Chryseobacterium sp.
CTGACTGACAACCGACAACCGAAGCGGCGCAGCCGCGAACCGACAACCCCGGACAACCGCTAAGCGCCAACCAAACAAGCTGTTAAAAATTGACAATCAAAGCCCGTCAAACGAGCATTCCGCCGGGGTTTTTTGTTAATTTTGATCCTCACGCATAATTTCCCGAACCCTCCGATGATCCGTAACCTTCGCATCTCGCTTGCAGTCCTTTTTATGGCCTGCACCACCACTGCCGCCCTCAACGCCCAGATGAACGTTGAGCTTGTCAATTCCGGCGAAATCCTTCTCGAAGGTGACCTGTACTATGCGCTTGGCCGTTATTCAAAAGCCATCAGCCTGTACCAGAAAGTGGGCCGCAACGATACGAATTACGCCCTGGTGCTGCGCGACCTTGCGCTGGCTTACAGCGACGACAAGGAAGACAGCCTCTGCCTGCTCACCGCCCGCCGCGGCATGACGCTGAAGTCGCAGTACGATGCGGACTTCTACAACCTGGCCGGCATCTCCCTGAAAGAAATGGAAAAGTACGATTCCGCGCTGGCCGTGTTCGACGCCGGGATCGCGAAGTACCCGTACATGTACCTGTTGCGCTACAACAAGGGAATGGCGTATTTCAAAATGAAGAAATACCCCGAGGCGCAGGAATGTTTCCAGGAAGCGATCGAAAATAATCCATACCACGCGTCGAGCCACTTTATGCTCGGCAAAACCTGCGTGGAGCAGGGACGCCTCGTGCCCGCCATTCTCTCCTACGAATATTACCTCATGCTCGAGCCGAATTCCAGGTCGGACCGCTCCATTAAAGTCGTTTCCACCCTCGAAGACCTGTACGCCGGCGATTACCAGCCTGACCCGGACTTCCAGATGACGATGACCGAAGCCGGCGACGGGTGTTTTTCCGACATCACGGAGCTCATCGAATCGAAAGTGGCGTTCAAAGACACGTACAAGAACAAAACGAAGATCAACCTGAGAATGGTGAAGCAGTTCCAGGCGATGCTGGAAAAGATGCACTACGAGGCCAACACCGGCAACTGGTGGATGGAATATTATGTGCCGTTCTTTGTCGAGCTGCAGAAGCAGGATTTCCTTGCCCCCTACGCCAGCTACACGCTGCTTTCCGCTGCCGACAACAACCCGTCGGTGCGCAAGAGCATCAAGAAGAACAAGAAAAAGATCGGCGCATTTGCCGTGTGGGCCGGGAAATTCATCAAAGACCACATTAAGCATCCCGCAAAAGAGCTGTTCCCGCAGGACACGAAGCTCACGTACACCTTCTACGACAACAACGTCATCGCTTCTGCCGGGCCGTCCGATGAAAAAGGCCTTGAGCACGGCGAGTGGATCTTCTTCTACGGCCGCAGCGGGCACGTGCTCGGCAAAGGAAAATACGAGCACGGCAAACGCACCGGCGAATGGATCTATTATTACAGCGACGGCACGTTGCGTGAAAAAACGAATTTCGCCAACGACCTGCGCGATGGCCCGAGCGAAGAATATTATTCCTCCGGCGTCATGTCGTACAAAACCAATTACGTGAAAGGCCAGCAGGACGGCGAATACACGGTGTACGGCGTTCACGGCGGCATCAAGGAAACGGCAACGATGAAAGCGGGCAAGCTCGACGGCATCGCAACGACCTATTACAAGACCGGCGGAAAACAAATGGAGCTGCCGTATTCCCTCGGCAAGCTGAACGGCGAGCTGGTGTATTACACCATCGACGGGAAAGTGCAGAAGCGCACGAATTACGTTGCCGACAAGCGCCAGGGAAAATCGACGGAATATTATTCGACCGGTGTCGTGAAATCGGAAGGCGATTACAAAGGCGATGAGCCGTTCGGTACGTGGAAATATTATTGGGACAACGGCAAGCTGCTGCGTGAAGGTTCTTACAAAGACAAAGGCCTGCGCGACGGCGTGTGGAAGGAATATTTCCGCGACGGCGCCATTTCCATCGAAGCGAAATTCACCGCGGGGAAATACAACGGCGATTACAAAGATTACGATTACGACGGCAAAATGTATTGCTACAAACTGTACGCCGCCGACAAAGTGAAGAAGCTCGTGTTCTACGACAAAAAAGGCGACGTGATCGACGAGTTCAACACGACCAAAGAAGTCACAGTTACGGAATATCACCCCAACGGCGAGAAGTCCGGCGTGGGCGATTACGTCGACGGCCAGCGCCACGGCGAGTGGAGCGAGTATTCGCGGAATGGCGGCTGGCTGACCGCAAAGCAGCGTTACCGCCGCGGTTACCTGCACGGCACGCGCACCGAATATTTCCCCAACGGCAAAGAAGCCAGCGAACTCGACTATTCCTTCGGCGAGCGCGACGGCTACCTGAAAAGCTGGTACCAGAACGGAACCCTCGAGCAGGAAGGCTGGTACGTGGACGGCGAGCGCCAGGGCGACTGGTACGAATACAACCAGCGCGGCGTCATCGTTTCACATTTCTATTACCTCAACGGGAGCCCGTTCGGCTACCAGGAGCAGTTCGACGAGAAAGGCCGCAAGGAAGAAGAGTCGCGTTTCAGGGACGGCTGCATGTGGACGCGCACGCGTTACGACAGCACCGGCGCGGTGGCGTACACGTACGAATCGGACAACGGCACCGGCGTGTACGATTACAAGTTCGATCACGGCAAAACGATGGTGAGCCAGGATTACAAGAACGGAATACTGCACGGCCTGACGATCCGCTATGCCTACAACGGGAACAAAACCGTGGAGACGACTTTCCTGAATGGCAACCAGCACGGCAAACGCACAGAATATTTCGCCGAGACCGGCAAGCTGTCGATGGAATTCGAATACGCGTACGACGACCGCCATGGCCCTTCCACTGCATACTGGGAGAACGGCAACAAGCGCTGGGAAGAAAATTATTACGGCGGCGACCTGCACGGCACGCAGAAATATTATTACCCCAACGGCACGCTCCAGAAAGAAAGCACCTGGGAAATGGGAACGCTCATGGGCGAGCTGAAGCTGTACTCCGACGACGGCCAGCTCGAGATCGTACGGTATTACACCAACGGCATCCTCACCGGGTATTCTTACCTCGACAAGGACGGCTCACTGGTCCCGATGATCCCGTTCGAGCATGCCACCGGCAAGTTCACCGCCTATTACCAGAACGGCAACAAATCGCTGGAAGGGGAGTACGAGAACGGCTACCTCACGGGCCACGTGGTGGAATATTTCCCCGACGGAAAAATTTCGGAGGATGAAAATTACCTCTACGGCGATTTCGAAGGCGAGCAGAAATATTATTATCACAACGGCAACCTGAAGAAGGAAGCGCGCTACTACGGCGACGAGCTCGACGGAACCGTCAGCTATTACCACGAGAACGGCAAGCCGGAGCACGTCGAATATCACGTGCTGGGCGATAAGTTCGGAACCTGGGTGTATTATGACGAAGCAGGCAAAGAGACGAAGATCCGCCGCTTTTACAGCGACCGCCAGCTCTCTGAAACCGTTGCCGCGCCTGCTGCCCCCGCCGCCGACCCCACGGGTGCCAGGCCTAAAAAGCCGGCGAAATAATCGCGCGATTTATGCGAAAACTGCTGCTCCTTTTTCTACTCGTCTCACCGGGTCTTTTTGCGCAAAAGAAAGACCTCACGGAAGAGCTGGCGAAGAAATACCCGGAAGAAAGCGCCGTTTACCTCGAACGCAAGGAGCATAACACCATCAAGCTGGAGAAAGGCCAGTTGCTCGTGTACACGAAAACACACGAAGACCTGCTGCTCCTCAGCGACAAAGTGAACAGCTATTCCGACCGCCCGATCTATTTTTCTTCTTTCTCCGAGATCTCCTCCATCAAAGCACAGGCGCTCGTGCCCGACACGAAAGGTTCGTACACCATCGTCCCGGTGAAGGAAAAATATACCACGAACGAATTTTCCTCCGGCTCCTTTTACGACGACATGCGCGCCACGCACCTCGTTTACACCGGCCTCACACGCGGCAGCCGCATCCAGCTCGGTTACACGGAGAAGCTCAAAGAGCCGCGGTTCTTCGGGCGCTATTATTTCAGCACCAGCATCCCGACGGAAGATGCAGAATACAGCGTGGAAGTTCCGGAAGGCGTGAAGATCGAGTGGAAGCTGTTCAACATCCACGAAGAAGACCTCGAGTTCCGCCAGGATTTTTCGAAGAAAAAAACAAAATACACCTGGCGACGGAAAAATTCCCCGAAGTACAAAACGGAGAGCGACGCGCCCGGCTCGCTGTATTTCGCGCCGCACATCGTCGTTTACATTCGCGAGTACACGGTGAAGAAGGAAACGAAAAAGCTTCTCGACAATCCCGGCAGCCTGTACGACTGGTATTACAACATGGTGAAGGACGTGAATGCCTCTCCCGATCCCGCGCTGCAGCACATCGTCGACTCGCTGGTGGCAGGTGTGACGGATGAGCGGGAAAAGGTAAAGCGCATTTTTTACTGGGTGCAGGACAATGTCAAGTACGTGGCCTTCGAAGACGGCATGGGCGGTTTCGTTCCGCGTGAAGCGAACATGATCTGCTCGCGGCGTTACGGCGATTGCAAAGACATGGCCAGCATCATGACCACCATGCTGAAGCTCGCAGGCATCCCGGCGTACCTCACGTGGATCGGCACGCGGAGCATTCCGTACAAATACGTGGAAGTGCCCACGCCGCTGTCGGACAACCACATGATCTGCACGTACATTTCCGGCGGCAACTATTATTTCCTCGACGGAACCGGGAAGAACACGCCTTTCGGAACGCCCACGTCAATGATCCAGGGCAAGCAGGCGCTGATCGGGAAAGGCAAAGGGCAATTTGAAATTGTGACCGTGCCGGTGATCGCGGCGAATGTAAATTTCCGTGCGGATACGGTGTACATGCACATCGACGGGCATACGGTGGAGGGCAAAGGCTCTATGCGCGCGGCGGGATACGAAAAGATCCACCTCACGTACCCGCTCGACGGCATGACGGAGAAAGAGCGCCGCACATTTTTCCGGAAATACCTCGCCAAAGGCAGCAACAAGTTCAACGTCGACTCGCTCGAATACGCCAACCTGTACGACCGCGACAGCAACCTCGTGGTGAAATACCGTTACAGCATCGGCGGTTACGCGCATACGAACGGGGATGAGCTGTACCTGAACATGCAGCTCGACAAATCGTACATGAACGGGTTGCTCGATTCCACCGAACGCAGCGCACCCCTGGAGATCGATTACATGAACGAGCAGACGGATGTTTCCATCCTCGAAATTCCCGCAGGCTACGCCGTCGATTGCCTCCCCGCCGATTGCGTGTTCAACGGAACTGATTTCGGCTTCAGCCTCAGCTACCGCCGCGAAGGCGACCGCGTGATCGCCATCAAGGAAATTTACATCCGTACGCTGCTCGTCCAGCCCGCGCAATTCGCAGAATGGAACCGCTTCATCGCCGCGCTCACGGAAGCTTACAACGAAAACATCACGCTTCAGAAAATTCCGCTCCCGTCGCCGGCGCCGAAAAAATCAAAATGAAACGACTCACGTTAGCGTTACTGCTCCTGCTCCCGCTTTCCGGCATCTGCCAGCGCCCGGAATGGAAGAAGTATTCCTGGGAGGAAGACCGTAAGCCGCATGCCCTTACCGCCGAAGAAAAAAAGAAAGGCGCCGTGGTGATCAAAGACCATCGCATCATCGAAACGTTTTTCGACGGGGAAGGCAACAGGCAGGAAGTGAACACCTATTTCACGAAGCACGTGATCGTTAGTCTCAACTCCGACAACGGCATCGAGGAATACAACAAGGTGTACATCCCGATGACCGGTGTGACGGAAGTGATGGACCTCCAGGCGCGTTTCATTTCGAAGACCGGGAAGATCACCAACCTCGACAATAAATCGGTGAAGGATGTCGCGAACTACGACAACCACGGGCCGTACAAGATCTTCGCGCTCGAAGGCGTGGAGATCGGCGGGGAAGTGGAATACATCTACACGGTGAAAAAACCGTTCCGCATGCTCGGCACCGAAACGTACCGCAGCCCGTACGATTACCGGGAGATCACGCTCAAAATTTTCACGCCTTCCCATCTCCAGTTCGACGCCAGGTCCTACAACGGCCTTCCCGATCCCGAAGACAGCGACGACGAGCGGCAGAAGAATTTACTGTACATGCATGCCGACAGCATTCCGGGCTTCGAGGATGAAATGTATTCGGCGCAGGACGCTTCCTACCCGCGCGTCGAGTATAAGCTGGCCTATAATACTTCCGGCGGCGGACGGCGCAAGCGGCTGTACACGTGGAACGACGCGGCCGACGGCTACTACAAAGTGGTCAACGACGCGACGGAGAACGAACGGAGAATGTGTGAAGCGCTGTACAAACGCATGGACATCGACATGCTTTCCGGGGAAGTGGAGAAGATCAAAAAGATCGAGTCGTACCTGAAGACACATTTCACCGTGCGTGAAGATGCGGAAGGCGAAAAGTACGAGCGCATCACCGGCATCCTGCAATCGCACCTGGCCACGGAGCTCGGCATCATGCGCCTGTATTACGTGCTGTACGACATCGCCGGCGTGAAACGCGAGATCGTGCTCACCAGCGACCGCTTCGACCGGAAGTTCGACGGGGATTTCGATTCCTGGTCGTTCCTCCAGCGTTTCCTGCTTTATTTCCCCGGCACGGGAGGCTTTATCGCGCCTTCCGACCAGTTCTCACGTTACGGTTTCGTTACCCCGTCGTGGGCCTCGCAGGACGGGCTGTTCATCCGCGAAGTGGAATTGGGCGGGGTGAAAAGCGCAGTCGGCACTGTGAAGCACATCGAAGGAACGACATGGGAAAAGAACATGAACAACCTCTACGCCGATCTTTCTTTCGATCTTGAAAAAGGAATGACGACGTTGCACATGAAACATTCGTATACCGGTCATTCCGCCTCGTTCATCCAGCCGTATTTCTCGTACCTCAGCGCGGAAGATCGCCGGGAAACCGCGAAGAACATTACGAAAGGCGGCGCATCCGACGCAAAGCCGCGCAACCTCCGTGTAACCGGTTACGATTCCGAAGACACGTTGTATCATCTACCGTTCGTCGTCGAAGCCGATTATTCCACGAACATGTTCCTGGAAAAGACCTGCGACAAGTTCATTTTCAAAGTCGGCGAAGTGATCGGCGGGCAGGTGGAAATGTACCAGGTGCACGACCGGCGCACGGACATGGAACTCGCGTACCCGCACGGTTTCCACCGCGAGATCCGTTTTGATGTGCCGGCCGGTTATCGTGTGTCGGGCCTCGAAGCGTTGAACATGGATATTTACCAAGAAGAGGACAGCGTGCGCACGATGGAATTCGTAAGCTCGTACCGGCAGGAAGGACAGACCGTGATCGTGACGGTGGAAGAAAGCTACCGGCAGACGCATTACCCGAAAGCGGTGTTCACCGATTTCCGGAACGTGATCAACGCCTCCGCCGATTTCAACAAGATCGTCGTGTATTTTGAAAAAGTAAATCAGTAACTGGTAATTAGTAATTAAGTAAGTGGTGAGCGATAAAGACCGGGCCAGTTACTTAATTACTTACTTACCTGATTACCAATAACTGCTCATGGCAAAATTCGGTAAATGGATCGGCGGCGGTCTCGGCTGGGTGCTCGGCGGGCCGATCGGCGCGTTGTTCGGCTTCACGCTGGGCGCGATGTTCGACGAAGCGAAGGTCACGGTAACCCAGTACAAGGGCGGTCCCGGCGGCGGCCCGGGCGGCATGCATTACGACCCCGGCACGGCGCGCGGCGATTTCGCGGTGAGCTTGCTGGTGCTGACGGCTGCGGTGATGAAAAGCGACGGGCGCGTCGTGAAGTCGGAGCTGGATTACGTTAAACGTTTTCTCGTCGCGCAATTCGGTGAAGAGCAGGCCGCGCGTTTGCTGCCCATGCTGAAAGAGCTGCTCGCGCGCGAAATTCCGTTGCGCGACGTTTGCATGCAGATCCGCCAGTACATGCCCGAAGCTCAGCGCCTGCAGTTGCTGCATTACCTGTTCGGCATTTCAAAAGCCGACGGGCACGTGGACCAGAAAGAAGCGACGCTGATCGGCGAGATCGCCGGCTACATGAACATCGAACGCGCCGATTTCGAATCCGTGCGCGCGATGTACTGGCGCGACGTCGACAGCGATTACAAGATCCTTGAGATTCCCGCAACGGCGACGGACGAAGAAGTGAAGAAAGCCTACCGCCGGATGGCCGTCAAATATCATCCCGACAAAGTCGCCGACCTGGGCGAAGCAGCGCAGCGTTCAGCGAAAGAAAAATTCCTGGTCGTACAGGAAGCGTACGAAAACATCCGAAAAAAACGCGGTTTCAGTTAAAACCGCGTAGAGGCGCGAAGCATCGCGCCTCCGTCTCCATACAAAAACGCGGTTCCCGTTCCCGCCAATTACCCCGCGGTAACAAAAAAAATTATTTCATAAAAAGATCGATCCCGTCCACCGCCTCCGCATTCAACACCTGGATGCAATCGTTCGAAAAAGATTCCAGCCATTCCCCGACCTTGTTGTGAGGAACGAAATGAACGCCTTCGTCGAATGCGTCGGGTTGTTCCACGTTGTTGAGCAGCAGTCCCATTTTTTGATTCCCGTCTTTCAGGAAAATGCGGGCCATTTCACCGGTTACCATAAATCTGTATTTTGTTGATGGTACAATGTTACGGCCCGCGCATTATGCCTGTATTACGTCAATGTCAAGCGGGCAATAATTAAAACGGCGCAGCTCACAACAGGTGTGGCCGCGCCGTTTCCGGGGATGTAAAAAATCAGAAATGAATGCGGACGGCAAGGATGTAGTTCCTGCCGGGCGCGCTCACGCCGGAAGCAAAATGCCGGTACTTGAGATCCATGATGTTTTCAACCGCGAAATTCACACCCACATTTTTGTTGATGTGCCATGCGCCGCGAAAATTAACCGTCGTCCACGAAGGCATTCCATACGGCGTCGCCTGCGGTAAATTGTCTTCACCGCTCGAGCTGTAATCCGCGAGGCGTTTCCAGCCGTTGTAGCGGACGAACAATTCCGCTTCCAGGCCTTTCGCCCGGAAGACAAGCCCCGACTGCCCGAACACCGGCGGAATATGATCGAGCGGAACGATCGTGTCGTTCTCCGTATCCACGTAACGTCCGTAAGTGTACGTCACCGATCCGCGGAACGAAAAGTGCTCGCTCATGTCGGCCACCATGCCGGTGGTGAAGCCGTAGATGTACGCCCGGTCAGCGTTCTGCGCAGATTGCACCTGGCTCATCGTGCCGTCGTACAGCACCGAGTCCGCGCCGTTGAGCGTGGAGTTCCGGATGACGATGGCGTTGCTGAGCAGCGAATAAAAGCCCGTCGCTTCCAGGCGTGCGCCCGGCGTGAAGGTCCATTCCGCGCCAAGTTCTCCGCCGTAAGCGATCTCCGGCTCCAGGTTTGGATTCGGGATGATGAGCTTTCCCACCTGCGAGTCGAACACCTTGCCGATATCGTCCACGTTCGGCGCGCGGAAGCCGCTGGAGCCGATCAGGCGGAAACGCCATTGCCTCAACGGCATCCACACCAGCCCGACATTTCCGCTCGGCGCAACGTTCGATTGTTTCACTTCGCGGAACGGGAACGGGAAGAACGTCGTGTCGTTCCAGTTCGATTGCAGGCCGATGTAGCTCAGGCGAAGTCCGTCGGAGAAAATGAGCTTGTCGGAAATTTCCCAGCTGTGCGAAATGTACAGCGCCGTGGTCATCATCCAGCTTCCGCCGTCGGGGTAACGCGTGTCGGCTGCTGTGATCGCTTCTGTGTTGATGTTCGTGCTCGTTGCGGATGACTGCACGTCATTGTAGGTCACTTCCATCCCGTAACGCAGCTCGTGCTTGCCGCGCAGCTCTTTCGTGAAATCGGCGTTCAGCGCGTACACCATTACGTCTTCTTCCTGGCGTTTGCGCTTCGAGCTCCCGAGACGGCGCGTGATGCGGTCCTGGTCGATCTTCTGGAAAGAGGCGATGACGGTGGCTTTGTCGTAGAATGCGCTGTCGCCGTATAACGTGAGCGTGTACGATGCGAGGATGCGCCGCTGCGGGCCGTACGACCATTCGGCATACACCGGGAGGCCCGTCGCGTCGTCGATCAGCGCAAGCCGGTCGTAGCGCGGGATATCCGAAGAGGTCGAAAGCTGGAAATTGACGAGGTGCGAAAGTTTTCCGTTCGGGATGAACAGGAACTTCTGCATCAGGTCGATCTGCGAGTAGCCCGTGTGGCGCTGCACCAGCGGATCGGGATTGCGCAGCACGCTGTCGACGCCATTGATGCGCTCCACGTACAGCGTGTTCCACCACAAACTTCCGTTTGCGGGATCGTTGCTGTTGGCGCCCATGCGCAGGTCGCCGAAGTCGGAACGCGTGACACTCGTCAGCGAAGCCCATTTGTTCCCGCCGAAGTTGATGTCGAAATGCGCGCTCAGCTCGTTGTTGGCGGATGAGGCGCGAAGCATCGCATTCGACGCGACGAAAATTCCCGTGTCGGAAGAAAGTTTCGGGCGGCGGGAATAAAAATGCATCGTGCCGCCCAGCGCATCGCTGCCGTAGATCACCGACGAAGGGCCGAACAAAACTTCCGTTCGCTCCAGCATGTTCGGATCGATCGTCACCGCATCCTGCAAATGGCCCGCGCGGTAGATGGCGTTGTTCATGCGCACGCCGTCCACGACGATCAGCACCTTGTTGGCTTCGAAGCCGCGCAGCACCGGACTTCCGCCGCCCGCCTGGCTTTTCTGCACGAACACCTGTCCCGTGTTCATCAGCATGTCGGCGGACGTCTGCGGGTTGGCCAGCGCCACATCTTTGTCCGTGACCACCCCGATCGTGTACGGGATGTCCTCGCGCGATTCGGCGGTTTTGTTCGCAGAAAAAACAACTTCGTCCAGCAAATGCGAACGCCCGCGCAGGCGTACCTGGTAGCCGTTCTTTTTCACGCCGGCCATGGCGAATCCC
The DNA here is from genome assembly GCA_966211705.1 of uncultured Chryseobacterium sp. Lineage (GTDB taxonomy): Bacteria > Bacteroidota > Bacteroidia > Palsa-965 > Palsa-965. Next base: position 10,986 of record CBIHOC010000059.1, read on the forward strand.
TGCGTGCCGTAGTTCGTGTGACGAATGTACAAGCTGTCTTCGCCGGCGATGTGCGTGATGTCGGCCTGTCCTTTCCCGTTGGTCGTTGCGCTCCACAGTTTGATGTTCGGCGCGGGAAGCCGCGAAGTGATCACGGCATTGCTTACCGGTTCACGGGTGAGCTCATCCGTGACCGTAATGGTTTGTGTAGATCCGTCTACCGCAGCGAGCAAAAAGCACGCGACGATGAACGAAAAGATTTTCCGGTTCATAAAAAATTGGTTAATCCGTAATGAAATAACGATCAGCAGCCGTGAAAACAGCTGCGAAGAAACGGCACGAATGCCGGCGGATCAAACCGATCGCGGCGGGGGAGAATCGACGGTGAAGAATGTCCCGGGGATGTGGGACAGGAAGGGTGCGCACTCAACAGGAACGGATGGCGCGGGAATAAAAAACGGTGCGGACTCCGCGAGGTAATCGTTGATGCCTTTTTTTACGGAGGAATTTTTCTTCGCAGGAGAATCGGAATTGCTTTCCGTTTGTTCGGCGAGGCGGCGCTCCAGTTTTTTCTCCTTCGTGTCGTTGATGCAGCGGATCACGAGAAAATCGCCTTCACGGGATTGGGAAATGACGTCGTAACGGTTGCCGTGGAAATCGAATTCATGTTCTTTCACCCAATCCAGCTTTTCTTTCCCGCTCTCCAGGTCCGCAATTGCGATGCGCAGGATTTCCCCCGATTGCGATTTCGCGGCTTCCTTCATTTCCACGCGATGCCGGTGCAGCAGGTAAGCCGAAAGCAGGCCCAATCCCGCAGTGTTGGCGAGAAAGATGACCAGGAAAAAAACGGCAAAGGGTTTCCGCAGCATGACAATACCAAATTTACGAAATTTACCCCGCAACTGCCATTCCGTCACCAATTCCGCGGTGGCATGGCTATTGAGAGAAAATACCAAAACACAAAGCTTCAAATTCCAAACTTCGTAGCCTTTTGGGATTTGGGCTTTTATTATTTGAAATTTACACATCGTGTCACGCCATTTCGTCCTGCTGCGGGACCTGTTCCCGTTCACCTTCGTGGTGATCCTGTGGCTCATCCAGCTCGCGCAGGGATTTCTCCAGGACGATTGGGCCGTTTATTCCGTTTACCCGCGGACGTTCGCAGGACTGCGCGGCATCTTCACTTCACCGCTGCTGCATGCCGGCTGGGAACATTTGATCGGCAACACCATTCCGCTCATCGTGCTCGGTTATTTGCTGTTCAACGCCTATAAAGGAATTGCGGGAAAAGTGTTCTGGTTCGTGTACTTGTTGAACGGCGCGTTGCTCTGGTTCTTCGCGCGTGAAGCGTTTCACCTCGGCGCGAGCGGTGTGGTGTACGGACTGGCGTCATTTCTCTTTTTCAGCGGCATGATCCGCCGTCACCCGCAGCTGGCGATGATCTCTTTCCTCGTCGTGTTTTTGTACGGCAGCATGGTGTGGGGAATTTTTCCGTTCGATCCGCAGGTGTCGTGGGAAGCGCACTTGTATGGCGGATTAACGGGATTGATCTTGTCGGTGGTGTTCCGGAAAGAAGGTCCGCAGCCGAGGAAGTTTTTCGAGGATGAGAAGGAGGAAGAAGAAGAGAATGGAGTAGGGGAGTCCGCCGCGGCGGAGGAAGCAAAGAGTGAGGAGACGGAGGGCGAAGGAGATGAACATGGTGTGAGAAGCCGGCCGGTCGGGATCAATTATGTTTATAAGGAGAAAGACGAGGATGGGAGAACCTGAGCTATTGGTTTTTCCTTGCCAGTTTTTTGATCACGAATAAAACTGCTGCAGCTTAACTATAATAGAGAGATCAGAATCAAAACCTTTCAGGAGGCCCGGGAGATATAAGTGTTCAACTTCATCGGTTCGTCCTTCTTTTCTTTTGCTATTGGTACAAAGATAACGCAACGGGTCAATCCTTCGGCATTAGCTTCGCCAGCCTCATGAGTAATTTAGGGGATAGCAATTTGGGCAGACAGGCGATTATTTCGGCCATTGTCTTAGCGTCCTCTAGGCTTTCGTAATCTGAAACAGATAGACTACAAACCACCTTTCCTGTTTCGTGGGAAACCACGTCGACGATCCCTTTATTTGGGAAAGAAACCCACCATCCTTTGTTGTGGCGTTTGGTAGCTGGCATGGAACAAATGTAACAGAAAATCAATCTACATAACATATATGATGCCATCTTTTATGATAAGTGACGTTAGCCCGAATTGCCGCAATATTGAGGTAGAATGAAAGAGTTAAAGCAGATCGGGAAGAATATAGCCGACCTACGGCGAAAGAAAGGAATGTCACAGCTTGACCTTGCGGTAAAATGCGAGGTTCAGGAATTGACCATTTCCCGAATAGAAAACGGCCGGACTAATCCGACCGTTAGAACCTTGTTGAAAATTGCTAAGGCACTTGGCGTGCCCCTGTCCGAATTGGTAAGGGTGAAATAGTAAAATTAAGTCGAATTTCAGGACTTTTACCCCTGTTTTCAATCGTAATTAACTATGCACCAGAGTAATAATATTCAGTATTTGTAAATTAACTTATAAGTGAATACCTTTGCTTCAGTAGTGCTTTATATGCGGCTCGACAGAGTGTCATATTACACTATCCAAATAGAGGATGGCTCACAAAGCGAAATAGCAAAGTTCTGGAAGAAATCTAAAAATTGGGAGGAACACAAGCAAGAGGTTTCACGACTTGCTTCATGGATAAAGCAAATAGGCGAAAGGGGAGCAACTTCGACTTATTTTCGAGATGAGAATAAGGCGGATGCATTACCACCCAAAGGAATCGGAAGGAAAATAGGAAAGTCACCCAATGGTACAGTTCGCCTTTATTGTTACTGGGTTAGTGAACAAATCGTAATTCTGTTCAATGGAGATATAAAAACAACAGATTCTGCACAAGACTGCCCACGTGTGGCTCCTTTTTTCCGTCAAGCTAATGGCTGGGTCAGGAAATTAAAAGAAATAGGGATAGAGCACGATGGTCAAGACATCACTAATCTTGAAGACTTAAATTTCCCTGTATAATGGACACGAAAGATTTTGATGATATTATTAATCAGGTTAATCCTGAAGACGAAAAGTTCGTTTCAAAAAACTTGGACATAAGCGACCAGGTTAGACTTTTCTTTAGTCGGCATCCCGCTATTAAAAACCAAAAACAGCTTGCGGATAAACTTGGCAAAAAACCATCGGAAATAAGTAAATGGCTCTCTGGTTTACATAACATAACCCTTGAATCTATCATAAAGATGGAAATCGCGCTGGGTGAAGATATTATCATGACAGACACTCGAGCAAGAGAAAAATATGCTCCAAAGGAACATTCAGAAAAAGATGAAAATCAGACGAATAAAATAAATATAGATTTAGGAGGAACCCTTACTTCTTTGTCTTTTTCAAAAACCGCTACCGTTCCAGATGCATTAGATGTAGCGGCCTAAACTAAAAGGGCATACAAGTATGAGCAACAAGAAAGATCCCGTATCAGTAACGTTTCGCGTAGACGCTATTTATACATCTGAATTTTTTTGGCATGAGAACTATGTGCAAAAAAAAATAGACATAGACCCCCTTGGCATGACAATAAATCATCATTACGCATCGGGGGACCATCCAAATGAAGTAAGAGTAAAAATTGGTATTAGATTTTATGACCAGAGCAATGATACAACTATAGCATCTATTGTTTGTTCAACGATATTTCAAATAGTAAATCTGGCAGAGTTTGAACATGAAAAAGGGAAAGAAATTGATTTGCCTGAAATGTTTCTGATAACAATCGGATCAATTAGTCTTAGTCATACAAGGGCGCTTTTGGCTGATCGCACTAATGGATCTTTTGTTTTACCAGTAGTTAATCCTCAGGAATTATTTAGAGAATCAATTAGAAAATCGAGAGCAGAAGCAAAAGGCAAAAACTAACGTTGTCAATTAACGGCGTAAATTTGAATTATGAACTACACAATTAGACTTACACCGACAGAAAGAGAACGCTCGATAAGATTTGCCCCTCACGTTGAGCAATACATTTTTCAACTAAAACCATTTTCAAATCCGTCTGGCTGTCCTGTTTTCTTTTGTTTCAATCGTGATGGAAAGGAGGAATGTTGGGAAATGACGACGGTCGTTTCAAAAAAAATCGCTGTTAAAAATGGAGAAGAAGTGGAAGAAGTGTTTTTTAAAGTGAAGTGTGACGAAAAAGAGTGGAAGGAGGGCGATGTTGTTCTGAACATCATAACTCACATTCTCGAAACGATGCCGGAAGACGTTTTCTATGTTTAAATAATAAGCCCGTACCTGATTACGGGTTTTTCTTTGTCCGGATTGGTTAGCTAAGTAAGTAGACCCCACCTCAGCCCTAACACCTGCTCCCTTATTGAGTACCTTTGCACCCCATGAATCTTCTCTCGGTCGAAAATATCTCCAAATCGTACGGCATCCGAACCCTTTTCAAAGACGTCAGCTTCGGGCTGGAGGACGGCGACCGCGTAGCCCTCGTGGCCCGGAACGGGGCGGGGAAGTCGACGCTGCTGCGCATCCTGAGCGGGAAAGACACGCCCGACAGCGGAAAAGTGTCGACGCGCCGCGACCTGACGATCGGCGTGCTGGAGCAGGAGCCGGTGTTCGACGCAACCAAAACGGTGATCGAAGCGGTGCTTGAAGGCGAAGCGGAAGCGTCGAAGCTGGTGCGGGAATACGAGCTGCTGCTGGAACAATCGGCGCACGACCACAGCGACGCGCTCCAGGCGAAGCTGCATGCGGCCATGGAACGCATGACGGAATTGAACGCGTGGGACCATGAAACGGAAGTAAAAACATTATTGAGCCGCCTTGGCTTTACGGAAGTATCGCAGAGCGTGGCCACGCTTTCCGGGGGACAGCGCAAACGCCTCGCGCTCGCGCAGTTGCTCATCGCCGCGCCGGAGCTGCTCATCCTCGACGAGCCGACCAACCACCTCGACATCGACATGATCGAATGGCTGGAAGGCTACCTCACGTCGCGCAACCTCACCATCCTGCTCGTCACGCACGACCGTTATTTCCTCGACCGCGTGTGCGACCGCATCATCGAGATCGACAACGGAACGCTGTTCAACTACGACGGCGACTTCACGTATTTCATCGAGCGCAAAGCCGAACGCGAAGAAGCGGACGCCAGCTCGCTCGAGAAAGCGCGCAACCTCTACCGGCGCGAGCTCGTGTGGGTGCGCAAGATGCCGCGCGCGCGGGGAACGAAACAGAAAGCGCGAACGGATGCGTTCAAGGACGTTGCTGAAAAAGCGAAAGGCCGCAAGCCCGAAGAAGAGCTGAAGCTGGAAGTGAAAATGTCGCGCATGGGCGGTAAGATCATCGAGCTGATCCGCGTGAATAAAAGTTTCGGCGACAAAACCATTCTCAAGGGTTTCGACTACACGTTCAAGCGCGGTGAAAAGATCGGCATCGTGGGAAAGAACGGCGTCGGGAAATCCACGCTGCTCAACATCATCATGGGCCTCGAGCAGCCGGATTCGGGAAAGATACAGGCCGGCGAAACGATTGTGTTCGGGTATTATTCCCAGCAGGGCATGGTGCTGAAAGAAGACAAGCGCGTGATCGAAGTGGTGAAAGACATCGCGGAATTTTTCCCGCTTGCCGACGGAACGAAGCTCTCCGCATCGCAGATGCTGCAGCGTTTTCTTTTCCCCACGCATTCGCATTTCAACTACGTCTCTTCCCTGAGCGGGGGTGAGCGCCGGCGTTTGTACCTGCTCACCGTGCTGATGAAGAACCCGAACTTCCTCATCCTCGACGAACCCACGAACGATCTCGATATTCTTACGCTCGGCATCCTCGAAGATTTCCTCGCCGATTTCCCCGGCTGCGTGCTCATCGTATCGCACGACCGTTATTTCATGGACAAGCTCGTCGATCACCTGTTCGTTTTCGAAGGCAATGGCGTGATCAGCGATTTCCCCGGCAACTATTCGCAGTGGCGGGAGAAGCGGGATGAGAAACGCCCCTTGCAGGAATCACAGGCTCCGGCAACGATCGCCGTCGAAGCGAAGCCGGAAGTGAAAGAGCCGGTTGTAAAAACAGAAACCGGAGGAAAACGCAAACCTTCTTTCAAAGAAAAGTTCGAGTTCGATCAGCTGGAAAAAGAAATCCCGTTGCTGGAAAAAGAAAAAGCGGAGATCACGGAGAAGCTTGCTTCCGTTTCCGATCACGCAGAATTGCAGAAATTATCCGAACGTTTTTCTGTGATCGAAAATGAACTGGAGATAAAAACGCTGCGCTGGCTGGAATTGTCGGAGTTGCAGTAACCCAAAAATTGGGTAGTGTCTCAGTTTGAAAGAACTCTGTGCCTCCGTGTCTCCGTGGTTTTTCAATTTTTCGCCTACAAGTGGACATTTCCGGGAGAGGTTAAACTGATACATTATTAAAAATTGACTTAAAAACACAAAGGCCATCCTCCCGGACAGCCTTTGAATCTTTGAATTGTTGAATAGCGATTCTCGTCACTTGTGACGAGAGAGTGTTTGAATCTTTGAATTTATTGCGCTTCAGAATACGTCCGTTCCCCGGTAAGCGTTCCATTCTCATCCCACATTTTCCACGTGCCGGTTTTTTTCCCTGCGAGGTAATGCATTTCCATGCGTTTATGCCCTTGTTCATCCCACACGATCCACGTGCCGTCTTTCTGGCCGGCTTTGTAATTCGCTTCACCGGTTTTTGATCCCGTCATGCTCCAGCTTTCCCACAAACCTTCGCGCAGCCCGGCGAGGAAACGTCCCGCTTCCATTTTCGCACCGTTTTCGTAATAGTAAACGGCATAACCGTCCGCTTTTCCACGGATGATGTTGATCTCCGATTGTTTTACACCGTTTGTATAACGCTGCACGAACTGGCCGGTATAGAGCTGTCCGTCGGCGTTCACATACATTCCGTCCTGGATAAACACCTGCTGCGCATTCAATGCTACAGCGGGAAGCAGGGCAAGCATGAAGAAAAAGATCACACGTTTCATGGCTGCGGGTTTTAGGTTATACTTCTGCACGTTCATCCGATAGCTACCGGATCTCTCATTCAAATGTCGTGCAGCCGTTGCCATTCGCATCATGATTGCGTAACCTAAACTTTACACAGGAGTTAACTTGCTGGTGGCCAGACCAATAAAGTGAGACGCATGTTAAGAATTAACCTGGAAATGCGGGTTCACCGCTGCCCGAGAACGACGCTGACCGCGGGGCAATTGTTGCAATCGCCGGTGACGACCTTTGTGGCGGAGTAGGTCACGTAGCTGAACTGGAGCTCGTAAGAGCCGGAAGGAAGATCGTTGATGAAAAAGTTGCCGTCGAAATCCGTGAACGTGACGATGTTCGTTCCTTTCACACGAACCTCAACGCCGGCGAGGGTTTCACTGGTTTGTTTATCCACAACCGTCCCGGTAACGAACATCACGTCGTCGCCGGGATTGCCTGCGAAGAGCGAAAGTTGTAGAAGCAACAGGAGAATGGTGAGCGCCTTTTTCATGTGACACAAAATTAAGCCAACGTGATTCGTAAGACCGTTCCGCCACTTTTAAGACTATATGAAGACTGTGTTAACTGCGCCTCCGAAAATCCGGATTTGATCAAACACAAAAGCCATCCTCCCGGACAGCCTTTGAATCTTGAATCTTTGAATTGTTGAATAGTGAAGTCCCGAGTCCTCGGGACAAACGATTGAATCTTTGAATTCAACGTTCCTGCCAGCTCATCACCATCCGAAAGCCGATATACGGTTGTGCATCAATCACACCCACATACTGCTCAGGCGCTTCGATCAGCACGTTGCTGAAGTGGCTGTACCAGGAGCCGCCCATGCTGCGCGCCACGCCTTTCGGGTTGTCGCCGCTTTCCCATGTCCACACCATTTCCGAAACGTTGCCGAGCATGCAGTACGCGCCGATCGAATTCGGATTGTACGACCATACCGGCGCGGCCAGGAGCGTGTCGATCGCTTTGCCGGCGGTGGTGACGATGGGCCATTTCGGCGGCTTTTCGGAGAGGCAGCTTTTTTTGCCTTCGCTCAGGCCCTGGCCCATCGGGCTCACTTTGTCTTTCGAGATGCCGTAGTTGAAATTGCACAGGAAGCAGCCCCGGCTGTTCTGCAGTCCCGTGTAATATTTCGCCCACGGGGTCTGTATCGTTGTATCGCCACCGCGCGCGGCATAGATCCATTCGACGTTGGTCGGCAGGCGGAACACCGGCATGGTTTTTTGTTCCCACTTCACGTCCTTCTTCGCGATCGCTTCTTTCATCGACGCTGTGAACCATTCGCAATACAATTCTGCCCCTTTGCGTGTGATGTTCACCGCCGGGAAATCGTTGTAGCGTTCGCTTTCTTCGTACACATTCTCCAGCTGCGGCAACCCGATTTTCGTCCAGCCGCCTTTCACGAACCGTGCGAGCAGGTAATCTTCGTGCCGGCCCTGCACAAGCAAATCGTTGAGAAAAGTGCGGTACTCGAAGTTGGATACCTCCGCGCCTTTTATGGAGAAGCCGTTTATCGTACCCGAAAGCGTGCCGTTCACGTTGGTTGCGCCGCCAGGCAGGCGCGCGTACTCATGCTTTTTCGTCACTTTGCGCAGGATGGAAAGTTTATCCTTCGCGGTCTGTTTGGTCTGCGCTTCCGTCAGCATGGGAATTTCTTCGTACGCGAATTCGTATTCTTCCGGGATGTGCATCGTGGCCGCCGTGAAACGTTGTGCCGATGCCGGAATGAGTTCGCCCGGGAGATTTTTTTCCACGGCGATCGAATCGGACAGGGCGGCGATGACCGGGTTGATGCGTGGCGTGGGATTGGACGTGAGCTGCTCGGCGGTGATGTTCGCCACCGGGCCGGGCGCTTCGGCAGGCTGCAGCGGCTGCGGCGCTGCGGGCTGTGCCGTCGTGACCGGTTGTCCCGGCGACGGGGAAAAATAAAGAAGGGCGGCGATCGCTGCGCCGGCAAAAAGGACGAGGAGCAAAATGTTCAGGCGGAAATTCCGGCGCGACGGTTTGAAATCGCGGACCAGTTTTTCGACGACGGAAATTTCCTGCCCGGCTGCGGCAATGGTCTCGCCGGTTGAAGCAAAAAGTTCTTGTGCCATGTGATCGAGGTTGAGTTCGTTAAACGTCTTTTCGTTGTCGAGCAGCGCATGACGCAGCAGAACATCGAAATCGTGTTCCGGGATGAGTGTGTCGTTGTCCGTGCGTTTCATGGGTGCTCTTTTTTACCCGCCGCATCTTTCGTGGCGGATTTTTCATGCGTCAGCTTTTCTTCTAATCGTGTTGCCAGCTTCTTTTTCAGCCGCTGGTAATACACTTTCAGCTGCTCTTCCGGTTTGCCCGTGAATTCCGCGATCCTGCTGTACGGAATTTCCTGGCTGCGCATGAGGAGCAGGATGCGTTCCCAGTCTTCGAGTTGATCAAGCTCGCTGATGAGAAGCTGCATCGCGGGAGAAGGGGCCGCATCGCTGTCCGGCATTTCCCGCTCTGAAAATGTTTCGTCGAGCTGCGTAATCTCCACCGGCAGGTTTTTCCGGTCGCGGTAAAAATTCCGCAGGTAATTGATGAAGACGGTAAAAACGAACGTGCCGAATTTTTCCTCCCCGGCGAACGTGTACGAGGAATGCGTTTCGATTACCCGGTATAACGTTTTATAAACGAGGTCCCAGCTTTCGTCTTCACCCATTTTCCATTTGCGCTGCGCATACCCGAACAGCTTTTTGCCGTACCGCTCATACAGCACGCGAATGGACTCCCGGTCCTTTTTCGCAATAAGCACGTATGTCGGTTTCGGTTCAGGCATTTCGGGTGCGCTTCTATGGATATGAACACGAAGCGGTAACAGGGTGCGAATTACGAATATTACGAATTTACAAATCGCTCCAGCGGGGAAGCTCCCAGCTCACTATTTTGCAGCTAGTCCTAATCACGAGTCGCACCTTCGTATCATTCGCACCATTCGCACCATTCGCACCATTCGCATCATTCGTAATTCGTAAATTCGTAATATTCGTGATTGGCGCGGCGCCGGAGGGGGGGAGGGGTGGGCCTGTGGCGGGGGGGGGTGGAGGCGGGGCTCTTGGGCGGGGGGGGGGAGGCGGGACCGT
>CBIHOC010000060.1:0-20778 GCA_966211705.1 uncultured Chryseobacterium sp.
CCGCCGCCCTGCCAACCGCCGCTCGTATGAATCGGAAGAAAATTTCTACGTGCTTAAACCACACCGACTGCCAACCGCCGCACCGCCAACCGCCGCCCTGCCAACCGCCGCTTTTAAGAAGCGGCTACCGCATAAGGTGCACAAATCCATGATCCTCCGCGGGCGTCCCGGTGCAGTCTTCGTAGAAAACGATCCAGTAATAAACGCCTTCGGGACAGATCTTGCCGTTGTACGTGCCTTCCCAGCGGATCGCGGGATCGAAGGTGTCGAACATCAGCTCGCCCCAGCGGTTGTAGATCTCGAGGTGGAATCCATTCCGCGATGGGTTGCCGATGTCGTACACGTCGTTGACGCCGCTTCCGTCCGGTGTGAAAACATTCGGCGGCATCACTTCGCCGCCCACCGTGTAATCGACTGCGACAGTATCATAGACGACGCAGTTGCCGTACGTCATCTGCACCCAATACTGGCCTGCGCTCGTCACCTGTATCTCCGGTGTCGTTTCACCGGTGCTCCACACATACGTGCCGCCGGGATACGCCGCGGAAATCGTCACGGCATTGCCCGGGCATACGAGCTGGTTGGGGCCCGCGCCGGGATAGGTGAATGTCTGCACGGAAATGGAATCCGTCGCGGTGCAGTTGCTGCCCAACGAGACGGTCACCCAGTAATCGCCCGGTGAGCCGACGGAAATCGTTTGCGTGCTTGCGCCGGTGCTCCACTGGTACGTAGCGCCGCTGATGCCGGCGTCGAGCAGGATCGTGCCGGGCGGGCAGAACGTGGTGTCGTTGCCGAGGAACGCCGAGATCTGGTTGAGCACGGTGATCGTGACGTACGCGGTGTCGGAAATATTACAGCTTGCCGAATCGATCGCGATGAGCATCACCGTGTACGTCCCGGTGGAATCGAACTGGTGCGAAGGCGAAGAAGAAGTATCCTGCGGGCTTCCGTCGCCGAAATCCCAGATGTAATCCACACCGTTGCTGCCGTTGGTGAAGTTCACGACGAACGGTGCGCAGCCGGAAGAATTCGGCGCGGGTGCTGCCTGTGCCTGCACGCCCATCTGCTCGAAGTCGATCTTGAATACGCAAACGTCCCAGCCCGGGGGAGAAAGCCCGGGACTATACGCGCCCGCTGTCGTGGGAAAACCGGTCCCGCCCTGGCAGACGGCATGGTAAACGACCCCGCTCGGATCAAAACGGCTGGTGCCGCCGTCGACGTGGTTGGCGCCGTAATACGTGGCGAACAACAGCGAAGTCGCTCCCGGCGATAACGCGCAGAGCCACGAAGTGCCGACCGTCGGCCCGGAATAAAATGCGTTTGCGGTAACGGGATAACCGCTCGCGCCGAAACCGGCGAAGTAGATGTTCTTGCAGACGTCCACCATGAACGCGGATGGCGCAAGCGTTGAAGTCAGGCCGCCGTTGCCGACAGTCGTGGAGAAAAGCAAACTATTCAGCGCCGGCGGAAATTTCGCGACGAACATGCCGCTGTTGGCCACGCTGTATACACCGGCCGTCACCGGCGCGCCGCCCTGCGCTTCGCCATAGATGTAAACGTCGTCGTCGTAATCGACGTCTAGGAAGAACGCTTCATCGAGCGCGTTGGTGCCGAAATAGGTGGACGCGTTCAGCGTCGCGCCGTTGCCGGTGAGCTGGACGAGGAAGCCGTCAAGTGATCCGCCCTGGTAAGTGGTCTGGTAGGTTCCGACGGTGATGGGAAAATCGGTGCTGGATGTTCCGCCGCAGGTGAACACGTCGCCGGTGGAATTCAGGCGTATGCCGAAAGCCGCGTCGTTATTGGACCCGCCGAGGTACGTCGCCCAGGTGAGCGCCGACATCGCAGGATCGAGCTTGATGACGCAGCCGTCCTGCATGCCGTTTGCCGTCACGTCGTACGCGCCGGCTGTAGCCGGAAAATTGGTGGAGCTGGTGAAGCTCGCCACGAGTGCATTTCCCGCTCCGTCGACGATGATCTCGCCGCGGTACGGATCGCCGTAGTGCGTATAAATGGCGTTGCTGCCGTCGTTTGCGCTTCCGCCCACGTACGTAGAACCGACGAGCGCGGAGCCGGTGGAATTGAGGTGTGTGACGATGATGTCGTACGTGCCGCCGTTGTGCGTGGCATCGAACGCGCCCGCGGTGGTCGGGTAGTCGGTGGATCCGGCGCTGCCGTATATGTAAAGCTCGTTGTTGTGGACGAACATGCTGTGCGCGTATTCGTCGGAAGTGCCGCCGATGTACGTTGCGTACGTGAGGCTCGTGCCCGTGGGATTGTATTTGCTGATGGAAATGTCGACGCTGCCGGCGAACGTAAGATCGTAGGCGCCGGTCGTTACCGGGTATCCCGTGCCGAAGCAGCGGCCTGCGGAATAAATATTTCCCGCAAGATCGTATGTCGCGGAGTGCCCGTAAGTAGTCGCAGTGGAACCTGAATACGTCGACGCAACGATCACGGGGTCGATCACGAGCGGGATGCGTTTGTTGTAGCCGGAAGGAAATTCGAAGCTGACCTCATTTCCCTGCAGCACGAAACGGCAAGGCACTTCGATCTTTTTCCCGTCGATCACCTGGTACGCATATGGCGCGGCTTCGGTGATGTCCATAAATGCCGTGGAGAGCACGAGCTTTCCGTCGTCGAGTTTCATTTTTGAAATGCCGTCGTAGCTCATCCGGATCACGTCCGCGTCGGCTCCCGGGGAAACGATGAGATCGTATTTCAGGTTGAGGCCGTTGCTGTAGATGTTCGCATCGATGCCCGGGTAAAGGCCGGTGTAATTCACCTGCGAATAATTGCCCACGTCGCCCGCCCATTTTTGCGGGTCGTTGCCGATGAAATAGTTGCTGTATTGCGCGAGTTTCCCTGTACCGGCGACAACTGCGTTAGACTGTGCGCCGGGGAACGTAACGCGGTACGCATGGCAGCGCACTTTCTGCTGCTCCATCTTATGCAGCACGTTCGTCGATTTCGCTTTGTGCGTTTCTTCGTGGATACGGTCGAGGTCGTCGTGGCTGTAGAAGGAAAACAGGAAGCTGTTCCGTTCGAAAAAAACGTGCCCGGATAAAAGATCCGACTTGTAGATGACCGGCGCGGGCCACTGGCCTTTGTTCTCTTCGAAGTGCAGCTGCGATTTCCCGGCAACGGGCGGCTGGCTGATCTGGGCGGAAACATTACCGGCGAATAGCACGGCAGGAAACAGGACGGCAAGGCCCCGGGTTACAGCGGATAGCGTTTTCATGAAGAGGATTTTCAAGCGTTTGCGAAGGGAAGTTACAAAAATCCGGGAGGAAAGGAAATGGTCCTTTTTCAACCCCAGCAGCACCCGCCGTGAGCACCATGCCCCATCGGCAAAAGGAAGCCCAGCAGCCAGTTCCCATAAATAATCCGCTGTCCCGGAATTTAATTATTCATGCCTGGCATAGATCAAGATTCCAGGATTTGTAATGTCTTCGAAATTTGAATCATCGACAAAAAATCTCACTTCAGATATCGCGTCGTCTAACTCTGGAAAATCACCGGATATTTCCCCACTAACTGCATAGTAAATATCTTTTTCATCCACTGAAAAATCCTTGTCGGCATATATTGAAACTAGTAGTTTATTATCATTAACATCTATAAATATGAACCGCACAGAACATAGAATATTAAACAATAGCGCCCTGTGAGCAGATAATATAAGCTGCGTTTTAGTGATCTTATTCGTATTCATTTGACTGGATTTACTGGTACAACTTTAGGGGAAAGTGTTGATTGAATCATAAATTTATCAGTGGGGACATCCAAATCTGGCAACCCATTAGGATTATTAGTATTCACATACCTGCCGGTTATACCACTTACTTCAATTGTAACAGAATTTTGGTTTATGTTTTCCTTAATGAGCCTATAATTCCCGGAATTATAAGCATCCAATACGGCCTGAGCATCATCGATTGAATAAAAATAGCTTTTTCCCGCAGGCGCACTTCCCTTAAGATGTCTCGCCATTTTTTGAGTACTGACCTTATCAGCAAATTTAAGTGTTCCCAGCTTGGGAGTTTTTGCCATACGAATACCCTTTTTCAATCCTCTTATTTGCATCCCTATTTTTTTCACCATCTTCACCAGCGGCCGTTTGATCGCCCTGAGCGTCTTCCCGCCCCATTTTGCCACTTTATTAATTATCCTCCTCATCCACTGCATGAGCTTCGTCCCGAGCTTCGCCCCGCTGACTGATCCAATGGTGAAAATCGTTACAAGTATTTCCGCAACGATGTAGCCAACGACCCAACCCCAGGAGTAGCCAGCTGTCCATGGATCGGAGGAAGTCATTTTCTTCCAGTAAGCCCTGATGTCGCCCCAGGTTTCGTTCCATATTTCCGACAGTGCCTCTTTAAACAGCTCCCACGTCATGTTCTTGATCAGGTAGCCCATTTCTTTCACGTCTTCGAACAATTCGCCGGTGAAAAGCTGGTAGAACTTGTAGAAAATGGACATCCTGAACAGTTGGACCAGCATGTCTTTAAGGGACGTGAGAAAGCCTGCAACAAGCCCCCCGATATAGGATAACTGGAACTTGAGCGCATACATCGGCGCGTTCATGATCGTCTGCAGGTCGGTGGCTCGCTGCACCTTGCGTTGCACTCCGCCCTTTTGCTGTCGGGTGTGTCCCAGTTCGTGCGCCAGCAGTCTTTTTCCTTCCCGGCTGGAAGGATCGTAATTGCTGTTCTTAAAGTAAATACCCTGCCCGTGGGTGAACGCTTTGGCGTTAATGCCTTTTGACATTTTGTGCGCCCGTTCGTCGGTGTGGATACGCACATCGCTGAGATCAGCGCCCATTTTCCCGCCGATGTCCTTCTGCACGTTGTCCGGCAGCGGACTGCCTTGTCCTTTACTGCTTTTGATCCCTTTCTCAACATTCGCGGGCACCATCATGCTTCCGCCATGTTCAACCATCGGCATCACTTTACCTTCCTCTTCGCCCCTCATCGGTTGCATTTTGCCTTCACTCTCATCCGCCATCGGCTGGATTTTTCCTTCGTCCCCGTCATGCATCAGCTGCACTTTGCCTTCGTCCTCATCCGGCATGGCCATCACCTGCTCATCGTCGTGCATAAAAGGCGTTTCCCCATCGTTCA
The DNA here is from genome assembly GCA_966211705.1 of uncultured Chryseobacterium sp. Taxonomy (GTDB): domain Bacteria; phylum Bacteroidota; class Bacteroidia; order Palsa-965; family Palsa-965. The sequence goes on from CBIHOC010000060.1 coordinate 5,121, forward strand.
TGCGCATTGCACGAACGGCAACGACATTGGCCTGCTTCTCTTTCGGATCGTCTTTGGGATGTCCATTCCACCATCCCTGCACATCTGGATGATTGAGCTGGCGTGATTCGTGGGAAGGACGCGGCTGGCGGTCAGCAAACATCTAACTGGGGTTAAATTGAATATGACAATTTACCCAATAAGACGTGGAAAATCTAAAATAAAGAGGATGTTGATAAAATAGTTATCAATTACTTTGTTCATTATAAATGAACTGAACGACAGCTTATTTCACTCCGCCGTGTACATGGCGATGTTTACTTCGCCCCTCCGTTCTCGTAATCCCCTTCCGCCAGTTTCTCCGCTTCCTCCGCACGTTTCTCCGCCGCCGCCCGCGCTGCCGCTGATTTTTTCCGCAGGCGCATGTTCAGCATCTCCACGAGGAAAGCGAACGCCATTGCAGAATAGACGTACGGTTTCGGCACGTGCACTTCAAACGCTTCGAGGACCAGCAGGAAGCCGATCATGAGCAGGAATGCGAGCGCCAGCATTTTCACCGTCGGATGCTTCTCGATGAACGCGCTCACTTTACCGGCAAACGCGAGCATGATGCCCATCGAAATCACCACCGCCGCGATCATGATGATCACCTCGTCCACAATGCCCACGGCTGTAAGGATGGAATCGAACGAGAACACGATGTCGATGAGCATGATCTGCATGATCACGGAAAAAACGCCCGACGATTTGATTTTTTTTTCTTCTTCGGTATCGTCTGCCATGTCCATTTTTTCATGGATCTCGGAAATGGTCTTTGCAAAAAGAAATATCCCGCCGCAGAATAGAATTATATCGCGCCCGGTGATCTGTGCCGCAAGATCGGCATGCTCCATGCCCATGTCCTGGAACGCTTCCGTCATCCATGTCCCGAGCGAAAACAGCGGCCTCGTCATCCCGATGATCCAGGTAATGGCGAACAGCAGTCCCACGCGCATCAACAGCGCCAGTACCAGGCCGGCCGTACGCGCTTTTTTCCGGTCCTTTTTGTCACTGATCTTTCCTGCAATGATCGAAATGAAGATGATGTTGTCGATCCCGAGCACGATCTCCAGCAGGGCCAGGGTGAATAAGCTGATAAGCCCGTCAACACTTAAAAGATGAGCAAACTGCTGGGAAAAATCCATATGCTTCGGAGAGAATTTGAGGTGCAAAAGTACGGTTTCCGGCGGCAATGAGAAGACTTGAGATGTGAGACTTGAGACGTGAGATTAATTCCTTCTCGACGCCTGGGACCCCCCTCTCACGTCTCAAGTCTCATGTCTCACGTCTTCTCGATTAAAAAATTTATACCTGATTAACAATAGATTACGATTCCAAATACTACTATGTCTTGCATAGTACTAAAGTATAACTATATCTTTGCATCGTCAGGAAAAGGTATACCCCTGGAAACAAAACCGATCAAAATGAACATTGAAAACACAAAGGCCCAGATGCGGAAAGGCGTGCTGGAGTTCTGCATACTCTCGATCCTTTCCGAAGGGGACGCGTACCCGACGGAGATCATCGAAAGGATGAAGCGCGCAAAGCTGGTGGTGGTGGAAGGAACGCTTTACCCGCTGCTTACACGCCTCAAAAACCTGGATCTCCTCGCCTACCGCTGGGAAGAATCGACCTCCGGTCCACCGAGAAAATATTACCGCCTCACCGAAACCGGCGAACGTTTCCTGCGTGAGCTGGAAGCGACCTGGGACGAGCTCGTCAGATCAGTCGACGAGGTCACGAAGAAAAAAATAAACACCACGATCAACATTACCAACGACAACCCGATAAAGCGATGAACAAAACGGTAACTATCAACATCAGCGGCATCATCTTCCATATCGAAGAAGACGCTTACGAAAAGCTGGGCAATTACCTCCGCACGGTACGCAACCGTTTCAGCGCGGAAGAGGGCCGGGACGAGATCATGGCGGATATCGAGTCGCGCATCGCGGAGATCCTCGGCGAGCGTGTCGGGCCTTCGAAGCAGGTCGTCGTAATGGCCGATGTGGATCACGTCATCTCCCTCATGGGCGAGCCGGAAGCGATCTCCGACAACGAAACGAAGACGGAAGAAAAATCGGCTCCCCGGGAAGAGACCCGCGAGGAAACCACGCAGCGCCGTCAACGCCGCCGTTTCTTCCGCGATCCCGACGACAAGGTGATCGGCGGCGTATGCTCGGGCCTGGGCCATTATTTCGACATCGACCCGGTGTGGATCCGTATCGGCTTCGTGGTGCTTGTCGCGCTCGGCGGCAGCGGCATCCTGTTCTACCTCTTATTAATGATCATCATTCCGAAAGCGGAAACGACTGCCGAGAAACTGGAGATGCGCGGGGAGCCGGTGGACGTGAACAACATCAGCCGCACGATCAAAGAAGATTTCGAGGACCTGAAAAAGCGGATGGAAAATTTCGGGGAAGATGCGAAGCAATACGGGCGGAAATGGAAAGAAGAATCCGGCGAATGGCGCAGGCGGAACCGTGGAGGGGTGGAAGATTTTTTTCGTAGCGTCTTCAACCTGATCGGCCGCATCTTCGCGTTCGCGCTTGTCCTCTTCGGCGTGCTGTTCCTCATCGGGCTGCTGCTGGGATTATTTTCACTGAGCAGCCTCGGCATGGAAGAATTCGGCGACACGGTGCGCAACCTGTTTCCCGACGGGATGCACTACGGCCTTGCGATCACCGCCGGCCTGCTGCTCTTCGGCATTCCCATCCTGATGATGATCTACAAAGGCATACGCCTGCTGTTCCGGATCAAAAGGAGCGACAAGATCGTCGGCATCACGGCGCTTGTGCTCTGGATCGGCGGGGTCGCGCTGGGCGTTTATGCGATCGTGAGCGTGGGAAAAGGTTTTGCAGACGAGCAACGCGTTCACACCTATTTCCCCCTGGAAAACCCGCACATGGACACACTTTACCTGAACGTAAAAGTGGACCCGGAAATGGAAAACGAAAATTACAACGCAAGCTGGAACCAGGAGCACCATTTTGTAAGCCGCTGGAAAATGGTCTGCACATCCGGCAAGGTGGTGAAATTCGGCAACCAGTCGCTGCAGATCGTTCCTTCCCTGAACGACAGCTTCCAGCTCGTGGTGTACCGTTACGCGCACGGGGCTAACCCGGAAGAAGCGCAGGCGCGGGCGAACGCGATCACCTACAACATTGCGCAGGACGATTCGCTGCTGACGTTCGATTCGTTCTTCACCCTCGGCAAGGGCCAGCACTGGCGCGCGCAGGAAGTGCGCATGGAACTTCGTGTGCCGCGCAACAAAGTGATCTACATCGGCCCGGCATTGCGCGACATGCTGAATGACGTGGACAACGTGTCGAACACGCTCGACGGGCACATGGTCGACCGCCGCTGGAAGATGACGGACCAGGGACTTGCGTGCGTGGATTGCGCGGGGCTGGAACTGGAAGAAACAAAAGCACATTCACCGGAAAGCTTTGAGCACCCGGCTGAAGATTCCTTCCGGGCAAACCACTAACAGATTCTTTCACAAAACTCGTTTTCACATGTACTACGCATCCCCGTTCACCCAGCTCCTCAGCAACCCGGCGAAAAAACCGGTGGAGATCGTCCTGCTCGGCGGCCACGTCAGCATCCACACCCATCCCGGCGAAGAAGTCGTCCTGGCCGGGAACCAGATGAACGACGAAAACCTGGTGCCGTTCCTGCACGAAACGGATGAAGCCATCCGCATCGACCGTCATTCCTTCTTCAGCTTCCTGCGGCAGGATGAGATCGTCAACCTTACCATATATGTCCCGGAAGGCAACGACGTTTCCGTGCTCATCCGCGGCGGCGAGATCCGCCTGTCGGGCAACTTCGGACGGCTCCGCGCGCGCAACGACGCCGGGCAGATCAAAGCCGACCTGGGCAACCTGAGCGTCGAAGGCAAAGCCGACCTGAGCGTATTTGCAGGAGAGATCCGGCTGGAAAATTCACCCGATCCGGGCTGGAAGCGCAACTGGCATGAGCGACGTGTGCGCGTGCCGGCCGGCAGGGGTGAATTGATGGCCCGCGTGTCGCTCGGGGATGTCCGCGTGAAGCCGGCAACACATCCCGCCGTAAACTTTTTACCTGTGCCCTGTAACTAACCGGCAGGTCGCACGTCTTATTCATGAAACCGCGCAAGGTTTTAGTATTTACAGGTTAGGTCAGGGACACGTTCAGTGTAAAAAAAGGGATCGGCTTTCGCAGCGCCGGTCCCTTTCCCGCTTTTAGTAAGAATGGAGAAGGGAGGGAGGAGAGAGGAGTTTTGTTACTCGCATCTAACTTCTCATTTATTACTTTTACTCCGCACTCCTCCCTCCCTTCTCCATTCTCATGAATAAGCTCATCAAGACCCTTTCTCTCCTTCCCCATCCTGAAGGCGGTTACTATCGTGAACTTTATCGTTCAGCTTCTGAAGGAGGCGAGCGTGCGGCGATGACGTCGATCTATTTTTTGCTGGAGCGCGGGCAGGTGAGCCGGTGGCACGTGGTGGACGCGGATGAAGCCTGGCATTTCTACGAAGGCGGAGCGCTGGAGCTGCTCGTTATGCCGCCCGATCTTTCGCGGGTGGAACGTCACCTGCTCGGGGAGGTGAGCGCGGGGCACGAGCCGGTTTTCGTGGTTCCCGCGGGCTGGTGGCAGGCTGCGCGGCCGGCGGAAGACTATGCGCTGGCGGGTTGTACGGTGGCGCCGGGTTTCGTGTTTGCAGGTTTCCGGTTCCTGGATGAAAAGGAAAAAGCCATCGTCGCACGGAATTTCCCGGAACACCCGGAATTGCTGTGACAAACGAAAAACATCAAACAACCAAACAACAAACGAAAAACAACCAACATTTCGTCGGTTCCACCCCTTTCCCCCATTTTCCATCTCCCGGGAAAATGTCAACAGCTCATCCTTAACAACTCCGGGGAGTGACGAACGGTGATATTCCGGTACAGGAGCGATGCTTTTTCACGCTTTTGTTAAAATTCCAGAAAAGCGATGAACCGGGTGTAACAATCTACGAATTCCTCCGTCTTATAGCTGAACGTTCCTCTCCAAGGGTTAGGTCAGGTAAAAAAAAGAGAGGTTCTGTTTCGTGCAATTGGTGTGCAGAAGGCCGGATTTCGCAGCTCCGGCCTTCTTTTTTTGTGCTCTTTTGGCTGGAAGGACCGGGGCGGAAAAATTGCGTAATTGATTTCTGACTATCTTTGCCACCAAACAAACAAAAACAAACAAGAACTCCACTTCATGAACCTGTTCATCAACAACCTGGCCTGGGCCACAACGGAAGAAGATTTGCATCAATTGCTCTCCCAGTACGGAGAGGTTTCTTCTGTTAAAATCATCGTTGACAAATTCACCCAGCGCAGCAAAGGTTTTGCTTTTGCAGAAATGCCGGATACCGCAGCAGCTCAGAAAGCCATCGCAGAGCTGAACGGTGCAAGCGTGAAAGGCCGCAACATCAACGTTAACGAAGCACGCCCGAAGAGCGAACGCCCGTCGAATTTCGATCGCCGCGACCGCTACTAATCCGGAACGGACGGCATTTCGTTCCTCGTTCGCCGCGGCGAGCAGGTTCATCGATCTTCCGCCACTCCATTGATTAACAACCGTCGCGCAGTTTGCCTGCCGGCGGTTGTTTTAGCATTCTCACAGTAATTTTCCGTGCACGAAACACGGCACGGAAAACAGGCAGCATCATCCAGAGCAGTTGTAAAACCTGACCGAACTCGATGTCACGGATCTCCTTCAACAACAAACAAACCGAATTCACCGTCGCGCTGAAAAAAAGCGTGGAAGAGTACTTCTCCACCCGCGGCATCAAGCCGACCGGCAACTGGAAGCTCTACAGTAAAACCATCATCGTTCTTTCCACCGCGGTGGCGCTCTACTGGCTCCTCCTGTTCGTACAGCCCAACGTATGGATCAGCTTAGGCCTCTGCGCGCTGCTCGGGCTCAACCTCGCCGTCATCGGCTTCAACGTCATGCACGACGGCGCCCACGGCAGCTACTCCCAGAAACCCTGGATCAACGAAGTGATGGCCTACACGCTCAACCTCATGGGCGGAAGCTCGTACTTCTGGAAAACAAAACATAACGTCATTCACCATTCGTACACCAACATCGAAGGGCACGACGACGACATCGACATCAAGCCGTTCATCCGCACCAACGAGCACCAGCCCCGCTACTGGTTCCACAAATACCAGCACTTCTATTTCCCCGTGCTGTATTCGCTCACGCACTTCTGGTGGGTGTTCCAGCGCGACTTCCTCAAGTATTTCACCGGCGAAATTTCCGGGCACAAGATCAAAAAGATGAACTTCCGCGAGCACGCCATTTTCTGGGCGAGCAAGCTGGTGTACGTTTTCCTCTTCATCGCGCTTCCCGTCATCCTGGCCGGCTGGGCCAACGCGCTGATCGGCTACGCGGTCGTTACGCTGGTGTGCGGCATCACGCTGGCCGTGGTGTTCCAGCTCGCCCACGTGGTCGAGGACGCCGAGTTCCCGGTGCCCGACGAAAAGACGAACAAGATCGAAGCAACGTGGATGCTTCACCAGTTCGCCACCACCGCCAATTTTTCCACGCGCAGCAAGTTCATGCTGTTCCTCACCGGCGGCCTTAACTTCCAGCTGGAGCACCACCTGTTCCCGCGCATCAGCCATGTGCATTATCCCGCCATCCACAAGCTGGTGAAGGAAATGTGCCGGAAGTACGAAGTGAGATACATCGAATACCCCACGCTGTTCTCCGCCCTGAAGTCGCATGTGCTCTACCTGAAATCGGTGGGCGTGCGGACAGCCTGAACGGTCGTTTAGCAGGGAGGCGTCAACCGTTCCCCGTTGAAAAATTGATTCGGCATTTTCAGTCCAAAACTTTATACTTGCACCCGTATTCGCTTTAACCAACTGAACATGGCAGCACACGAACACAACGGACATGGCCAGAGCCACGACAGCCACAACGAAGGCAACGGCCAGTATTACCCCAAAAGCTGGTGGATTCCCCTCGTCGGCCTGTTTGTCATCGCATTCGGCTTCTCACTGCTCGGCGGATGGATCCTCGGGATCTCCGGCACCGACAAATGGGGCGCTACCCATGACACGGAACAGTCGCACCACCACGGCGCTCCCGCGCTCGACCAGGAACACCACGAAGAAATGGACCCGAAGCAAGACCCGAAGCAGGATGACCATGAAGTCCCGGTGCACGTGGACAGCGCCTCCGGGGTTGATTCAGGCGGCATCCAGGGCGAACAGCGCAGCCCCGGCGACCGGGCTCCCCAGGGAAAAGAAGAAGGCGGCGGCCACTAAGAAATTGAAAAAGGAACCACGAACGGTTCCTTTTTTTTGTCCTGTTTTTTTCGAAAAATTCATTCCGCTTCCGCAAACACCGTGATCCGCACGACACGCGGCTTCACTTTCTTCACCACCGCGTTGTCGCTCATCACGTCATGATCGCCGAGGATCTGGGCCATCTCCGGCTCTGAAATTTCCGGCGCATTTCCGCCTTCCGACAGCGTCACTGTGATCGCGTCCTCTTCCAGTGTGCCGCCTTTCCAGTCCATCACGCCTCCGCCGTAATCCCAGCCGAAACCCGAAAATGCGAACGGCCTGCCGTTGAGCTTTTCCAGCTCATCCGCGGTCATGCCCAGCTTCACGCCGGTGCGCGATGACCAGCTGTTGCTGTAATCGGCATTCCCGCGTTTATCGTATTGCGCTTCGATGCCCGCGCTCAGCACGCCCGAGCCGCGATGCTCGTCGCCCCAGAAAATGTGCACCTCGTTTTTCGTTCCCTTGTCGAGGTAAGTGCCCATCTCGAATGTCCCTTCCGCGCCCCAGATCGTATCCCATGAAACGCGTGAAGCGCCGTACACCGACTTCAGCTGAGCTTCCGACGTCAGCGTGAGCAAGTCTTCCAGGTGCACCGGCAATTTCGCGCTCATGGTATCGGCGATGCTGTCGGCCGGTGTTTTTCCGCCGGGATCACCGCAGGAAATTGCGCATAAGCCCAATGCAATTGCACATGAAAATGTTGTCTTCATCATAAAGCGTTGATTTTATGGAAAAGTACTCATACGCTTCTGCCGGTACAAGGGATTTGCGGGGTAAATTCCTTAATTTTAGAGCCTGCTGCCCCATGCAGGGGCGGTACGGGTTAACCACACACTTAACCGGGTTTTATGAGTAACGTAGCGGAGAAACAAGCTGCCGTTTCAAAAGAGAAATGGCAAGAATTCCGTAGCATGGTGCTGGCGGATTATCGCGTGGCGAATGAAAGCCGCGAGGCCAGCCTTACCGGGCGGAAAGAAGTGCTCACCGGGAAAGCCAAGTTCGGCATCTTCGGCGACGGCAAAGAAGTGGCGCAGGTGGCCATGGCAAAAGCGTTCCGTGAAGGCGATTTCCGTTCCGGCTATTACCGCGACCAGACATTCATGTTCGCCACCGGCAACCTTTCCATCCGCGAATGGTTCGCACAGCTTTACGCTCACACCGACGTGGAAGCCGAGCCTTCCTCCGCCGGCCGCCAGATGAACGGGCATTTCGCCACACGCAGCCTGAACCCCGACGGTTCGTGGAAAGACCTGACGAAGATCAAAAATTCTTCCTCCGACATTTCCCCCACAGGTTCACAAATGCCCCGCCTGCTGGGTCTCGCGCTGGCATCGAAACATTACCGCAACAACGAGCTGCTGCACGCAGCCGCATACCAGAAATTTTCACACAAAGGAAATGAGATCGCGTTCGGCACCATCGGCGACGCATCCACTTCGGAAGGACTCTTCTGGGAAACGATGAACGCCGCGGCCGTCTTACAAGTTCCCATGCTTGTCTCCGTGTGGGATGACGGCTACGGCATTTCCGTTCCGAAAAAATACCAGACCACGAAAGAAAGCATCTCCGAAGCGCTTGCCGGTTTCCAGCGCACGGCGGAGAAAAAAGGGTTCCAGATCCTCAAGACAAAAGGCTGGGATTACCCGCACCTCGTGGAGACGTATGAAAAAGCGGCGAAGATCTGCCGTGAAGAGCACGTTCCCGTTCTCGTTCACGTCGAAGAAGTGAACCAGCCACAGGGCCATTCCACGTCCGGCTCGCACGAGCGCTACAAATCGAAAGAGCGTCTCCAGTGGGAGCACGATTTCGACTGCATCCGCAAGTTCCGCGAATGGATCACGGCTACCGGCCTCGCTACGGCGGAAGAGCTCGACGCGGTGGAAAAAGAAGCGAAAGAAACCGTGAAGAACGAGCGCCGCGCCGCATGGGACGCGTACCTCTCCCCGCTCAAATCCGAGCTGAAAGAAGTGCTCGACCTGCTCGACAAGCTGGCGCACCAGAGCGCAAATGCAGCTTTCATCACGAAGGTGCGCAACGACCTTTCCGCCGCGATCGACCCTGTCCGCCGCGACATGATGGGCGCTGTGAAGGCCGCCCTCCGTTACTGCCGCACCGAAAACCTTGCTGCGCGCACGGAGCTGCTCAACTGGCTTTCCCTCAACAGCATTGCCAATTTCAACCGCTACAGCTCCACGCTCTACAGCGGCACGGCCCTCGCCATCCGCGAAACGAAACCGCAATACGGCGCTGAAGAAAAGATGTACGACGGCCGGGAAATCCTCCGCGACAACTTCGATGCGATCCTTTCCCGCTTTCCTGAAGTGTGCATCTTCGGCGAAGATTCCGGCTTCATCGGCGGCGTGAACCAGGGACTTGAAGGCCTCCAGAAAAAATACGGCGAGCTCCGCGTGTTCGACACCGGCATCCGGGAAGCCACCATCATCGGCCAGGCGATCGGCATGGCCATGCGCGGGCTGCGTCCCATCGCCGAGATCCAGTATCTTGACTATTTGCTCTATGCGCTGCAGATCATGAGCGACGATCTCGCCACGCTGCAGTGGCGGACGGTGGGCGGACAAAAAGCGCCCGTCATCATCCGCACGCGCGGCCACCGTCTCGAAGGCGTCTGGCATTCCGGCTCACCCATGGGCATGATCGTGCACGCGCTGCGCGGCATATACGTGTGCGTTCCGCGCAACATGACGCAGGCGGCAGGATTTTACAACACGCTCCTGCGCGGCGACGAACCCGCGATCGTGATCGAGCCGCTCAACGGCTATCGCCTCAAAGAGCGCATGCCCGGCAACTGGGGCGACTTCACGCTCCCGCTCGGCGAACCCGAAATTCTGCGCGAAGGAAAAGACGTGACGCTGGTGAGCTACGGCTCCACGCTGCGCCTCGCCCAGGAAGCCGCGAAACAACTCCAGGAAGCCGACATTTCGGTGGAGATCATCGACGTGCAGACCTTGCTCCCGTTCGACCTGCACCATCGCATCGTTGAGTCGGTGAAGAAAACGAACCGCCTGCTCGTGGTGGACGAGGACGTTCCGGGCGGCGCATCCGCGTACATCCTGCAGCACGTGCTGGAAACGCAAGGCGCCTACGCGCACCTCGACAGCGAGCCGCGCACGTTGGCGGCGAAAGAGCACCGCCCGGCCTACGGCTCGGATGGGGATTATTTCAGCAAGCCGGGGGTGGAAGACATTTTTGATGCGGTGTACGGCATGATGAGCGAGGTCGATCCGAAGAAGTGGCCTTCGATTTATTAGAGGGGGATCGATCCGGCCCTAATGGGGGAATTCTTCGGGGAGGATGATTCTGCGGTGGGAATGATCCGGCGGTGAGGATGATCTGACACGGACATGACCTGGCGGGGTGAGTTTCGCCAGGGCGCGTTGGAAAAAGCAACAGGCTGAAGTTTCAATTCTGCAAAAGCTCCGGCAGCACTTCATTCACACGATTGGGCAAAAAGATCCGGAACGTCGTACCGACGCCGATCTCGCTTTCCATCTCGATCTTTCCGCCGAGCTTCTCGATGCTTTTTTTCACGATGTAAAGGCCGAGCCCGCTGCCTTTCGAAGTGGAGCTGCTCCTGACGAACATCCCGAACACTTTCGGCTGCTGATCTTTTTCGATCCCCTGCCCGTTGTCGGCCACTTCGAGGCATATCCCGTTTTCGCTTTCTGCGGCGGTGATCTTGACCCAGGAAACCGGTTTGGACGGATCTTTATATTTCAGGCTGTTGTCAACCAGGTTCTGCAGGATGGCACGGAGCGAAATCTCATCCGTGTGCAGCACAAGCCCGTTTTCAATTTCCACCAGCACCTGTACCTGCGCGGCGTAATCGGCATTCCCCAGGTCGTAAACCACCTGCTTTGCCAGCTGCTCCAGGTTTACTGCAGTGACCTGCACGATCCCGCTGGAAACACGTGTCGTGCCCAGCAAGTCATCCAGCGTTGTATTCAGCCGTGTGGCACACTCCGTGATCATCCGGATGTAGACATCGTCGCCTGCTTCTTTTTTCGCGAGGTTGGTGATGCCGATGATGGAAGCGATCGGTCCTTTCAGGTCGTGGGAAGACCTGTACATGAAATTATTCAGCTCGGCGTTGGCGGTTTCGAGGCGGGCCTGCGTTTTCCGGTGCTGCGCAATTTCCTGGTTGAGCCTGATGATGATTTCGTCCAGCCTCAGCTGCCGCAGCTCGTCCCTGTCCCGGAGCGCTTTGTTGACGCGTTGCTTCTGGAGGTAACGTCTCACGAGGTAAACCAGCAGGATGCACAGCACTGCAATACCGGCAACAAGCGCAAACAGGATGGAACGGTTCTTTTCCAGCGCAAGGTCGTTCATCGCTTTTTCCTGCCTTATCTTTTCAAGCTCCTGCGCCTGGAGTGCGGTTTCAAGATTGGCCTGCACCGACGCGATCTGCCTTGCGCGGTCGATCGTAAAAACAGAATCGTTGATGGCGGAAAGCAACCGTAAATGGTGATACGCCATTTTGTAATTGCGCGACGAATCGTAAGCGACCGTAAGGATGTAGTGATTGTCGGCGATCTCTTTTATCAACTGGAATTTTGAAGCGACTGCAAGCCCGGTCTTTCCTTCTTCTATCGCCCTGGCAGGATCACCGGTAGCGAGGTAGAACTCGGCCAGCACGCAATGCATGTAAGCCTCCCAGCGATGGTTCTGGCTTTTTTCAAAATCCTGCAGCGCTTCTTCATAGGCCGCGGCTGCCTGCGCATGCTCATTGCGGAGGAAATGATAACGTCCCACCGAAAGTTTCGCATCTGGCGGAATGCCGGCAGTATCCTTCTTTGCCAGCACAACCCGTTCATAGTAGTTGAGCGCGGCTGTGGTGTCGCCGTTTCGCTCCAGCAGATCTCCCATGTAGCTGTTGAGCCTGGCGTAATCGGATGTGAAACTGTTTTTCTTTGCGACCGCGATGGCGAGGTCGTAGTAGTATCGCGCTTTCGCCACATTCGCCTGCCGGTTGTGGACGTAACCGATGAGCCGCAGGATCTCCATTTCCTTTTTTACATGGCCCGCCGCCCGCGCCAGTTTCAGGGCTTCACCCAGGTGGGTAAGGCCTTCATTATAATTCAGCGCATAATTAACATTGATGTTTGCGATCGTGTACCGCGCTTCCAGCGATCCTTCCTTATACCCGAGCGGGCCGGAAGTTTCCAGCGCCAGGGTCGCATACTGCAGCGCCGCTTCGTAATTCGTATCCAGCAATTGCTTCGCCAGCTCGTTGAGCGCATCCACGCGCGCCTTTCCCGCGACGGGAATACCGGCCGGCAACGTATCGGCCGGGCGCACGGGCTGGGCGTACACACCCGGGAGGGCGAGCACGGAAAGCAGGACGATCAACAGCCTGCAGCGCGTAAAACGGTTTGCGCGCCCCGGTGGCACGTATCGTTTCATGAATCGGGGAATGGGTCTTAAGGTTGATTAAAGGTACGAATTACAACCGTTAAGGAAGGATTTCCTATTATTATGATATTAAACCAGTTAAACATTTTTTTGCTTGAAAACCTTCATCCCGTTCCACCACCTCAACAACCGGGAAGCCATCATCGTGGACGGCGCGCATTCGTCGGGGCTCATTCTTTCGCACTGGAAAGGCCAGAACACGCACGCTTCCATTGCCGACGACACGAGCGCGGCGATCGTGCTGAACGCGTTAAAACAGCCGGAAAATTTCCCGCAGCTCGGTCTTCCGCTCGTCACCGCCACGCACTTCGACATCGACGGGCTGGTGGGCGTGTGGAGCCTTTTCGAGCCGGGGCTGGCGCTGGAACATGAAAAAGTACTGAAAGCGGTGGCGCGCATCGGCGATTTCCGGGAACTGGATTTGTCGCGGGCACAAGACGACGAAGCGCTGAAGATCGTGTGCTGGAGCGACGCGGTGGAGCGTTCGGATTTTTACCCGCCGTTCGGGGACGATCATGAGCTGCAGGCGTGCGAAGAAAAGTTCTCGTGGTTCCTGCCGCGTTTTGCGGACGTGGTGAAAAACGTGGAGCAATTCCGGGAGGTTTGGGAAAACGATTACATCCGTATTAAAAAAGAATACGACGTCGTTCACGGCAAAACATCGGCCATCACGCAGCACAAAGACATCGGCCTCACAGTGGTGCGCACGCCGCAGCCGGTGAGCTATTACGCATTGTTCAGCGCATCGCACGGAAGCGACATCCTGCTGAGCATTTACGACGGCAACCGTTACGAGCTCGAATACAAATACACGACGTGGGTGGACATCGTTTCCCGCCCGACATTGCCCCGCATTGTCCTGCAGTCGCTCTGCGACAAGCTGAACGCGATGGAAACCGCGCCCGTCAACTGGCACGCGGATTCGGTGACGGACACGGGCCCCATCCTGCGCATCGAAAGCGGCGGGCTCACAAAAGAAGAACGTTTTGCGCACCCGGCGGAGCGGAAAATTTACCCGTCAACGATCGCACCGGAAGTTTTCGAAAAAGAAGTGGTGACGTTTTTCCGGGAAGCGTATAAAGGAGTGAAAGCGAAATACGGGTGGAAATGGGCGGAGATGAAGGCGTTGGCCCGTAACTGATCTTTTGCCGCAGAGGCGCGGAGGCCGCTGAGTTCTTGGCTTCGCTCGAACTGACAGTGCGTCCTCCGCGTCTCTGCGGCTATTTTTTTATTTCTTGTGTTCGCTGCCGGATGAAGATCATCCCGATCACGAACGTGATCAATGCTATCGCGATCGGGTAAATGAGACCGGAGAATGTATTCCCCGTTGCAGCAACTGTTGCTGTTGCGATGAACGGGGTAAGTCCGCCGAAGACGCCGTTGCCGATGTGGTACGGCAGGGAAAGCGACGTGTAGCGGATGCGCGCGGGGAACAGCTCGACAAGGAAGGCGGCGATGGGACCGTAGACCATCGTCACGAAAACGACCTGGATGAAAACGAGGAGGCTCAGGAGCGCTGCGCCGGGCCAGGATAATGTAAGTTCCTTTTTGAGCACGCCGTTCGTCTCATTTTCAACAAGCACGCTTCCGTCCTCGTAGTAATGGATGGCTGACACGGCTGTTTGTTCCGCAAGCGAACCCGCTGAAGAAGGATCGCCGGACCGGGTGAACGTTTCCGTCGTTGGTTCTGCTGCCAGAGAAATTTCTTTCTTCAGCGAAACGTCCCCGATCGCGTACATCGCTTTATAGATCGGGTAATACGCCAGCGCTGCAAGCAGCATCCCCGTCATCATGATCTTTTTTCTTCCCACACGATCAGACAGTTTCCCGAAATAAATAAACAGCGGCGTCCCGAGCACGAGCGCCACGGCGATGATCACGTTCGATTGTACGAATTCGATGTTCATTGTTTTCTGCAAAAACGACAGCGCGTAAAATTGGCCCGTGTACCACACCACGCCTTGCCCCGCAGCCGCACCGAACAGCGCGAGCAGCACCAATTTTAAATTTTCCTTGTTCCCGAAACTTTCCTTCAGCGGATGTTTCGAAACCCTCCCGCTGCTTTTCAGCGCTGCAAATTCCGGCGACTCGTCGAGACGGCGGCGGATGAAATAGGAAACGACAACGAGAACGATCGAAAGCAGAAACGGAACGCGCCAGCCCCAGTCGTTGAACTCATCCGTGCCGAGTAAAAACCGCGTGGCGAGAATCACGGCAAGTGAAATGAAAAGTCCGAACGTGGCGGTAGTCTGGATGAAGCTGGTGAAAAATCCGCGGCGGCCCGGCGGGCTGTGCTCGGCCACGTAGATCGCCGCGCCGCCGTATTCACCGCCGAGCGCGAGGCCCTGCAACAGGCGCAGCAGCAGCACAAGCACCGGCGCCCACATCCCGATGCTCCCGTAGCCGGGAATGATCCCGATCGCGAATGTTGACAGGCCCATCAGCAGCAGCGTGAGCATGAAGGTGAACTTGCGCCCGATCTTGTCGCCGAGACGGCCGAAGATCACGGCGCCGAAGGGGCGGACGATAAAACCGGTGGCGAAGATGGCCAGCGTGGCGAGGTAATCGGCGGTCGGGTTTTCCTTGGGAAAGAAACGTTCGGAGATGATCGTGGAAAGGCTGCCGAAAATGTAGAAATCGTACCACTCGATGAGCGTGCCGGCGGATGAAGCGAGGATGACCTTGCGGATGGTGCGCGGGGCGATGGGAGTTTCTGCCATAAAGTTCAAACTAATGTAATTAATAATGTGCAGTTGGGAGATAGCGGTTGGCGGTTGGCGGTTGGCGGTGGCGGTTGGCGGTTGGCGGTTGGCGGTGGCGGTTGGCGGTGGCGGTTGGCGGTTGGCGGTGGCGGTGGCGGTTGGCGGTGGCGGTTGGCGGTGGCGGTTGGC
>CBIHOC010000061.1:0-19137 GCA_966211705.1 uncultured Chryseobacterium sp.
GGGGCGGCGGCGGTGGGCGGAGGCGGGATTGTCGCATTTCCTGCAACGACTGCCAACTGCCACCGCCAACCGCAACTTCCCCGGGCGGAACGTTCCGTCCCGAAAACAAATATCGTCAGAACTCAAACTTATAGCCGACTCCCTTGACCGTTTTGATGAAGTCTTCCCCGATCTTTTCGCGGAGCTTGCGGATGTGCACGTCGATCGTGCGGTCACCTACAACGACTTCATCTCCCCAGACGCGGTTGAGTATTTCCTCGCGGGCAAATACTTTCCCGGGTTTGGACGCCAGGAGGGAGAGCAGTTCGAATTCTTTTCTCGGTAAATTCATTTCATTCCCGTCTTTGATCACGAGATAGCTTTCACGGTCGATGCGCAGGCCGCCCATGTCCATTCCTTCGCTTCCTTTGTCGTGCGGATAGCGGCGCATCAGCGCTTTGATGCGGCTGATGAGCACACGGGGCTTGATGGGTTTGTTGATGTAATCGTCGGCGCCTGCATCAAAACCGGCGATGTGTGAATAATCTTCGCTGCGCGCGGTAAGGAATGCGATGATCACGTCTTCCATTCCCGGGGTCCCGCGGAGCTCGCGGCACACCTCGATCCCGTCGATACCCGGCATCATCACGTCGAGCAGCACCAGTTGGGGAAGCTCCTTTTTCGCGAGGCGAATTCCTTCCTCCCCGTCCAGCGCAGTGAAAACAGTATATCCTTCTTTCCGGAGGTTGTAGCTCAGGAATTCGAGAATGTCTTCTTCATCGTCGACAAGTAAAATTTTCTGCGAGGTTGTTGTCATATTCATGCTTTGAAGCTGTACAAAGGTAGTGCAGGTTGCCGGCCAGCTGTGTTAACGCAAGATTAAGTTAACATAATCGGTAGACATGGCATGTTTACATCAGTTAACGCCAAGTTCATCCTGTCGTAATGCGGGCGTCACGTGGCGGCGGTTTCTTTGCGGGACAATAAAAGACCCTAAAAAGAAGCCGAAACGATGAAACTTTACCTCACCCTTGCTGCGCTTTTCCTCCTGGCTACCGAAGGCTTTACACAAACCGGCACGATTTCCGGGACAATTACGGAACAGCCGAACGGGCAGCCAATTATCGGCGCGGTTGTCATTGTAGACAGCCTCAGGCCGGTGAAAGGCGCCGTGTCGGATTTCGACGGGAAATATACGTTGAAGCTTGCGCCCGGCGTGTATTCGCTGAGTTGCCGTTATACCGGGTTTTCTCCTGTGACAATTACCGGCGTAACTGTCGCACCGGGTAAAACGACCTCGCTCGACTTTTCATTGTCCGTAACATTGGATTCCGTAATTATCATTTACGCCACACGTCCGACCAGGTCTACATCTGCCGTGCTCGACACTATTCACCACGGCAACTCGGTAGCAGTGGGAAAATCGGGCGACGAGATCCGTGAGACGCCTGCCACCGATGCAGGACAGGTGGCGCGCACGCTTCCGGGAGTTACACTTGTCGACAATCGCTTCGTGATCGTGCGCGGGCTTTCTGAACGTTACAATGCAGTGCTGCTGAACAATGTGCTGGCTCCTTCAGTGGAATCGGATGTGAAAGCTTTTTCATTCGACCTGATCCCGAGCGCGATGATCGACAACTTTATGATCTACAAATCGGCGTCGCCTGATCTTCCCGGGGAATTTGCGGGTGGCGTGATCCGCGTGAACACCACGGAGATACCGGATAATAACGGGCTCCAGGTCAATTACCAGGCAGGCTATCGCAACGGCACGACTTTTCAGCCTTTCAGCATTAACGGCGGCACAACTGCAGATTTTTTTGCTTACGGGTCGAAATCGCGCGAGTTGCCGGACGGTTTTCCAGTCAACCTGCGCCCCCTGATGGCATCCGGGGATGCGCAGGCGCTCCAGGATGCGGGGCGATCGCTGAGCGCAGACTGGGGATACAAGAGCCGGAATGCGCCGGCCGACATACGTTTTAACTCGACGTGGAATTACAGGTATAGCAAGCCCGGCGGGAACGGCAAGACCGGTTTCCAGTTCGGCAACATTACAGGCCTGAGTTATTCGAATGCATATTCGGCGTTTACCAGCTACCGCCTCGATTATAATGTGTACGACACGATCAATGACCGCAGCGATACCCTTTTTTCCTATGAAGATGCCGTTTACAGGCAAGCCGTACGTGTTGCGTTCGTGCAAAACAACACCGTGCGTTTCGGAAAGGCCGGCAACCAGCGCATTACGCTCAAGAACCTGTTCAACCAGATGGGCGACAACGAAACAATCCTGCGCACCGGGAAAAACATGGATGAATCCAATTACCGCCAGGAATATTCCTATCGCTACACGCAACGCTCTATTTACACCGCACAGCTGGGAGGACTTCACCTGTTCAACAATAAAAACACGCAGCTGGACTGGACTGCCGCTTATTCACTTTCCCGCCGCTCCGACCCTGACTGGAAAAAAGCACGTTACACGAAAGATTTCAGCGCAGCCCCGAACGATCCGTTCACGCTGTATGTTCCGGCCAATCCCAGTCCTACATTCCTGGGAAGGATCTTTATCGGTATGGAGGAAGACATCGTGGCGGGCTCGGCGAACCTGAATCAATCCATTACACTGGGCGCCGATTCAGCTTCAAAAAAAGCGGGCTATACGTTCAGTGTGAAAACGGGAATTTACGTCGAACAGAAACAACGTTATTTCAGCATCCGGAATCTCGGGTATGTGGCGGCGACCAGTAGCACGTACGGCAATACCGAGCTGCTCCAGACGCCGATCAACCAGGTATTTGTCAACGAAAACATCAACGCTGCCAGCGGGCTGGAAATCGGGGAAGACACGAAAAAGTCGGACCAGTACTACGCTACCAACCGGCTCCAGGCAGGCTACGTGATGGCGGTTTTCCCGTTCGGGCATCTTAAGAAAGAAAGCAGCAGCGATAAAACTCTTGAACGCGCACGCATCAGCGGCGGCCTGCGGGTGGAGCACAATATCCAGGAGCTGAACAGCAACAAAACAAACAGCGGGGACACCGTGGTGGTGAATAATAACATTACGAGCTTTCTGCCGTCTGTAAACCTGGCGGTGAATTTCAGCGAACGCATGCTGCTGCGCCTTGCCTATGGCAAATCGATAAACCGGCCCGAGTTCCGCGAGATCGCACCATTGTACTTTTACGACTTTATCTTCAATTCGATCTATACAGGCAACGATTCCCTGGCAACACCTTCCGTCGACAATTATGACCTGAGCTGGGAATTTTATCCTCGCCCCGGGGAGAATATAACGTTCGGGGTGTTTTATAAAAAATTCACCAATCCCATTGAAATGTATTTCCTCCCGATGGGCGGCACGGGCGGGACACGTGGTTTTACATGGGGCAATGCGCCGGCCGCTCGCAATTTCGGCGCGGAGATCGAGGTGCGGAAAAAACTCGACAGCCTGCCTGTCCCGGTTGTCCGTAACCTCGGCGTTATCGCCAATGCCGCCTGGATCTATAGCGTGATCGACCTCAGCAGCGGCAGCGAAGAAAGCAACCAGCGGCCGATGATGGGACAATCACCATGGGTTGTCAATGCAGGGCTTTTTTACCAGGATGATTCGCTTGGCCTGCAGGTAAACGTGCTGTACAATGTGATCGGCCCGCGAGTAGTTATCGTAGGCATTCCCGATGTTCCGGAAGTATATGAAATGCCGCGGCACCAGCTCGACCTTGTTCTTGTCAAAACATTCGGCAAAAACCGGAACATCGACGTCCGTCTTAACATCACCGATCTGCTCAACCAGGAAACGCTCCTGATGCAGGACGCGAATGGCGACAACAGGCTGGACAAGGCAACCGACCAGCGGATGCAATATTTCAAACGCGGGACATATTACACGTTAGGGGTAACGTTCCGGTTGTTCGAGCCGAAAAATATCTGACCGGCACAAATAGATAACCACGAGACACGAGGAAAAGGATAGCAGGATAGATAAACCGCCGCTATCCTTTTTTTTATCCTTTTTTCTCCGTGTCTCCGTGTTCGTGGTTTACACGGGACGTTGTTTACAAGCGGATAACATGCGCTAACGTTTATATAAACCGGCATTCACATTGTCGTCATTCCCCACAGGTAGTTTTGCCACGATCCAAAACCAAATAACACAACGACATGACAATGAAAAAAATCTTACTCGCATGCGGTTTGTTGATGTTGAGCTTTTCCGGCTTGAACGCGCAAATCATCAAATCAGGAAATATTACGGCAAACGAAACCTGGACCAGCAACAATATTTACATTCTCAGCGGTTGGGTTTATATCCAGGCCGGAGCCACGGTTACCATACAGCCCGGCACGATCATCAAAGGCGACTTCGCAACGCAGGGCGCACTGATCGTCGAGCGCGACGGTAAGCTGGTTGCTGAAGGCACGGTCGATCAGCCGATCGTTTTCACTTCGCAGAAATCAGTCGGCCAGCGTAGCTACGGCGACTGGGGCGGCGTGATCCTCTGCGGCAGAGCTTCTGTCAACCTGCCCGCAAATGGCAGCCTGGGCACCCAGCAGGGTGAAGGCGTGATCGAAGGCGGCGTAGGATCTTTCTACGGCGGCGGCCCGACCCCGAACGACGACGACAGCTCGGGCGTGCTCCGTTATGTGCGGATCGAGTTCCCCGGCATCGCTTTTCAGCCGAACAGCGAAATCAATGGCCTGACGTGCGGCGGCGTAGGACGCAAGACCGTTATCGAGCACGTGCAGGTATCGTATTCGGGCGACGACTCGTTTGAATTCTTCGGTGGCGCCGTCAACTGCAAATGGCTGATCGCTTACCGCGGATGGGACGATGATTTCGATACCGACTTCGGCTACCACGGCAAACTCCAGTTCGGCGTTTCACTTCGCGATCCCAACATTGCCGACCAGTCAGGCTCGAACGGTTTCGAATCCGACAACGACGGAAGCGGAAGCGGCAATACACCTTACACCCAATGCATCTTCTCCAACTTCTCCGTTTTCGGTCCCTATTGCTTCAACAGCACCATCTCCGGCAACTACAAGCGTGCGCTGCACATGAAGAAAAACACCAGGTGCTCGACCTTTAACTCCGTGTTTGCAGGTTACCCCACAGGGCTGCTGATCGAAAGCTCCAACACACAAAGCAATGCCACTGCCGGCGACCTTCGCTTCAGGAACAGCGTACTGGCGCAGATGAATGATTCGCTCGCAGCGACGACCGCCGCGAACCCGAACAATACGAACGGCTCATTCAACATCGGCGACCTGTCCACTTCCACAGGCTGGTTCTACACGGGAGGTTTCAGCAACCAGCTCATCGGCACTGCCGCTTCCCTCATGGTGAACAACCTCAGCTACACAACACCTGAGCTTTCCCTCAACGCAGCTTCACCGCTCATGTCCGGCGCTTCCTTCACCGACAGCTACCTGAACGATCCCTTCTTCACCCCGACCACCTACATCGGCGCATTCGGCGCAAACGACTGGACCGATTGCTGGGCGGAATGGGATTGCCAGAACCAGGCATACAACGCAGCCATCAACAACGCGTTCGCGGTAACCGCAACTGCCCAGAGCGCCACCACGTTCTGCGCAGGCGGCTCTGTAACACTCGACGCCGGTTCTTTCCCGGGTGCAACGTTCCTCTGGAGCAACGGCGCAACGACGCAGTCCACCACCGTTACCACCAGCGGCAGCTACAGCGTGACGGTTACCAAACCGAACGGCTGCACGGCAGTATCGAACGCGATCGCAGTAACCGTTAACTCCAACCCGGCTGTGCCCACGATCACCGCAAGCGGCCCGGTCACGTTCTGCAACGGCGGAAGCGTCGACCTCACGTCCAGCGCAAGCACCGGAATCATGTGGAGCAACAGCGCGACCACGCCGACGATCACGGTCAACTCTTCCGGGACGTATGACGTAACGGTGACTGACGGAAACGGCTGCTCTTCAACCTCCGCAGCAACAACCGTAACGGTCAACGCAAACCCGTCTGCGCCCACGGTCACTGCAAACGGCCCGACCACGTTCTGCACTGGCGACAGCGTGATCCTCACTTCCAGCGCGGCCAGCGGCAACATGTGGACGCCGGGAAATGAAACCACGCAAAACATCACGGTCAACGCAAGCGGCACGTACAGCGTTACCTACACGGACGCGAACGGCTGCAGCGCAACGTCAAGCGCAACGACGGTTTCCGTCAGCAGCGCGCCTGCACCGACGGTACAGATCACCGGCAGCACATCGCTCTGCCCCGGCGAAACCGTAACGCTCACCGCATCCCCGGCCGACACGTACCTCTGGACACCCGGCGGACAGACCACGCAGAGCATCACCGTCAGCGCAGCCGGCACGTATTTCGTGACGGTGACGAACACCGATCCCTGCAATGGAACCGGCGCATCGTCGTCAACCACGGTGACGATGAACTCCGCACCGACCGCAGGATTCACGTACAATGTTCCTGTTGTGAACCAGTACCAGTTCACGAACACGTCGACCGGCGGCACGATCTACGCATGGGATTTCGGCGATGCAGGACAGTCATCCGCGCAGAGCCCGGTTCACGTGTACATTACGAGCGGCACTTACACCGTGACGCTTGTCGTTACCAACGCGCAAGGCTGCACGGATACGGTCACACAAGTGGTGAACGTAAACGTCGGCGTGGAAGAGCAGCAGGCGCTCAACAGCATCACGCTGTTCCCGAACCCGGCGAACGATGTGCTCAACGTAGCGATCAACGTGAACGAGAACGTCGATTCGCAGGTGATGATCTTCGACATGAGCGGCAAAGTGCTGGTGAACGAATACAGCAACCTCGCTTCCGGAACGAACAACCTTGCTTATGACGTTACGACCTGGGCGAACGGTGTGTACTTCGTACGCATCACGGCAGGCGCAACCGCGAATACGGTGAAGCTGGTGATCAGCCGCTAAGCTTCGCGAAAAAAGTTTCAGTAAAGTGAAGGGGTCGCTTCTCGCAAGAGAGGCGGCCCTTTTGGATTTATACCTGGCACCACACGCGCTATAATTTCCAAACCGATTTCAAAAGCCGGGCATGCAAAATCAAAATGGCCGCTCTTTCGGAGCAGCCATTCGAATTTCAGTTGAAAAAGTGGATCAATTCACCTCGAAGCAATACCCGATGCCTTTCACCGTCTTGATGTATTGCTCGCCGATCTTTTCGCGGAGCTTGCGGATGTGCACGTCGATCGTGCGGTTCTTTTCGCCGAACTCGCCGCCCCAGATCTCGCGATAGATTTCGTGGCGCGTAAAAACTTTTCGCGGCGAGGTGAGCATGAGCGCGAGCAGCTCGAACACTTTGCGGGGGAGAACGATCTCTTCCTGGCCGCGGAAAACAAGGTAACGTTCGCGGTCGATGCGGATGGAACCGGCCTGCACGGTTTTCGAAAGCTCCTTCGTGCGGTGGCGCTTGAGCAACGCTTTCACACGCATCGTGAGCACGTTTCCGCGCAGGGGCTTTACGATATAATCGTCGGCCCCGGCGGAGAATGCCGCCACCTGGGAATAATCTTCGCTCCGGGCGGTGTAAAAGGCGATGAGCGTTTTCTGCAACGTGGGAATGGCTTTCAGGTCGTGGCACGTTTCGATGCCGTCCATGCCGGGCATGACCAGGTCGAGGATGACAAGATGCGGCTGGAACTTTTTGGCGATCTCGATCGCTTCCTGGCCGCTGCCGGCGCACATCACGCTGAAGTCCGCCGTTTCAAAAATGGTCTTCAGCGAAAGCAGGATGTGCTCATCGTCGTCGACCAGCAGGAGGCGATATGGTTCTTTCGGCCCGGGAAAATTTCCGTTCATTAACACAAAGGCGAAAGTATCGGGGGCATATTGCTGAGCCGTTAAGCGCGTGTTAAGTTTCAGTTGCGCGCCGTTCACCGGAAAGCAGTAAAACGGAAATGAACAATTCCCTGATGAAAACTATTCTTCATCCCGCAACCCCATGCAACACAGCGAATTCCCTGTTCACCCGGCCGCACCGGCCATAACGGGGAAGGAATGGACTTTTTCCTTCGTAATTTAGGAATCAGGATATGAAGCGTCGCCGGATAAAAATAGCGCTGGTTGTTTTGCTCGCCGCATTCGGCCTGTGGATGCTTGCCGGCTATCTCTTCGCAAAGCGCATGACCGGTCCTGCCCCTGAAGCGTATTCGTTCAGCGGGAAGATCGGCAGCATCCAGTTGGAACAGGCTTCGATCATAACCGCGGATAGCGTAAAACTCAACGCCTGGTATTCCCGGAGAGGCGACAGCGGTGTCGTTATTCTTCTTCCCGGCATCCGTTCCAACAGCGCGCAGATGACCATGCGGGCGGCCATGTACCTCGGCGCGGGATACGACGTGCTGCTTCCCGACCTGCGCGGCACGGGGAAAAGCGGGGGCGACCTCATCACGTTCGGGTGGAAGGAACGGCTCGACCTGCTGGCGTGCGTGCGCTGGCTGAAGTCGGAAGGACACGGCAACATCGGCGTTCACGGCTGCTCGCTGGGTGCAGCGACGATCGCCTACTCGCTCGATTCGGTGCAGGATTACAGCTTTGTCGTCATGGAATCCTGCTACGACAACATCGATCACGCGCTCGCGCACCGCACGTTCGATTCCGGCTTCAACCGCGCGCTGCTGTGGCCGGTTTATTTTTTCTCGGAACAAAAGATCGGGGCAGGCGCGGACGAGCTTTCGCCGCTGGACCGTGTGGGGCGTTATAAAGGGCCGGTCTTATATCTCGCCGGCGATAACGAAGCGCAGATCCCGCTGGAAGAGACGCAACAGCTCTTTTCGGGCTTCGGAACACCGCAGGAACAGAAGCGGCTCGTTATTTTCCCGGGCGCCACGCATTGCGATCTTGCCGGCTACGACAAAACGCTTTACGAGAAAACGATCACCGATTTCTTTCATTTCCTCGACACAAACACACCATGAAAGGTAAAGCCGGATCCGATTTTTTCTACATGGTGTACGAAGTCGTGCGCCTCGTTCCCTATGGCCGCGTCACCACTTACGGCGCCATTGCCAGCTACCTCGGCATGAAAGGCTCGTCGCGCATGGTCGGCTGGGCCATGAACAGCGCGGGCAGCCATCATTCGCCCGTCCCCGCCCACCGCGTCGTCAACCGCGAGGGAATGCTCACCGGCAAGCACCACTTCGCCACGCCGAAGATGATGCAGGACCTCCTCGAGCAGGAAGGCGTGCGCGTGGTGAACGACAAAGTCGCGAATTTCAAAAATCACTTCTGGGACCCGGGGGAGGAGTTGAAGCTGTAACTGCCAATTTTGATTTTTAGACCTCCAATTGGGGTTGGCCAATGGCCAACCCCAATTTTTTCGGTTCAAATTGGCAGTTACTTTTCATAAACGTCCATCCTGAACTTCGCGTAAAACTGGACAGGGTCGCCGATGGTGCAGAAGTATTCTTCGCGGGCGGGTTTCTTTCTGGCGGTGGCTTCGAAGCCGGGACGCGGGGCGATGATGTCGTAACGGTCGGTGTAGCCGAAGTGGCGGATGAGTTCCCATTTGCCGCTCACTTTTTTGAAAAACGCGTAGCCCACCTGGTTCTTCACCTGGCTGCCGGCCATCACTTTTCGGATGTCGACTACGATCGCTACGGGAACTCCGCGCACTTTCGCCACTTCCAGCGTATCGGTGCGGCCTTTCGTTTCGAGTAAAAAAGTCTTCCCGTTTTTAAACACCACGGAGTCTTTCCCGAGGATCACTTTATCGATCGTCAGGTGCACGAGGTAAGTCTTCTGCGCGAATGCCGCGGCGGAAAGGAAAATGAGGAAGAGGGTTACAACACGTTTCACAAGGGTGAAATTAGCAAGAAACACGCCAAAAAATGTGACGAAATGCCGATGTGCCGAAATGCCGATGAAATGTGAGAATATGCTGAAATGCTGATTCCCGCATGCTCCGCGTCAATACCCATCGGCATTTCGGCACATCGGCATTTCGGCACATCCTTCCTACCTTTGTACCATGGAAATTACCCAGGAAATGGTCATCGACGCGTTACGCAACGTGGACGATCCGGACCTCAAGAAAGACCTCGTGACGCTCGGCATGGTAAAAGATGTGGTGGTCGACGGGAAGAATGTATCGTTCACGGTGGTGCTTACCACGCCGGCGTGCCCGATGAAAGAGATGATCCAGCGCGCGTGCGAGAACGCGATCAAATATTATGTCGACAAAGAAGCGATCGTAACGGTGAACATGACGGCGAAGGTCACTTCACAGCGCAGCGGCCCCGTGCTGCCGGGCGTGAAGAACATCATCGCGGTGGCTTCGGGCAAAGGCGGCGTGGGGAAATCCACCGTGGCCGCCAACCTGGCCTGCGCGCTGGCGATGACGGGCGCGAAAGTGGGGCTGGTCGACGCGGATATTTACGGGCCTTCCGTGCCCATCATGTTCGACGTGATGAACGAGAAGCCGACCGTGCGCGACGTCGACGGCAAAAAATTGCTGGTGCCGGTTGAAAGCTACGGCGTGAAATTGCTGTCCATCGGCTTCTTCGCCGAAGCGGGGCAGGCCATCGTGTGGCGCGGGCCCATCGCCGTGCGCGCGCTCAACCAGATGCTCGGCGAAGCCGACTGGGGCGATCTCGATTACATGGTCATCGATCTTCCTCCCGGCACCGGCGACATCCACCTTTCGCTCGTGAGCGCCGTTCCGCTGACGGGCGCCATCATCGTGAGCACGCCGCAGAACGTGGCGCTTGCCGACGCAAAAAAAGGCGTGGCAATGTTCCACCTGCCGCAGATCAACGTTCCGGTGCTCGGCATCGTGGAGAACATGGCGTGGTTCACACCCGCGGAATTGCCGGAGAACAAATATTACCTCTTCGGCCGCGAAGGCGCAACGAGATTGGCGCAGGACCTCGCCGTGCCGCTGCTCGGCCAGATCCCGCTCGTGCAGAGCATTTGCGAAGCGGGGGATGTGGGAAGGCCGGCGGTGCTGCAGAAGGATACGCCGGTGGCGAAAGCATTCCTGGAACTGGCGGGGAATGTGGTGCGGCAGGTGGCGATCTTGAATTCGACGGTGAAGGAGAAGGTGGGGTGAGGTTTTTCCAATATCTACTCCTGCTGTTTATTATTTCATGCAGGGACTCCACGGAGATACACGAGGATTACTATTTCCCTGTAAAGGATTTTTTTGAGGAGAAGACTTATTGTTTCGTCAACCAAAACGACACTGCCGAAAAGATGATATGGAAGATGAAAGCCTCCGTATCAGGTAATGATACCATTCTCCGGACTTCGATCTTTGAAAGTCTGAACAGGATACAGGAAACAATGGTTGAAAAGGTCAGCGGCGGCAGTTCCTGGGCCATTTCTTACACGATGTATAATTATGACTCGTTAGGAAATTCGAGCTTTGTCAACTGCACTATAATCGACTCGGCGATTTACAGCAACTCTCAAAAGAATAACGAGCAGATTGCGTGGAAAGTTCGTTTTAAGCACCCATGGCTCACTGAACCGTCCGAATTTTCGAAAACCCGCACTTTGATAGAGCAAACTCCTGATCAAAAGGTTTTTTCTGATCAAATGAAAATCGAGCAGGTTGGAACAAAAAAGGTTTATAAATTCAACTTCAGGGCGGTTTATCAAAAAGGTAAAGGCCTCGTTGCTTACAAGCTATTTTTGCCCGGGGAGGAGAAAAATTTTGTTCTGCAAAGTGTAAATTAGTTTCCATGCGCATCAAAGTTACCTTCCGCATCGCAGCCTACATCAAACACGCATTGATTGCCGCGGGATTTTTCCTGCTCGTAATTCCATCCCCCGCACAGTGCATACCCGACAGCGTTACCAACACCAGCTTCACGGTCAGGAAAGGCGACGATTATTGCCGGCAATACGATTGTATCGACACGGCCACGCCACCGGTATTTTCACCCGCTACGTTCTTTGATTCCCTCGGCGTGATCTCGTTGTACGAAGCGCAGCAAATCGCCTGTACGAAATATGGCATCGCCGCGGAAAGCGTTGAACTGATCATTTATGACAATCCCGCTAAAAACACCTGGGAAGTTCGCGGCAGTTCGCATTGGAAGCTGGTCCACACCCCGGGTTACGGGAACGCCAAAGGAACGTATACCGTTGTCATTATCGACACGAAGGGGCGAACAAGAACAGAAAAAAGAAAGTACCGGTTTATTGCCCATTTTTAAGCCATGTATCCCACCGCCACCCCCACATTCCGCATCACCAACTACATCAAACACACATTGATCATTGCGGGATTTTTCCTGCTCGTTATTCCATCCCCCGCACAGTGCATACCCGACAGCGTATCCAATACGCGATTCTGCGTGAGCAAAGGCAATGATTATTTCCGGCAATACAACTGCGCCGATACGACCAAACTGCCTTTCTCCCCATCGACATTTTTCGATTCGCTGGGCGTGATCTCGCTGTACGAAGCACAACGGATCGCGTGCGTGCAATTCGGGATAGAGGCCGCGGATGCTACGTTATACGTGCATGACGATCCGACCAAAAATACCTGGGAGGTCCGCGGCAATTACCGTTCAAAGCTCGGCGGCAGAGGTCCCGGAAATGCAACCGTGAAATACACCGCGATCATTATTGATATCAACGGCCAGGCAAAAGCGGTGAAAAGAAAACACCGGGCGCTCCAGGATTTCTGACATGCAACTCAAAGCCATTCCCACATTCCGCATCACCGGCTACGAAAAAGCGAAAGCCTTTTACATCGAATTTCTCAACTTCACCATCGACTGGGAACATCGTTTCGGCGCGGATGAGCCCGTCTACATGCAAATTTCAAAAGGCGATCTCGTTCTTCACCTTTCCGAAAATGAACGGTTTCATCCCGGCGTCATTGTCTTCGTTGAAACAAAAGGGATCGAAGAGCTGCACGCCGCATTGGCAAAGAAGAAAAGCCCATTCCCGCTTCCTGCTATTTCAACTACACCCTGGGGCACCAAACAATTCGAGCTGGAAGACCCGTTCGGAAATTTGTTGCGGTTCAATGAAAATTGCTGACCAATAAAAACCTCTGCGCCTCCGCGCCTCTGCGGCAAAAAGCTCACTTTGATCTTTGCCGCAGAGGCGCGGAGGGCGCAGAGAATTAAATAAAGTCCAATGCAAACAACTCCTATCCCGTTCCAGGCTATCGACTGGTCATCCATCCCGAAAACCGAGTACAAAGGCGAAACAGGAACTTCGTCCTGGCAAGTTATCCAGCTCCCGAACCTGAGAATTCGTGTCGTCGAATATTCTGCCGGGTACAGCGCCGATCATTGGTGCAGCAAAGGACACATCGTTCACTGCCTCGAAGGCGAATTCGTCAACGAACTGCAGACCGGCGAAAAAAACGTGATGCGAAAAGGAATGACATACGTCGTTTCGGATGATGCCAGCTCGCATCGTTCAAGCTCGGAGAATGGGGCAAAGCTTTTTGTGGTGGACGGAGATTTTTTGAGATAGCCGCGCTCATCGTAATGCAGCCGGAGACGAGGTTCGATGGTATTGTTTTATCTTTCAGTCGTTATGAAAGCCTATCATCCGCATGAAACCGACTGGGCCGGTACGCTGAAAGGCAAAGCCCTGGCCCCTTTCCCCGCCCGCGCCGCCGCTTTTGTCATCGATTTCACCCTCGCATTTTTTCTTTTCTCAGGACTCCTGATCGCAGGCTCGAAAGTATTGGGGGCGATGGACGCGCTCGATACTGACAAACACGTTAACCTCAAGTTCAATTTCAGCAACTGGTACAGCATCGTGTTCATCGTATTTTATTTCGGTCTCTTCACCTACTTCGGGAAAGGAAAAACGCCGGGGAAATGGCTGCTCGGCATACGCGTGGTTTCGCTGCTGCACGAACGCATCTCGCTATGGCATTCTATCGAACGTGCCCTCGGCTACGGCGCTTCCGCCCTGGAATTCGGCTTCGGCTTTGTGCAATATTTCATTCATCCCAATCGCCAGACCGTGCACGACCGCATTGCGGAAACGATCGTGGTTTATGACCGGCGGAAAAAACAAGAACGGAAAGAAATGGTGGAAGAAACGGCCGAAGAAAACCCGGGAGAAGAAACACCCGTGGACGAGCCGGCGCTGCAGGAAAAACCCGTGGAATAAAGAGCTCCTGATGATTACAGAAATCATTTCCGCCCTCTTGCAGGTCGTCGTGTTTTCGCTGATCCCTTTCCTCGTCTACGTGATCAGCCGCAAAACGGGGAACGGTTTTTTAGCCTGGCTCGGGCTGTACCGGCCGCAGCGAAAAGCGATGCTGCTTTCGCTGGCGCTGGCGCTCGTGTTTGTAGCGGGCGGCCTTACGATTGCTTTGCTGAATGAGCACGTCTGGAAGATCATGACGGAACCGCCGAGCGTGACGGGCAAGCTGCGCGCGATGGGATTCAGCCCATCATCCGTCGTGGTCCTGTTGCTGATCGCAGGGATAAAAACTTCGCTGTCGGAGGAGATCTTTTTCCGCGGGTTTGTTGCAAAGCGGCTGGTCCACAAGTTGGGGATGCGAACCGGCAATTTCCTGCAGGCCGCGATCTTCGGTCTCGTGCATGTGCTGCTGTTCTGGGCGCTGACCAAAGCCGGCGCGGTTTTCCTGCTTTTTATTTTCGCCTTTTCCGGATTGGCCGGCTTTCTCGCGGTGTACATCAACGACAAGATCGGGAACGGCAGCATCGTGCCGGGATGGCTCGCGCATGCGCTGGGAAACATGACTTCTTACTTTCTCATCGCGTTCGTCCTCTGACCGGGCGAAGCCGCGTGTCCTCATTTTCCAGAGCTGAACGCATACAGAAGGTCGGCTTAATCAGCATCCGCAGAAATTTGCAAAATGCCGTATTGAAAAAACCGTGATGGAAAAACGCGATAAAAAAATTAAAAACATAATTATCACCATCCTCGCCCTGGGCGTTTTTTCCTACACGATGTATGATGCATTCAAAAACAACAACCCTCCTCCGCGGCTTTCGGAAACTCAGAAGAGAAAAGTATTCATCGAAGGTTTTATAAAATCCACGCGATTCCTGGCCTATACGGATTCCTCTACTGCATGGCAGTTTGGCGAGTGCTTTTATGACGATTTCATTGCTAAATACGGATATGAAAAATTGGCTGAATGGGAGGCAAAGTCTTTGAAGGGAGATACCGTGGGCCTGTCGGGAATTATCATGCCTGTTTTCGAAAAGTGCCGGGAACAATTCGCTGAAAAACTGTTGCGTCCTCAAAGCATCAATGGTTGCATCAATACAGTTTTAAAAACCAGCTCCTACACTAAAATCCAGGCGGAAAGCTATTGCTCCTGCTTTTACGATTACCTGGCAAATAAATACGGCCCCCAAGTCGCCTCTCACGCATCCGACAGTCTCCTGCTCGTAGAAACCTACCAACGTCAGAAATGCCTCGAAGAAGCAACCCGGACAAACACCGCCACCGCCATGAAAAACCCACAAACCCCACAAATCAATCCGCGAAATCCGTGATCCCGATAGCTATCGGGACCGCGACTTTTTATGTATCTTTGTAGACTGATTCTAAATAATGAATACCGACCTCATCACCCGTATTGAAGCCGCCCTCAACGAGATCCGTCCCTTTCTCGCAGCCGATGGCGGCAACGTCGCCCTGCTGGAAGTGACTGAAGACAAGATCGTTAAGCTGGAGCTCCAGGGCGCCTGCAAATCCTGTTCCATGCGCATGATGACTTTCAAAGCGGGCATCGAAGAGGCCATCCGCCGCGCCGCGCCCGAGATCAAAGGCATCGAAGCCCTCGACCTCGTCGCCCACATCAACGAACCGAACTAAGTGCCGATTGCCAATTTTTGCAAACGATAAATCATCCATGGGCCGATCCCGTTTTATGAGCTGCTGTATGTGTCCTTCGACAAGCTCAGGACAAGTTCCGCAAGGGAGGAATTGACTTTTTATGACCTTATAGGACAAAAAGGTTTTTCCCGGAACGGAAGAACCTTTTTTTCTATCACCATTTTTGAATTCGCATCATGTCAACAGTAACACAGGAAGAAAAACAAAGCGTCGTCATTCTCTTTGCCGGTGACTCCGGCGACGGGATACAGCTCACGGGCTCGCAGTTCACCAACACGGCTGCGCTGCTCGGCAACGATATTTCCACCTTCCCCAATTTCCCCGCCGAGATCCGCGCCCCGCAGGGAACGCTTGCCGGCGTGTCGGGCTTCCAGCTCCATTTCGGCAGCGTGGAAATCAATTCTCCCGGCGACGTGAGCGACGTGCTCGTGGTGATGAACGCAGCCGCGCTCAGGGCAAATTTAAATGCGCTCAAACCGGGCGGCACCATCATCGCCAACACCGACGGCTTCGATCCGAAAAATCTGAAGCTCGCGAAATATCCCGACGGCGTGAACCCATTGAAAGACGGATCGCTCGCGGCGTACCGCGTGCACGAGATCGACGTCACGAAGCTCACGCGCAGCGCGCTGGCCGGCTCCGGCCTCGGCACGAAGGAAACCGATCGTTCGAAGAACATGTTCGTGCTCGGGTTCATTTCGTGGATGTACAACCGCCCGCTCGACCACACGATCGAATTCCTGGAAGAGCAATTCAAAAAACGTCCCGAGCTGATCGAGGCAAACGTGAAAGTGCTGCAGGCCGGCTACAACTACGGCGACACCACGGAAACGCCGATGACGCGCTACGAGGTGAAAGCGGCGCAACTGCCGAAAGGCACGTACCGCAGCATCACCGGCAACCAGGGAACGGCGCTCGGCCTCATCGCGGCGGCGAAAAAAAGCAACCTTACTTTATTTTACGGCACCTACCCGATCACGCCCGCGTCTGATATCCTGCACGAATTGTCGAAGCACAAAAATTTCGGCGTGAAGACGTTCCAGGCGGAAGATGAAATTGCGGGCGTCACCGCGGCCATCGGCGCTTCGTTCGGGGGCAGC
Organism: uncultured Chryseobacterium sp.; assembly: GCA_966211705.1. GTDB lineage: Bacteria > Bacteroidota > Bacteroidia > Palsa-965 > Palsa-965. Next base: position 16,914 of record CBIHOC010000061.1, read on the forward strand.
CTCGGCGTGACAGCCTCTTCGGGTCCCGGCATCGCGCTGAAAGGAGAAGCGATCGGGCTCGCGGTAATGCTCGAACTGCCGCTGGTAATTGTAAACGTGCAGCGCGGCGGACCTTCCACGGGGCTGCCGACAAAAACGGAACAGGCGGATCTTTTCCAGGCGCTGTACGGCCGCAACGGGGAATGTCCCGTGCCGGTGATCGCCGCGTCCGTCCCGAACGATACGTTCGGCACCGTGTACGAAGCCTGCCGCATCGCCATCGAGCACATGACGCCGGTATTTTTCCTCAGCGACGGATACATCGCGAACGGCGCGGAACCGTGGCGTTTCCCTTCCGCCGCGGAACTGAAACCGATCACCGTGCGCTTTGCAAAGAATGAACTGAAGCCGGGCGAAAAATTCCTGCCGTACAAACGCGACGAAAAGTTCGTGCGCGCATGGGCTGTGCCGGGAACGAAAGGCCTCGAACACCGCGTGGGCGGAATTGAAAAAGAGGACGAGACCGGCAACATTTCCTACGACCCGGAAAACCACGAGCACATGGTGAAAACACGCCAGGCGAAAGTGGACCGCATCGCGGATTACATCCCGCTGCAGACCGTCGACAGCGGCCCTTCAACAGGCAAGCTGCTCGTGCTCGGCTGGGGCTCCACCTACGGCGCGATCCGTACCGCGTGCCGGCAGCTGCGCGAAGAAGGTCACGAAGTTTCGCATGCGCATATGCGTTACCTCAACCCGTTCCCGAAAAACCTCGGTGAACTGCTGAACGGTTTTGACAAAGTGCTGGTGCCGGAAATGAACAACGGGCAGCTGGTGAAAGTGGTCCGCGAAAAATTCCTGGTCGACGCGGTGCCGTTCAACAAGATCAAAGGCATGCCGTTCACGGCCGGGGAATTGACAGAGAAAATGAAAATGTTGCTTGAAAAATAACCACGGAGACACGGAGGCACGGAGAGCTGAAACTCCGTGTCCCCGTGCCTCCGTGGTAAACAAAATATCGTCGATACGACCACGTCATTAAAATGGAAACATCAACAGAAAAACTGACCGCCAAAGATTTCGTCACCGACCAGGAAGTGCGTTGGTGCCCGGGCTGCGGCGACTATTCCATCCTCAAGCAGGTGCAGAGCGTCATCCCCGAGCTGGGGCTGAAGCGCGAGGAGATCGTTTTCATTTCCGGCATCGGCTGCTCGTCGCGATTTCCGTATTACATGGAAACGTACGGCATGCACAGCATCCACGGACGTGCGACGGCGGTGGCGAGCGGGCTCAAAGCGACACGCCCGGAGCTGAGCGTGTGGATCATCACCGGCGACGGGGATTCGCTTTCGATCGGCGGCAACCATCTCATTCATTTGCTCCGCCGCAACCTCGACGTGAACATTTTGTTGTTCAACAACGAAATTTACGGCCTCACGAAAGGACAATATTCCCCGACCTCGCACAAAGGACAGGTGACGAAATCTTCGCCCATGGGCGTGATCGACCACCCGTTCAACCCGCTGGCGCTGTGCCTCGGCGCGTCGTCGACGTTCATCGCGCGCTCCATGGACCGCGACCCGGTGCATTTGCGCAACATCCTCATGCGCGCGGACAAGCATAAAGGAACGTCGCTGGTGGAAATTTACCAGAACTGCAACGTGTTCAACGACGGCGCATTCGAAGTGTTCACGGAAAAAGCGTCGAAGAAAAACGAAACGCTTTTCCTGGAGAATGGCAAGCCGCTCGTTTTCGGCGAGAACAACAACAAAGGCATCCGCCTCGACGGCTTCACCCCGCGCGTGGTGGACCTCGACGGCGTGTCGCTGGACGACCTGTGGATCCACGACGACCGCGATCTCGGCAAGGCTACGCTGCTCGTCCGCTTCTTCGACGACCCGGCGAAGGAAGGACATCTTCCCCGCCCGTTCGGCGTGTTCTACGAAGAAGACCGCCCGTGCTACGAAGAGCTGCTGCAGGAGCAGGTCACACAGGCCGTTGCGCAAAAAGGCGAAGGCGATCTCGACGAGCTGCTGCGCGGGAAGAATACGTGGGAGATAAAGTGATGTGCCGAAATGCCAATGTGCTGATGTGCCGATGCGCACAAAACCAGCCGCACGGGCTAAAACATTAAGCCTTTTCTTCTGGCTGCTACTTTCATAAAATGATGTGCCGAAATGCCAATGTGCTGATGTGTAAGTTCAACCTATAAGTGCAATTTTTCGGAGAAGACTTGGTTAGGTGT
>CBIHOC010000062.1:0-18774 GCA_966211705.1 uncultured Chryseobacterium sp.
CGCCGCGGACGCAGAGAAAAGCGCGTGCTCTCCGCCCTCGCCGCCTCTGCGGCTTTTTACGGTTTAACTTAGTGCCACATATGCCGGTTCAAAAAGTTTGCGCTGAATGCTCCGCCGCATTCGAATGCTCGCCCGAAGGCGGTTGCTGGTGTTCGGACCTCCCGCCGGCACTCCCGCTTGCCGCAGGCGCAACCTGCCTCTGCCCGTCATGTCTCCGCAGCAAGATCGAGGTGGTGGAAGCGTGGGATGCGGTCGCGGAAGAATATGCGCGCAAGTACCAGGATGAAATTTTGCTGAAACCTATTGTCGGTGAATTCATCCGTGAATTTATTGCTGACCTGCCAAAAGATGCGCTGATCTGCGACATGGGCTGCGGGCCGGGACAGGTGGCGCGTTTCCTGCGAAGCGAGGGCCGGCGCGCCTGCGGCATCGACCTTTCCCCGGGGATGATCGCGATGGCGAAACAGCTCAACCCGGAAATTCCGTTCTCGGCGGCGGATGTTCTGGTGATGAACGAAACGGAATTGTACGATGCGATCATCGGCCTGTATTTCGTCGTGAATTTCCCGACGGAATTGCTTCCCCTCGTTTTTCAAAAACTAAACCGGCTGATCAAACCCGGCGGGAAACTGCTGCTGTCGTTTCACTCCGGCGGTGACGAGCTCTTCCGCGTGGAGAGTTTATGGGAATCGGGAAAGCCGCTCAGCTTCTGGTTTTTCCGGCCGGAAACGATTACAAAACTGCTGGAGGAAAATGGTTTTCGCGTTGAAGCTGTGAAACACCGGGAGCCTTACCCGGAGATAGAATACCAGAGCCAGAGAGCATATATTTTCGCGAAGAAGAATTGAAAATTGAAGATTGAAAATTAAAATCGTTCTTCTCAATATTACCGGAGCATTCAATTTTCAATCTTCAATTTTGAATCCCATCACCAGCACATCATCGAACTGCAATTCATTTCCTTTCCAGTTGAAGAACGCATCACGCACTGCAATCCCCTGGTCGTTCATCGGTAAATGCCCGATCTTCTGCAGCAGCTCGCGCAGCCTGCGGCTGGAGAATTTCGACTGGGTCTTTTCGCCGAACTGGTCCGCGTAGCCGTCGGAGAAAATGTATACGCAGTCTTTGTTTTCCAGCTTCACCACTTCCTCCCCGAATTCCGGGAAGATGTTTCCGTACACGCCGCCGATGCCGCCTTTGTTTGTTTTGAACATCAGCACTTCGCCATTCCGCCACAGGTACATCGGGCGGCCCGCGCCTGAAAAACGCAGCTCCTTCTTCTCCTTGTCGATCGCGCACAGGGCAATGTCCATCCCGTCGTGCGAAGAATCGCTCGACTCTTCCTGGTGCAGCGAAAGGTTGATGTCCTTGTTGAGCGTTTTCAGGATCTCGGCCGGGTCGGTGATGTTGTAATCGAATACGATCTTGTTCAGCAGCGTCGTCCCGATCATCGACATGAACGCCCCGGGAATCCCGTGCCCGGTGCAGTCCACCGCGGCGATGATGAACAGCGGGCCCTTCTGCGCGAACCAGTAAAAGTCGCCGCTGACGATGTCGCGGGGCTGGTAGAAAACGAAGTTGTCCGGGAACTGGTTGGCCAGCACCGCAAGATCGGGCAGCATGGCGAGCTGGATGCGCCGCGCGTAAAGAATGGAATCCGTGATGTCCTTGTTCTTCTCCGCCAGTTCCTGGTTGATGCGCGACACGTATTCTTTTTCTTCTTCGAGCTGCTTCGTCTTTCTTCCCACCAGCATCTGCAGCTTTTGGTTCATCTTCATCAGCGAAAGCGTTTGCAGGCGCACGAGGAAGAAGATCACGAGCGGCACGCTGATCAGCACGAGCACGATGAACCAGGGCTTTTCCCAGAACGGCTTGTCGATGAAAATTTTCACCGCGTAGATGCGTGAGCCGGGCGTTTTCCCCGATCGCGACGAAGACACTTCCAGCGTGTAGTTTCCCGAACCGAGCTGGGGAATGATGATGCTTCTTCCGCCCGCAGGCCGCCAGACCGAGTCGGCGCCGATGATGCGGTAATAGAACGGCGGGGAATACGGCAGGCTGTAGAGAATGTTGTTGAACTCGAACGACAGGTTGTACGTGCCGGGCTGCAGCGTCAATTCATTTTCCGGGAAATGCTCCTTGCCGTTGACGAAATACCGCGCGAGCGAGATCTGCGGATCGAGACGGAGAAAAGATTTATCGCGGGAAGAAATTTCCACCAGCCCGTGGTTCGAGCAGAGATAAATGACGCCCGAGCTGTCTTTGTACACGAACGGGCTGAGGTCGGCGAAGAGCTTGTTGTCGGAATCGGAAAACGAATAGAATAATGTGTCGCCGGGAAACTTTACGCTGAGACCGCTTTTGTGCACCACCCACAGCAGGTGATCGTCACCGGTGATCACCGCGATGCAGTTGGCCGATTTCAACCCGTGCGCAGTGCTGTACTGGTGAAAATTCTCGCCGTCGAACGAGAACACGCCGTCGCCGTCGGTAGCGATCCACGTCAGGAGCGCCTCATCCTGGTAAACGCCGTTGATGTTGTATCCTTTCAGCTTTTCGATCTCCTGGAACACGGTGATCTCTTCGCCTTCCAGGACATACGGCGGCGTTCCCGCGGAGGAGAACCACACTTTGCCGTCGTGGTCGGTGTACAACTGCTGGATGTTGTTGTGCATCAAACCGTCGAGCGTGGTCGCATAGGTAAATGATTCTTCCCCCCGCCGGTAAATGTAAAGCCCGTCGGTGGTGCCGAACAGGATGCGCCCGTCGCGGGTTGCCGTGATCGTGTTGATGTTTTTCGACGTGAGCTTGTGGCGGGCGGAAATGTTCTCGAATTTTTCTTTTGCCGGGTCCAGCCGGTAGATCCCGTCGCCGGCTGTACCGATCCAGATCATGCCCGCGGTGTCGGCGATAAGGCAGGTTACTTTTGCGGACGAGAATCCGTTTTTACCGTTGAAAAAGCGCGACGCCTCTTTCCCGTCTTTACGGAAACGCGTGATGCCGGTGTTGTTCCCGGTCCAGAACGCACCGCTCCTGTCCTGCACGATGCAGTTCACTTCCGGCCGCAGCAGGCCGCTCGCCGGGGTGTGGAAACGGAACACCGAATACGGCAGCTGCATCAGCCCGCGGCCGAATGTTCCGAGCCACAGGTTGTTTTCATTATCAACCAGCAGCGACTTCACGTTGTCGTCGGCCAGGCCGGTGGCTTCGCGGTAAACTTCCACGCGCTCCGGCACAAAAACGGCGTTGAAGGTCACCTTGCGCAATCCTTCGCCGATGGTTCCCACCCACAGGTCGCCGGTGAGGCTGCTGGCCAGCGCGGAAAAGCTGAGCGCTTCGCTCCGCAGGTCGGTGGTGACCGAAGTGAGCAATTTGTATTTTCCCGCCGTAAGCGAAAAGCAGTAAATGCCTTCGCCTTCCACGCCCGCATAAAGCATGTTGTGCCCGTTGAGCTTGCCGGTGCAGAGCGTGGTCACGCGTTTGCCCTGCGTTTCGGGGATCATGCCGAGCAGGAGAATGCTGCCGTCTTTTTCAACACGGTAAATTCCCGCCCCGTCGTCCCGTCCCGCGATCAGTTGGCCGAGCGGGTCGAACGCGAGCTGCATGACGGGAATATTTCCGCCGGCGGGAAAATTCACTTTTTTCGTCAGCGCGTTGATGTGGAAAATTCCTTTCCCGTCGCTGATGCCCCAGGTATCGCCGTTCCTGTCCTCCGCGAACGAGCTGATGCGCCCTTTCACCGCGTCGGAAGAATCGACCACGCTCACCACGCCTTTCACGATGCAGCTGATGCCTTTGCGGAAATGCCCCACCCACGTCGTATTGCCGCTGCCGGCAAACACGCATGAAACCTGGTCCTCCACCATGCCGTGCGAAGTGTTCGTCGTCACGAAACGATCGCCGTTGAAGCTCACGACGCCTTTTTCCGTCCCCAGCACGAGCACACCGTTCGGCGCCTGCGTCATCGAGAAGATGAACTTCTGGAGCAGTCCTTTTTCTTCGTTAAAATGACGGCTGGAAAAAAGCTGCGCTTTGCCCCCGAACGGAAGCAGCATGAGCAGGCAGATCAGCCACGTAAATTTTTGAAACCGCATTCCCATCATCTGCCCGCCGCCACTCCGATTTTGTACCTGTACTTCGGCACTCCGCCGATCGGAACGGTGTAGAACGGCAAGAGTTCCCCGTACTGGTTGGTGATGTAAACCACGATATTGTTGTTTCTCGCCGCATACTGCTTCACGAACTGGATGTCCAGCGAGGTGTTGTGCTCTTCTTTCACCGTAGTGTGCGTCGTATCTTCCCAGATGCCGTCGCCTTTCGGGCGGAAGATCTCTCCTTTTTTCGCAACGGAAACGGTGCGGATCATTCCGTCTTTGTCGTAATCGAAAACATTCGTTTTCACCGCCACCACGTTGGGGGTCACAAACGGGTACAGGTGTGAAACGGACGGAACATCGGGCAGGCGCAGGGAATATTCGTAGGTGAACGCATTCCCGCCTTCCACGGCCAGGTTGGTTTCTTTTTTAGAGGTAAGAAACATTTTATAGAGGTTCCCGTCATCGCCTTCCAGCCCTTCAATGATGATCTTGAAAACATAACCGCCGAAATCGGGCTGCAGCTCGCCTTCGATGGGGCTGAACGGGCCGAAGGTGTACCATTTCGCATCGTACGTCGTGTCCGCCCCGAACGTTCGCGTGCTGAGCTGAACGCCGCTCCTGAAATTACCGACCGGGTCGAATTTTCTTGCGTCGGGGTTGGAATGTGCGCCGGGGCCGCCGTACACGGTGAAACGCGTTTTCGTGTCGAAGCCGCCGCGGTTCTCGTCCACTTTCCCGCCCGCATCGGGATCGTAAACGCGGATATAAAGCGCCTGGTTGCAGGTCTGCGGAACGGAGAAGAAAAACACCTGTACGAAATCGTCGTCGCCCCACGATTTATCGGCTTTATTCCCGAACGTTACGAGGTACGGGAAATTCTGGTCGACCGCGGGCACCTGTTGGGCCGGGGAAACGGCCGGAGCAAGTGCGCAGGCAAGCACGAGAAGTGAGGTAAATCGTTTCATCATGGCTCGACTGTGATTGTGGTGACCAGCGCCCTGTATTCCTCCATCCCGGTTTGTTTGCTGCGGACACGGAAAAGGACGAGCGGGTAATAGACTCCGGGTTTATGATAAATGTGCTTTGCTGTGATGCCGCGGCTTTTGTGGCCGTTGCCGAAATCGTAATACACGCCGACGATGCTGTAGCCGTCCAGCGAAGCGCGCGAGGAATTGATCATGACCGGTTCGTGGACGTGCACTTTTTCCGGGACCGTCACGCGGATCGCATTCGGGTCGATCACGTCGAGTGCGGTTGAGACCTGGTTCATGAACACTTCACCCGAAGACGCGTCGATGACATTGAGCTCGATGAAGTACGTTCCCGTCGTGTCGAAACATTTTTTCACCGACAATCCTTTTTCCTTCGTGCCGTCGCTGAATGTCCATTCGTACGCCATGCCCACGGTGTCTTCGGTTTGCGAGGTCGCTTCTTCGAAGAACGTGTAGCAGAGGATCAGTTCTTTCAGCGTATCGCACACCGGCGGTACCGGCCATTCGAGGCGGAAGAAATAAATGTCGTCGTCGGGTGCGCGCGTGTCGCGGTTGGAGGAGAAAAAACCTTCCTGCTCATTGGCGGAGCACCAGAACGAGAAATCGTCGCCGGCCGAGTTCACCGGCGGGCCCAGCAGCACAGGTTTCGAGTACGCGGAATCGGAAATGTCCCAGGCGTAAATGTCCAGCTTCCCGTTTCCGCCGGGGCGATCGCTGCTGAAATAAAAATTGCCGGATTTCGGGCAGAACGGGAACACTTCGCTTCCGGCAGTATTCACACGCGGGCCAAGGTTCACCGGCGCTCCCCACCCCGAGGCGGTGAGCCTGGAATAATAAATGTCCATTCCCCCGAAACCGCCGGGGCGATCGGAGGCGAAAAACAAAATGCTGTCGTTGGGCGAAAATGAGGGATGCACGTAATTCCACCCGGGCGTGCAGAACGGGAGCGGCTCCGCTTTTTTCCACCTGCCGCGATCGCGTACACTGGCGAGCAGCGTAAGCATGAGGTCCGGCGCGCTGTCCGGGTTCGCCCGCGGGGAAACGTTCCCGGTGTAAACGATGCGTTTTTCGTCGGAGGAAAATGCGGCAGGCCCTTCATTGTACTTCGAGTTCAGAACGTCGGAGAACGGGCGCGGGCTGGAAAATCGCGAAGAATCTTTCCGCTCGAAATAATACAGGTCGAGCAGCGGCGAAAGTGAATCGGTTGTGTAATATTTTACGGCGAACTGGTTGTTGCGCGAAGACGAGAACACGTAACCTTTCCCGTAAGCCGTCACGCCGAAATCCGATTCCCGCGTATTGATTTCGAGCTTCGAGCAATGGAACATCGACGTATCGGCGAACAGGATGCCCGGCCGGTCTGCCTCCTGCGCGGTGAGCATCGGAGTAAGCAGCAAGCTGAGCAAAAATTCGATCCGTGTGCGTCGCAGCATGTGTTCTATAAATTTCTCGGGCTTTTCGGGTTTACCTGGTAGCCGAAGTCGTATCGCAGCACCAGCTCGTGCGAGCCGGTGGAATAATTCCGCAACCGGGAAAGCGTGTAATCGTACGAATAGCCGAGGCGGAATTGCTCGTTCAGGCGCACGTTCAGCATTCCCACCACCGCATCGTTCACCCGGTACGAAGCCCCGAAGCCGATCTTTTCCCGGAGCGTGACCATCAGGTTGAGATCCGCCTGGTAATCGTAGCCGTACATGTAACGCCCGAGCGCAGTGATCATCACGCTTACACGTTTCTGCTTCGTCAATGTGCAGCCCGTGTACACCAGGAGCGGCTGGTTTTTATAAAACAGCTCTCCCCGCTCCGTGACCAACAAACGGCTGCTTCCGCCGAGGAAAAAAGGCCCGTAGCCCCCGTAGATGCCGAAGCCGCTTCCATACATCAGCTCGCTTGCCGTTCCCTGGAACGACATGTCGCCGGAAGTATTGGTCTGCACCTCATTCCAGTTATTCCGCAGCAGCGTGAGCCCCGGGCTGAAACCGACGGCAAGATGAAATTTCCCCGCGCGGATCCGGTGCGCGTACACCACTTCCGCCTGCGTGCGGTGCAGCACCGCGATATTATCCTGCGACACGATGAGGCCGAGGTTGAGATGCCGGTTGCGCAACGGCGTATGCGCGGTGAACGTGTAGGTTTCCGGCGCGCCGTCGAACCCGAGCCATTGACGGCGGTAGCTCATCGTCGCCGACAGGAAATCCTGCGCGCCTGCATACGCCGGGTTGAGCACGAGCGGGTTAAGCATGTACTGGCTCTGCAGCGGGTTGTATTGCGCAATGGCCGTCGCGGAAAACAGGACGAAAAAGAGAAGCGTCAGTTTCTGTTTCATGGAGTCGTGCGTTTAATGGCGATGTAGCCGGTGAATGTTTTTCCGTCGCGCAGGGAAAGCACGTAGTAATAAATATCATCCGGCAGCTGCTCCCCGCTTTCGTTCGTGCCGTTCCAGTCGTTCCGGTAATCGGCGGAAACGAAAACTTTATTTCCCCAGCGGTTGAAAACTTCGAATGAAACACCTTCGTACTCGAGCAGGCCGTTGATCTCGAAATTGTCGTTCACGCCGTCCTGGTTCGGTGAAAAGCCTGTCGGCACCACCAGCTCGCGGTTTTCCACGATCACGCTGTCATCCGTGCGCAGGCAGACACCGTTGGAAGTCGTCCAGCGCAGCACGTTGATTCCCACCTCGAGCTGGGACACGCGCGTCAGCGGGTTGGACGGGTCATCGACCACGCCGCTGCCGGAAATGAACGTCCACGTGCCGCTGCCGGTGGTGGGCTGGTCGGCGCCGAGGAATGCGATTCCCGTGTACGTCAGCTGATCCGCGCCGGCATTGGCCTGCGAAGGCGGCGAGTATACATACACAGCGATCGTGTCGGAAAGCGGCGGGCAGAAACCGTTCGTGATGCACCAGGTGAACAAATGCATTCCATCCGGCAACGCGGTCACCTGCGTGAACGGATCGGCCGTGTCGGCAATAATTCCGTTACCGGAAATATTCCCCCAGTAGCCTGTGCCCTGCGAAGGCGGCTGGGCCTGCAACGTCACCGAATCCTGGCAGACCGAAATGTCCGCTCCGGCCACAGGCATGGAAGGCGGCGCATGGTAAAAAACTTCCGTCGTATCGCGCTTCGGCGGACATGTGCCGTTCGTGATCACCCATTCGAAAAGATTCAGCCCGGGCGAAAGATTGGAAACGGTAGTCGACGGGGAATAAGGATTGGCAAAGGATGGCCCGTTGCCGATCGTGTACCATGCGCCCGCGCCGACAGCCGGCGTGCTGCCGTTAAGCGTTGCAGACGGATCACAAACTGCCTGGTCGGAACCTGCAGCAGGTGATGACGGTTCGGTGTCGACGAAAACCAGCACCGTATCGCGTGAAGCGGGGCAGGTGCCGTTGGTGACGACCCACTCGAAATAATTTGCGCCAAGGTTAAGCCCGCTCACCGCTGTTGTCGCCAGGGAAGAATCGGCCAGTATTCCCGTGCTGCTGACGACGTACCAGGTGCCGGTTCCCGTTGCCGGAATGTTGGCGGTAAGCAGGGCGATATTGTTGCAGAGCGTTTGCGTTGCGCCGGCGGATGCAGCCGTCGGTTGCGGATCGACGGTGATCGTTACCGTATCGCGCGTGACCGGGCAGACGCCGTTGCTGACCACCCATTCGAACACATTCACACCGACGGCAAGATTGGTCACGCCGCTGTTTTCAAAAGCCGGGTTCGTCACTGTCGCCGGGCCGCTGATCACGGACCAGGTCCCGTAACCCGTTGTTGGCGCAACACCGGACAGCGTGGCGGTCGATGAGCAAAGCACCTGGCTTGTTCCGGCATCGGCGGCGGAAGGCGGATCGTCGACCTGGATGGAGATCGTATCGCGCGAGGAAGGACAGGTTCCGTTGCTGATGACCCATTCGAAGAGATTGATGCCGGAAGAAAGATTGCTCACGGATGTAACTGCCAGTGAAGAATCGCCGAATGCGGCACCCGTGTTCAGCGCATGCCATTGTCCTGTTCCCGTCAACGGAATATTTCCGCCGAGCATGGACGACGTGCTGCAGATCACCTGGTCAGGGCCCGCGGCAGCCGGGGTCGGCAGCGAATCCACGTAGATCTCCACCGTGTCGCGGCTGGAAATGCAAACGCCGCTGCTGATCACCCATTCGAAAAAGTTCGCACCCGGCAAAAGCCCGCCGACTGCGGTCACCGATAAATTCGGGTTGGCTAAAGTCGCCGGCGTATTGATCACGTACCACGTTCCGCTTCCCGTGGCCGGCGTGTTGCCCGCAAGCAATGACGACGACGAGCAGAGCACCTGGTCGGCGCCGGCATTCGCGGCCGACGGCAGGGGATCGACATAGATCGTTACCTGGTCGGCGGAAGGCGGACAAGTTCCGTTCGTGATCGTCCACTGGAACACATTGGCCCCGGTGGAAAGCCCGGTAACCGTCGTCGTTGCCGAGCCCGGCGATTGAATCGTTCCTGTTCCCACTACAAGCGTCCACTGCCCCGTGCCGGTGAGCGGCAGGTTCCCGAACAGCGTCGCTCCCGGCGACGACACGCAGACCGTCTGGTCGGGACCCGCGTTTGCCGTAGTTGGCGACGGATCGACAGTGATCGTTACCTGGTCGGACGAGGACGGGCAAGTGCCGTTGCTGATCGTCCACTGGAAAGTGTTCGCGCCGACGGTCAGCCCTGTAACGCCGGAGGTGGGCGAACCCGGAGTTGTCGGCACGCCAGAGCCGGAAACAAGCGTCCACGTGCCGGTTCCGACGGCTGGTGTATTTCCTGCAAATGCAGATGTGGTTGCGCAGATGTTTTGGTCAGTACCGGCCGCCGCGGTAGTCGGCAGATCATCATGCGTGATGGTCACATCATCGAAAGAAGGCGGGCAAACGCCGCTGGTGATCGTCCAGCGGAACACGTTCGGCCCGATGCCAAGGCCGGTTACGGTTGAGCCGGGTGAATTCGGGGAAGTGATCGTTCCTGTGCCGGAGATCAGCGTCCATGCACCGGTGCCGGAGGACGGGTTGTTGCCGGCAAGCGTTGCGGTCGACGAGCAAAGCGATTGGTCGGGGCCGGCGTTGGCGGTTGTGGGAACAGCATTCCGCGTAACGGTCACATCGTCGGCCGATGAAGGACAGGTGCCGCTCGAAATGGTCCAGCGGAAAACGTTCGGGCCGACACCGAGTCCTGTCAGCGATGAATTCGGAGATGACGGGGAAACGATCGTTCCCGTCCCGGAGATCAATGTCCACGTGCCGGTGCCGACGGCGGGCTGGTTTCCTGCGAGTGTGCCGAACGAAGAGCAGATCGTTTGATCCGGGCCGGCATTCGAAACCGTCGGCAGCGGATCGCGCGTGATCGTCACTTCGTCGAAAGACGGCGGGCATGTTCCGTTCGAAATGGTCCAACGGAAAACGTTTGCACCGATGCCGAGGTTGGTGATCGTCGTAGCCTCGTACGCCGGTGAAGTGATCGTCCCTGTCCCGGAGATCAGCGTCCACATCCCGGTCCCGGTCACCGGCGTGTTTGCGGCCATCGTGGTGAACGAATCGCAAAGCGCCTGGTCGGGCCCGGCTGCGGCTACCGTGGGAACAGGTTCGCGCGTGATCGTCACTTCATCCATCGATGAGGGACAAGTCCCGTTCGCGATCGTCCAGCGGAATACGTTTGCTCCGACGCTCAACCCGGTCACGCCGGAGTTCGGTGAATTAGGTGAAACGATCGTCCCGGTTCCCGTAACCAGCGTCCATGTTCCCGTGCCGGTCGACGGCGTATTTCCTGCAAGCGTGGTGGCCGATGTGCAAAGCGTTTGATCGGGTCCCGCTGCCGCCACGGTGGGAACAGGGTCCCGCGTGATGACCACATCGTCTGTCGAAGGCGGGCACGTGCCGTTGGAGATTGTCCAGCGGAAAATATTGACGCCGGTTCCCAGGCTGGTTATCGTCGTGACCGGCGAAGTGGGTGAACTGATCGTTCCCGTCCCGGAGATCAGCGTCCACGTTCCCGTTCCGGTAACCGGCGTATTCGCGGCCATCGTGGTAACCGAATCGCAAAGCGTTTGGTCGGGTCCCGCCGCGGCTGTCGTGGGAACAGGATCGCGCGTGATCGTTACCTCGTCGAAAGACGGAGGACAAGTTCCGTTCGAAATTGTCCAGCGGAATACGTTCGCACCCACGCCCAACCCTGTTACGCCCGACGCGGGTGAATTCGGCGACGTAATTGTTCCGTTCCCGGAGATCAGCGTCCAGGTGCCCGTTCCGGTTGACGGCGTATTTCCTGCGAGCGTTGCAGAAGATGTGCAAAGTGTTTGATCGGGCCCGGCCGCGGCTGTGGTCGGCACCGGGTCGCGCGTGATGATCACATCGTCGATCGACGGCGGGCACGTGCCGTTGGAAATTGTCCAGCGGAATACATTCGCCCCGACACCGAGACCTGTGACCGGGGTTGAGGGTGAAGACGGAGACGAAATTATGCCCGTTCCGGAGATCAGCGTCCAGGTGCCCGTTCCGGTTACGGGAGAATTTCCCGCCATGGTTGTTGTCGAAATGCACAGGCTCTGGTCGGGGCCTGCCGCAGCCGTTGTGGGAACAGGATCACGCGTGATCGTTACCTCGTCGAAGGACGGAGGACAAGTTCCGTTCGAAATTGTCCAGCGGAACACATTCGCGCCCACGCTCAATCCTGTGACGCCGGAGTTGGGAGAATTCGGCGACGAGATCGTTCCTGTCCCGGAGATCAGCGTCCATGTTCCTGTCCCGGTGGACGGAATGTTCCCGGCAAGCGTAGTCGACGATGTGCACAGCGACTGGTCAGGTCCGGCCGCAGCGGTTGTCGGCAGCGGATCGCGCGTGATGATCACGTCGTCCATGCTCGGCGGACAGGTTCCGTTTGAAATGGTCCAGCGGAACACGTTTGCGCCCACGCCGAGGCCGGTGACCGGGGTTGTGGGTGAAGACGGAGACGAAATTATTCCCGTCCCGGAGATCAGCGTCCACATGCCCGTTCCGGTTACGGGAGAATTTCCCGCCATGGTCGTGGTCGAATCGCACAGCGCCTGGTCGGGTCCCGCCGCAGCCGTTGTAGGATCCGGATCGCGCGTGATCGTCACTTCATCCACCGATGAGGGACAAGTCCCGTTCGCGATCGTCCAGCGGAAGACGTTCGCACCGACACTTAAACCTGTAACGCCCGAATTGGGCGAGTTCGGCGACGTGACCGTTCCCGTGCCGGAGACCAGCGTCCACGTTCCCGTGCCGATTGCCGGCGTGTTTCCTGCAAGCGTGGCAGAAGATGCGCAGATCGTTTGGTCCGGTCCGGCTGCTGCGGTTGTCGGATCAGGATCGCGCGTGATGATCACTTCGTCGAATGAAGGCGGGCATGTTCCGTTTGAAATCGTCCAGCGGAAAATGTTCGCACCGATGCCGAGGTTCATGATGTTTGTCGTCGGCAACGACGGCGCTGTGATCGTGCCGGTACCGGAGATCAGCGTCCACGTGCCCGTTCCGATCGACGGAGCGTTTCCGGCCATCGAAGTGTTCGAAACACAAATCGTTTGATCGGGACCGGCATTTGCAACCGTAGGGATCGAATCGCGTGTGATCGTTACCTGGTCATTAGAAGGCGGGCAGGTTCCGCTCGATATCGACCAGCGGAAAATATTCGATCCAACGCCGAGGTTTGTCACCGTTGACGTCGGGGAATTCGGTGAAGTGATCGTGCCGGAGCCGGAGATCAGCGTCCACGTGCCGATGCCGTTGACCGGCGTATTGCCCGCGAGTGTGGCAGTTGTGGAGCATACCGTTTGGTCGGGTCCGGCATTGGCTGTTGTCGACAGCGGATCGCGCGTGACCATCACGTCATCGATGGAAGGCGGGCACGAGCCGTTCGTGATCGTCCAGCGGAAAATGCTTGTCCCTGTTCCGATGCCGGTAACCGAACTGCCGGGCGATGAAGGCGAAACGATGGTGCCCGTGCCGGAAACCAATGTCCATATTCCGTTGCCGATTGACGGCGTATTCCCGGCGAGGCTCGTCGTCGAAGCGCAGATGTTCTGGTCAGGGCCGGCATTCGCAACAGTCGGCACGGAATCGCGGATGATCGTAACGTCATCGATCGAAGACGCGCATATGCCGTTGGATGTCGTCCAGCGGAAAACGGAAACGCCGACGCTTATGCCGGTGACCGTTGAGCCGGGTGATGACGGAGAAATGATCGTTCCTGTCCCGGAAATCAATGTCCACATGCCGGTGCCGACCGAAGGCGTGTTGCCGGCGAGCGTGGCGGTCGGGCTGCAGACCGACTGGTTGGGCCCGGCGTTGGCGGTTGTGGGCGGAAGGTCGCGCGTGATCGTCACTTCATCGTACACGGCGGGACATGTGCCGTTGGGATGGCTCCAGCGGAAAATGTTCGCTCCGCCGCCGAGGCCGGTGACGTTGGTGGTGGGAGATGTCGGGGAAACGATCGTACCGTTCCCGGAGATGAGCGTCCATGTACCGGTGCCTGTGATGGGCGCGTTGCCGCTCAGCGTCGTGGATGTTGCGCAAATGGTTTGATCGGGCCCGGCATAAACGGTAAGCGGCGAGCAGCCGATCTTCGCGGTGAAAATGTCGTCGTTGCCGAAATTGCCGACGCTGATCGAGCCGAAATAGGATGGCGACGATTTGTGATAGCCGGTGATGTAGCAGGTGGCGTTGTCGGGGGCGGAGATGCCACGTCCGTAATCGTCGTTGCTGCCTTCCACATCTTTGCCCCACAGGAACGTGCCGGTGGTGCTGTATTTCGAAACATAAATATCATCATCACCGGTCGACGAGACAGATGGGCCGCTGCCGAACGGCAATATTCCCTGGAAATAACCCACGCAGAAAATTTCTCCCGCCGGGTTGCACGCAACGCCCCAGGCTTTTTCGTTTCCTGTACCGTTTTCAGAACGCACCCAGGAAAAGTTTCCCGTCGTCGCGTCGAATTGCGCAAGGAACGCGTCATCACCGGCAGCTGCTGTGACGGTGGCAACGGCGGCGGGACCTGCATCGTACATGCTCATCGTCCCCGAAAAATGTCCTGCGACATACGCGAAGCCCGGGCCGACGCAGGCAGACACTTCATGATCGTCGCCGCTTCCCCCTGCGCGCCGCATCCACACGCCGTTGCCGGAAAGGTCATACTTGACCAGGAACACGTCGTGCTGCCCGTTGTTCACGAGGCTGCCTGCGTGGTTCTGGAACGTGATGGGCTGATCTTTATATTCGCCTGCAACGTAAACCCCGCTTGTATCGACGGCGATCCCGGTGCCTTCGTCATGGTCGGTGCTTCCACCGCTTACCGACCAGTTTTCCGTGCCTGTGGCCGCATCGTAAGAAACCACGAAAGCGTCGCGGTTTCCGGCCGCTGTCATACTTGCCAGCGATCCGAACGTTGCTGTAGCGTTGTAATAGCCGGTGACAAAAACAGATGCGCCATTCGTGGTGATGGCCAGCCCGCGGTCGTCTCCCGTGCCGCCGCCTTTTTTCGCCCACACGATATTTCCGCTCGCGTCATATTTCGCAACGAACACATCTCTGTTTCCCGTGGAGGTGAGCACCACGTTCGGCGATCCGAAAAATGTAACCGTATTTTCGAAATAGCCGGTGATGTAAGAAGCGCCGGTATTATCGGCAGCAATACCCAATGCGACTTCGTTCGAGCTTCCGCCGGCGCCTTTCGCCCATTGTATCGTTCCGAGGTAATTGTACTTCGCGATGAAAATGTCTTCGCCTCCCTGGTTGGAAATGTTGATGCTGCTGAAGTTGCAATTGCTGTTTTTGAATCCGCCGGTAATGAACACGTTGCGGAGCGTATCCGTGGCAATGCCATATCCCCACTGTTCACTGCCGTTGCCCGCCCCTCTTGCCCACGTCCAGTTAGGCGCCTGGCCCAAACCGGCAAGCGGAAGCAAGACACTGATCAGCGCATATAATCCCCAACACGGGGACTTATCTCCACACGTATTTCGTAGATTCCAACTCACAGGCACCCCTTTTTTAACGATTCTCTACGGTTCCATCCCGGGCATACGGGATTGGCTGTTAAAGCCATACAAAAGGTGCAAAAAAAAAGCCAAACGGCCAAAGATGGCAGAATTGGGAAATTTACGAGGTACAATTTACGAGGTACGATTTAAAAGCAGGGTTCGCAGCAAGATCTCGAATGCGATATTTTTTTCTTTCGCCAATTTGTGCTTCGTAAATTGTAAATCGTAATTTTTCTACGCGACTCCTTCTTCCGTACGTTTTTCAATGAGATAAACGTTGCGGTCGGGAGAATTCCGTGCGATCAGTTCGGCGAGGAAACCGGCGAGAAAAAGCTGGGTGCCGATGATCATCGAGGTGAGGGAAATGAAGAACCACGCGCTTTCCGTGACACGCGGCGCGACGGCGTTGTCGTGGTAAACGATCCACAGCTTGCTGAATCCCAGCCAGGCGGCGGAGAAAAAGCCGACCATGAACATGAGCGTTCCGATGAGGCCGAAAATGTGCATCGGGCGCTTGCCGAATTTCGACACGAACATGATCGAGAGCAGGTCGAGCGGGCCGCGGATGAAACGGCTCATGCCGAACTTTGACGTTCCATATTTGCGCGCCTGGTGCTGCACCACTTTCTCGCCGATGTTCGTAAACCCTGCACGCGCGGCGATGACCGGGATGTAGCGATGCATCTCCCCGTACACTTCGATGCTTTTCACCACGTCGTTGCGGTAAGCTTTCAGGCCGCAGTTCATGTCGTGCAGCTTGAGGCCGCTCATCCAGCGCGTTGTGGCGTTGTACAGCTTCGACGGGAGGTTTTTCGTGAGCGTGCTGTCGTAGCGTTTTTTCTTCCAGCCCGACACGAGGTCGAAGCCGTCGTCCACCACCATTTTATGCAACCCGGGAATTTCCTCCGGGCTGTCCTGGAGGTCGGCGTCCATTGTCACCACTACGTTTCCGCGGGCAGCTTCGAAGCCTACGTTGAGTCCCGCAGCTTTGCCGTAGTTGCGGCGAAACTTGATGCCGCGCACGTTGGGATTTTTTTCCGAAAGGCTTTCAACGACTTTCCACGAGCCGTCCCTGCTGCCGTCGTCCACGAAAATGATCTCGTACGAGTAATTGTTCGCCTGCATCACGCGCACGATCCAGTCGTGCAATTCGGGCAGGGATTCGGCTTCGTTAAAAAGGGGAATGACGACGGAAATGTCCATGGGATTACTGAAGGATAGGCTTCTTGCGCATAAAGATGGCAAGAATGGCAAGAATGATCACATCGCTGACGAGACGGGTGGGTATGCCCCACAGGCTCATATCAATTGGAGATGACCTGTCGAGACCTTTCTCAAATTCCTGGCGGGTTTCTTCGAGTTGCTCTTCCGGCAGATTGAGATCGACCATCATCTGCAGCGTTTTATCCATGAGAGTCTGGTAAAAGTCAGGCGCAATGAACGTGTAAAAACAAAATTCATAAACGAACATGATAGCAATGTAGAACCCGAGAAACATTAGTCCAAATAAGAATGCGTCCTTGTATGTGATCGCAACTTCCTGCTTCTTTTTCCAGCTTATCATCAGGATAATAAATGCGATGAGGAAAACAAGCCCCTGTCCTGTACGGGCTATTATGCCGCCCCACGTATATATGAGATCGGTTGCGTAAAAAACAAGATTAATGGCGATAATGATCATCGCACAGGCAATCGCATTGTACAAAGCCTGCTGAATTCGCGTGGTGCCCATTTCCGGTCGGATTTTCAGCAAATATAGTCGAATGTTCACGGCTGAAAGTTCCGCACCCATGGTTTTAAAAAGTCATCGCTACCGGGGAAGTAAAAAAACGTTAACGGATATCCCGGAATACGATACAAAACGAACAGAACACGGATATGAAGTTCGTAACATTGAACTTATTCGTATATTTGTGCCGGGTAAGTCTTATACGACCAGCTCCTGCTGAATCCCCCAGGCCCGGAAGGGAGCAAGGGTAGGTGGTTGAGCGGTGCGATGTAAGTAGCTTACCCATTTTTTTGCCTTTTTCCCACGCTTCTCCCGACCCCCATTCAAAATTCAATCGCTTGCTGCGCTTCGCTATTCAAAGATTTACAATCCGCAGACACTCCCGAATTTTGAATCTTTGAATTTTGAATAGCTCCTGCCGCAGGCAGGGCGATTGAATCTTTGAATCTCCCGATGAAAATTTCTCCATTTCGCCTCGAAACGTCCCGGCTGATCATCCGTCCGTCCAGGCTGGGGGATGCTTCAGCGTTATTCCGGTTGATCCGGGCGAACCGTGAAGCGCTGGCCGATTATTTCCCGATGACGGTGAGCAGCACGGCTTCCGTAATGGCCACCCGGGCTTACCTGCTGCGGCGGACCGGGGAACGGAAAGCGGGGACCAACTTGTTTGCGGGCATCTTTCTCCGGGAGAGCGGGCAGCTGATCGGGCAGTTGCAGCTGAAAGACATCAACTGGCGCGTGCCGAAGGGCGATGCGGGATATTTCATCGACAGCGCGCATGCGGGAAACGGCCTGGGTTCGGAAGCCATGCAGGCGTTTACGAAGTATTGTTTTGAAAATCCGGGAATGGTCAAGGTCAGCCTGCGCATCGAGCCGAAGAACATGGCGTCGAAACGCGTGGCGGAAAAATGCGGGTTCGTGTGCATCGGGGTGATGAAAAATGATTTTCGCGGGGCGGATGGAAGGCTGATGGATTGTGAGTTGTGGGAAAAGATAAAATGATGTGCCGAAATGCCGATGGGTTTTTACCTAATGTAGCGTCACGAAGCCTCGTGACGCTACAACAACGGAATCCATCGGCATTTCGGCAATTCGGCATTTCGGCATATTGAGCGCGGGGCCATGTGCGCTGATTGAATAACTTGTTAATACTTCATTTCCACCACCTGCCGCCTCTTCCCTATTTTTACGGCTCCAAAAACACTTTTTCCAATGAAATTTTTCATCGATACCGCCGATCTTGCACAAATCAAAGAAGCGCAGGAACTGGGCGTGCTGGACGGCGTGACCACGAACCCTTCGCTGATGGCCAAGGTCGGGATCTCCGGGCAGGACGCCGTCATGAAACATTACGTCGACATCTGCAACATCGTGACGGGCGACGTAAGCGCGGAAGTGATCTCCACGGATTTTAACGGGATCATCCGTGAAGGGGAAAACCTCGCGGCGCTGCACCCGCAGATCGTGGTGAAAGTGCCGATGATCAAAGACGGCGTGAAAGCGCTGAAATATTTTTCATCCAAAGGCATCCGCACGAACTGCACGCTCGTGTTCTCGCCGGGACAGGCGCTGCTGGCCGCAAAAGCCGGCGCCACCTACGTTTCGCCCTTCATCGGCCGCCTCGACGACGTGTCGACAGACGGGCTTTCGCTGATCGAGGATATCCGCCTCATTTACGACAACTACGGTTTCAAAACGCAGATCCTCGCCGCTTCCGTGCGCCACCCGATGCACATCATCGACTGCGCGAAGCTGGGCGCCGACGTGGCCACCTGCCCGCTCAGCGCGATCACGGCCCTGCTGAAGCACCCGCTCACGGACAACGGGCTGAAGCAGTTTCTTGAAGACGCGAAAAAGTTCCAGTAGTAAAACAGTTGTGGGGTGTGGGGGGGGGTGGGGTGTGGTTTTTATTTTTTTATTCTGATACCCAGGCCGCAACGCGAAGACCCACCAC
>CBIHOC010000063.1:0-17924 GCA_966211705.1 uncultured Chryseobacterium sp.
TTCGGAGCTCCCTTCTTTTTATTACAATTTTCCCCGGACAACAGTGATTTGCACATCTGCACATCGTGCGCTAGAACGGCAGATCGTCCGGTGAATCCGGCAGCACTGCAGGGTGGTTCGGGTCCGTGGCCGGGTCGATGTTTACGCTTTGCTGTTGCTGCTGGTAATGCTGCTGCTGCGGGTTCGGCGTGTAGGTTCCCGGGGTTTGGTTCTGGCCGTATGGCGTGGCCGGGCGCTGGTAGCCGGTCTGCTGGTTGTCGTCGCGGCGCGAGAGGATCGTCAGCACGTCGCCGAAAATTTCCGTGGTGTAACGTTTGTTCCCGTCTTTATCTTCCCACGAGCGGCTGCGGATCTTTCCTTCCAGGTACACCATCTGCCCTTTGCGGAGATATTTTTCCGCCACTTCCGCCAGCCTGCGCCACAGCACGATCTGGTGCCATTCCGTTTGTTCGTTCTTGTTGCCGTTCTTGTCGCGGAACGTTTCCGTGGTTGCGATGGGAAAATTCGCCACTGCAATTCCGCCTTCGAGGTAACGCACTTCCGGGTCTTTGCCGAGGTTGCCGATCAGGATCACTTTGTTTACGCCTGCCATGTTGATAGAGTTAAACGCTGGTTTATTGGTGTGTAATACGATATGGGTTCAAAGATAATAGGATGTGCCGATATGCTGATGTGCCGAAATGCCGATGGAAAAGAGGTGTCAGGTATCAGGACTTAGAACTTAGGATTTAGGGCTTAGGTGTTGGGCGTGCCCCTCCCTGCTTTCGGGTCTGGCTATCCGTTGCAAGTCCTCGCGCGTTGCACTTCTCCGGGCTTTTCACTGCTATCCTTCACGCAAAAAGGATGTGCCGATGAGGTATCAGGTGTTAGGACTATGGGTTTAGGCTATTCGGCAGTTGTGCTTTCCATTCAACGTTAGATCATACCTTTAGCCGCGCACGCTAACCCGTAGTTTGATCCGAACGTACCACAGGAAGGATTTTTTCAGTTGCCGCCGCCTGCGCACAAGGCTGAGGCTGCTGTGCCTCCTGCTGTCCATGTCAACCGGCGTGGAGGCTTTCGCCCGGCAGCCTTCTTATTTCATGCTGGGAGAAGATGTGTTCGAAGGCGTGCAGATCTACGACGTGATCCAGGACGATGCGATGAATTACTGGATAGCGACGGACAACGGGGTTTACAAGTACGATTGTTACACCTTTACAAAAGCGGAATGCGAAGGCGTGCAGGCGTTGTCGGTTTTCGGATTCGTGAAAAACCAAACGGGCACGATCTATTGCTATAACCTGAATAATCAAATATTGCAGATCAGGGACGGCGTGTATTCCCTCTTCTACGAATTAAAGGTCGACGAGCGCTCGCCGGATATTTACCTGTCGATCACTGCACAGAATGAACTGCTGGTACTGACGAAAACGGCCCTGCTGTTTTCAGAAAACGGCAAAGCGCTCCCGGCAGCGCCCCTCCGGCCGAATTATTATGGATTTCCTTTCCTGGCCGCGAGCGGGCAGACCATCAGCCACATTGCAAATTCCGATTCCCTGCTGGTGTATGAAAAAGGAAAATTCAAAATCGTAAAGCTGCGTACCGGCGGCGGACCGTTAAGCGGGGTGTTGAGATTTTTTACGCTGTCGGGAAAAACCTACGCCATCAGCACCGCAGGCAAAGAAATTTACGCCTTCAACAGCGGCGACTATTCGCTCGTGCTCCGGGCAACGACGGAGCTGGACAAGAGCAAGGAAGTGTTCCGCATTTACAACGAGAACAACCAGGTATGGGCTGCCGGCGTGATCTCCGGCGTGCGCATGCTGTCGGGCGAGGGAAGCTTCGTCCTGTCGGAAAAGTATTACGCGCAATACCTCATCTCCGACGTGTACCAGGACATGGAAGGCAACCTGCTGCTGGGCACGTTCAACAATGGCATCCTGGTCATTCCCAACACTGCGATCCACGACGTGCTGGAAATTCCCGGCGATCATTCGCTGGTGAGCGTTCATACCGACGACCGGCTGGGCATGCTCATGGGCACGGACAACGGGCAGCTGCTGTCGTACAAAGACGGGGCGTACAGCACACTTTCCGGCCCGGGCTCGCGGCCGTTGCAATCGGTTTTCAGCTGGCCCGGGTTCCCGTTCGTGCTGTTCGACAACGGGAATATCAGCGCGCTGAACAAGGCCACCGGCGAGATCGTCGGCCTCTCGCCCGGTTCGCTGAAAGATGCCGTGCAGGTGGACGACAGCACGTTCTGCCTCGCGCTCAACATGGGCCTGTCGAGGGTGACGTGGCTGGGCGGAAACCGCTTCGAATGCACGCCCGTCGGTGCGTTGCGCCACCGCTGCTATGCCGTTGATTTTTCCGCAACGGAGCAGTTGCTTTACGTGGCCACTTCCGGCGGGGTCAAAACGATGGACGCGGCCGGGAATATTTCCGGCGTGCTGCTGAACGGGAAACCGGTTTTCGCCAACGATATTGTGAGCGACGGCGGATGGACATACCTGGCCACGAAAGACGGCGTGGTGCCCTGCAGGGACGGGAAAGCGGGCGCGATCATCAAAACGGCGATCCATGGCCGGCCGGTCGAGCTGCTGAAAATGGACGTGCGCGGCGGGCGGATCAGCGGCATCACCACGGAAGGTTTTGCAGTATTCGACATGAACTGCAACGTGCTGGTGCAATTGAACCGGGTGCACGGATTTTCGACCACGCGCATTTACGATTTTGAAATTGACGGCAGCGAAACCTGGATCTGCCATTCCAAAGGCATTCAGAAACTGACGGCGGACATGCTGAACCTGCCTGTCGCAAAACCGCTGATCAGCATCAGCGCCGTGCTGGTCGACGACCGTCCTGCATCCCTGCCCGGGGCGGGCACTTACACGAGCGACGAGAAGAAATACAGGTTTGTCTTGTCTTCGCCCACGCTGCGGAACAGCGAGAACATCCGCTACCATTACCGGCTGAAAGGTTACGATGAAAGCTGGATCGTTGCCGATTATTCCGCGCACGAAGTGGTATACAATTCACTGGCGCCCGGCGATTACACCTTCTCCGTAAAAGCGGAGAACATGGGCGTGTTCAGCGAAACGGTGTCGTATTCCTTCACCATTTCCGCGCCGTTCTATTCGCGGTGGTGGTTCAACGTGCTCATCGGACTCGTGCTGCTGCTGGTCATTACCCTGGTTTACAAATACAGGCTGCAGGTCCAGCGCCGGAAAGCGCGGCTTACGAACGAGCTGCACGCGTCGAGGCTCACGGCCATTCAATCGCAGATGAACCCGCATTTTATTTTCAATGCGCTCAATTCCATCCAGGACCTCGTGCTGAAAGGCGACGTGGATAATTCCTATACGTTCATCACGAAGTTTTCGAACCTGGTGCGGCGGACGCTGAATTATTCGGACAAGGACTTTATCGATTTCGAGCAGGAGATCACGCTGATCGAGCTTTACCTCTCGCTGGAAAAACTGCGCTTCAGGGAAGACCTCGTTTATACGATCGATACGGCCGGGATCGAGGACATCATGATCCCGCCGATGCTCATCCAGCCGTTTATCGAGAACGCCCTTGTGCATGGTTTGCTGCACAAGGAAGGCAAGAAGCGGATCAGCATTCATTTCCGGCTGGGCGAAATGCTGACGTGCACCATCGAGGACAACGGGATCGGGCGTGCAAAGGCGAAAGAGATCAGGAACAGGCAGCGCGCCGGGCATGAATCGTTTTCGGGGCAGGCCATCCGGAAACGGTTTTCCATCCTGAGCCAGGTCTTCGACGATGAGTTCGGGCATACCTGCGAAGACCTGTATGATGGTGAAACGCCCGCCGGGACGCGGGTTACGCTTTCCGTTCCGGTGAAACGAAAATTATAAGCCGTTGCTGAAGAATACCGGCTGCTCGTGAAAAAAGCGGCAGGCTGCCGGGAATAAAAAGTATCATTGCAGCATGCAAAAGATCAGCTCGGTAATTGTTGACGACGAGGAGCGCGCGCGGGATGTGCTGGAAAACCTGCTCGCCCGCTTTTGCCCCGAAGTGGAAGTGACCGGGAAATTTCCAGGCATCATGCAAGCTGTCGACGCCTTCAAAACCGCAACGCCCGACCTGGTCTTCCTCGATATCGAAATGCCGAATTACGCCGGGTTCGAGATCGTGAAGTTTCTCGAGAACATCACATTCGAAATTATTTTCGTCACCGCCTACGACAAATACGCCGTGCGCGCATTCGAAGTTTCCGCCGTCGATTACCTGCTCAAACCCGTCGACATCGACCGGCTGAAGGAAGCGGTTTCCAAGGTGAAAAAGCTCACGAACCTCAAGGAAAATTCCGAACGCCTGTCGTTGCTCAGCCAGACGCTGCGCTCCAAAGAAGTGAAAAGCATCCTCGTCGCCGATAAAGGTTACCAGCAGATCATTCCCGTCGATTCCATCATCGCCATCGAGGCGGAAGAATCGTATTGCCTCATCCACACCACCGAAAAGAAGCACACCGTCAGCAAAAACCTGAAGCATTTCGAAGTCGTATTCGCCGACAATCCTTCGTTCCTCCGCGTTCACAAGTCGTGGATCATTTCGAAGAAGCACATCCTCAATTACTCGAAATCCGAGCTGCTGATCAATCTCACCAGCGGCCTGTCCGCGCGTCTTTCAAAGTACAAAAAGGCGGAGTTCGAGCAGGCGATCCTGGCTTAGAGGCTGTTAGGGAATTTTGTTTTGCTTTGATTTTGCGCCCTTTTGTGCCAGGCGAGGCATGTTTTGCAGGCCATAGCGGAGCAGCTACGGTCAAAAAACATAACGAAGCATGGCACAAAAGGGCGCGAAAGCATTAAAAAGAAAATTTCCTAACAGCCTCTTAGAGACGGTTTAATCTCATCCGAAAATCTTAACCACAGAGCTCACAGAGGTGTTTCACAGAGGAGCACGGAGAATACTTTCTCAGTGTCCTCAGTGAAACAGGCATTGGATATCCTCTGTAATCTCAGTGGTTAATTTTCAGACAGCATTTCCTTTCCTGAACTATTTTGTCCGTTCCTGAACTTTATTGTCCGGGCTTTCTTCATCCGTATATGTTTGCAGCGCTTTCCGCCGGGATTTATCCGCCCCGCGTGTAAGCTGTGATTCCCGGTTTCAACCCACGCAAAAAAATTTTAAAAAAATAAATAATCCCATGAGCAACGCACCTTCCTACCACACAAAATCCGACAACATCAAATCCGAAATATTCCGGTTCGTCAGCGTGCGGCCCCCGGGAAGGAAAAAAACGACCGGAACACTCGTCATTCCCTACGACGAAACAAGATTCCTGGAAGTCCAGAAGCGTTTGTTCCCCAGCCTCTGCGCGTTGAAAGGTCTCGATTACGAAGAATTTTCGAAGCGCCTGAAAACAATCATGCAGGGCCACAGCTCTTCTCCTTATTTCATTCCTTCCATTGCAAACCTCAACAGCAGGTTTCCCGGCTTCAGTGATTTTTATACCTGGACCACCGGCGTACAAACGGAGAACGTCTATACCGTTACCGCGAAGCTGGAAAGCTATACGGGAAAAACGCTCGCCGATATCGTAAACGACCGCAACAGCCATTCCCTGCTCTGGGACAATTATTTCTATTTCGTGATCGAAGGAACGAACGGCGCAATGATCCAGGCGCTGACCGAGTTCCTGCGGGTTTATGCGATTGCGCAGGAACTGCAGAAGCCGGACAGGGAAAGCATCAACAGCATGGAGCGCGCCAGCATCGTATTGCCCGATTGCATCCTGGCGATACTTGCCCCGGTCATGCCTGCTCCCGGAACAACTGCGCGGGTTGAAAAGAGCACGGAGGCCGCACAGGTTTCTGATGAACAGCTCGCGGGCGACGTCCGCCAGCTGCAGGCCGCCAAAGAAGAGATCGAGCGAAAATTAACGGAACAGCAGATCCGCGAAAGTTTAAAAACCGTTGAAGAGAATGTCGCCCGCGATATCGCTGCCCTCGACAAGGAATTCTGGGCGGGCCTCAGCAAGACGACGCTGTCCGTGGTGAAAAATTCGGGGATCGACGTCGCGCAGGTATCAGCTTCCGGCGCCATCGCCCGGCTGCAAAGCGAGATCACCGCGCGGTATGAAACCGCTTTTTCCCGTGTGACTACCGGCACGCAATATGTGCTGCTGGGCTCGCACCTGGCGAAGGTGCCGCAAAGCCTGCCGGGCAGCGGTTCCCTGAAAAGCCAGCAACGACTGACGGCGGAGGAAGCCGCGAACCTCATCTACAACGATTGGTGGCAGTCGCAGGACAAGGCGCAGCTGCTCGACATACAGATCGGCGATTTCAAGCGCGTGGAGCAGGAGATCAAGTGTTATGTGCCGGGAGAGGTTGCGCACATCGAGAATATTTTGGCCGGTGAGAAAAAAACGTACGAAACGCGGAGGCTGACCCGCACGGAAGAGACGACCACGATCGAAACCGAAACCACCGAAGAGACCGAGCGCGATACGCAGAGCAACGACCGGTTCGAGATGGAACGGGAAACCGAAAACGTCATCAGCACCGACACCACCATCACTGCCGGCATCGATGTTTCCGCCAACTACGGCGTGGTGAAGCTCAACGCATCCGCCGGCTTTTCAACCAATATCTCCACCGAAAACGCGACACGCCAGGCCACGGAATATGCAAAAAGCGTCACCGACCGCGCGCGCAACAAGCTGGTGAAACGGATAAAGGAATTACGCACCACGACCATCATCAGGGAATTTGAAGACAAGAATTTCCACGGCATCGACAACGAGAAAGGTGGTGAAAATGTCGTAGGCGTGTACCGCTGGGTGGATAAGATCTACAAAGCCTCGCTGGTGAACTACGGCAGGAGGATGATGATCAAATTCAACCTGGTCGAGCCTTCCGCCTATTACAAATTCTCGCAATACAGCGATCCGTTTGCACAGGTCGTAGTTCCGAAATCGCCGGACGAGATCGCCCAGGGCGGTTCCCTTGCTCAGCTGGTCTCGTTCAAAAGCATCAATGAAAGCAACTATGCGCTTTGGGCCAAAGAGTACGACGCATCGGTAAATATTCCGCCTGTGGCCGTCGTTCACATCGGGAAAGCCATTGCCGAAAAGCTCGTGGCTACCGATTTCGATAATCGGCCAAGCATCGACCTGGGAATCAAAATGGACGATAGTCTTGTCATTCCCGCCGGCTACGAAGTCGAAACGGTTTACGTCAGGGCGCATATGAATGCCATTTACGGTGAAGGCGCCCAGGCCTCGATCCTTGTCGGGAAATTGCAGTTCTGGTACGACAATAATACTTACCAGGACAACAGCCAGCTGAAAATAGCCAACACGCCCGGCACCCCGGGATGGATGTTGGAATATGGCACCGGCGAGTCGGGCGTGTCCATCCCCATTTCGATCCACGGCAAGAACACGCATTCCTTTGCCTGCAACATTGTCGTAAAATGCCGGCGAACGCTCAAGGCTTACGAGAACTGGCAGAAAGAAACCTACGAAGCCATCATCAGCGCGTACGAAACCAAACGTGCCGAAGCGGAATACGCCAAAAGCCAGCTGGCCGCCAAAGCCGGGATCCAGGTCAAAGGCAGGAACCCGCTGGTCAATAAAGAGCTCGTCCAGACCGAATTGAAAAAAGGATGCATCGAAGCCGTGCGCGTGTACACCCACCTGTGGCTGCAGCATTACCTGAAAGATCTCGACAACGGCGTGCGGGAAACGAATGCGCCCGGCAGCGCTTTTCACGGGGAGCCTTACCTGGACAACCCGCTCCGGCAGGCCGTGCATGGAAAGTACATCAGCTTCATGGAGGAATGTTTCGAATGGGACCAGATGACGTTTAAGTTCCATCCCTATTTCTGGGGACGCCACGAAAAATGGACTGAGCTGATCAACCAAACGGACAACGATCCGCTGTTCGAAAAATTCCTGTCCTCGGGAAGCAGCACTGTCGTCGTGCCTGTGCGCCCGGGTTATGAAAAGCTGTTTGCCTTTTACATGCGCACCGGGCAATTGTGGCTGGGCGAAGATATTCCCCTCGCTGCCGAGCTGGACGAGTTCATCGACGCGGAGCTGGGCGACATCGATCCGCTGGCCGAGCCGGTGGTGGAAGCCTGCTGGAACATGAAGATCCCGACCAACGTGGTGATCCTGCAGCAACAGGACGGCGGTCTTGCAGAAACCGGCCTGCCCTGCTTCCAGCTGAAATGCACCTGCGATCCCGGGAATTGCGGATGTGATGAAACGTGCGAATAACAAGACAATAACCCCCATACCGTGCAAATTGATCCGGAAAAAGTAGAGAACCTCGTATTCGAAGGCGGCGGCGGAAAAGGCGTGGTTTACCTGGGCGTTGTGAAAGCGCTCGAAAGCCAGAAGCTGTTGCCGATTCAAATAGACAGGAACACTGTATCCCGGGACCTGCTGCCGTATTATCTTGTCGACGAAGAGAAGAACGCGAACAAAATAAAACGGATCTCAGGTTCTTCAGCGGGCGCGATCACTTCATTCATGCTGTCGATGGGTTGCGGGTCGGAAGATATCGTCAACGAACTGAAAGACTCCCAGCAGTTCCTGGAGTTCTTCGACCTGCCGAAGCAGGTATCGAGAAACCACAGGGACGGCACGACCGATGCCCGTTCCAAACAAACAATACGGGAAGTGGCCTACCAAAGCAGCGAGGCGAATCGGCTGAAGAAGGACCACAAGCATACAAGCCCGCTCAAGGGGACCGAAATAGAAGTGACCGATAAGTGGCGGGCCCAGCAAGATCCATTTAAAATACCCAACCTCGCACTTTCTTTTTTTAAATACTATTTCAACCTGGATAAAAAGATAGCCGAAAGCAATATTCTTTCTGCTATTATGAACCGTGAAATAGGCGATGATGAGTGGGCCAGCTACCGGCGAATGATGTATATCCCGAAGCACATTGCCCTGGAGACAGCCACTGTGGAAGAACGGCCAAGCACTACTTTAACAAAACAAGCGATCACAGCCGATTTTGTGACGCACCTGCAGCTGACGGGAGGTTTTTTCCCCGGCCGCCAGGTCCGTTTTTTCTTCCATCGCCTGTTGTTTCGTTACCTCTACAAAATAGACGACGAGATCATCGACCTGATGCTTCAGCAGTATCCCCGGACCAACGGCGAAGAAGAGAACCGCAGCGACGGAAGAAACAGCAACGAGCGAAAAAAGTTAAAAGATTATATCGATCAGAATTTCGCCAACGCCATGACGAATGCCCGGATCGAACGTTTTATGAAGCTGAAAAAAGGCGTCCAGGTGAAAACGCTGGATGAGTTCATTGACCTGCTGGCAAATATTAATTTCCGTGAATTCTTCTACATCACCGGCGTCGATCTGTCGTTGACGGGAACGAATGTCACGCGAATGGCGCCCCGGATATTTTCGCATGCGTACACGCCGCTGATGCCGGTATGCGAAGCCGTCGCCATTTCGATGAATATCCCCATCCTGTTTTCCCCGGTGATCGTAAGAGGAAACGTTATGGATGAAGCGCAATACCAGGCGCTGCTTAATTATTCGGAAGTTCCGAAGGAAATAAAAACCCGTTGGCCGTATTCCAAATACAATCAGCACTACAAAGGCGCCTACGCCGATGGGGGAATGATCAATAACTATCCCATCCAGCTTGTCCGTAATGAGTCCCGGTATGCATTCCAGGAATTCATATTACCCGAAAAAAGATTCAGGAGATCCGGGAATAAGTCCATAAATAAATCTCTGGGCTTCCGGTTGACCGAATGGGCCGGCTTTGCGGATACAGATGAAAGCGCTGAACTGCAGAACCACCTGTCGCTGTTGCCCTATCTCAATAATGTCATAAGCTCCCTGCAGTTTTTTTCCGAAGCCGGGCAGCTTATCGACCAGGACGAGCACGATGTAACGATTGATATCTACGTCGGAGAGATCGGCATGCTGGATTTTACACCAAACCGCGCCGATGCCACGCTTCCCGTTATGCGGGCATTCTGGGACACGATCAATAAATTGAAAGGTATTTTAAAAATGGAATCGGAAGAAGCTTATGCCTTAGGTCGTGAATTAAAACCCGACACCGAAGAGCTGACACGCCTGCTCAACCTGCTGCCCCAATCGAAAGAAAGCGTTAGCCGGGGCTATTGATCGTGGCGGAAAAAATGTGCGGATGTGCGGATGTGCAGGTGTGCAGATGAATTTTGTTGTAACCCCATCAGCATTTCAGCACATCATTTTCGCTTCTCCAGGTACTTCTCAATCAAAACGGGAACTGCATATTTCCCGAGATCCTTCTCTTTAACCCCAAACCATTCCCCGGCCTGCGGCTTCTTTCCCGCTTCCACCTCCACGAAGCGCGCGTACAGGCGCTGGTGGCTCAGCACGTGCTTCACCTCCGGCGAAATGACTTTGATCTTCGGCGCATTTTTTCCGAACACCGCTTTCCATTCCGGCGACCTCACCAGCTTTTTCTCCGTCAGCGTTTCTTTCGCCTCGATCAGCGGAAAATCGTGCAGCCCTTGCCAGATGTCTTTCCCGGAGCGCTGGCGGATGAACACTTCGTCTTTGTGCCGGATCACCAGGTAATGGAAATAGCGGTCCGTCACTTTTGTTTTTTTCGCCTTCACCGGCAATGTCGCCACACGATTTTTTTTCCGCGCTTCGCAATACTGCACGAACACGCATTTTCCGCAGTCCGGGCTTTTCGGCACGCAGTGCATCGCCCCGAACTCCATGATCGCCTGGTTGAAGCTGGCGGGATCTTTCGCAGGAATTAATTGCGCCGCCAGGTCGCGGAACTCTTTTTTGCCCGCGGTGCTGTCTATAGGAGTGGAAATGCCGAAAATGCGCGAAAGCACACGATAAACATTGCCGTCCACCACCGGCTGGGCCTCGCCGTAGCAAATGGATGCGATGGCCGAAGCGGTATAATCGCCCACGCCTTTCAGCTTCCGGAGGCCTTGATAATCAGGAGGGAATGTTCCTTTTTGCGCCGTGGCCACATGTTTTGCCGCTGCGTGCAGGTTCCGTGCCCGGGAATAGTAGCCGAGGCCCTGCCAGAGCTTCAGCACGTCGTCTTCCGGGGCGGAAGCAAGCGCTTTGACGGTCGGGTATTTTTTAACAAATGCTTCGTAATACGCCAGTCCCTGCTGCACCCGGGTCTGCTGCAGGATCACTTCTGAAAGCCAGATCTTGTACGGGTCCCGGGTTTCCCTCCACGGCAGGGCGCGTTTGTTCCGCCTGTACCATCCCACGATAATTCCCGCGAAATCCATTGAAATCCTGATTGTTCCGGGTATAAAATTAGCCGGAAGTTTTGGGATTAGGGGGAAATGCGTAATTTTGCAGCCCTGAAAGCCCCTTAAGGGAAAGTTAAATTGTTGAAAGTAAATCGCTTAGAAGATGACAAAAGCAGAAGTAGTAAACGAGATCGCAGAAAAGACCGGGGTCGAAAAGGTAGCTGTCCAGGCTGCTGTGGAAACGTTCATGAAGGTAATCAAGAATTCCCTCGCCAAAGGGGATAACGTTTACCTCCGGGGATTCGGCAGTTTTGTTGTAAAACGCCGTGCCGAAAAAACCGGCCGTAATATTTCCAAGAACACCACCGTGATTATCCCGGCGCATAACGTGCCCGCCTTCAAACCCGCCAAGACGTTTGTCGACCGGGTGAAGAAGAACGTTAAAGTATCCTGATTCCGGACCGTTTCATGCGCAGGTTATCCGCAAGTCAGTGGTTGGTGATCGGCGCCGCGGCGGTTTGCACCGTTCTTTTAAGTTTTGTAAGCACCACGGCACCCGGACCTGAAGCGCCGGCGGTCATGCAGCACGAAGGCCATGCGCACACGCTCGAAGAGCAGGTCGCCGAAGCCCGCAAACGCCTGCCCGCCGAAGCTGCCGCGCACGTCAACGCCATCGAGGGCGCCATCGCCACCAACCGCGACCATGTCCGGCGGGGGCAGATGTACGATTCCCTCATCCGGTTCGTCGGCATGCGCAAGGAACCCGTACTGGCCGCCTGGCTCGCCGAGCAGAAGGCGATCAAAAACAGCGGCTCCGGCAGCGACTGGCAATACGCAGGCGAGCGGTACCGCTCTTCCGCCCTGTTCCAGCAGGACCCGGACAACGGCCCGGCCCTGTTCGAAGCGGCCATCCGCTGCTTCGGCAAGGCGCTCGAGCTCGAGCCGAAAAACCTCGACGCGAAAGTGGGCCTCGGCATCACGTACGTGCAGGGAAGCCAGGACCCGATGCAGGGCATCGCAATGCTGCTCGAAGTCGTGGAAGCCGATTCGACGAACATCAACGCGCACCTCGCGCTCGGTGATTTTTCGATGCAGCGCGGGGCACCCGACAAAGCCATCGCGCGGTACTCGGCCGCGCTCCGCCTCCGGCCCGACCTGTACGCGCTGCATGTCAGCCTCGGCGACGCCTACAAAGAACTGGGAGACACGGTCAACGCGCTCCGTCATTACGAAGAATACGTGAAGATGGAGACCGACCCGGTAGTAAAGAACAACGTGGAGAACGAAATCCGTAAGCTCCGCATGAACCCGCCGAAACCATGATGGCAACGGTATATAACTAGTATTAACCTTAAAACAGAATTACATCTATGCCAAGCGGCAAAAAACGTAAGCGCCATAAGATGGCGACGCACAAGCGTAAGAAACGTCTCCGGAAAAACCGTCACAAGAAGAAGAACCGGTAACCGGTTAATCGGTTGTCAGTAGTCGGTTGTCAGGTCGTGTATGACCGACAACCGATAGCTGACAACCGACAACTGTTTTTCCTTTCTCCTCTTACTAAAACGCACAAAGCCCATGAAGCCCTCCCGGCAATGGGATTTTTGTGCTGCATTCATTTTTTAAACCATAACCGTGTCAAACGAACTCATCATCGATGCCTCAGGCTCCGAGGTGGTGATTGCCCTGATGAACGACAGGCGTCTGGTCGAGCTTAACCGCGAGAAGACCAACTCCCAGTTCGCAGTGGGCGATATCTACCTTGGCCGTGTGCGAAAAGTGATGCCGGGGCTTAATGCCGCGTTCGTCGACGTGGGGTACGAAAAGGACGCATTCCTCCATTATTTCGATCTCGGGCCGCAGGTGCTCTCGCTCAACAAGTTTGTGCGGCAGACCATCACCCAGAAGCAGAAGCACGCCGCCCTGGCGTATTTCAAGCCCGAGCCCGACATCCGCAAAGAAGGCAAGATCACCGAAGTCCTGCAGTCCGACCAGCAGGTGCTCATCCAGATCGCGAAAGAGCCGATTTCCACCAAGGGCCCGCGCATCACTTCCGAACTTTCCATTGCAGGCAGGTACATCGTCCTCATTCCTTTTGCCGATAAAGTTTCCGTCTCCCAGAAGATCCGCTCCCATGAAGAGCGCGATCGGCTGAAGCGCCTCATCATGAGCATCAAGCCGAAAAATTTCGGGGTGATCGTGCGCACCGTGGCGGAAGGAAAAGGAGTGGCCGACCTCGACGCCGACATGAACGACCTCGTGAGCAAATGGAACACCTGTTTCCAGGAACTCACCAAAGCCAAACCACCGGCACGCGTGCTCGGGGAGCTCAACCGCACCTCCGCCATCCTGCGCGACCTGCTCAACGCCTCGTTCAACGCCATCACCGTCAACGACGGACGGATGTTCGACGAGATCAAAGAATACCTGCAGGCCATCGCGCCCGACAAAGAAAAGATCCTCAAGCTCCACAAAGGCCCGCAGCCCATCTTCGAAGCTTTCGGCATCGACCGCCAGATCAAAGCCCTCTTCGGCAAAACGGTCACCATGAAAAGCGGCGCGTACCTCATCGTCGAGCACACCGAAGCCCTGCACGTCATCGACGTCAACAGCGGCAACCGCTCCAAGTCGTCCAGCGACCAGGAAACCAACGCGCTCGACGTGAACATGGAAGCCGCCATCGAAGTGGCCCGCCAGCTCCGCCTCCGCGATATGGGCGGCATTATCGTCGTCGATTTTATCGACATGCATTCGCCCAACAACCGCCGCCTGCTCTTCAACAAGCTGCGCGACGAAATGAAAGGCGACCGCGCCAAGCACACCATCCTGCCCCCGAGCAAGTTCGGCCTCGTGCAGATCACCCGCGAGCGCGTACGCCCCGAAACGAACATCAACACGTCGGAGAAATGCCCCACATGCGGCGGAACCGGCGAAGTGCAGGCCAGCATCCTCCTCATCGACCAGATCGAGAACAACCTCCGCTACGTGCTCAAAGAACAGAACGAGCCCGGCGTCACGCTCTGCGTACACCCGTACGTCGAAGCGTTCCTCACCAAAGGAATGTTCTTCAATTCTCAACTCTGGAAATGGAAGAAACGTTACGGCAAACCCATCAAAGTAAAACCGGTGTCATCGTACCAGTTCCTGGAATATCATTTCCTGAACAAGAACGAAGACGAGATAAAGGTTTGAAGTACGAAGTACGATTTACGATTTGAAAAGCGCCCTGTGAAAACGGGGCGTTTTTTTTAACCACGGAGGCACGGGGACACGGAGCAAATTTATTCCGTAGGTGCGCAAAATTTTGCGCACCTACGGAAATGTTGGGTTCAACGTCCTCGTGCCCCCGTGCCTCCGTGGTTAAATTTCTACGGCCGGAACTTCCCCTTCTCATCCATCAGCACCAAAAACGCTTTATTCACACGCGCCGACAAAATGATCTTGTCGGGATGCGTTTCTTCCGGCATGTACACCCTTCCCGCGCAGGCAATTCTACCGTCCGACAGTTGTATCGCCGTGATGAAATCCGACGCTGTCGGCCACGCGGTCATGGCGAGGTTGGGTAAATACGCATCCGGGCCGTCGAACATGCCCATCTCGTCCTTCCCCGTTTCTTCCAGCTCCGGCGAGAACATGCGGTAGCACGCTTTCGAAATGATGTAATGGCCTGCCACCTGGAAATGACAGCCGTACACGAAGAAATTTCCATCTTTCAGCCCAAGAATGCCGTTCGCGCGGATGTCTTTCAGCTCGGTCGTGCTCATCACTTTTCCCGTCGAATCGAGCGCGATCATTTTCGTGCTGCCGCTCGCGTCCTTTTCTTCGCCGATGCTGCACACGTACACGAGACTTTTATTTTTTCCTTCCGCAATGCCGTGGTTGTGAAAAACGGGATACGCGTCCAGCTCCTTGCGCCACACCGGCTCGCCGGCTGACGTGACTTTATAGATGAGCGTCTTGTACGACGACAGCATGTCGTTGTAAAGCTTCCCGAGCAGGATAATGGAGCCGTCCTTCAGCACGAAAATTTTCGAGGCTTCTTCGTTGCCTTCCGCATCCAGCGTCTTGTACCAAACCTGCTGGTCCGTTTGCACGTTGTATTTGTAAAACGAAATGTGGTACTTCCCCGTCTTGCTGCTCTGCACGGTTTTCGCGAGAATGGCATGCTGCGCATCCACCTGGCAAA
This sequence comes from uncultured Chryseobacterium sp., assembly GCA_966211705.1. Classification (GTDB taxonomy): domain Bacteria; phylum Bacteroidota; class Bacteroidia; order Palsa-965; family Palsa-965. The sequence continues at coordinate 15,404 of CBIHOC010000063.1, forward strand.
CGTCGCCGCAGAACGTGGCCGTATTCGTCAGCATCGCGTCCGTGCCCGGCATTTCTCCTGCAGCGTTGACCGTGCCAAGAAAAAGCGTCGCGCGGTTATTCACGATCTCCGTTCCCCAGATGCGGAATTTATCTTCGCCGCAGACCGTAAAATTGTTCAGGTCGAAAATGCTGTTCTCCGTCGCAACGGTTTTCTGCGATCTCATCTTGCCCGACTTGTCGCACACCGCCCAGTACGGGTGAATGTTCTTGTACCCGCGGTCGGTCGCTTTGCCGAGGAGGTAGAGATCGCCGTTCGTTCCTTCTTTGATGGAGATGATGCGGTTGTTGACGAACGCGCTGCTGCTGTCGCCGAACCAGGTGACGCCGGTTTGAGCGGAAACTGTCCCTGCGACAATGCTCAGCAGCAGGAGAAAGGAGAAGGGAGGGCGGAATGGGGTGGAGGCTTTTTGGGTCATAGTAAATAAATAACGCGCGGGGATGTGGAAAGTTACGCGTGGATTTTGATAGTTTTGGATGATGAGAAGAAATAATGAGCCGAAGAAAAAAAGCAGGCAGAGCCCGGTAGCCGAAAAAGCGCCGGAACATTCCGTTATTGTTTATTTCAATTACGGCAAAGAAGAGCTCGATCCGCTGCATGCGCTGGTGCTCAAACTGGAAGAGGTGCTTTCAGGAACGAACGCAGGCGTGATCGACGGGCACGAGATCGCGATGGACAACAGCGACGGCTCGCTTTACCTGTACGGCCCCAATGCGGAAACATTATTCAAAGCGGTGAAGCCGACGCTCGAAACGATCGACTTCATGCAGGGAGCCACGGCCGTTCTGAGGTTCGGCGGCATCAATGAAAAAGCGCCTGATATTGAAGTAGAAATAGGCGTGGATTGAACCTTGTCCCAGGGAAAAAAACAGCACTAAAACGTATCAACATGGCGCATGACATCACGCACATCGAAATTCCGGCGCCCGACCTGAAAAAGGCGGCTGACTTCTATTCGAAAGTTTTCGGTTGGGAAGTTTTCATCGAGCCCGATAACAATTACGCCATGTTCAAATTCAGCGAGAACGCCGGCGGCGGGTTGGATGCGAATGCCAAACCTGCGCCGGAAGGATCCGGTCCCGGTCTCGTGATCAACGTGGAAGACATTCCTTCGAAGCTCGGCGAGATCGCCAAAGCGGGCGGAAAAGTGGTCCAGGAAAAAACGGAGATCCCCGGCGGTTACGGATTCTACGCGCGTTTCACCGACCCGAACGGGAATTACATGCAGGTGCATTCGAGGCAGTAAGCGAATGATCTCTTTCGAGAACATAGAACAGCATTCCGTCCCGCTGCATGAGCATCCCATGAAGTGGCTGTTCGATGATAAGAACAATCTTGCGCCGTCAGCAGAGCACCGGGACCAGGTCATCGCGCTGGACCCGGCCGCGGCAAAATTCCTCTGGAACTTTGAACGGGACATGAAGATCAGCACGTTTTATCCCGATGTGCAAAAGTATTTCCGCGATGTGGAAGAGTTCAGCTTCGGCGAGAACATGGAAAGCGAAGTGAAAAAATGGCTTTATCACCGCGGAATCCCATTCAGCAATAAAGTTTTCCTTTCCATTCAACCGGATTCCGCTTTTATTCTCACGTGGAAAATGGTCATTCATTATTCCGCCGATCTTTTCTTCGGTAATGACCTGGTGGTGTGGGACCGTACGATCAACTGGGGGCTGTATTATGACCACAACGATCTTTTCACGTTCGGCAGGAACCGCATTTATGACGGGCAGGAAGAGAAGCTGAAATACAACGCACTCATCCGGGAGATCAACGAACAAATAGCATTGCGCAAAAAACCGAAGTAAGTCAGGCCCGGCCCCTGTTCTCCATTGCATTTATCAAACAACAAAAATGAAGAGCCTGTTTAATCAAAAAGACGTTTCTGAAATCCTGGAACGAATCGGGAAACTGGCACCCAATTCCCAAAGGCAATGGGGAAAGATGAATGTAAGCCAGATGCTGGCGCATTGCAATGTCTCCATGGAAACAGCAATGGGTGTGAATTTTATAAAACGGGTTTTTATCGGGCGGATCATCGGGACGTTGATGAAATCAAAAGTGCTCAGCGAAAAACCGTTCGGCAGAAATTCCCCGACCGACAAGAGCTACATCTTTCCTGCCGACCTGGAATTCGAAGCGGAAAAATCAAAAGCGATCGCATCGATAAAAAAATTCCATGAAGGCGGACCTTCCAAATGCACGACGCATCCCCACCCGTTTTTCGGAAAATTTACACCCGAAGAATGGGCGGTCTTCGAATGGAAACACCTGGATCATCATTTAAGACAGTTCGGGGTGTAGAGTGCGAATTTGCACCAGGCGAAGTTTCTCTGCATACAGTTTTGTTAGATAGAAAGCGACAAGTCCCGGAGGGACGGCCTGTTTCTGACAGAAAAGCACCTTCCCCATAAAGCCGGGCGGGCGTCCTTAGTCGATAATAGAACAAGGTCGCCCGCCCGGCTTTTTCATGGAGAGGTCG
>CBIHOC010000064.1:0-17684 GCA_966211705.1 uncultured Chryseobacterium sp.
CTCTCCATTAAAAAGAAAAAGGCCCCCGTTACCGGAAGCCTTCTTCGAAGAAAAAATTCTCTCTTATCAATGCTGGCGGATCACAAGCTTCGTCGTGTTCACCGTTGTTCCGGTGCGGACTTCCACCATGTAAACGCCTTCAGCGAGTGTCGACGTTTCGATCGGGAGCACGTTCATGCCGTTGAGCTCGCCGTAGTTGCGCTGCGCAACCACTTTGCCGGTGATGTCGGTGATCGTCATGACCACTTCTTCCGGGCGTGAAAGCTCGACCTGCATCTGCGTGTTGCCTTCGCTCGGGTTCGGGAACACGGTTACCGCGAACTGGGGCTGAACAGGGCTGTTCACGTCCGTCACGTAACCGTTTGCGATCGCTTCAGAGAATGTCGCGATGCCGGCATTGTCAACGTCGCCTGTCGGATCGATCAGGATGCCGATGATGTGCAGGTTCGCCGTGTCCCAGGTGGAAGGAACGGTGAACGAGAAGTTGAACGTCTGCACATAACCGGGGTTCACCGTTGTCGGGAGGCCGGTGCCGCCTGCGAAAGAAGGGCTGATGGCGCGCGCCACGTGATCGTAAACCATCACCGTGTAAGAGACCGAGCCCGGCAGCGTTTCGAATCCGCCCATCTGGCCGTTGCTGCCGCCCGCGTATGCGTTCGACTGGTTGTACTGCGTGTTCGTGCCGGTAACGCCGTCCTCGGTGAGGATGCACGCCACTTTGTAGCTGCTGTTTGCTGCCATGGCGAACGTGTAGGTAAGCGACACGTCGAGCTGGCCGGTGGATGCGTTGTACTGCGCGCCGTTCATGATCGTCGCTGTCGGCGCTTGCTGAACCTGCGTCATGAATGCCGCTTCAACGCCCGAAGGATCGATGTACGGGGTGCGGTCCACGAGCTGGCTCGGGTAGCCGCCGATCAGCGGTCCGATCGCAGCGTCGTAAGCTGTGACCACCATCGGGTCGCCGTTATGCACGGCCGCGCCTGCCCAGTAACCCTGGTAGCTGTTCTCCATGTAATCCATGTAGACTGCTCCGCGGGGGCACCACTGGCACCAGGTTCCCGTCGCTTCTTCACCGAACACCACTTTGCCGGGAGCCGGAACGGTGGTGATGGCTACGTTGCCCGTGCGGGCATTGTCTGCGGCGTCGCCGTCAGCGCCTGCGCCGTTCACGTTGGAGATCGTCACCACGAGCGGGTTCGTGCCGGTGATGAGCGTTGCGGGCGTGTTGAATTCGAACGAATAGGAAGCCAGTGAAGCGATGTTCACGCTGCTGACCGTCTGGTTGATCGTTGCGCTGTTGTAGTTGTAGGAAATGTCGAACGAGGTGATCGGGTTCTGCCCGAGGTTGCGCACGGTTGCTGCGAATTTACGGTTCTGGCCCACGAGGCCGGTTGCAGCCACAGGTGAGCGTGAAGCCGGGTTGAGCGTGCCCACCGCGGTTACTGCGCCGTTCACCAGCGGAAGCGTGTACGGCGTGTGCGAATACATCACGTCGTCCACGTAAAATCCTGCCTGGTTGTTGCCCGCGTGCGGCGTCGTTGCGTTCACCGGGTAAAGGTCGATCGACGCCACCTGGTTCACCGTGTTCGAGAACGCGCCCTGGGAAACGTTGTTGATGAACAGTTCCCAGTTGTTCGTGTTCAGGTTGATGTCGAAGCGGATCGTGAACCACGTGTTCTGCGGGAAGGTGGTCTGCAGGAACATCGCGTCGTTGTTCTGGAGGAACATCTGGCCCGACTGGTTCATGTACACTTCGAGCGCCCAGAGCTGGCCGAGCGTGTTGTTGGCCTGGAAGTTGAAATAGCCGCCTTTGTTGGTTTCCACGAACATGTCCATCTCGTAGACGAATGTGCCGAGGCTGTGCGGTCCCTGGAAAGGAAGCACAACGTCCTGCGGTCCGCCGGTTGCGGATGTCGAGGAAAAATAAATGGCCTGTGTGCCGCTGGAAGCGTTGGCCGTTGTGACCTGTGCGTCTTCGGTGCCGCCGGTTACACCACTCCACGTGGTCCAGTCCGGTGAAACGGTGCCGATGTAGTCGCCTACGTTATAGGCTTCGAAATCGTCGGTGAAGGATACCTGCGCGGAGAGTGTCGCAGACAGCATCGCAGCGCCGGCAAGCGTGTAGATTTTTTTCATGGTGCAAATGGCGTTTGGTATGAAAGATAAAGGTAGGAAAATCGGGGAAATGAGGCGAAAATCCGGGATTGACGGTAAATTAGGGCATTCAACCTCGTCACGTTTGAGCCCACGCCGATCTTTCTTCTTCGCGGTAGCCGCCGCTTTCCTGTTTTCGTTTACAGGACCGGTTCCTTATAATTATAAGAAGCACAACGATGTTTCCTGGAGGAAAATGAAAGGCCATGTGAAGCAGGTTATCGAAACGATTTATCATATCGACACGGTTCCCGGCATGCTTATTCAACGTCCGGTGTCGCGCAAGATCGATAAGTTCAACAGCGAAGGCTACCTGGTGGAAGAACTGCGTTCCGAAACGAAAGACACGATCATTACGCAGACCACGCGCTACACGTATGACGGAAAAAAACGCCTGTATGCGCTGGAAGACGGCACTACCGACACGACGTTCTATTTCTTTTACCCCGACGGAAACATCAGGGAGATCTTTATGCCGAACGGAACGATCGGGATAAAGCGCCAGTATTTCTACGATAAAGCAGGAAAGCTGACCCTGGAGCAGCACATCGGTCCCGAACTGGATACGTTTTATACGTTGCGGCAATACACGGACGCTGCCCGGCAAAAAGTGCGGAGGCATTCGACGATGACTTTTCGTAACGATTCCGGGGAAACGGTTTACAGCAACAGCTACACGTACATAAATGGGCTGCTGGCTGTCGATTCTTCCTGGACAAACGGAGAATTTAGCGGCACGAACAAGTATTATTATTCACACGATAAATACGGAAACTGCACAAGGGAAGTGCGCGGCCCGGGTTACCCGCTTACAATGGAATACGTTTACGATACGGAGGAGAACTGGACGCAGAAGAAAAAATTCCGGAACGGGGAATTGTATGAGATCGTTTACCGGGAGATAGAGTATTACTAATGCGAAATGAAAGCATGTCGCGTTTGAAATACCGGGTACTTTGCCTGCTGGTGACGTGTTGTTTTTCGCCGTTGCTCGAAGCACAAAGTTTGAGCAGCCGGCTTTCCGCGATCCCGGGAATTCAGTTCATGGCACGTCCGAATACTTTTTTCAAAGAATATTACGAAGTTGTCCTTTCACAACCTGTCGATCATACAAACCCGTCCGGGAAAAAATTCCGGCAGCGCATCTTCATCGGTTTCCGTGATTTTACCGCGCCGGTTGTTTTCCAGCCCGATGGTTATTCAGCCGGATATGCATCGATGCCCGGCTATTACCCGTCTGAACTTTCAAAAGAGCTGAACGCCAACCAGGTTTTGGTCGAGCACCGTTTTTTCAGCCAATCGGTCCCGGATACGCTCGACTGGAATTTCCTGACGGTGTGGCAGGCGGCGGATGATTACCACGCCATCAAGCTCATGCTCGACACGATCCTTACCGGGAAGTGGCTTTCCACGGGCATCAGCAAGGGCGGGCAGGCGGCGCTGGCGTACAAAATGGTTTACCCGGATGACGTAGTCGCGACGGTTCTTTATGGCACTGCGGTTAAAGATTCGCCTTTTACAGCAGCGGATTCCATGTTGCGGGAATTGTCACAAACACCATGCGGGAAAAAGTTGTCGCAGCTTCAGCTTTTCGCGTTCAGGAATAAACAGGAGCTGCTCCCGCTGTTCCGTGCGAACAGTCACAGGGATTTCACGCCGCTTGATCCGGAAACGGTTTTCGATTACATGCTGCTCGAACTGCCGTTCTCGTTCTGGCAGAACGGTAAGGATTGTGAAAGCATTCCCGACACCAGCGCGCCGCAGTCGGAGATTGTCGGTTTCATCATGCAGGTCGTGCCGCCGTATTATTTTACGGGCGCTGTTTTGGAAAAGCAGGTTCCGGCGTTTTACATGTTTTACCACGAACTGGGTTATTATGAATACAGCACGGAGCAATTCCGTCCGTGGCTGAAACAGGCGGACTACACGAACAGCCGCTTCGCGCCGGAAAATGTCAGTATCCGTTTCGACAGCACATTCCAGCAGCAGGTGCCTGTCTTTTTGAAAACGAAAGAAGCGGAAAACGTCTTTTTTATTTACGGTGAAAATGATCCGTGGGCGTTCCGGGCCAAAGCGGGGGCGACTGTTTTTATCGTGCCCGGCGGTAATCACAGGAGCCGCATTTTTGATTTGCCGGGGGAGCAGAAGGCGGCGGTTTACGGGAAGATCGGGGAGCGGCTGAAATGAGGGTGAAGAGAAGAGCATTGAAACGTGCTGATTTCCACCATCCGTTAATTTTCCACAATCGTGCTTTCTTTTGTTGAAAAACATTTCCCCCGAAACCTCATCCAATCGCCGATTCCCCCGCATTATCCGTTAATTTTACACCGCTATGGAAAATTTTGTCGTCTCCGCCCGCAAATACCGTCCCGCCACCTTCAACACCGTGGTCGGGCAAACGGCGATCACGACGACGCTCAAGAACGCCATCAAGAACAACCACCTTGCCCAGGCGTTCCTGTTCTGCGGTCCCCGCGGTGTGGGCAAAACCACCTGCGCCCGCATCCTCGCCAAAACGATCAACTGCACCAACCTCTCGCCGGAGATCGAAGCCTGCGACCAGTGCGATTCGTGCAAGTCGTTCAACAGCGGCCAGGCCATCGACATCACCGAGCTCGACGCCGCGTCGAACAACTCGGTCGACGACATCCGCAACCTTGTTGACACAGTGCGCATCCCGCCCCAGCTGTCGGAGCAGAACCCCAACGCGAAGAAGGTGTACGTCATCGACGAGGTGCACATGCTTTCGCAGGCGGCGTTCAACGCATTCCTGAAAACGCTCGAAGAGCCGCCGCGCTACGCCATCTTCATTCTCGCCACCACCGAGCGCCACAAGATCCTGCCGACCATCCTTTCGCGTTGCCAGATCTTCAACTTCAACCGCATCCAGGTCGACGACATCGCCGGCCACCTCGCGTACATCGCGAAGAACGAAGGCGTGCAGGCCGAACCCGACGCGCTCCACGTCATCGCCCAGAAAGCCGACGGCGCACTCCGCGACGCGTGCTCCATCTTCGACCAGGTCGTCAGCTTCGCGGGAAATAATCTTACTTACAAAGCCGTCATCGACAACCTCAACGTTCTCGATTACGACTATTACTTCCGGATGACGGACCACCTGCTCGGGGAAAATATCCCGGGCGCGCTGCTGGTGTACAATGAAATTCTCGCCAACGGGTTCGACGGGCACAATTTCATCGCCGGCCTTGCCGAACATTTCCGCAACCTGCTCGTGTGCAAAGATCCCGCGACGCTCACGCTGCTCGAAGCCGGGCAGAACATCCGCGAACGGTACAAAGAGCAATCGCAGAAATGCGAGCAAATGTTCCTGCTCCGCGCGCTCAAGCTCGTCAACAACTGCGACGTGAGCTACAAGAGCGCGAGGAACCCGCGGCTGCTCGTCGAGTTTACGTTGATGCAGCTTACCGCACTCAACAGTTCCTCCGCAGCCGCCGGGGGCGAAAAAAAAAATGACGAACCCAGCCTGATCTTCGGCACCAAGGCTACGTCGCGCCCCGAACAAAAAACAGTTTCCTCTCCCGAACCCGTTCAGCTTCCCGCCAACGACAATGTTTCTGTTGCTGCGGAGCAAAAACCAGCCGCTGTTCCCGTCGCCGAATTTCAAACTCAGAACCCAGAACCCAGAACTCAGAACTCACCCGGCCAGCTGAAAAAGCTGAAAACTTCCGCAAGCATTTCCAGCTTCACGAATCCCATCGCGCAGAAGAAAGAGGAAGTCGCCGCATCGGCAGAGAACGCAACGGGCCAGCCCGCAAATCCGTTCACACAGGAAACGCTGGAAAGCGCATGGTCCGCATTCGCCGAAGAACTGAAAGCGAAAGGCCGCATCACGGATTACAACGCGTTCATCATGAACAAGCCGCAGAAGGTGAGCGAGACGGGAATCACATTCACCGTGCTGAACGCGATGAGCCACGAGCGCATCAACGAGGACAAGACGGAGCTGATGGGTTTTCTGCGGAGGAAGCTGGGCAATTATTCCATCACGCTCGAGATCTTTCTCAGCAAGGAAGAAGGCGCGCAACGTTTGTACACGCCGCAGGATAAGTTCAAACGCCTTGCCGAGCTCAACCCGCACATCAACAAGCTGCGCCAGCAGTTTGACCTGGATGTGGAGTTTTGATTGAAGTCCCCTTCAGCGAATCAACTTCTCAAACTAGTAGTAGAGGTAGGCGAAAAAGATCTCTTCGCGCAAATCGCCGCAGGTAACGACCATCCGCACCGGCAGCCCGGTCGCGTCGTAGGTAATTCTGCAGATCAGCGGGAACGTTTTTGACTGCCCGTAAGCCAAATACGGTTGGAGATATTTCATTTCTTTCAGCCGGCCTTCTTTGTCATAACTGTATGTGATATGGACGCTGTCGCGGCCGGAATGCGTATAGCCTTCCGATTCCGGCAGGCCGTTTTTGTAGATTTCGAAATGTTGCGTCTCGCCCATGTAAACAAAACTGTCGCCCGGCGCGAGCAGGTAATGGCGGCTGAACGAACGCATGATGCCTGCAGCGGGATAGGAATACGTGACGGAATCCAGTTTGGGATAGGGAGTAAAAGCGGGCGTGTTGTTTACTCCGGCGATCTTCCGGCCCAGCGAATCATACATAGAATGAGATTCAGACGACGTGCGGGACTTTTTTCCTTCGAGGTTTTCCGAAAGACTGTGGATGCGGTTGCCTGCGCTGTCATATTCCCAGGTGGTCCGGTGCCGCAATTCCCACTTGTCTCCCGGTTTGTGCACGTAGGTGAAATTGGAAACATACTGTCCTTGTTTATTCCATCTCGTCGTACTCTTTTCAAACCGGTCATCGCTGATCTTGTTCCGGTAAACGGTCATGCATTGTCCCTGCCGGTTGAACAGCTGCACCTCGCAATTCGGTTCCAGGGTGTCGCGCAGGTCGGGATAAAGCGTGTCGCTGCCTGTCATGTAAATTTTCACCGCCCGCACGTTCGCCTGCCTGAGCACGGCAGAATCGGCCACCGGGCGAAACGGGAAAGCCAGGTAATAACCGGCCCACCCGATCCGGGTGGAAGGGGATTGGGCGAAAGAGGTGATTGCTGATAAACCGGCTGTTGCGGCGAAGAAAAATTCCAGGCAACGCATTTACTTCGAGATGACGAGTTGCTTCACGGGCGAAGCTGTTGCGCTTCCCTGCAGCATGACGAGATAAGTTCCGGAAGAAAATTGTCCGAGGTCGAGCTGAACGCTGACGCCGCTTGCCGGAACGCGGATCAATTCAACCCCGTTCATATCGGAGATGATGAGATCAGCCGGTGTTGAGCTGTCGTTGTTTGTAAACTGAACGGTGAGCGGGCCGCTGGCGGGGTTCGGGAAAATGTTGGTGATGAGCAGCGTGTCCTGTTTTTTCTTCGGGTTTTTCCGCGCGCGGGCAATGAGTATCCCGGCTCCGGCTGCTGCTACGACAATGATAACCGCAGTGGTAACCGGGAAATTATTTTCATCCGGTGGCGAAGCAACTGCCTGTTGTGCTGCAGCCTGTGCGTCGGCATCCGCTTTTTCTTTTTCCTTCAGACGTAGCACCACTTCCGGTGGAAGCAACACCCGGAGCTGATTTTCCTCGAGGAATAAAGAATCGATCGTAAAGCTCAGCATTACGTCACGCGTCGTATCCGCTGAAGCAAGCGAAGGTGACGCGTAAACCAGCTCATACACCGATTGCACACGGCGACTGATGGTAAGGTAGATCTCGCCGAGCTGTTTCGGGTTGTTTGTAAAATAACAGTCGCCCCCGGTTTTGCGGCCAAGCTTGCGCAACGGATGCTTATTGACGTCACCCAGTCCGATGACATAGACGGGAACGTCAAGACCTGTGGCTTCGCGGATGACACGGTTCAGGCCGTACTTTGACGAATTGTCCTGCCCGTCGGTGAGCGCAATGATCGCGCACAATTGTTTGTCCGGCTCATCGCGCAATTGTTTCAGCGCCACCATTACTGCATCATAAAAAGCGGTGGAAGCTTCCGGCTCCATTCGTCTCATCAGGGCTTTCGCGCGGACAGTATCGTTCGTCAGGCGCAGGCGGTAATCAACGTCATCGTCAAAACCTACTATGGCAAAAGAATCCTTGCGTGTATCGATCGAGCGGATAAATGAAGTAACGCCTTGACGGGCATAAAACATGGGCGGTTTGTACCACGCCGGCGGAGGTGGGATCACCGGGCTCGTCACCCAATTGCCCGCCGGGATGGAATCAATAATTGCCAGGTTTTCGTCGTATTTGTAGGTTGTGTGGTTGAACTGCGCGGAATCCTTTCGGAACGTATCCGGATCAAGCGATGCATACCATTGCGTAAGGCGGTAATCGCTCGCCATGGAACCCGAATGGTCGACAACCAGTACCACTTTTACAGACCGGGTTTTTGAAACTTTTTCCAGGCGGACGACCTGGCATGGTTTACCGTCTTCCGTTACTGACAAATCACTTGCCCGGAGATTCCAGAGCGGTTTTCCTTCTTTTGTTTCCGCTTTAAAAAAAACTGAAACGTTGGGGAAAGAATCCGCCGCGATGCGGATAACTTTCAATGTAGCCGTATCAGGAGCAGAAAGCTTTCCCTGGACCGGCGATTGTGCCCAGAGGGTTGCGCAGGCAAGGAATGCGAAGAGGGAAGAGCTGAGCTTTTTCATGGGGTAGTGGTATAACGCGAAGATCAGGCAAAAATTACCTCCATCCTAAAAATGCCCGTCTCCGTTTCGCGCTACTCCAGCATCACCACCGCCCACATTCTTCCCGTCTTTCCGTTGTCGCGACGATAAGAGAAAAAATCGCTTTCCGTCGTGCATCTTCCCAGGGCCCAAATGTTTCCCGGTGTAATGCCACTTTCCTCCAGCACAAATTTGTTCGCTTCCAACAGATCGAGCATCCGCCCCGACCAGCAGCGTTCCGGGAATTCAGCATCACGGAACTGCGCGATCACCTCTTCGCTCACTTCATAATTATCCCGGCAAATGCCCGGCCCGATCGCCACGCGGATGTTTTCTTTCTGCGCGCCGAGCTTCACCATCTCATCGATCGTGTTGCGTGCGATGCGTGCCAACGTTCCTTTCCACCCCGCATGCGCCGCGCCGATCACGTGGTTCGCGGGATCGTGGAACAAGAGCGGGTAACAATCCGCCGCGCCGATGGCGAGTGGAATGCCTTTCTCTTTCGTGACGAGCGCATCGCCCGTTTGTTCGCCGGGTCGGGCAAGGCAAACCGAATTTCCGTGCACCTGTTTCAGCCACGCGACGCGCTGCGGATCCATACCGGCCGATGTCAATGCGCGGCGGCGGTTTTCGGCAATGTTTTCCGGGGAATCTTCATGTCCGCCGAAATTGAGGGAATCGAATGGCGCAGGTGAAACGCCGCCGTGTCGGGTGAAGAAGGCGTGAGGGGTGGAGAGGATGGGGGATGAAATAAACAAGACCGGATGAATTGACTGTTTAAAAATACACATTCGGGCCCTTCCCGATCGCAGGATATTTTTACCACGGAGGCACGGAGAAAATTTATTTCCGTAAGTGCGCAGAATCTTGCGCACTTACGGAAATGTTGAACGCCCGTGTTTTCTCCGTGCCTCCGTGCCTCCGTGGTTTTTTTTGTTGCGATGAAAAAAAAGAACCCCGGCACTCTACACAGCGCCGGGGCCCACCTTCAATCAGGAGAAGTCGCTTACACCTTCTCCGTCTTTTTCGCTTTCTGGCTTTCAAAATACAGCGCGATCAGCTCGGGCAGTTTTTCAAAAGCCGTGGTCAGCGCGCCGGTGCCTTTTGCCGCGATGAACTGGATGTCGCTGCCGCGCGTGACGAGGAAACCGATGGGCGCGAGTCCCATGCCTCCCCCGGCGCCGCTGCCTTCGGCCACCGGGCCTTTTTCCGGCTTGTTCTCCCCGGTGCCGCCGCCGAATCCCATGCCGAGCGCCATGACGGGCACGCAGCTGAATTCGCCGAGCTTGAACTCTTTGCCGATGATGGTTTCGGTCTTCGCTTCCGTTTTCAGAAAATCGGTGAGCTTTTGCATTACATCTTCAAGATTTGCTTTCATGGTTTGTGTTGTTAGATTATTTGTTTGTGAAAAAAGCTTTGAGCACGCGGAATGCGTTGTTTTCGATGGTGAGGATGAGTACGTTCTTCCCGGTGAAATTGATGGAGCAGGCGCGGCCGGTGCGGATGCTGAAGAGGTAGAACCAGAAGTATAATCGCCCGTTGAGCGCCACGTCGCCGGTGTCCATGGTGAAAAACCACCTTCTCACATGGAAAGAACGAAGCAACGCTTTGATGAGGTTGAACGTGACTTTCATCCGCGGGCCGCTTTTCTTTTTCTGCACCGTTTCCTTTTTTTGCGGCGCAGGTTCTTCAATGCCCGGTTCTTTCGGATGCGGTGTTAACGGCAACAGCCTGCGGATACCGAAAATGCGCAGTTCCACGGATGGAGGCGACGTTTCCGTTACGAAGCGCGCCCGGAAAAACGGGACGAGGGAAAAACGGTACAGTCGCGCGTCCGTGTCGATCTCCAGCCGGAATGGCGTGAAGAGCATCCAGAGCAGCAGTGCGAGCAGGAAAATACCGATGATGAGAAGGACGAGCATGGTTGTTTTGAACGCGTCAAAACTACCTTACGCCGCGACGGAAAGACATGATGGATTGCACGGAGGTGTTTGAACCTCGTCAAGGTTGTTGGAATGGAGATATTAGCGGTACCGGATTTACCAGTGCGTATTAAATGGTCAATTAAACCTTGCGGCCATATTTCGCCCAGACTTTGTTGCGGGGAACAGTTCGTCCTGCCTTGATGTCTTCCAGTCCTTCTTTTATACGGTTCCGTTGCACAGGACTGAGGTTGTCTGCCCGATCCAGCGACTCTTTTGCCTTTTTGAATTGCATAAGCATTTTGAAAGATGAATCCTGAACAGTCTCCTGGTCGGTACGACGCTCACATCCCCACAATCGACCACTTCTCAATCCCATTCTTCTTCAACACCACCATCAGCTCTTCCAACCGATCGATCGTTACCTCATCGGAAGAATCAATACGCGTGCCTTCGCGGCTGATGTTGCTTTTATTTTCCCTGAGAAATTTTTCAAACGCGGCGAGGTCAGCAAATTCCTTTTTCTCCCCGTTTAATTCCACCGAAAGTTTTTTCTCCTCCAGGAAAATGTAAAGGCTGTTCCCGCTGACAGGATTCGCCACGCTTTCAGGAATGCGCGCGTCGAGCACGGTATCTTTCATCCCGGGAGTTTCCGGGGGCAATGGGTTGGTCGTGATAGGAAGTACTTCGTTTTCAGCAGGCGTGGAGGAGCAGGAAGCGAAGCAACTGGCAGCGAGTAAAAGCGCCGCGAACAGGAAGCTTTTCATGATGGAGGAAATAGGGTTGTTCAATGAGTTTGAATACTTTGCAGGATAAATGGATCAAACCAAGCGCATCGGATGCCATTCTGTCAGAAATTTCCCCGCTGGCATACCCTTTGACCATATTGCAACACCAAAATCTCACGTCTCAAGTCTCACATCTCAAGTCTCCTTCTATGTCAACCGGAACCATCAACGTCCAGACCGAGAACATCTTCCCCATCATCAAAAAATTCCTGTATTCCGATCATGAGATCTTTCTCAGGGAATTGGTTTCCAACGCAGTAGACGCCACAAAAAAGCTCCAGGCGCTGTCGGCCATGGGCGAAGCGAAAGGCGATCTCGGCGAGCTGTTCATCCGGGTCAGCATCGACAAAGACAAAAAGACGATCACCGTCAGCGACCGCGGCCTTGGCATGACAGGCGAGGAAGTGGAGAAGTACATCACGCAGGTGGCGTTCTCCGGCGCGGAAGAATTCGTGAAGCAGTACAAAGACAAAACGGACGCGGTGCAGGGCATCATCGGCCATTTCGGCCTCGGGTTCTACTCGGCGTTCATGGTCGCTTCCAAAGTCGAAATTTTTACGAAGAGCTTTAAAGAAGGCGCGCAGGCCGTGCACTGGAGCTGCGACGGAAGCCCGACCTACGTTTTGGAAGAAACCGAAAAATCAGATCGCGGCACCGACATCGTGCTGCACGTGGCGGAAGATTCCCTGGAATTCCTCGACGAATATCGGCTCCGCGGGATCCTCGAAAAATATTGCAAGTTCCTGCCCGTTCCCATCCAGTTCGGCGAGCACGAAGAAACCGTGACCGAAGCGGAAATGGATGCGGACGGAAAAGAGATCACGCCCGCGGTCAAGAAAAAAGTTCCCACCGTCATCAACAACCCGAGCCCGGCGTGGACGAAAAAGCCGGCGGACCTCACGGACGAAGATTACAAAAACTTCTACCGCGAGCTGTACCCGATGAATTTTGAAGACCCGTTGTTCTGGATCCATCTCAACGTCGATTACCCGTTCAACCTCACCGGCGTGCTCTTCTTCCCGAAGATCAAAAAGTCGTTCGAGCCGCAGAAAGACCGCATCCAGCTTTACAGCAACCAGGTGTTCGTCACCGACTCGGTGGAGCAGATCGTGCCCGATTTCCTGACGCTCCTGCGCGGCGTGATCGATTCGCCGGACATCCCGCTGAATGTTTCCCGCTCCTATCTGCAGAGCGATGCGAACGTGAAGAAGATCAGCTCGCACATCACGAAAAAAGTGGCGGACAAATTAGAAGAGCTCTTCAAAAAAGACCGCGCCGACTTCGAAAGCAAGTGGGAAGACATCCGCCTCTTCGTGCAATACGGCATGATCAGCGATGAGAAATTTTTCGATAAAGCACGCAAGTTCGCGCTCTTCCGCAACGTCGACGGCAAACACTTCACGATCGACGAGTACCGCGCGCACATTGAAACGCTGCAGACCGACAAAGACAAAAAAGTCGTTCACCTCTACACCAACAATCCCGAGGAGCAGCACAGCTTCATCGCCACGGCGAAAGAGCGCGGCTACGACATCCTCGTGCTCGACAGCATGCTCGACCCGCATTTCATCAATCACCTCGAGCCAAAGCTGGAGAACGTTTCCTTCGTGCGCGTCGACGCCGACGTGATCGACAAGCTCATCAAAAAAGATGAGCCCATGCCGTCGAAGCTTTCCGACAAAGAGCAGGAGACGCTCAAAACCGCCGTGGAGAACGTGGTGCCGAAGCAGAAATTCACCGTCACGCTCGAATCCTTGAGCGAAACCGATCCCCCGATGCTCGTCACCCGCCCCGAGTTCATGCGCCGCATGAAAGACATGAGCGCGCTCAGCGGCGGAGGCGGCATGTTCGGCAACTTTCCCGACATGCACAACCTCGTGGTGAACACGAACCACCCGCTCGCCGGCAAAGTAGTGGCGGAAACCGACGAGACGAAAAAACAGCAGCTCGTGAAACAGGCCACGGATTTGGCGCTGCTCGCGCAGGGTTTATTGAAAGGCGAGGAGCTGACGAATTTTATTAAGAGGAGTGTGGAGCTGATCGGGTAGATGGTATTTGATTCAATTTTTCCAACCCATTCGTCTGATCGAGGCGTTTGATGATACCTAACTCATGAGCCAAGAAGAAGATATCCTAGTTGAAAAATACGGTGAAATAGAGGATCGTTTTGTTCTTCATATCGCCGATCCAAGTAATCGCAATATATTTTTCTCCGGTAGGTACGGAATTGGGAAATCAACTTTTTTGAAATATTTTTTTAAGAAGTATAAGGATACATTTTTTCCAGTGTACCTATCTCCGGTTCATTATGTTGTGAATTCAAACGAAGATATTTTCGAATTAATAAAAGTTGATCTCATAAAGCAACTGCATTATAGCAAAAAACTGAAAATTGGCACACCTCAGCTTAAAGGGAAAGGCGCCGTGACACTTATTAATTATGCGCTGAAGGAGCCAATCAAAATAGTAGCAACACTTTCATCATCGTTGACTAAACTGCACCCAGCTGTGGAGGTATTGGCTGGGGGAGCGAAAGCTGTTCATGAATTGATTTCAGATTTTAACGAATTTGAAAAGAAGTTCAATAAAGATGTATTGCAAACGAATGATGAAAAACTTATTGAATATTCAGATGCTTATGGGGCGAGACGAGGATCCTACCTTGAATTCGATTTGATCAGTCAGATTTTGTCTTCGTCAATAGAAAGTATTAAAACTGGCAGTAAAGGAGAGCCTAAATTAAAGCCTGTTCTTATTATTGATGACATAGACAGGTTGGATCCGGATCATATATTCAGACTACTTAATATTTTTTCTGCTCACCATTCAGGGGAAAAGAACGCTCATAAGTTTGGATTTGATCATGTGATTTTAGTGGCCGACATAGAAAATATTCAAAAAGTTTATTATCATAAGTATGGGCCTCAAACAGAGTTTGGAGGATATATTGACAAGTTTTACTCTACAGAACATTTTGACTTCATTAGTGATGGTCTACTTAGGAGCTATATCCAAGAACACATTGTCATTGATGAATCACCGGAATTTAAAAAAGTTTTAAGCCATATTCTTGCTCTGCTGGTTTCGGAGAATAAAGTTAAAATCAGGGATATTGTTAAAAAACCTCAGACCCAAAGGTTTCAAAACATTGTACTTAATCAATTGAACTTGACTTCGGGCGTGCCAAGGCCTGATTTTGTTAGTGTTGATGTCCCTTCATTGGAAATCAGATCCATTGATGTTGAACTTCTAAAACTGTTCTGGTACATGGCAAAGTATCTTGGAAGTTCAACTGCTGTATATGAGGCATTAGGGTTATTAAAAGACAAAGCGATTAATCTGAACGAGGATGTTGCCGAAAAAATGTTATCTATGATTGTAATTGCTTCTCTTAGTCTAAATGGTAAACACGAACCATTGGCGGCGTTTTCTCAATTTCACACTGGATATGGCCGACATCTCTATTCAACCAACCTTGTTGTAACTTGCTCTGGGAATAGCCTAAATATACAGCTCGCTTGGAATAAAAAGAACACGTATACAGGAGGAGATTTCTTTGCTGGACATAAGATGCATAAACCCCAGAAGCATGACGGTAATTGGGGCTTCATTTTTAACGAATTGCATAGACAATATAAATTATTCAGATCTCAGCAAACTCTTAACCGCGTCGGCATTAGTACAGTTTAAGTGCATATTTAATTGACCAATATCACCAGCCCGCCTGACAACAATTCCCGGCGCCACCCTGAAATAGAATAACTTTGTCTTTCAAACGACTATACCAAAAACAACCAACATAAAATGAAACGCGGAACCATCGTTTTACTCGTCATCGTTTTCTTCTTCGTGATCGCCGGCTTCGGCGGTTGCAGCGCCTACAACAGCATGGTCGACAAACGGGAAGCCGTGACAAGCCAGTGGCAGCAGGTGGAAAACGCCTACCAGCGCCGCCTCGACCTCATCCCGAACCTCGTTGCGACAGTGAAGAACGCCGCCGATTTTGAAAAGTCGACGCTCGACGCCGTGGTCAACGCCCGCGCCAACGCCACCCGCGTTACCATCGATCCCAGCAAGCTCGACGCAGAGTCCATCCAGAAATACGAGCAGGCGCAGGGCGCCGTATCCTCCACGCTCGGACGTTTGCTCGCAGTAGCGGAAGCGTATCCCGACCTGAAAACGTCGAAGAACTTCAGCGACCTGCAGGCCCAGCTGGAAGGCACGGAAAACCGCATCGCCACGGAACGCGGCCGCTTCAACGAGACGGTGAGGGACTATAACGCCTCCATTAAAAGATTCCCGAAAAACATTTTCGCCGGCATGTTCGGTTTCGAGCCGCATGCTTATTTCGAATCGAAAGAAGGCGCCGAAAATGCGCCGAGCGTAGACTCTTTATTCGGTAACTAACATGCCGACCGCTAAGAATTTTTTCACCGACGCGCAGAAAGACGCCATCCGCAAAGCCATCGAAGAGGCCGAGCGGCAGACGTCGGGCGAGATCCGCGTGCACATCGAGAACGCCTGCAAGGACGAAGCGGTGAAATGCGCGGAGGAATGGTTCGGCAAGCTGAAGATGCACGAAACCGCCGAACACAACGGCGTGCTGTTTTACCTCGCCGTCAAGTCCCGCGTCTTCGCGATCTACGGCGGTAAAGGCATCAATGAAAAGGTTCCTGCAGGTTTCTGGGACACTATTTCCGCGCACATGGAAAAGCATTTCCGTGAAGGAAACTTTACCGAAGGACTTGCAGAAGGCATCGCGATGGCCGGCGAACAATTGAAAGTCCATTTCCCGTTGCGCCACGATGATAAAGACGAGCTCACGAACGAGATCAGCTTCAAATGAAATTTATACGCTTTCTTCTTCTCCTGCTGATCGCCGCTCCCGCCTGGGCGCAAAGCTCCGGCATCCCGGAACGCCCGTCCCCGCCGCGGCTGGTCAACAACCTTTCGAAAGAATTCCCGGACTTCCTTTCCGCTTCCGAAATGCAATCGCTCGAGCAGAAGCTCGTCAATTTCTCCAAAGAAACGAGCAACCAGGTCGTCGTGCTCATCGTCGATGATCTCGGCGGAACGGACATCAACGACTTCGCCACGCAGATCGGTCACGACTGGGGCGTCGGCCAGTCGAAGTTCGACAACGGGGTGGTGGTCATCATCAAACCTACGGGCGGCGAAGGCCGGCGCGACGCATACATCGCCGTCGGCTACGGCCTCGAAGGCGCGATCCCCGACATCACCGCGAAGCACATCGTGGAGGAGGAGATCACCCCGCGTTTTTCGAAAGGCGATTATTACGGCGGCCTCAACGCAGCGACTGATGTGGTCATGAAGCTGGCCAAAGGCGAGATCGATTCCAAAGCTTACAACAAGCGCGCCGGCGGACGAATTCCCTGGTGGGTGATCATGCTGGTCGTGTTTGGCGTATTCGGCCTGATGCGCTTCTTCCGCGGTGCAGGCGGCGGCTACACGATCGGGCGTCGCGGTTATTACGGCGGCTTCGGCGGTTTCCGCGGCGGCGGATTTGGCGGCGGCGGTGGCGGTTTCGGCGGTTTCGGCGGCGGCAGCTTCGGCGGCGGCGGCGGCGGCGGGAAATGGTGAATTGGTCATTAGTCATTTGACAATCGACTGATGAGCCAATGGCCAATGACTAATCTTACAGGAAGTTTTGTATAAAAGAGATTACATCCAGCGCATGCTCGAAGAGTTCGCCCGCGTGCTCGGCCACGTGATGGGACTCAAAGCGCTCAACCGCAATTCCCTGGCCATGGAAGAATTGCGCGATTCCTACAAAACATATTTCGGCATCGACGCGGAGCTCCTGGAAAATACATTTCCCGAAGACCTGCTGGAAAAATTATCCCCGTTCCAGTTGAAAAACGAGCAGCTCGAAGCCCTTGCACGCGCACTCGCCCTTGAAGCTGATCTGCATACCGAAAATCCCGTAGCCACGCTCGACCGCCGGCGCAAAGCCCTCCTGCTTTACCGTCACCTCGAAAACACGGACGTCGCGACATTTTCCATTTCGAGAAAAGCTGCGATCAAAGAGCTGGAGTTGCTTATTGAGTGAGAGGAACAGTTGGCGGTTGTCCGGGGTTGTCGGTTGTCAGTTGTCGGTTGTCAGTTGTCGGAAATCCGCTG
>CBIHOC010000065.1:0-17404 GCA_966211705.1 uncultured Chryseobacterium sp.
CGCGGAAATTACGCGGATACTTATTGAGCAGGGGGAACTTCACTAGCCCTGATTGCAGTGAGCTCCTGCGAACGGAAAGCGGGAACACAGGAAATTCAATGCACCTCAGATCCGCTCCACGTTCATCACGGTGGCTTCTCCGCTGATCACGACATCACCGGTGGTTTTGTCGGCGATGACCGTTTCGACAACGGCGCGATGCTTTTCCTTGTTCACTTCTTTTACGTTCATCCGCACCTCATAATCGGTATCGACAAACATGGGGCGCATGAAGGCCATGCTTTGTTTGAGATAGATCGTCCCTTCGCCCGGGAAAAGGGTGCCGAAAACTTTCGAGAATACGCTGCCGCCGAGGAAACCGTGCATGATAGGGCGCTTGAACATTGTTTTTGCGGCATATTCCGCATCGAGGTGCACGGGATTTTTGTCGCCGGTGACTTGCGCGAAAAGCTCGACTTCTTTTTGTGTGAAACGGAATTCGTGGGTGTAGGTGGTTCCTTGTTCGATCATGAGAATAGAGTGTGGAGGGAGGAGAATGGAGCGTTAAAGTTCGGAGCGTGGAGAAGAAATGTTCGGGTGAATTGAATTCGTGGTAAATATAGAAAAACGATTTTCCTGCGATTTGTTCTTCTTATTTAACGTACTCTTCTCTTCTTCTTATGATTCGGATCATGCAGGAATGTCAATTTTGCCGACGAAAGGGCGGTTTTTCCCGACAAATGAATTAAAACGGTCAAAACTCTTGACATCTGTCGAAATAACACTACCTTTGCACCCTGAAAATGAGGTCGATACAACCTAATTTTCTGAGAGTCAACCGATTATAAAAACTTAAGAAATGGAAACGAAGACCTTTTTCGATGCATGGCTGGAAACCCAGAAGCAGCTGATGAACAACTGGACGGACAGCAACCGTAAACTGCAGGAGTCGGTGAAATCCGGCGCTGCGCTGACGGACGGCATGAACATTTACAAAGAATGGCTCACGAAACAGGCCGAGATCACAAAAACGGCTACGGAGCAGGCAGGTAAAACGTTCCAGTCGCAGGTTACCGAAGGTGCTGAAGCGTTCAAGAACGGCAGCAACCCGGCCAACGTTTCCGACATCTATAACAACTGGCTGAACGCACAGCGCGAGCAAGCCAATAAAGCATTCGAGAGCTTCAAAACGTTCTCGCAGCCGTTCACGGCGAACAACCCGTTCGCATCGAAATCATTCGACCAGGTGAACGATCTCCAGCAGCAGTGGTGGAACGGCACCCAGAACTGGATGGCACAATCGAACCAGCTCGTACAGCAGTGGACGGCACCGTTCCAGAACTGGGGCAAAGGCCTTACGGACGACACCGCGAAAGAAGCGTGGAACAACATGACGAACATGTCGGCCGCTTACGTGAAGTTTTACGAACTGTGGGCGCCGGTACTGAAGAACATGCAGGGCAGCGGCTTCAACGCGGAGTGGATGAAAAATTCCTTCAACCCGGAAGCGTTCCGCGAGCTGATGGACCGCACGCTGGCCGGCATCGCACCGGTGCAGTCGAAAGAGCTGTTCCAGCAATTCCAGAACTGGCTGGAAGTGGCGAACAACTATAACCGCCACGTGTACCAGCAGTTCATGGGCAACGTGCCGGAGAATTTCAAGAACCTCACGCCCTTCCTGCTTTTCGGCAACGATCCGGCGAACATGTCCAATAACGTATTCGCGGTTTACCAGCGCGCCATCAGCCCGCTCGTCCGCCTCTTCTACCCGGGCAAGGAAAGCGAGCTGAACGACCTCATGGCCGGCATGCTCGAAAAGGTATCGCTCTACGGCCAGAAGCTTGCCGAGCTCCAGCAGCAGATGTACACCTCGGGCGCAAAAACCTGGGAAACGTTCGTGACGGAAAATGCAGAGCAGCTGAAAAAAGGCGCTGACCTGAGCAACGCGCGCGAAGTGTTCGAACAGTGGGTGAAGAAGAACGAAGAATCCATGCTCGCGCTCTTCAACACGGAAGCGTATTCCAAAGTACAGGGCGAATTGCTCGACCTCGGTCTCGACATCCGCCAGCGCTCCGAGAAGATCGCAGAAACGCTCCTGCAGCCCCTGCCGATCATGCTCCGCAGCGAAGCCGACGAGCTTTACACGACGATCTACGAACTGCGCAAGCGCATCAGCGCGCTCGAAAAGCAGCCTGCCGCTGAAACGACGACGGGCGAAAAAGAAGTGAAAACTTCTTCGAAGAAGAAAGCAGCAACGGTATAACAAGAACGGAGAATGGAGTGAGGAACGCGGAGTTAAACGCTCCTCACTCCCCTCTCCGTTCTCCACACTATTCCCATGGCGAGCGAAAACATCGTGAAGGAAATGGCCGAGACCAGCGCGAAGCTGGTGAACGGCTACGACAACCTTGTGCGCATCGACAAGGTCGAAGTGGCGACCACGCCGAAAGAGCTGGTGTACCGCGTCGACAAGGTGAAGCTGTACCGTTACGTGCGCGAAACGCCGGCGAAATACAAAACGCCGGTCGTGGTTTCTTACGCGCTGGTGAACCGGCAGGACATGCTGGACATCCAGCCCGACCGCAGCTTCGTGAAGAACCTGCTCGACCTCGGGCTCGACATTTACATGATCGACTGGGGCTACCCCACGCGCGCCGACAAGGACGTGACGATGGACGATTACGTGAATTGGTTCCTCGACAGCATCGTGGATTTCGTGCGTAAGAATAACGGAGTGGAGAAAGTGACGCTCATGGGCATCTGCCAGGGCGGAACGCTCAGCACGATCTATTCCGCGCTCCATCCCGAAAAGATACAGAACCTCGTCACGCTCGTAACGCCGATCGATTTCTCCACGAACGACGGGTTGCTTTTCCGCTGGTCGAAGAACATCAACTTCGACCGCCTCGTCGATTCTTACGGCACCGTTCCCGGCGAATTCCTGAACAATGGGTTCTCCATGCTCAAACCGATGATGCGCGTGAGCAAATACATGAACGTGGTCGACATCATGCAGGACAAGGACAAGATGATCAACTTCCTCCGCATGGAGAAGTGGATCAACGACAGCCCGAACCAGTCCGGCGAATGTTTCCGCCAGTTCATGAACGATCTCTACAAAGAGAACAAGCTGGTGAAAGGCGAGCTGGAAGTGGGCGGCAAAAAGGTGAACCTGGAAAACGTCACCATGCCCCTGCTCAACATTTACGCCGCCGAAGACCATCTCGTTCCACCCGCCGCCACCACGCCGCTCAACGACCATGTCGGCACGAAAGACAAAGAGCTTTACAAATTCCCGGGCGGCCACATCGGCGTGTTCGTCGGCGCGCGCTCCCAGAAAGAGCTCGCCCCCGCTGTCGCAAAATGGCTTAAAGCCCGCGATTAACCGCTTTACCGGCAGCCTGACCGCTGCATTGTTTGTTTGCTTGTTTGCACTGCGTCCTGGTCCTCCCTACGGCCGGGACGCCGTGTTTTTTTGATGTGCAAATGTGCAGATATGCAAATGTGCAGATTAAAAAAAGAGTTGTGTTTTAGACCAGTCGTGGCCGCTCCCGGGGAGGCTGATCGTCTTTTTAACCAAAATGTTCATCTTTATTTCTGCCATCTGCACATTTGCATATCTGCACATTTGCACATTTCTTTTCGTATTTTTAGTACATGTGGTCCACCCCGAAATTTTTGTCCCTGCAGGAACCTTCGCTCCGCGTCGCGGTGTATGATACGGGCGATGTGCATTCGGACGTGCAGGCTTCGAAGCCGGTATTGTTCCTGGTGCACGGGCTGGCGATCAATGCGATGTCCTGGACGCACGCGGTGGAGCATTTGCGCTACAACTACCGGTGCATCGCGATCGATCTGCCGGGGCACGGGAATTCGCACGACCAGCGCGGGAATTTTTCCATGTCGTTTTACGCGCACGTGGTGCGTTCGTGCATCGAAGCGCTGAAGCTGACGGACATCACGCTCATCGGGCATTCCATGGGCGGGCAGATCAGCGTGATCGCGGCGCTGCAGCTGCCGGCGGTGGTGCAGCGGCTGGTGCTCGTTTCGGCGGCGGGAATTGAAACGTTCACGAACGAGGAGGGACAGCAGATCGTGCAGGGAACGGAATATTTCTACCGCGCGCCGGTGGACATTTCGCACGTGCTTGCGCTTTACCAGCCGCATTTCAGCATGCACGCAGAGCGTGTGCGGGAGCTGGCGGAAGAGCACATCACGCAGCAGGCCGAACATTTTTCCGCGTTCACGGAAACGGTGATCGCCTCCGTGAAAGGAATGCTGAAGGAGCCCGTCTCCGGTTTTCTCCCGCACATTCACCAGCCCACGCTCGTGCTGTACGGCGAGAACGACCGGCTCATCCCGAACAAATGGGTGCATGCCGCCATGACCACCGCGCAGGTTGCGGAGGAAGCACGGCAGCGCATTCACAATGCCGATGTGCAGCTGGTTGCGGGCGGCGGGCATTATCTCCCGTTCGAGCAGCCGAAAGAATTTGCGGAACGTGTGCACCTGTTCTGCCTGTCGACGGAAAATTCCTGATCTCTTTTATACACAACTGATGCTTCACCTGCGACGGATTGTTTTTTTACTTTTCATTTTTTTTACCAGCATCACGCTTACAGCGCTGCCGGCACGTCCGCTCGTGCAGGAACTGAAACGGCTGAACGTAAACACCGTCCTGCTTCGTGAGGCTGCTATCGACGACTGGCCGCTGTGGTCGCCCGACGGAAGGTTCGTTTGTATCAACGACGGCGGCAAGTGGTGGGTGAAGGTGGACCTCGACGTAACGTCACTCTCTCCATCGACGTGGCTGGGGCGAACGATCGGCAGCAACAGCGTGGAAACGGTGGAAGAGCTCCCGGAAGAGGAGCGCGAACGTTTCAGGGAAACCACGAAATACGATCCGCGCTCGGTCAGCACTGCGAAAGGCGACAAGATCGAGCTGGTCATGGAAAGTGATTTCGGCGTTTCGCTTCGCATCAATTCAAAACGCATCTGGAAAACGTCGGGCGACAATTGCCACAGCTTGTCGCTTTCGCCCGACGAAAAATACGTGGCGTTCATTTCCGAATCGAACGGCCTGATGCTGATGGATATTTCCGACGCTTACAAAACCACGCAGCTTTCGCCGGAAGCGACGCTGATGAACACCATCCTCAACCAGCTGAATTCGGGGAAAACCGGCAAAGGCATCAAGACACTGGACAAAGCGCTCGTACAATATCCCGGCCATTCCGAATTCTGGTACACCAAAAGCCTCATCTATTTTTCAGAAGGTGATTCCGTGAACGCCCATGCCTGCGTCGATTCGGCGATCGCGCGGGTGCCGGAAAATTTCAATTACGTGTATTATAAAGCGATGCTGTACCAGCTTGCCGGCGATTATGCAAACGCGATAACCTGGATCGATAAGTACATCGCGATGCGGCCGCATTGTCTTTACGGCTATTATATGCGGGCGGAAACGCATGAAAAGAAAGGCGACCGGGAATCGGCATGCGCGGATTATCGTGCGGCAGAGGCAAGGCACAGCACACGCGCGGTAAAAAAAGTGAAAGCGCTTTGCCGGTGACGATGCGGTCGTGCCTCTTCACGGAAAAATCCTGATCTTTGCGTTCCTCATCAGGCACGCATCGTTTTGAAGATCGTGTTCTGTTCTTTTCTTCATGCGCACGTGTCGTAATTTCCCGACATTCGTCGGGATCCGCATCCGTAATCCTCCTTCGTCGGAAACGGCTGCGTAGTCGCCGTGCCAGACTTAGGATCGTTCTTCTGAAATAGTGTAATGCGCACGTGTCGTAATTGGTAGCCGAGCCAGACTTAGGATCTGGTGCCGAAAGGCGTGTGGGTTCGAGTCCCTCCGTGCGCACAAATGTCCCTCGCCCACGGGCTCACAGGGCGAATCCCCATTCCAGGGAAATTTCTTTTCCCTTTGACAAGGCAATTTTTATCCCCGCCTTAACTGCTTAATATCAGCCGATTACCGCCAAAAGAAGAACAGTTAAAATAATTCGCCGCAACTCAACGACTTCCACACTATGAAAACAGCAGTCATCATGGGCGGCAACAGCGGGATGGGAAAAGCCACCGCAGCCGCGCTCGCGAAAAAAGGATACCGCGTGATCATCCACGGGCGCGATCCGAAAAAAACGCAGGATGCTCTTGCCGGACTGCGGAAACAAACGGGCAACGATCACATCGAAGCGATCGTGGGCGACATGTCGACTGTTGCGGGAACGAAAAAAGTGGCGCAGGCCATCCAGCAGAAAACAGGCCTGATCGACGTGCTGGTGTTGTCGACCGGCGTGATCAAAGCGGAGCGGGTGGAAACCGCCGACGGAATGGAAATGGCGTTCGCGACGCAATACCTCTGCCGTTTTGCGCTGGTGCAGTTGCTGATGCCCCAGCTGGAGAATGCGCCGGAGCCGCGTATCGTGCAGGTAGGCGCGCCCACGATGAAAAAAGCGCAGATCCATTTCGACGACCTTTCGCTCAAAAATAATTTTTCGATGATGCGCAGCATGGGACAGGCGATGCTGAGTGATCATCTCTTCGTGCAGGAATTTGCGCGACGTAATGCCGGGAGCAAAGTGGTGATGAACATCCTGCACGTGGGCATTGCGAAAACAGGCATCGGCCGCGAAGCAAATTTTTTCCTGCGCCTGCTGATCGCGCTCGTCGGAAAATCACCGGAGGCGGCGGCGGGAAACATCATTTACCTGGCCGATCACCCGGACGCGACATTCAGCGGTTATTTCCTGAAGAAGCCGGGCCACCCGGAAGTGAAAGACAAGATCCGGTTCGATCCCGCGCTTGCGGAGAAGCTCTGGAACACAAGCCTGAAGCTGATGGCGTAGCGGCGCACTTGCCGCCCGCGGTATCGGGTATCAAGTATCGGGTATCGGGACTAAGCGCGTAGAGTGTGCGGAGAAATCCCTGGTACTCGATACCCGATACTCAATACCCGATACTATTTTCCTGCCCGGATCTTTTTCCGGTGAGTGTTCCCCCACTCGTACAGCGCGGAAATAACGTTGTCGAGGCTGAGGCTGTATTTCGTCAACTCGTATTCGACGGTTACAGGAGTTGTATCGTAAACCGTTCGTTTGACGAGCCGGTTCATTTCCATTTCCCGCAATTCTTTCGACAACATGCGCGCCGTGATCCCGGTGATCTCGCGCTGCTGCTCCTTGAACTGTTGCTGCTTAACTTTGCGCCATGGATATCGAGATCTGGTCGGATTTTATTTGCCCGTTTTGCTACATCGGCAAACGTAAATTCGAAATTGCGCTGGAAAAATTTCCACACCGCGAACACGTGAACGTTACCTGGCGCAGTTTCGAGCTTTCTCCGGGCGTGACGCCGGAACCCGGGCAGAATGTTTACGATTATCTCGCCGGACGAAAAGGGCAGTCGCGTGAATGGGCGGTACAGGCGCATGCGCACGTGACGCAGCTGGCAAAAGCAGTCGGGCTGGAATACAATTTCGATAAGGCGGTTGTCGCCAACACGTTCGATGCGCACCGTCTTTCACATCTTGCGGCGCAGCATGGCGTACAGGATAAAATGGAGGAACGCCTTTTCCGCGCATACTTCACGGAAGGCAAAAACATCGGCGATCACGAAACATTGGTGAAGCTGGGAACCGAAGCCGGGCTCGATCCCGCGGAGATCCACACCCTGCTGAACGGGGAAACATTTGCGGAGGCTGTCCGGAAAGATGAGGAAGAAGCGCAACAGCTCGGCGCGCGGGGCGTCCCGTTTTTTGTCATGGCGCGCAAGTATGGCGTGTCGGGCGCGCAAGACCCAGACGTTTTCCTGGAGACGCTGGGAAAAGCGTGGAACAAAAACGGAAATTAAGCTCCACGTTCTGTGGAATCCGTGTAGCGTTTTTTCCATCCACACTTTCCAGGTCCGCATTGGCATGGGGATTCACGCGTGGTACTATTTTGGATAGTGGATTTCTATAACCAAAACCGGAAAGGAGAACCACAATGTACCAGGGAAATTTCGACTACGGGGATGAAACGCGCTTCCTGCAAAAAAGGAAGGTCCGCGGAAAAGGCATCCGGCAAAATTGGTATCGCGCCGACAGCGAAGAGCAGCGCCGTGACGACCATCTCACCGCCATGAACTTTGAAAAATATGCATCCGACGGCCATCGTTTCATCAACGAGGTGGCGGAAGAGCTGGATGTGAGCCTGAACATGGCGGCGCGCATCACCCGCGCGGTGCTGCACGCGGTGCGTGACCGCATTTCACCGGACGACGCGATCGAATTCGCCCAGGGATTGCCCATGGCGCTGAAAGGAATTTACATCGACCGCTACGATCTTTCGGACTCTCCCGTGAACATCCGCAACCGCGCGGAGTTCCTGGAGTTCGTGCGCGACAAGGACCGGCGGAACGCTCCTGTCGATTTCCCGAGCCAGGCTTCGGTCATCGATGCCATACGCGGAGTTTTTCGCGTGCTGGAGCGTACGATCGATCCCGGGCAGCTGCGGCACATCAAAGCGATGTTCAACAAAGAGCTGCTGCCGCTGTTCGAACGGCCGTGAAGCAGCGTGTGGAGCACAATGGAAGAATACATTGCGTTTCCTTCTACCTTTGTTCCCGATGACCGCCCCTTCCATCCTGATCATTGACGACGAAGAAAATTTTCGCCAGTTGCTGTGCCGTATTCTCGAGCTGGAAGGTTACCAGGTTTTCCAGGCTTCCGGTGCGGAGAAAGGGCTCCGGCTGCTCCAGCAGCAAAAAGAGATCCTCCTCGTGCTCTCCGATGTAAAATTGCCTGACGGCAATGGCCTGCAACTGCTCGAAAAGATAAAAGCGCAGTACCCGCAGTGCGAAGTGATCATGATGACCGCGTACGGCACGATCCACGACGGCGTGAAAGCGATGAAGCTCGGGGCGGTGGATTACATCACGAAAGGCGACGGCGACGAGCAGCTGATCGTTGCGGTGGAACGGGCGGTGGAAAAAGCGAAGCTCCACCGGCGCATTCTTCATCTCGAGAACCAGCTCGAAGCGAAATACGGTTTTGAAAATATCATCGGCCGTTCGGCTGCGATCCGGGAAACCGTTCGCCTCGCGCAGAAAGTGTCACCGACAAGCTCCACCGTGCTGCTCGAAGGAGAAACCGGCGCCGGCAAAGAGCTGTTCGCCCAGGCCATCCACTACTCCGGCCCGCGCAGAAACAAGCCTTTCGTTGCGATCAATTGCAGCGCATTCCCGAAAGACCTGCTCGAATCGGAAATGTTCGGCCATAAAAAAGGCGCATTCACAGGGGCCATCGCCGACAAAAAAGGATTGCTCGACGAAGCGCACGAGGGCACGCTGTTCCTCGACGAGATCGGTGAGATGAGCCCCGACCTGCAGGCCAAGCTGCTGCGCGTGCTGGAAACACAGACGTTCACACGCGTGGGTGATACGAAAGCGCACAAAGTGGATGTGCGCATCATCGCCGCCACGAACCGCGACCTGAAAAAAGAAAGCGAACAGGGACATTTCCGCGCCGACCTGTATTACCGTTTGTCGGTGTTCACCATCGTGATTCCGCCGCTGCGCAAGCGCAAAGAAGATATCGAAGCGCTGGCCGAACATTTTCTCAGCGTGTACGCCGCGAAAAGCCGGAAACGCATGAGCGGCATGGATCCGCAGTTCCTCGAAAAGCTGGAACAGTACGACTGGAAAGGAAACATCCGCGAGCTCAAGAACGTGATCGAGCGTGCCGTCATCCTCACCGACGGCGACCGGCTGAATTGCGAAACGTTGCCGGTCGATATTGCGACCTGCGTTCCCTCCACTCCCGGGACGGCCGACAGCCTCTCGCTCGCAGCCGTTGAAAAAGCGCACATCCGGAAGGTCATGCTGATTGCCAAAGGAAACAAGACCAAAGCCGCCGAATTGCTCGGCATCGGCGTGGCCACGCTTTACCGCAAGCTGCACGAATACCAGTTGGATTAAAAACCAAACGTCAAAAATTCAAATCGGTAGCGCCAGTTTGACCTTCCCCGGAAATGTCCACTTGTAGGCGGAAAATTGAAAACCACGGAGACACGGAGGCACAGAGACTTTCTCCGTGTCCCCGTGCCTCCGTGGTAAACCCAACGTTTTGGGAATGTTTTCAAATTGAGACACTACCTTCAAATCCCAAATTGACGGAAATCGCATTTTGTTTGAGATCTGAATTTTGATTTTTTCGAGATTTAAGATTTTTCCAGGATGTCTATCATTTTGAGAATACACTATCATTCTGATAGGCTTTTTTGTTCCGTCGTGCGCCCTTCCTCATTCCCCTTTGATTTTAATCATTTGGCTTTCACTACAGTACAATGACCTTTAACCGAACGGGTACGGCGGGGATCGAATTTGGTTAGTTGAGTTGTCAACTTAAAAATTTATGGAAAGCAAGCATTTCAGCATGCACCGCGCTACCCCGGTCGGCGTGCTGATCACACTGGGCATCATTTTCGGGGACATCGGCACTTCGCCGCTGTACGTGCTGAAAGCCATCACCGGAACGAACATCATTACCGAAGAAGTGGTGCTGGGCGGATTATCTTGTGTTTTCTGGACACTCACACTGCTCACCACGATCAAATACGTGATACTGACGTTGCGGGCCGACAACAAAGGAGAGGGCGGCATCTTCGCGCTTTATGCGCTGCTCAGGCGGATGAATAAAAAATGGCTGATCATCCCGGCCATCATCGGCGGCAGCACGCTGCTGGCAGACGGTCTTATTACGCCGCCTATTTCGGTCGCGTCGGCGGTGGAAGGCTTACAAGCCCTGAACCCGGATATCAATCCCATCCCGATCGTGATCACGATCCTTTCCGCTTTGTTTTTTATCCAGCAGTTCGGCACGAAGTTCATCGGAAAATTTTTCGGCCCGGTGATGCTCATCTGGTTTTCTATGCTCACCGTGCTCGGGCTGATCGCGCTCACGGGGAATCCCGGCGTGCTCAAGGCGCTCAATCCGTATTATGCGTACAATTTGCTGGTGAACGTGAACGTCGGCGACCAAAGCGGTTTCTGGCTGCTGGGCGCTGTTTTCCTTGCCACGACCGGCGCAGAAGCATTGTATTCCGACCTCGGTCATTGCGGGAAAAAGAACGTACGGGTAAGCTGGAGTTTTGTAAAATGCGCGCTGCTGATCAATTATTTCGGACAGGGCGCATGGCTGCTCGGCCACGAAGGCCAATTGCTGAACGGAAGAAACCCGTTCTACGAGATCATGGTCGACTGGTTCCTTCCTGTCGGGATCTTTATCGCCACCGCAGCAACGATCGTGGCGAGCCAGGCATTGATCAGCGGCTCTTTTACGTTGATCAATGAAGCGATGCGGCTGAACTTCTGGCCGAAGGTGAAGATCAAATACCCGACCGAGCACCGCGGGCAGCTTTACATTCCTTCCATCAACTGGCTGCTCTGCGCAGGCTGCATCGGCATGGTGCTGTTCTTCCGCGAATCGTCGAACATGGAAGCCGCTTACGGCTTGTCGATCGTGATCACGATGATCATGACGACGCTGCTGCTGGTGAACTTCCTTGCCATGAAACGCTACCCGAAACCGCTGATCTACTTCCTGCTGATCGTTTATCTCTTTATTGAATTTTCTTTCCTTGTGGCGAACCTGAGCAAATTTCACCACGGCGGCTATGTCACGCTCATCCTCGCCGGCGTGCTTGTCGCTGTTATGATTACCTGGTACCAGGCGCGCAAGATCATGAACCGTTACGTGGAATTCACGAAGCTCGGCGATTACCTGCCGCTGATCACGGAGCTGAGCGAAGATGAAACGATCAAAAAATACGCGACGCATCTTGTGTACCTGACCAGCGCCGACAACCCGGACGAGGTGGAGGAAAAAATCATTTATTCCATCCTTCAGAAGCAGCCGAAGCGGGCCGACATTTACTGGTTCATCCACATCGACCTGGTCGACGAGCCGTATTGCCTCGAGTACACGGTGAACCCGATCGTCCCCGGCAAAGTGATCCGTGTCGAATTCCGGCTGGGCTTCCGGGAGATCCCGCGCATCAACCTCATGTTCCGCCAGGTAGTGACAGAGCTGGCGAAGAACAAGGAAGTGGACGTGGTGAGCCGGTATGTTTCGCTGAACAGGCAGCACATCACCGGTGATTTTAAATTCATCGTCATGAAAAAATTCCTGTCCTATGAAAATGATTTGCCGCTCGTCGAAAAGATCATCATGAATGGCTACTTCCTCCTGAAACAGGCCGGGCTTTCGGAAGAAAAAGCATTCGGGCTCGACACCAGCAATGTTACGGTTGAAAAGATCCCGCTGGTCATTCAGCCGCCGAAAGATTTATACCTGAAACGCACCTGAGGATTGCGAACGCACTACATTTACCACAGTTCCGGTACAAAACAATTCTGATGAGATTGAGGATCAAAACAAAGCTGACACTCGGAATGGTGTTTCTTTTTTGCATCATTCTTCTCACGGGAACGATCGGCGGTTATTACATTCTGCGCGTGTCCGGCGAATCGGGTGAAATTCTTGCGAACAACAAGGAAAGCATCGGCCATGCCAGTTCCATGTTGCGGGCGCTCGATGAAAAAGGCCAGGACCCTGAAGCGCTGGCGACAATATTTGAAAAACTGCTTGAGGCCCAGGAAAGAAACGTAACGGAGCCCGGCGAGCAGGAACTGACAGCGGCGACGCGGCAGGCATTCGAAAATTACCTGGCCGGGTATTCGCCGGAAAATCAGGCGGTGGCGATCCGCAGCAACCTTTACAAGATCATCGACCTCAACCTGGATGCGATCACGCGGAAAAGCGACGAGGCGCAACTGGCGGCCAAAAACGCGATCTCTTTTCTCACACTGATCGGGACTTTCTGTTTGCTGATCGCGTTAACGTTCACCGTGAATTTCCCGGGCTATATCGCCAACCCGGTAAAGCAGCTTACCGCCAGCATCAAGGAAATCGCGAACAGGAATTACAGCCAGCGCCTCCATTTCACTTCGAACGATGAGTTCGGCGAGCTTGCCGACGCGTTCAACAAAATGGCGCAGAAACTCGACGAGTACGAACACATGAACCTTGCAGAGATCGTGTTCGAAAAGAAACGCATCGACACGATCATTCATAACATGCGTGACGGGATCATCGGGCTCAACGAAAAGAAGATGGTCCTCTTTGCCAACCCGGTTGCCTGTGAACTGCTGGGAATGACGGAAAAAGAGCTCACCGGGAAATTCGCAGCCGATATCGCAGCGATCAGCGACCTGGTGCGATCGCGTCTCCCGGCAGACAGCGCCGGCAAACCGGTGAAGCTGGTATCGCACGGCAAGGAATCCTATTTCTCGAAGGAAGTGCTGGAGGTGCTTACGCCTGCAACGCCCGGCCAGGACGCGACGTTCATCGGCCACGTTATCCTGATGAAAGACGTGACCGAGTTCCGCGAGCTCGACGCGGCGAAGACGAATTTCATCGCCACCATTTCCCACGAGCTGAAAACGCCGATCGCTTCGATACGCATGAGCGCGCGCCTGCTGGAAGACGACCGCACCGGGAAAATGAACGAAGAGCAGAAAAAAATGGTGGAGCATATCAAGGAAGAAACGCAGCGCCTGCTGAAGATCACGGGCGAGCTGCTGAACCTTGCGCAGGTTGAAACGGGAAAGATCCAGCTCAGCTTCCGTCCCGTCAAACCGTCGGAGATCATCGATTATGCCACCGCCGCGCTCCGTTTGCAGGCCGGGCAAAAAGAAGTGGCGCTGGCGATCGATTGCCCCGCCGATCTCCCTCCTGTACATGCCGACCTTGAAAAATCGGCGTGGGTGATGGTGAACCTGCTTTCCAATGCAATCCGCTATTCTCCCGTCCGGGAAAAAGTAACGCTGCAGGCGCGCCGGGAAAAAGATCACGTCAGCTTTTCGGTGACCGACAGGGGAACCGGCATCGATCAAAAATACCAGGAGAAGGTCTTCGAGAAATTCTTCCAGGTGCCGGGCGGGCGGAAATCCGGCACGGGCCTCGGGCTGGCGATCTCGAAGGAATTCATCGAATCGCAGGGCGGAACGATCCGCGTGGAAAGCGATGCCGTAAAAGGGACGACATTTACGTTTACACTTCCTGCATCATGAAGAGGGCCGCATTTTTTTCCGCTTTCTTTTTACCGGCGGTCGCATTGCACAGCCAGGAACATCACCGGCCGCAGGTCGCGATCAGCGGGTATGCCGAAGTCTATTACTGCTACGACGTTAATGATCCCGCGAACCATGATCGCCCGCCGTTCATGTATTCGCATCACCGGCACAACGAGTTTAACCTCAACCTCGGCCTGTTGCGCGCTGCCGTGTCGGATACGAACTACCGCGCCACACTTGCGCTGATGGCGGGCACTTATTCAAATGCGAACATGGCTGCCGAGCCGGGCGTGATCAAAACTATTTTTGAAGCCAATGCCGGCGTAAAATTATCGCGGCGGCAAAACACCTGGCTGGACGTGGGAATCTTTCCTTCGCACATCGGCTTTGAAAGCGCAACGGGAAAAGATTGCTGGACGGTCACGCGAAGCATCATGGCAGACAACACGCCATATTTTGAAAGCGGGGCGAAGTTGTCGTGGGGATCGGCGAATGAAAAATGGACTGCCGGATTGCTTGTGCTCAACGGCTGGCAACGGATCCAGCGTGTTGCGGGAAATTCAGCGCCTTCTTTCGGGACACAGCTTGTATTCCGGAACGGCGAGAAGCTGACGCTGAACAGCAGCACATTCATCGGCACGGACAAGCCCGACAGCACACGGCGGATGCGCTACTTCCACAATTTTTACGCGATCGCCCGGGTAACGGAGCGGATCGGGGTTACTGCGGGGTTCGACGCAGGCGTGGAGCAGGAAGCGAAAGGAAGCACGATGTACAATGGGTGGCTGAGCCCGAACGTGATCGCCCGGTTCAGGCTGGCGGAAAAAACGGGACTGGCCTTGCGGGGAGAATATTACCACGATCCCGGCGGCGTGATCATTTCAACAGGAACTCCTGCAGGTTTCCGGACCGCCAGCTATTCCATCAATTTCGATTACAGCTTGTCGCCAAATGCCATGTGGCGGATTGAAGCCCGGGCGATGCACAGTAAAGACAAAATTTTCATGCGCGACGGCAGGGCTGTAAATGACGATTACTTCTTCACCACTGTCCTGGCTGTATCGTTCTGACAGAAGCCGTGCAAAGCATGCTGTTCCTGCAACAAGCTATCTGCGGAAAACACCCAACCGTCGAAAACACCATCGCTTCGCATTTCTTTACTTTATGTTTGTACTGTTATGCCGCCCGGCATAACGATACAAAGCAACGGCACGTTTTTGGGGTTAAACGTGCCGTTCTTTTTTTTCCTGAAAGCAAAGATCCGGAGCATACCCTGTTCCGGATTTTTTTACCATCCATGGCCGATATCGCACAAACCATCGAAAAGAACATCGGCCGGCGATCTTATAGCTTATGTTTGTTCCGTTGTGCCGCCCGGCATAACGATATAAAGCAACGGCACGTTTTTGGGGTTAAACGTGCCGTTCTTTTTTTTCTTGAAAGCAAAGCCGGGACATCACTGTCCCGGCTTTCTTTTTATTCGCCCGGTTACATTTCTTTTTTCGTCCACAGCATCCAGCTGCTGTCGAACTTCTGCCAGTTTCCGTCAGCGTCTTCCCACGTCCATTCCGGAACTTCCGACCACGTCTTTCCGCCGTCGGCCGACCACACCAGCTTCTTGTCGGCGATCTTCAGCCATTTCCCGCTTTTGTCCTGCCATATCCCGTTTTTCACGGCTTCCCATTTCTTGCCGTCGGCCGACCACCAAAGTGATGCGTCTTTCACGTCGAGCTTGTACCACACTTTTTTGCCT
Source organism: uncultured Chryseobacterium sp. (assembly GCA_966211705.1). Classification (GTDB taxonomy): domain Bacteria; phylum Bacteroidota; class Bacteroidia; order Palsa-965; family Palsa-965. The sequence continues at coordinate 15,857 of CBIHOC010000065.1, forward strand.
TCGCTGTTGCCCGTCCAGGTCCCGCCGGAAGACGACATCCATTCTGACTCGTGCATCATCGTTTTCGTCCACAACGTCCAGTCCTTGTCGAACTTTTGCCAGTTCCCGTCCGCATCTTCCCACGACCATTCCGGGACTTCCACCCAGGTCTTTCCGCCGTCTGCAGACCACACGAGCTTCTTGTCGTTAATCTTCAGCCATTTCCCGGGCTTGTCCTGCCACATGCCGCTTTTTACGGCGTCCCATTTCATTCCGTCTGCGGACCACCAGAGGGAAGCGTCGGCGGAATTGAGCTTGTACCACACTTTCATGTTGTCGCTCATTCCCGTCCATGTGCCTGCCGTGGATTTCATCCAGTCGGCATGCGTGATGACGGTGGCGTTGTCGTTTGCAGTTTTGCTTACCGCCGCACCGGCGGAAGTAAAGGAGAGGACTGCAATGCCTGCTGCTAAAAAAAGCGTTTTCATAGGTTTGAGTTTTGCGTTGTACGGGGATATACGGAAGGAAAACGAAGGCGGATTTCTGCGGATGATTTCTTCCAGGGAAACAAGGAATGTTCAATGTCAAATGAACAACGCACAATGTTCAAGGTTCGACAGGTTACATTTTTCCTTGTTCATTGTTAATTGGGCGTTTGGCATTGGGCGTTTGTCTTTGCGAGTTTAATTCCTTTGTTCATCGGGCATTCTCTCCCTCATTGCGCCGTAACCCCCAAATTCCTTACTTTAGTTTCATGCAGACCCGTATCCTCCTCCTCCTTGCCGTATTGATGCTGCCCGTCGTGGCATTCTCGCAATCGAAACGTAAAAAAGATCAGCTGTACAACATGTACGTGCACCGCGGCGATTCATCATTCGGGCGGAAGAACTATACGTTCGCGCGCGAACAATATGTGAAAGCTTCTGCGCTGAAGCCGGGCGAGCAATACCCGAAAGACCGCCTTTCCACGTGCGACGTGCAGCAGGCGGCGCAGGATGCGCAGTACAACAACTTCGTGAAAAAAGCGGATTCCTGTTTTTTCAAACAGAAGAACTGGACGTGCGCAAAAGACTATTACATGCAGGCCGTGCTGGTGAACCCGAACCAGAGTTATGCCGCCAACCAGGCCAAGATCTGCAACTACAACATTTCAGCCGCTTCGGTGATGACCAAGGACCAGCAATACGTCCGGGCCATTGCGAAAGGAGATTCCTGCTACAACAAACAGGACTGGAACGGCGCGCGCGAAAATTACCAGCATGCACTGAGCCTGAAGCCGCTGGAGACCTACCCGCTCGACCGCGTGCGCGAGATCGACAATAAGACGGCGAACCCGCAGCGGGAAAGCTATTACAACAGCCTCATCAAAGAAGGAGACGATTTTATGAAAGAGGGGAAATACATCGACGCGCGAAAATCCTATCGCCTCGCCCTCGACCTGAAGCCGCAGGAAAAGTATCCGCAGGAGAAGCTGGCGGAGATTGAGAATTTATTGAAGCAGTAGAAAAAAAACAGTTGTCAGGGGTTGTCGGTTGTCAGGGGTTGTCGGTTGTCAGGGGTTGTCGGTTG
>CBIHOC010000066.1:0-17262 GCA_966211705.1 uncultured Chryseobacterium sp.
AAACCCCTTACCAAACCCCCCCGCCCGGGGTTGCCACCTGGGTTATTTTGGGCAAAAACCCGGGGGGGCCCGGGGTTAAACCCCCCGCCCCCACGCGGGTTTAAAATCCCATCACTTCTCTGACTCTTTCAAGCACCGGCGTAGCGATCACGCGGGCTTTGTCCTCGCCTTTTTTCAGCTCCGCTTCCAGCAACGATTTGTCCGTCATGAACCGGTTGTAAGCTTCGCGTTCATTCCTGAAACGGTCGAGGATCAATTCCAGCAGCGCGGTTTTTGCGTGGCCGTAGCCGAAATTTCCCGCGAGGTATTTTGTGCGCAGGTCTTCCACCTGTTGCGGCGTTCCGAGCAATTTGTACAGCGCGAACACGTTGTCGGTGCCTGGATCTTTCGGCTCTTCCAGCGATTTCGAATCGGTGACGATGCTCATGACGACTTTCTTCAGCTCTTTTTCCGGGAGGAAAATGTTGATGAAGTTGCCGTACGATTTGCTCATCTTGCGCCCGTCCGTTCCCGGCACCACCATCACCAGCTCGTCGATCGTCGGCTCGGGCACCACGAAAATTTCTTTTCCGTAATGATGGTTCACTTTTTCGGCAAGATCGCGCGTGAACTCCACGTGCTGCTTCTGGTCTTTCCCGACAGGAACGAAATTCGTGTCGTACATCAGGATGTCAGCCGCCATCAGCACGGGATAGATGAACAGCCCCGCATTCACGTCGGAAAGGTTCTCCGATTTGTCCTTGAACGAATGCGCCAGCTGCAGGCGCTGGTATGACATGAAGCAGCTGAGATACCACGTGAGTTCGCACACTTCCGGCACGTCGCTCTGGCGAAAGAGAATGTGCTGGTCCGTATCGAGCCCGAACGCGAGCCACGTCGCCGCCACCGCGTGAGCGCTTTCCCTGCGGAAGTCAGCGTCTTTGATGGTCGTGAGCGAATGCATGTCAGCGATGAAATAGATGCTGCTGTGTTCCGCTTTTTTCGAAAGCTCCACCGCAGGCATGATCGCCCCGAGGAGGTTGCCGAGGTGAGGGATGTTGCTGCTCTGGATGCCGGTGAGTATGCGTGCCATGGTGCGAAAGTAACAAATGTGCAGATGTGCGGATATGCAGATGTGCGGATGCGGGTGTAAAGGATGGGCCACATTGTCAATGGAATTTACGTTAACCCGGTACGTGACACTTGCTGACACTTAACCGGTAATAAGCCCAATCATCTGCACATCTGCATATCAGCACATCGGCACATCCCTTTCCCGTACCTTTGCACCAAATGCTTCGCCATTACCTCGGCCTTTTGCCCCGCGCGCTGTGGAAGCTTTTGTTTGTGCTGAATTTCGTGCTCGGGCTGATCGTGCTTTATCCTGTTTTTGCGGTGCTGCTTTCGCGGAAAGCCTGGTACCGCGCGGCGTTCCGGGTGATGCGGTTCTGGGCGCACTGGGTGCTGCTGGTGCCGGGCGTGCTGGTGCGGGTGAAACGGGAAATACCGGCGGATGCGCTGCCGGAGCCGTGCGTGTATGTGGCCAATCACTCGTCCTACCTCGATATTGTCGTCAGCTATGTCGTGATCCCGAAGTATTTCCTGTACATGGGAAAGCTCGAGATCGACAAGGCGCCGCTGCTGCGCATCTTTTTCCGCGACATGAACCTTTACGTGGACCGCACGACGCGGGCGGGATCGTACAAAGCGTTCCAGGAAGCTTCGGAAAAATTGCGGAACGGGGAAAGCGTTTTCATTTACCCGGAAGGCACGATCGAATCGAAAGGAAATCTCAAGCTGTTCAAGAACGGCGCGTTCCGCCTCGCCATCGAAAACCAGGTGCCGATCGTGCCGGTGACGTTCTGCAACAACTGGCGATTGCTCCAGAACGGCGGATTCCTCAAGTCGCACGGCCGCCCGGGGATCGCGCGCGTGGTGGTCCACAAACCCGTACACACGAAAGGCCTGACCGAAGAGAACCTGGCAGCGCTCAGGCATTCCGTCCGGGAAACGATTGCGCAAGCACTAGCGGGAAGGACTTAGGTGTTAGGACTTAGGTGTCATGAGTTTGCCTAAAACCTAAGTCCTAAGTCCTAAAACCTATTTTGGTAACTTTGACGATTATTACAGAACCATGAGCATCGACAGCAAAACCGTGAAAGACGTCGCCCATCTTGCCCGCCTTGAATTCAGCGAAGAGAACGGCACGCAGATGATCAACGACATGAACCGCATGCTCGGCTTCGTGGAAAAGCTCAGCGAGCTCAATACCGACAATATCGCCCCGCTCATCTACATGACCGACGAGGTGAACCGCCTGCGCGAAGATGAAGTGAAGCCGCCCCTTTCCCAGAAGGAAGTCCTCGGCAACGCGCCGAAGCACGATTCGGATTACTTCAAAGTCCCGAAAGTGGTGGAGAAGAAGTAACGCAATGCAACCCTGCCGCGCATCCCTGTTTCTCTTCCTGTTGCCGGCGCTTTCTTTATTATTTTCTTCGTGATGCGGGAAAAACGTGGAGATGAAGCGTTCTTGCCTATCTTCCGCTTTTACTAACTCACACCCATGAAGAAAATTTTACTTGCACTTTCCCTGTTTGCCGCAAGCTTTTGCATTGCTCAAACCAACATCGACACGCTCGCCATCCAGGATTTCGAAGTCGCCCCCATGGCGCCGGCCTGGAATTTCACCGGCCCCGTGATCTATAACAGCGGTTTTTCCGCAGCAGGCGCAGCGCCGGCCAACAGCCCCATCGGCATCGGGGGCTCGCGCGCGTGGGAAACCACCACCAACAGCGGCGGCCTCCAGCTCGTTTTCGACAACGTTACAGTCCCGGCAGGTTACGACAGCGTGCGCGTACATTTCAATCTCGCGGCCATGTCGCTTTCTTCTTCAGCCGGAGGTCCCGACGATCTCGACTGGGTGCTCACGGAATACAGCCTCGACGGCGGTAGCACCTACACGGGTCGCCTGCGGATCCGCGGGGCGGTCAATAGCAACAGCTTCTGGCCGTACAGCGCCACCGGCGTGGCAAAGGTGGATTACCTGCCGGCCACCGAAGCCTTGTTCCAGCCGGTAAATTCCGGCCTGCAGACCACGCTCGGCTACAGCAATTGCGAGATCGTATTCCCGGGCAGCGTTTCGCAGGTGCGTATCCGTATCACGGCGCGCTCCAGCTCATCCACCGACACATGGCTGGTCGATAACCTTCTCATCACCGGCGAAAACAATTGTGTGAACACTACTTCTTCCTTCAGCGCGACAGCCTGCGGGTCGTTCACGGCGCCCAGCGGAACAGTGTACACCAGCTCCGGGATTTACAATGACGTGATCCCGAATGCCGCCGGCTGCGACAGTACGATCACGATCAACCTCACGGTCAACAGCAATACCGGGAACTCGATCGGGCCGGATGTTTGCGACAGCTATACATCTCCCGCCGGAAATGTTTACCTGGCTTCGGGCGTTTATTATGACACACTCGTAAACGCTGCAGGCTGCGACAGCATCATCCTGATCAATCTCGTAGTGCGTAACAGCACGAACAGCTCCATCACCGTGGTCGAATGCGGCAGCTACACTACGCCCGGCGGTAGCACGCTGACGAGCTCCGGCATTTACACCGACATCATCCCGAACATGGCAGGCTGCGACAGCACGATCACGATCAACCTTACGATCAATACGGTCGACACGAGCGCTTCTGTCAGCGGTGTTGTTCTTACCGCGAATGCGGGCGGCGCTTCGTACCAGTGGATGGATTGCAACACGAACGCGATCATCCCCGGCGCTACTGCGCAGACTTACACCGCCACGGCGAACGGAAGCTACGCGGTGATCGTAACCGAGAACGGCTGCACCGACACATCGTCGTGCATGCTGGTGCTTTCCACGGGAACGGGAGAAGCGGATCTCACCGCCCAGCTCATGGTGTTTCCGGGTCAAACGCCCGGTATGTTTACGGCGACTTTCGCGCAACCGCTCGCCGGGGCGACCGCAACGGTAACGGACGTGCAGGGAAAAATTATTTTCCGCGAAGGAGCGATCAGCGGAACAGCTTTCAGTATTGATCTCACAGCCCAATCCGCCGGCGTTTATTTCCTCGAGGTCCGCGACGGCAACCGCATTGCACGGGTGAAAATGATGAAGCGGTAAAAAAGATCGAAGAAAAAAGATAGAGAAAGAGGATAGCAGGATATTTTTCCGCTATCCTCTTTTTATTGCCGGAACGGCGCCGGTAACAATTCCGGGTTTCGGAGTTTCGGGTAAAGTTCCGGGTTTTGAAATTCGGGCAGGGATAAAAGAAAAAGGATTGCAATCGCAACCCTTTTTCCAACTCGAAACTTTAAACTCAAAACCAGTTAACAGAACTCTGCGTATGCCTGCTTCAGGTGTTCCGCGATCATTTCCGCGTTGCGGCCTTCGATGTGGTGGCGTTCTACGAAATGCACCAGCTTGCCGTCTTTGAACAGCGCGATGGCGGGCGAGGAGGGCGGGTAAGGAGCGAAGAATTTGCGGGCTTCTACGGTTGCTTCGGTGTCGAAACCGGCAAAAACGGTGGTGAGCTTGCCCGGCTTTTTGCCTTCGCCTGCGATGGAAAGTTTCACGCCGGGGCGGGCGGCGCCTGCTGCGCAGCCGCAGACAGAATTCACAACCACGAGGACGGTGCCCGGCGATTTGATCGCGGCGTTCACCGCGTCGGCCGTGGTAAGGTCTTCAAAACCGGCATTGACCAGCTCGGCTTTCATCGGCATCACTAACTGAGTGGGATACATATTTTTTACTTTTTTTAGTTCAACTTCAAATCTGTTACAAAGATACGACGCAATCGGGTGGATTGGATACTGATCGTCAACAGGCGCATGGCGGTAAAAAATGTTAATTGACAGGTTTAGCCGTGAAAGAACACGCCCGCCTGACCGGACGGGCAGGAAGAGTTTTCCTTTTATGTCCGTTTAAACCATTTACTTCACCTTTTATCACTTTTCGGTTAATTATCCGTGAATGCGTCTATTTTTGCAATAACCCATTCTGCTATGAAAAACATGTTCTTCGCCGCCGCACTCCTCGGCTGCACTACATTCCTTTCCGCCCAGGCGCCTGCAAAAGCGAAGCTGGTGGAAAAAGTAACCACCAACGGCGCCGGCAAGCTCGTTATCCCGTATGAGAAATACGTGCTGCCCAACGGCCTCACGCTGCTCATCTCGGAAGACCATTCCGATCCCATCGTTCACGTCGACGTGACTTACCACGTGGGTTCGGCGCGCGAGCAGGAAGGACGCTCGGGCTTCGCGCATTTTTTCGAGCACATGATGTTCCAGGGTTCGGAACACGTGGGCGATGAGCAACATTTCCGCATGATCACCGAAGCGGGTGGCGACATGAACGGTACGACCAACACCGACCGCACGAACTATTACGAAACCGTCCCGGCGAATTACCTCGAGCTCGCGCTCTGGCTCGAAGCCGACCGCATGGGCTTCCTGCTCGATTCGGTGACGCAGCGCAAGTTCGAAGTGCAGCGCTCCACGGTCAAGAACGAGCGCGGGCAGCGGTATGAGAATGCGCCGTACGGCCTCGTGTGGGAAAAGATCGGCGAAGCGATGTACCCGGAAGGGCACCCGTATTCCTGGACCACCATCGGCTACGTGGAAGACCTCAACCGCGTCGGCGTCGACGACCTGAAAAACTTTTTCCTGCGCTGGTACGGGCCGAACAACGCCACGCTGACGATTGCCGGGGACGTAAAAACGGCGGACGTGCTCAAGCTCGTGGAAAAATATTTCGGCAGCATCCCGCGCGGCCCCGAAGTGAAAGCGATGCCGAAGATGCCCGCCACGCTCACCGCCGACCGGGTCATTTCCTACGAAGACAATATCCGCTTCCCGCAGCTCACCGTCGCCCGCCCGGGCGTTCCCTCCAACCATGCCGATGAAGCCGCCCTCGACGCGATGTGCAATATTTTGTCGGAAGGGAAAAGTTCGATCTTCTACAAATTATTCGTCGAGTCGAAAGTGGCCGCCGGCGCATCCATGTACAGCTCGACGATGGAGCTGACCGGGGTGATTTCGACATCTATCCGCACCTACCCCGGGCATACGCCGCGGGAAGCCGACAGTTTGCTCAACGTGGCGTTCGCCGAGTTCGAAAAGAAAGGCGTGACCGACGACGACCTGAAGCGCTACCAGCTCTACATCGAAAGCATCCTGCTCGACCAGCTGACGAGCGTGAACGGGAAAGCTTCCATGCTTGCGATGTACCAGACGTTCTACGGCAACCCGAACATGATCGCGAAAGACCTCGAGCGGTATAAAAAAGTGACGAAGGAAGATGTGATGCGCGTGTTCCGCCAGTACGTGAAAGGCCGTCCCGCCGTGGTGCTCACCGTTTACCCGAAAGGGAAACCGGATATCAAAGCGCGCCCCGACAACTACACCATCCACGAACACAAAGCCGGCGCGGAAGAAAGCCCGGAGTACAAAAACCTCGTCATGCGCCGCGCCACCGACAATTTCGACCGCGGCAAGCGCCCTGTCCCGGGGCCCACGCCGGCCGTGAAGCCGCCGGGGATCTGGAAAGACCAGTTCGCCAACGGCATGAAGCTCATCGGCACCACGTCGACCGAAGTGCCGCGCACGTACATGCTGCTCTCCGTGTCCGCCGGCCACCGCCAGGAAGACACCGCGCAGGCCGGCATCGCGCAGCTGCTCGTAGCCATGCTCGACCAGTCGACCGAAAAGCACAGCGCGGCTTCCATCGAGGAAGAGCTCGAGCTGCTCGGCAGCTCCGTCAGCATTTCGGTGGACGACAACGAGATCCAGGTGTTTATCACCTCGCTCACGCGCAACCTTGACGCGACGCTTGCGCTGGTGAATGAAAAACTGTTCATGCCGAAGTTCGACCAGGAAGAGTTCGAGCTGATGAAAAAGCGACAGCTCGAGTCCATCGCGAACATGCCCACGAACGCCGGGCAGATGGCCGGCTTCGTGTACAAGCGCATGCTTTACGGTACCGGCAACATCCTGGGCTTCCCGCTCATCGGCACGGAGCGCACGGTTTCCCGCCTCACGGTGGCCGACGTGAAAGCGTATTACGCGCGCATGTTCGCGCCCGAGAACGCACGCCTCGTGGCGGTTACCGATCTTACTTCCGCGCAGCTCGTGCCGAAGCTCACGTTCCTGCAGGCCTGGAAAAAGACCGGCGCGCAGCTGAAGCCCGACGCGTCGCTGCTCCCGAAAGGCGAACCCGGCCCCACAAAAATTTACGTGTTCGACAAACCCGCCGCCGCACAGTCGGAGATCCGTCTCGGCCGCCTCGCGCTTCCATACGACGCCACCGGTGAATTCTTCAAAGTGGGTGTAATGAACTACGAGCTCGGCGGAAATTTCAACAGCCACATCAACCTCAAGCTGCGCGAAGAAAAAGGCTGGACCTACGGCGCGCGCTCGTTCTTCTCGGGCACCACGTACACCGGTACATTCACAGCCGCCGCCGGCGTGCGCGGAGATGTTTCCGACAGCAGCATCGTGGAATTCGTCAAAGCGATCGACGATTACCGCGTGAACGGCGTCGACGCAGCAGGACTCGAGTACACCAAAAAATCCATGGCTAACAGCGAGGCGCTCAACTACGAAGACCCGTACCAGAAGCTGTTCTTCCTGAAGAACATCGTCGACTACAACCTGCCCGACAACTACGCCGAGCAGCAGAACCAGGTGCTCCAGGGATTGTCCGAACCGGAGATTGACGCGCTGGCGAAAAAATGGCTGGACACCGGTCACATGACGATCATGGTCGTCGGCGACAAGGCGAAGATCTGGGACGGCCTGAAGAAGCTCGGCTACGAAGTCGTGGAAGTGGACCAATTCGGCAACCCGGTTCAGCCTGTTGAAGTGAAAAAGCCGGAAGAGCCGAAGAAAGAAGAAGTGAAAGCGCCCGCGCCGGAAGAAAAGTCGAAGAAGAAAACAAAAAAGACGAAGAAGAAACCGAAGGGTGCGAAGTATGATGAGATAACGAAGTAGATTTCAGCCAAAAGAAAAAGTCCTGTTGATACGGGACTTTTTCTTTCAGAGCAGGGACTGGTGGCGGTTGGCAGCAATGGTTTCGTAAAGAGTTTTCGCCGCAGAGGCGCAGAGGACGCAGAGGAATTTCTCCGCGCTCTTTGCGCCTCTGCGGCGAAAAAGAAAACGTCCCCGTTAAGAGACGCTTTCTTTGTTGCATGAATGACCGCCAACCGCTCCCGGGGCCAACCGCCACTTTTTCTACTGCACCAGCATCTTCTTCGTAGCCAGACGGTTTTCACCGTCCGTCACTTCCACGAAATACATTCCGCTCGTGAGGACTTCGCGTCCGAGGATGATGATGGAACGCTGGAGCGCGGCTTCGGTGTAGACGAGCTTGCCGTTCATGTCATACACGTTCACCGTAAGGTTGTTCAGCCCGGCGCCGGCGAAATGATCGAGGCGGATGACGGCCTGGTCGGTAACCGGGTTCGGGTAAACGTTGAGCAGGAGCGGCTGTGATGCGACGGGATTTGTCGAGGTCGGGAAGCCGCCTTCGGGAAGCGTGTAGGTCATGTCGCCGGGCAGGGAGAGCAGCTCGTCCACCACGCCGGAAGGCCACTGCACGATCATGCTGTCGATCTGTGTTTCGGAGCCGAGGCCGAAATGCACGGTGAAGGAATTCTGGATGCCGTATGCTTCACCGGAACGCACCTCGCGCACCTGCACGCCCCACGGGCCGTAAATTTTCACGATGGCGCCCACGCCGTTCTTGTTGCTCATGCCCGAGGTCGCGCCGCCGACGAGATTGAATTTGATCCAGTGATTCGTGTTGCCGTTGTTCGCGCAGTCGTTCATCCACAGCCGGTCGTTGCGGATATTATCGGGCGTGTTGTACACATCGCAATAGCTGCCGAACACGTCCAGCCAGCCGTCATTGTTCAGGTCGCCGATCGCGTGCGAGGTGATCGTGTACGTGCTGTACACCATGGGGTTCGGAACTGCCGTGAACGTGCCGTCGCCGTTGCCTTTGTAGAGGAAATGGTCGTCGCCGGTGAGCAGCAGGTCGAGGTACGTGTCGTTGTCGAAATCCTGGAACGTGGCATTCATGCCGAAGAACGACGTGGTGTTGGCGATGCCCGAACCGGAGATCGAATTGGTGAAAACACCGTTGCCGTCGTTGATGAGCAGCGTGCTGTTCACGTCGTAATTGAGGCAGAACCCGTCGATGTCGCCGTCGTTGTCGATGTCGCCCCAGGCTGTGCTCCAGCCCTGCGCGCCGTCGCGGAGGCCCGTCCAGTTGGTGACGTCCTGCGTCCACGTGCCGTTGCCGTTGTTGATGAACACCTGGTCGATACGGCGCGGGTCTGACGAATTCGTTACGCCCTGGCGGCAATGGGTGATCATCAGATCGGTGAGGCCGTCGTTGTTCACGTCCGTCCAGATCGATGCGTAGTTGCCGCTGTTGTCGGATGAAGGAACGGTTGCGAGCGGCATGAGCGACTGGTTGAAGGTCCAGCCGGTGCCGCCGTTGTTCATATAGATGTGCGACATCGCCACGTCGTTGCACACGAACATGTCGATGAAATGGTCGTTATCGATGTCGAAGAAATTGCAGCCCTGCACGAAGATCGACGTTGCCCCGGCAAGTGTAGTCACGTTCGAGCCGGTGTAGCCGGAGCCGTTCCACGTCAGCAGGCGCGCCGACCCGTTGTCGCCGAACATGGCGTCGTTGTAACCGTCATTGTTCACGTCTGCCACGCACATGCCCCAGGGACTGCTGAGGTTGTAAGTGTGCGATTGTTCCGTGAACGTCGCATTCGGCGTCGTCTGCGTTTCGATGTACATCGTCGTGTTGTCGGAACGGACGATGTCGTCTTTAAAATCGCCGTTCATGTCGCACACGCCCACTGCATTCCCGCTGTGGAACGATGCCGAAGGAAGAAGCGACGTCTGGTTGGTGAAATAGATCTGCGCAGGCAGCATGCAGGGAATGAGCGCTGAGGCCAGCAACGCCCATTTGATGTGTAGCTTTTTATTCATGATGGTTCGTTTGGAGGATACGAGGATAGGAAATAATCCGCACAAAGTCAAGCAATTATGAACAACAGGACGCCTGTGCGTGCCATCCTGCGGCCAGGGGCCGGTCTGCGATCCATGAAAAACAGGCAAAAACAGTCCCGGGGAATTTCCCTGTTCCCGGTGTCTTCGTGGTAAAGAGTTTCTATTTTTAAGCTTCTTAAACCCAACCTCGTGGCAAGAACGTATTTGCACCGTTACAAAACATGGATCGTCGCCGGGCTCGTGCTGGTCGGCGTGCTGTTCATTTCCGGGCCTGAATCGCATTCCGCACCGTCGCGCAAATTCCACACGGATGCCGAGCGCCTGCGCCTGCATGAACTGCTGCAGGACCAGCCCTACGATACGAACACGCATTTCGCCACCGGCGGACGCTGCATGGGCTGCCACGGCTACGATTCCGCAGGCGTAGCATTTTTCACCGCTTCCGGCGAGGACGTGAACATCGCCGACGACTGGGCGGGCACGATGATGGCCAATTCCGCGAAAGACCCGCTCTGGCGCGCGAAGGTCAGCCACGAGATACTCGTCAACCCCGGCCTGCAGCAAGCCATCGAGGACAAATGCACCTCCTGTCACGCCCCGGCAGGCCATTTCGAATCGAAATACCTCGGCAACCCGTACTATTCCATGATGGACCTCGCCACCGATACGTTCGGCCTCGACGGGGTGAATTGCAGCGCCTGCCACCAGCAGAAAGATTCGCTCATGGGGCAGAACTTTTCCGGTAATCTTCATTACACGAAAAAGATCGTGTATGGTCCTTACCAGGATCCGTTTTCCGGCCCTATGGAATTTTTCATCGGCTTCGAGCCCTTGTACAGCACGCATGTCGCGAAAAGCGAATTGTGCGGCGGATGCCACACGCTGCTGACAGAATCCGTCGATCTTTCCGGCAACCTCACGGGAAATCATTTTGTCGAGCAGGCCACATTCCACGAATGGAAAAATTCCACTTACAGCGACACGATGGCGGGAAACCGCACCTGCCAGAACTGCCACATCCCGCGCATCAACGAGCCCATCAACATCGCCACGGACTACCCGTTCCTCGACGGACGCAACCCGTTCGGAAAGCATCACCTCGTGGGCGGGAACGCATTCATGCTCCAGCTCATGCGCGACAACATGACGGCCGTCGGCGCCACGTGCACGCCCGCGAACTTCGACACGTCCATCGCCCGCACGAAACGCTACCTGCGCGACAGCACGCTGCGCATGGACGTGGTGCAGACCGGCCGCACGGCAGATACGGTGTACTACGACGTGCAGCTCACCAACAAGTGCGGGCACAAGTTCCCGTCCGGTTATCCTTCGCGCATCGCGTACGTGGAATTCGTGGTGACGGATATGAATGGCGACACGATCTTCAGCTCCGGCACCACCGATGCGAACGGAAACATCATCGGCCGCGATCCCGGCTTCGAGCCGCACCACGACATCTGCTACACCGGTAACGACGTGCAGATCTACGAAATGGTGATGGGCGACGTGAATGCAAATCCCACCACCGTACTCGAGCGCGCGGATACGTGCCTCAAGGACAACCGCCTCGTGCCGTTGGGTTTTTCCACCGGCCATTTGTCGTACGACACGACGCGCATCATCGGAATCGGCAGCGACGCGGATTTTAATTACACCGGCCCCACCGAAGGAACAGGCGCCGACGTGATCCATTACCACGTGTTCATCAACGGTTACGGCGGCACGCTCAACATCAGCTCGCGCGTGTATTACGTTTCCGTTCCGCGCCCGTGGCTGGATGAAATGTTCGCCTTCACTTCCGCGCCGATCGATTCCTTCCGCACGATGTACGACAATGCCGATCATTCACCCATGCTCGTGGCGGAAGTTGTAATGAACAACACGATCACCAGTGCGCACCAGGGCAGCGTTCACCCGGAAATCACCGTGTACCCGAACCCCACGATGGACGGGCATCTGACGATCACCGGGTGGAAAAAAGGAAATTTGCTGAACGTGCGCGTGTATGACCTGAACGGGAAAGAAGTTGTGCCGGCGGTCCCGGGATCGAAGTTCGACGGGGAAATTGATTTGCCGAAGCGCGGAGTTTATTTGGTGGTGATGGAGACGAAGGAGGGGCGGGTGGTGCGGAAGGTGTTGTGGTAGCCACAGATTGTCACAGATTACACAGATTGATTTCAGCGGATCATTAATTTAAACAAGCTTATGGGAACAGCAGTTGAAATCAGGGAGAATAGTGTGCTTGAGCTTGTGCGGTGGTGGGAAAAGAGAGGAGAATATTAGTTAACTCCCGTGAACCTCCTCTTCATATGCTCCCGCAACCAATGGCGAAGCCCCACGGCCGAAGCCATTTTCAAAAACAGCCAGAACCATCACGCCCGTTCTGCCGGCACGGAACCTTCTGCGCGCATCCGTGTTACTGAAAAATTGCTCAGCTGGGCGGACGTTGTTTTTGTGATGGAGAAAAAACACCGTGAACGGTTGCAGGAGAAATTTCCTTCGATGGGAAAAACGATCATCGTTCTCGACATTCCCGACGAGTACCAATACATGGATCCCGAGCTGGTGGAGATGATCAAACATTCCGTCGAACCCTATTTATCGACGTGAGTTTTCGCCGCAGAGGCGCAGAGAACGCTGAGGCATCTCTCCGCGTCCTCTGCGCCTCTGCGGCAATTTTTCCGGCTGCACCTTACGTATATTTGAATAACAATGTGCCGAAATACCGAAGGGGTTGTGGGGGAATTTGAACTCTTGATTTCCGGTGTAACTGTGGTTATGGCGAAATACCAGTGCGTCAGTAAGTATCAGGTATCATCAGCATTTCAGCACATCAGCATTTCGGCACATCCATTCCATCCTATCTTTGTATGGAATTCCAACCTTCACAGCGTCCTACCAATAGCATATGCGGTTTTTCCCCTGGAAACGAAAAAGCAGCCTCACCGATGACGAGCTGGTGGCGGCTTACCAGGCCTCGGGCGACAAGTCGCTTGTGGGTGAACTGTACACGCGGTATTCTCACCTCGTTTACGGTCTATGCCTCAATTACTTCCGCGACCGGGAGCTGGCACGTGATGCGGTGCTGCACCTCTTCGAGAAGCTGTTCGAAGCGCTGAAAAAACATCGCCCGGAGAATTTCAAGACCTGGCTTTCGTTCGTGGCGCGCAACCATTGTATCTCGGAGCTGCGCAAGCAGAAAGTACAGCGGGAACGCACCGACGCGTATGTGCGCGAAGAAGAGGAGGGTTTTATCCCGGAACCGACAGACGACGCTGAAAAACGGGAAGAAAAGCTGAAAAAGCTGGAGCAGGCCGTATTATCGCTCGGCGAGGAGCAACGCAAATGCATCGAGCTGTTCTATTTCAAAGACAAGTCCTACAAGGAAATATGCGACATCACCGGGTTCTCTGAAAAGCAAGTGAAAAGTCATTTGCAGAACGGGAAACGGAACATCAAACTCATCCTCGAAAAGTCATGAAACCATCCCCCAACACCGGCCATCTCACGAAGGGCGACCTGGAAAACCTGCTCGGCGGCAAGCTGGACGCGGATTCCACGGCGCGCGTGAACAAGCTGCTGGACGAGTGCGAGCTGTCGAAAGAAGCCGTGGAAGGGTACACCAGCGTGCCCGGCGCGGTGGCAGACATCGCTTCGCTGAACAAGACGATCGCGTCGAAAGCGGGCATGAAAGCTGCGACGTGGATGAACGTGGTGACGATCACGCTCGGCCTGGCATTGGCGGGAGGCGTGACGTACGCACTGTGGCCGCGTCACAACGATGTGCGCGTCGCCGCTCCTGAACTGGCTTCGTACACCGCCCCGGCCGAGGAGAACACGGAACCTTCGCAAGTCGTCTTGACACCGCAGGCCGAGCATTTTGTGAATCCCGAAGCAAAACCCGCCCCGCAGGCCATGTTCTCGCAGGGGAAAATTGCGGATTCCGCCGCCACATCTTCCACACCGGAGAAAGCGCCGGAAGCGATCGAAGTGGCCCCGCCTGAAGTGCTGGAGGTGAAACCCGTCGTGCCCGAAAAGCCGGAAGCAAGCTACAACGCGTCCATCGGTTTCATTTTCGATCTCAAGGTGACGGAGTTTGAAAAATATTTTAAAAAGACCGTCACCGTCGAAGAGCTTCCGCTGGGCGGCACGCCTGCACAGTTCGAAAACGACGGAATGCGCGAGGCCGAACTAAAAGAACAACCCGCGACCCGCCAGGTGCCCGCCGAAAATTTCCTCAATGCCGGCCTGAAAGCCTTCCACGACGGTCGTTACGGCCGCTGCATCGAAAAGATGGAAGTCCTCAGGAAAGCCGATCCCGCCGATCCGAACGCGCTCTTCTACATGGGCGTGAGTTACGTAAAGCTGGAGATGTACGACAAAGCGATCCCGCTGTTCGATGCCATCCTGCAAGCGAAGAACAACGTCTTCCACGAAGAAGCGCGCTGGTACAAAACGCAGGCCCTGCTCGGCAAAGGCGACACCGAATCCGCGAAACAGCTGCTGAATGAAATTGCCGGAAAGCCCGGATTTTACCAGCAGAAAGCCAAAGAAAAATTGGCTGCCCTGAAGTAAAATTTCTGCCCGATTATTCAAAGATTCAATCGCTTGTCTCATCCCGAATACTCGGGATTCGACTTCGCTATTCAACAATTCAAAAATTAAGAATCTTCAATCTTTGAATTGTTGAATAGCTTGTCACGAAGTGACAGCGATTGAATTTTTGAATATTTACCTTTGTGGCGAAATGGATCGCCTCTTTCTCCGCCTTGCCACGATCACGCTGATTTTTCTGTACCTCGTTATTCTTGCGGGTTCTGTCGTGCGCGCTACCGGTTCCGGCATGGGCTGTCCCGACTGGCCGAAATGTTTCGGGTATTACATTCCGCCCACCGATCCTTCGCAGGTGGAGTTTCATTCCGCTCATCCGTACGAAAAAGGAATGATGATCATCGTGAACGACACGTTGTGGCGCGCGACGTCTGATTTTACTTCGGCCGAAACATTCGATCGCGCGGATTGGGAAAAATACCCGGTGCACGATTACGCGAAATTTTACGTGCAGCAGACGTGGACGGAATACGTCAACCGCCTCGTCGGCGCGCTGAGCAGCTTTTCCATGACCGTGCTGCTCATCATCGCATTGCTGCGCATCCGCCGCGACTGGCCCACGGTGGTCATCCTGCTGTTCGGCATGGCGGTGCTTGCATTCGTGGTGTGGCTGGGGAAAGTTGTCGTGGATACGAACCTTGCCGGGGCTTCCATCACGCTGCACATGATGAGCGCGCTCGCGCTTGTAAGCGTGGTTATTTATACCCAAACACGCGTGCAGTTGATGACCGGCCTGCTCGAAAAGCTGAAAATTTCCGTTGCCGCAAAAATGCTGCTCGTCATCGCGCTTCTCCTCACGCTCGCGCAGATCGTGTTCGGCACCCAGGTGCGCCAGCAGATCGACGAGATCAACCACAACATGGACGGCCATTCCCGCGAAACATGGATCAGCCAGCTCACCGGCACGGGCTATACCGTTCACCAGGTCACCGCGATGCTCATCGTGCTGCTGAATGTGGGCTTGTTCGTGCTGCTGCGGAAAAGCCGGCCGGCGGGCGGAACAAAAATGTTAGCGTGGTCGATGTTGGGCATCATTCTCGCCGAATATTTCACCGGCGTGTTCCTCCACAATTTTTCCATTCCCGCTTTCGCCCAGCCCATCCACCTCATGCTGGCCATGATCCTCTTCGGCGTGCAGTTTGCCCTGCTGGTGCGGACGAAAGCCGGCAGTTAGTCCTTTATTCCCACATTTTCCTGCTTGTCCGGCGGGGGCGGTTTGATATCTTCATCCCGGGGGAACGTCGGCACAAGTTTGGTGACCTTCGGCTTCGTCTCCGTCGCGCTTTCTTTCCATTTCAGCGTCTCTGCGATGTGGTAAATGTCTTTGCGGATATACTCCAGCACCGGCTGCAGGGAATCTTTATTCGGCGGGGAATAAAAATAAAGCGAGCCGCGCAGGAAATGGTTCGTGCTGTCGGTGAGGTAGAACTGCACCGCCGTCGCCGCGTTGCCGCCGAGCGAAAGCACCGTGCCGTAGACTTTTGCATCCGGGCGGATAATGGAAGAATCGCGCAGTCCCATCGCTACGCTATGGTGCGCTTCCGTCAGCGCCCAGCTTTCGTTCACGAGCTGTGCCAGCATCGTGTCGCTGGTGATCTCTTTATAGCTGAGGTAAAGCGTGGCGCGGAACGGGGCGAAATACAGGTCGCGCCAGCAGGGTTCCGCCATCGGCGCGGCGCTTTTGTACATTTTCGAATAATCCGGGATCTCGAATGTAAACGGGCAATCCGCGTCGTACTGCACGTATTTTTTCTCCGGCAGCGAAATGCGGAAATATCCCCGCGGTTTGGGGATGCCCGGACCGTCATCGTCCTCGCAGGAGGAAAGCAACGCCATGATCAAAAGCGCAAACAGGGGGAGGTAGCGGTTCATGGGATAAAGGTACAAAGCGTGAGGGTAGCGGCGGTTGGCAGCAGCGGTTGGCGGTCGTTATTTGGTCAAACCCTTTGACCGCCAACTGCTGCCGCCGACCGCTGCCTGTTTCTTTGGTCTGCGATTTGTATGTCTAACGTAAAACGACCACCATGCGGTATATATTCCTCTTTCTCTTTTCATTCGGCGTCACTGTGCTGCACGCCGACACGCCGTTGCTCAAAACGCTGAAGAAAAAGTCCGGGCATGTGCTCAAAGTGCGGGTCGAGGAAGGGCTTACGAACGCCGTAATGGCCGGGCCGGTGATCGTCGTGGTGGAGGAGGTGTACAAATCGTCTTCCCTGAAGCCCGGCGACCGCATTGCCGTGATGCTCCAGCCTTTCGCCATGATGGCCGACAGCGGCATGCAGACGAAGATCATCCCCGGCAACGAGCTTATTATTTTCCTTTCGAAAGACAAGCCGAAAACCTACGCCCGCAGCGGCGAGCAGTTCTCCTATTACCGCCTCTACGACGACTGGTTCGGCTGGCACCTGTTCAGCGAAGGACTGGCGGCGCAGTTACGGGTGAAGAGAAAATAATGTGCAGATGTGCAAATATGCAGATGTGCAAATGGGGTTGTAACCTGTAGCATCACGAGGCCTCGTGACGCTACAATCGATTCATCTGCACATTTGCATATTTGCACATCACTGTTGTCCGGGGAAAATTCAGTGGGTTCGAATGTCCCTTGTCTTT
>CBIHOC010000067.1:0-16460 GCA_966211705.1 uncultured Chryseobacterium sp.
GATTGTTGTCCCATTCATTAAAGCTCCGTAGGAGCGACCTGTTTATAGATTGTTGTCCCATTCATTAAAGCTCCGTAGGAGCGACCTGTTTATAGATTGTTGCCCATTCATTAAGCCCCGTAGGGGCGGCCTGTTTTGCATGTTAATTACCATTCCGGCGCGTGGCGCACATTTTCTCCATTCCGATTGTTTTTACCTTTGATCGTTCCGATTCATTCCCTGTTTCTATCCCGTGACCTACACCATCTCCGATATCGCCCGCATCACCGCTGCCACGCAAACGATCATCCTGCGCGACGGGCCGGTGCGTGGGTTGCTGATCGACAGCAGGAAGCTGACGCAAACGGACGGCGTCCTGTTTTTCGCGATCAGGGGAGAACGGCACGACGCGCACGACTTTCTTGGTGACATTTATAACAAAGGCATCCGCAGCTTCGTGGTGAGCATCTTGCCGGCGAATGCGGAAATGGTTTTCCCGGAAGCGAATTTCATCGTCGTTCCCGATACGCTTGCCGCGCTGCACCGGCTTGCCGCGCATCACCGCAGGCGTTTTGCGATGCCGGTGATCGGGATCACGGGCAGCAACGGGAAAACGATCGTGAAGGAATGGCTGTGGCAGTTGCTGCGCGACGATTACAGCATCGTGCGCAGCCCGAAAAGCTACAACTCGCAGGTGGGCGTGCCGCTGTCGGTGTGGCAGATGGAGGAATCGCACAACCTGGCGATCTTCGAAGCGGGAATTTCGCGCATGGGTGAAATGGAAAAGCTCAGCGCGATCCTGGAACCGGACATCGTGATCCTGACGAACATCGGGACGGCACACGACGAAAATTTTACGGGCAGGGAACAGAAAATTGCGGAGAAGCTGCAACTGGTGAAAGGCGCGAAAACGGTCATCTGCTGCAAAGACGATCCTGCGATCTTCCGGAACATACAGGAGCAGTCCGGCAGCGCGAAGCTGTTCACGTGGTCGCGGAAGACGCGGGCGGATCTGCAGGTGGCGCGCGTGACGAAGGAGAACAACGAAACGTTCATCCAGGGAATCGTCAGCAACCGTTTTTCCACGATACGCATTCCATTCACCGACGACGCTTCCGTGGAGAACGCGATCCACTGCTGGGCCACGATGCTGCACCTCGGGCTGAGCGGGGAAACCATCGAAGCGCGCATGCCACAGCTCGTTCCCGTGGCGATGCGCCTCGAGCTGAAGGAAGGTGTGAACAATTGCTCCGTCATCAACGACAGCTACAATTCCGATCTCGGCTCGCTTTCCGTCGCTCTCGATTTTCTCAACCAGCAGCAGCAGTATCCCAAACGCACGCTCATTCTTTCGGACATTCTCCAGAGCGGGAGAGAGGAACGCGCGCTGTACGAAGAAGTGGCGCAGCTGGTGAAAGCCAAAGGCGTTGCACGTTTCCTCGGCGTGGGCGAGGCGCTGGCGCGGAATAAAGAGTTGTTCGCGGGAATGGAAAATGAATTCTTCGCTTCCACGCAGGAATTCCTTTCCGCATTTCACAGCAGCTCGTTCCACAACGAAACCATTCTCCTGAAAGGCGCGCGCGCGTTCGGCTTCGAGGCGATCGGGAAAGCGCTACAGCAGAAGGCGCACGAGACGGTGCTGGAAATCGATCTCAACGCGCTCGTGCACAACCTCAACTTCGTGAAGTCGCGGCTCAACCCGGGCACGAAGCTGATGGCGATGGTGAAAGCATTTTCCTACGGCAGCGGCAGCTTCGAGATCGCCAACGTGCTGCAGTTCCACCGCGTGGATTATCTCGCCGTCGCGTATGCCGATGAAGGCGTGGAGCTTCGCCGCACCGGCATCACGCTGCCCGTCATGGTGATGAACCCCGAAGAGCAGAGCTACGACACGATGATCCGTTTCGGGCTCGAGCCGGAAATTTTTTCTTTCCGCGTGCTCCAGCTTTTCGATGAAGCGGCAAAACGTTTCCGCGCGCGCCACCCGGAACATCCGCCGGTTGCGATCCACGTCAAGCTCGACACCGGCATGCGCCGTCTCGGTTTCGAAGAAAAAGAGCTTAACGAGCTGATCGTGCGTTTGCAGAACAGCCGCGACCTCGTCATCCGCTCCGTTTTTTCACACCTCGCCGCCAGCGACGAGCAGGAGCATGATGAATTCACACGCAGGCAGGTTCGCCTGTTCACGCAAATGAGCGAAGAGCTGCAGAAACATTTTTCGTATCCCGTTTCCCGCCACATCCTCAACTCCGCCGGCATCCTGCGTTTCCCCGACGCGCAGTTCGACATGGTGCGCCTCGGCATCGGGCTGTACGGCATTGCGGGGAATGAAGAAGAGCAAAAACACCTGCGCAACGTCAGCACGCTGAAGACGACGATCTCCCAGCTGAAGAGCGTGCCGAAAGGCGAATCGATCGGGTACAGCCGCAAAGGAATGGCGGCGGAGAACATGCGCATCGCTACGGTGCCCATCGGTTATGCGGACGGGCTGAGCCGCAGGCTAAGCAACGGCGCCGGGAAAATGTTCATCAACGGGAAAGCCGCGCGCGTGGTCGGGAATGTGTGCATGGACATGTGCATGCTCGACGTCACCGGCATCCAGTGCGCGGAGGGCGATGAAGTGATCGTGTTCGGCCCCGATCATACGATCACGGAAGTTGCAAAAGACATGGGCACGATCGCTTACGAAGTGCTGACGAACGTTTCGCGCAGGGTGAAACGGGTGTATTACCAGGAGTAGCACCGCGGTGAAGGAGTAAGACTTTCCGCAGAAAGTTCCCATTCATAATCCGGCCGGAAGAAAGTTTTGTACCTTTCTTTTCGGCAACCCGTTTTTCATGGCAAATTTCCACAGGCTGTGCGCGCATTCCGTGCTCACGTCACTTTTTATGCTTGTTTCAGCGGCACTCAGCGCGCAGACGTTCTGGATGCAGAACGGCGGAGGCTCGACGATCGACGAAGGGATGGACGTTGCGCTGGACGGAGCGGGGAATACGTATGCCACCGGTTATTTCACCACGGCCGCATCCTTCGGTTCCACCACGCTCAGCTCTTCCGGTGTGGATGACGTGTTCCTTGCAAAGCTCGGCACGAACGGGTTGTACGTGTGGGCGGTGAAAGCCGGCGGCGCAAATTCCGACCGCGCGCTTTCCATCAAAGCCGACGCATCGGGGAACAGCTACATCACGGGATATTTTTACGGCACCGCGACATTCGGCAGCAACAGCATCACTTCCTCGGGCGCGCAGGATGCTTTCATCGCGAAATACGACAATACCGGAACGTGCGTCTGGGCGAAGAACGCCGGCGGTGCAGGAGCGGACATCGGGAATGGAATCACAGTCGATAACGCAGGAAATGTGATCGTCACCGGGGAATTCGCGGGCACGGCATCTTTCGGCAGCACGACGCTCACGAGCCAGAACGGCAGCACCGACGTATTTACGACGAAGCTCGATGCGGGCGGGAATTTCCTCTGGACGAAACAAGGTTCCGCTCCACAGACCGATCGCGGGATCGACGTGGATTGCGATGCAGCAGGCAACATTTACATCACCGGCCAGTTTTCCGACACGATCACGTTCGACCAGGTGCACCTGAACAACATGCTCAACGCGGTGTTCATCGTGAAGTACGACGCTTCCGGCAGCGAGCAATGGTTCCGGAAGATCGGCGGGGGCGCGATGAACGTTGCCAATTCGATCGCAGGCGACGGCGCAGGCGGAATGTACCTCACCGGGGATTTCCAGGGAACGATCACATTTTTCGGCGCGACGAATACAACGCTCACCGCCACGTACAGCAATCGCATCTTTCTTGCGAAATACGACCTGTCGGGAAACCTCGGCTGGAGCGTGGCGGAAAGTTCCGATTCACCGCTGACGTCGCGCTCGGTGAGCGTGTCGGGCGGGGATTGTTTTATCGGCGGGCATTTCAAATGCACGTTCAACAGCTACAGCGATCGTTATGCGCCGGGGCTTTTCAACAGCTCGGGGTTCTGGGACGTGTTCGAAGGAAAATACAGCAGCGCAACCGGGGCGTGGAGCATCAGCCGGCAGATCGGCGGGCCGGAAGACCAGACGTGCAACGGCATCGCAGCCGACGCCTCGGGCAACCCGCACATGGTGGGCGCATATGCGCTTTCGGTGGTGACTCCCGTCACAAACAATTTTTATGGGTACCCGGCATTCCTCAGCTACAACATGAGCGTGAGCAACAACGCGAGCCCGAACACCGGGCTTTGCAGTGACACCTACTACGCCGCGTTTGCGATTGCCCCTTCCGCCGGGAATTCGGACATCTACATCGGCAACCCGATCGATCCCTCGCGTTCGCCGTACGATTATTATTACAACACTTCCTGCGCGCAACTGTTCGTCGGCGTTTGCATCAACCGGTACAACGGCCTCGATTACAACTGCGGGCCGGACACGATCAGCGCATGCCAGCAGGAAAACCTTTACGCAACAACGAATACCGGACTGCTCGCGTTGCCGTCCCCGAACCACGTCGGGCCTTACTTCGATTATCTCTGGTCGACCGGGCAGACGACCCCGAACATCACCGTCAATGCAACGGGAAACTATTCGGTGATATTGACTTCGCAGGATGGCTGCTACACGAGTGAAGACACGATCCACTTTATTCTTCACACGCCTCCGCCGCGCCCTGTGATCAGCGATAATGTCATCATCAACACCAACGCGCTGAACCCGCAGCCGGTGATCATCTGCGGTGATTCGGTGCTGCTCGTGGGCGGAGGTTTTACCGGAACTGCAGCCTGGTACGGTCCACAATTCGGGTCGGGAAATTATCCGAACGATTCGGTGATGATCGATTCGTCCGGGCTGTACACGTTCATCGTCACGGATTCGAACGGGTGCATCTCCGCAAACTCCGTGGAGGTGACGCTCGACGATCCGCTGCTGCCGATCGATCCCGGCATGGTTTGCCTGAACGATTCGGACCGCAACGACAGCATGCGGTTCTGTGACGGCGAACCGCTTTTCATTTTCCCGTTCGATTCCATTTCGAACCCGAACGCGAACCTCCAGTGCATTGATGACCTCGACCAGATATTATGGACGATCTCGCCGAGCTCGAGCGCCACGATCTTGCCGTACACGGATTGCATCAACTTCGCGTATTCCATGACGACCGCGCTGGTGCACCAGACAGGCTGGTACACGGTCACCGCAACGATAATAAGAGAAAGCGCATGCGGGAGCGACACGACAATAATTTCACACAGCTACTATTGCGAAGTGCTGCCCTCGCCGCCGTCGACGCCAATAAATCTCGTGATCACCGGCGACCTGAGCATTTGTCCCGGGGATTCGAACATGCTCGTCGTTACCGGCGGACAGAATTACAACTGGATGTCGGGCGAGCAGGACGATACGCTGTGGGTGTCGCAGCCGGGATCGTACACGGTGTATTGCATCGATACGGTGTTCAATTCTTTCGGGTGCTTTACCGTGAACAGCGGCACAGCTTCAGTGAGTGTGAGCTACACGACACAACCCGTGATCTCCCTGCTGCCTTCCGACGGCGTTATTTGTCCCGGCGATTCGGTGCAGGCGGTAGTTTCGGGGAGCGGGAATTTTGCCTGGCAGGGACCGAACGGGCCGATCAGCGGGAATACGAACACGATCTGGATCACTTCACCGGGAACGTATTATTGTGTCGTAACGGACCCTGACAGTTGCCAGCTGCTGTCGAACACCGTTACCATCCAGCAATACAACACGCCGTCCATCCAGGCGTCGCCCTCGTCCGTGCTGTGCCCCGGCGATTCGG
Organism: uncultured Chryseobacterium sp.; assembly: GCA_966211705.1. Lineage (GTDB taxonomy): Bacteria > Bacteroidota > Bacteroidia > Palsa-965 > Palsa-965. The sequence goes on from CBIHOC010000067.1 coordinate 5,779, forward strand.
TCGTCATTTCACTTACGGCCAGCAGCGGCAGCTCGATCGTGTGGCTGCCGCCGCTGAGCGGAAGCAGCCTCACGCAGGTGATCACCACGCCCGGAACGTATTCGGTCACGGTGCAAGCCTGCAACATCGCCACGACGGTTTCCGTGACGATCACGCCGACAGCGGTAAGCGCAGTGATCACGCCGCTTTCGGCAACAACCGTGTGCGAAGGCGATTCCATTTTGCTCGGCGCGAACCCGGGGATGGATACGTACAACTGGCAACCGGGAAGCTCATCCGCCACGACGCTTTACGTGTACACGAGCGGCGATTACATCCTCACGACAGCCGACAGCGGCGGTTGTGCAGCGTCCGACACGTTCAGCGTCGCGTTTACGCAGAACCAGCTTCAGCCGCCGCTGGTTTCCGATACGACGATCTGCCGCGGGTTGCCGTTCTCGCTCGTTGCATCGGGCGCGCCCACGCTGAACTGGTACACCGCCGGCGGAACGCTGCTTGCCACCGGGAACGTGCTGCAGCTGCCGGCCGGGCTGCAGAGCGACTCGACGTTCTACGTATCGACGAACGACGGTGTTTGCCGCAGCGCGCTTTCTCCCGTTACCGTTGAAACAGAAGAATGCCCGTCGCTGACGCCGAACGTGTTCACGCCCGACGGCGACGGCGTGAACGATAATTTCATGTTGTACGCTCCGTACGCAACGGGCATGCACGTGTGGATTTACGACCGGTGGGGCGTGCTGGTGCACGAATGGGCGGACCTCAGCGGTTACTGGAACGGCACTTACATGAACAACGGGAAGCCGGTCGTGGACGGCGTATATTATTTTGTGGCGGAGATCACCGACCTGTCGGGCCTTGCGTACAAGGAAACGGGCTTCCTTCACCTGATCCGCAACGGCGGCAGGTAAAATCAAAAAATCAAAGCTGAAAATCCAAATCCCCAATTTCGCCTTCGCTTTCTTTTGGGATTTTGGATCACTGCTGTCCGTGATAAACACAAAAAAGTAAATCTGAATTCGATGAAAATTTGCGCCTTCAGGGCGTTTGCTTAGAATTCCGGGGCGGGAAAATCAGCGATGGGCTTGCGCGAAGAAAACCATCCCGAGAACTCGGGACGGCTTGGTTTTCGCGAGATTTTTCTACCCCGGAATTCTTAGCAAACGCCCGTCCGGCGCGATTCTTTTGGTCCTTTTCTTGTAAAGGACAAAGGCTCATCGTCGAAGACAAAATAGAGTCGATCCAAAAATTTTCCCGGACAACAGTGATTGCGATTTACAGTTTGGAATTTCTTTTGTCGAAGGATGCGCAGTTTTGGGATGACAACTTATCCCTGTTCTGAAAGTTCGGCAATTTCTGCCTGGAGGCGTTCCAGCAGCTGGACGCGGGCGCCGGCGAGATTTTCGATGAATGCGCGCAGCTCCGCGTGATTTTTTTTCTCGAATGAAAAATGTTCGAATGCGTCGAGGCTGGCGGCAAATGTTTTTTCCCCGGCCAGCGCTACCGATGATTTCAGGCGGTGGGCCGTCATCCGCGCCTTCTGGAAATTTTCCGCTTCGAGCGCTTCGAGAATAAGGTTGTAATCTTCCGGGATGGACTTCACCAGCATCTCCAGCATTTCACGCTCGAACTTTTTGTCGCCCCCGGCCAGCGCGCGGAGCGGGTTTTCGTCCGGGCTGTTTTCCTCAGGCAGCCGCGGCACGGGATGTTTTTTGCGGACGGCGCTGGCGATCTTGAAATACAATTCCTGCGCGCGGAACGGCTTGACGAGGTAATCGTTCATGCCCAGCGCAAGGCATTTTTCCCGTTCGCCGGCGGAGGAGTGCGCGGTGAGCGCGATGATGGGGATCGCCAGCTTCAGTTTTTCGCGGATGATGCGCGTGGCGTCATAGCCGTCCATCTCGGGCATCTGCAGGTCCATCAGGATCACGTCGTATTTTTCCGCGCGGAGCATTTCGATCGCAGCTTTTCCGTTCACGGCCACATCCGCTGTAAAGCCGAAATCGCTGACGAGCTTTTTGGCCAGCTGCTGGTTGAGCGGCTGGTCTTCCACGAGCAGGATGCGGATGTCGCCGGGCGTTTCCACCGGCTGCAGCGCCTGCTCGACCTGCTGGATCACTTCCTGGCTCACCTTCCGCACGGGGAGATCGACGGTGAACGTGGACCCGATTCCCTCTGCGCTTTGCACCGAAACATGCCCGCCCTGGAGCTCCACGAGATCCTTCACGATGCTCAGCCCGAGGCCCGTCCCGCCGAAACGGCGTGTCGATTCCGCGCTGCCCTGGTTGAACGGTTCGAAAATGGATTCGAGCTTTTCCTTCGGGATGCCGACGCCGGAATCTTCCACGATGAACAAAAGCTCCATGCTTTCATCCGTTTCACCGTTTACCGAGCAGGCGAAATGCACGAAGCCGCGTTCGGTGAATTTCACCGCGTTGCCCACGAGGTTGATCAGCACCTGTGTCAGGCGCAGCTCGTCGCCGAGCACATAAACAGGAACGCGTTCGTCGCATTTCCAGTCGAACTTCAGTCCCGACTGTGCGGCGGTCTGTGAAAGCAGGCGGTGCGTGTTCGACATGACGTCGCGTACGCTGAAGGGTTTCGCCTCGAACTCGATCTTGCCGGCTTCGATCTTGGCAAGGTCGAGCACGTCGTTGATCATCGACGTCAGGTTGTCGGCGGCGACGTGCACCGCATGCAGGTATTCGCGCTGCTCGGGCGTGAGGCCGGTTTTCAGGAGCAGGTCGGTGAAGCCGATGATGGCGTTCATGGGCGTGCGCAGCTCGTGGCTGATGTTGGCCACGAAACGGTCTTTCATCACCAGCGCTTCTTCGGCAACTTTTTTCGCTTTGCGCAGCTCCTTTTCCATTTCATAACGGCCGGTGATCTCCACGTTGCTGCTCAGCACGTAAGGATTTCCGTCGGGACCGGTGAGGAGAATGTTGTTGTACAGCCACACCGTTGCCGTGCTGTCGCGGCGGCGGAGGCGGAGCAATCCCTGCGCCTGCCCGTTGTGGTGGATGGCCGCCATGTAGCTCGTATAACCCTCGGGCTCGTTCTGCCAGAAGAACGTTTTGATGTCGCGCCCGATGACTTCCTCCGGCTCAAAACCCACGGCATGCGCACCCGCAGGATTAATGCTCATGATGTTGCCCTGCAGGTCGTGGATGCAGATCATGTGCTGGGAGTTTTCGAAAAGGCTGCGGTATTGTTTTTCCGCGAGGCGCATTTCATTTTCGATCTGCTTGCGTTCGGTGATGTCCTGCAACGTTCCGAACAGGCGTTCCGTGCGGTCTCTGCGCGAGCTCACGGCCTGGCCGGTGAGGTACACGTATTTCACCTGCCCGTTGATGACGAGGCGAAAATCCATTTCGAAAGGAGAGCGACGGCGCAGGCCGTTCCGGATGGACTGGCGGAGCACGGCGATGTCGCCGGGATGAACGCGGTCCATGACCACGTGGACGGGTGCGGCTTTCCAGCCTTCCAGCCCCAGAATGCGGTTCATCTCGTCGGAACAGTTGACGGTCTGGCTGCCGTCGTACCATTCCCAGCTGCCGATCTTCGCCTGGTGCTGTGCGGCTTTCAGCTGCTCGCGGTTCCTGCGGAGTTCCTCCTCCGTATTCTTGATCTCGGAAATATCTTCCTGGATGGCGATGTAGCGTTCGAGCGTGCCCGTTTCATCAAGAATGGGAGTGACGTGCATCTGCACCCAGAGCGGTTTTCCGTCTTTGCGGTAATTCAGGATCGTGTCGTGGAAAGCCTCGAGGCTGAGCTTTTTTTTGTCGATCCGCTCGGATGTTTCCGGGTCGGTTCCGGGTCCGCGGAGGAATGCCGGTTTTTTGCCCATCGCTTCTTCGAGGGAATAGCCGGTGATCTCTTCAAAGCCTTTGTTGACCCACTCGATGCGGTCTTCCCTGTCGCTGATGATCACGGCGGTGTTCACGCGGCTGGCGACGAGCGCAAGGAGGTGCTCGCGGGTGAGGCTTTCCTCGAGCGCGATGCGCGTTTCGTTGAGCGACCGGTTTTCTTCCGCGACGCGTTTGCTGAACCGCTGCAGCTGTTCCTGGTACAGGCGCGTGGCGTGGGAAAGCCCGAGCACGAGCAGGCCCCCGAGAAAAAGGCGGAAGATGAAAAGCTCGGGCGTAATGAGCGGCTCGTGTGTAAAAAGGACCGCGATGGCCGAAGCGGAAAATCCGAATACGAGGTAATAAATGAGATCGCGCAGCGAACGGAAATAAAGGCTGCAGATGACGTAAATGCCGAGCAGCGTAATGGCATTGTCGAAGTCGAAATGGTGGAGGTAGTTGATGAATGCCGAGAAGCTGACAAGCACCACGATCCCCGCATAGGCCATTCGCCGCACAAGAACGCGCGTGGCAACGGGCAGGTAGGTGATCACGAGCGCCGCGCCCGCCAGCAGGCTTACGATCACCCGCAGCGCCAGCTCGCCAGTCCATTCCGCGAATACGTCGGCCAGGAGCCCGTTCAGCAGCACGCCGGCCGAGATCGCAAGGAAAAGAATGCGTTCGGCGAAATAGTGACGGCTGAAAAGGATACGGATGAAGCGCTTCATATCGGCAACTTCACGAAAGTTAGGCAGCCCGCGCCTATTTCACGACAGTTGGCCGGAAAAAAGCGAAGGGCGCCAAGGCGCCCTTCTTCCGGAAGCACAAAACAGCATAACCCCTACACTTTTGTTTGCGCCTCCGTATCCTTATTTCCCTGGTAATTTTCTACCAGCACTTTATACATTTCAGCCACCTTCTGGTCGCTGTAACGCGTGAAGTTAAAGTCTTTGTAAACGGGGTGATGTTCCGTTATGAGCATAATCTGCATCTCACGTTTCTGAGTCGCCAGCACATTCTTATAATCCGCTTCCATCAATGATTTTTCAGATTCCCGCAGGAGCCAGGGTTCACGAGTGCAAAAATGAAAAGAATTCGGGTACGATTTTCGGAAATACGATGCGCTGCCGGGAAGTTCCGACGAATGACGCTCAGGAGGGGATGAACGAAAATGGGGCATGTACACCGGCAACAGATTTCGGAAAAAGTAAGTACGGCACGAAAAACAAACGGTATCAAATCTGACCCCGGGGAGAGAACGGTTGTCGGTAATCGGTTGTCGGTACGGCTGCGCCGCTTCAGTTGTCAGTGTTCGAATGGATGTGCAGATATTCCCGGCTGACAACTGACAACCGATTACCGGCAACTGACAACTTTTTTCAGAGAAGTTTCAATCGCCTGAAAAGGTCATCCTTGTGCGAGCGGCTGACGGGAATGATCTTTCCGCCTACGATGACGGAATTTTCTTCGATCTCGGAAACTTTGTCGAGGCGCACGATGTAGGAGCGGTGGATGCGGATGAAATCTTTTGCCGGGAGTTTTGCTTCGATCGACTTCATCGTGGCCAGCACGGTATGACGCGTATCCTTCGTGTGGATGTTCACATAATCGGCCAGCGCTTCGATCCAGAGGATTTCGGTGGCGGGCAAACGCACGAGGCGGTTGCCGTCTTTTTTGATAAAGAGCGAATCTTCCCCGTTTTCGTGGTTGACCTGCATGCTGTTGTGAATGCCCTGGGCTTTCATCGCGGCTTTCAGGAAGCGCGGGTAGTCGACGGGCTTGAGCAGGAAATCCGTCACGTCGTAATCGAACGCTTCGGCGGCGTATTCTTTTTTCCCGGTGATCAGGATGATCTGCGGGATCTCTTTGAAGGTGCGGAGAAAATCCATGCCGGTCATTTCCGGCATTTCCACGTCGAGGAAAATGAGGTCGATCTTTTTTTCGCGGATGATCTTCAACGCTTCGGGCACGCTTGCGCAGGATCCTGCCAGGTGGAGGAAATCCGTGCGCGCGATACAATGCTGGATCGTGCGGCGGGCAATTTCGTCGTCATCAATAATTAAACATTCCATGGGTTCATGCACACAGCCAATATAAGACTGCCGGTTGTAATAATCAAGATTTATGCGAAAGGATTGCGTTGACGAAACGGTAAAGCTGGAATTTCCCGGCGGAAATTTCCTGTTCGACAGCGCGCTGCAGCTCATCGCGGCGGATATCTTTCATCCGGGCCTGGCGAAGCAATTGCCATGCTCTTTCGGCATAAAGAAATGCCTTCCGCGCATTCTGCTCACCGGTTTCCCGGTGCAGGAGTATTGTTTTGTAAAGTTCTTCAGCGCCTTCGTTTTTCGACGCCACCGTTTTGATCACCTTCGGCACCCACGACGAGCCTTCCCGGTGACGGAGCAGCTGCTGGAGATTGCGGATGAATGTGTTCGCGCCCGGGCGGTCGGCTTTGTTCACCACGTAAATATCCGCGATCTCCATAATACCCGACTTGATCGCCTGCACGTCGTCGCCCGATTCCGGGACGAGCACCAGCACCGTCGTGTCCGCCAATCCCGCGATCTCCACTTCCGACTGGCCCACGCCGACGGTCTCAATGATCACGAGGTCGAACCCGGCGTTGCGGACGAGGTCGCTCACTTCGACCGCCTTCGCGGAAAGTCCGCCCAGGGAGCCGCGCGTGGCCAGCGAGCGGATGAAAACGTTCGGGTTGGTGAAATGCTCCGCCATCCGCAGCCGGTCGCCGAGCAATGAGCCGAAATTGAACGGCGAAGTCGGATCGACGGCGATCACCGCCACTTTTTTTCCCTGCGAAGTGAGGTAGCCGATCAGCGCGCTGATGAGCGTGCTCTTGCCCGCGCCGGGAGGACCGGTGATGCCCACGACAGGGACATTATTATCCGTGTCGAGGCTCGCCAGCAGCTCTTCCGACCCCGGCAGCCCGTTCTCCACGAGCGTGATCGCACGCGCGAGCGCGCGGGTATCGCCGGAGCGGATTTTCTGCAAAAGTTCGGACGCGGACATCGGGAGCAAAGGTATACAATGTGAGGATGTGCAAATGTGCAGATGCCAGATGTGCAGATGCGCACGCCCCACCCGCTTTAATCTGCACATTTTCACATCTGCACATCTGCACATTTTTTCCACGTATTTTTACACCAATGCCCAACCCGGTCCGGCTTTCCGTCGTCATCATCACGTTCAACGAAGAGCGTAACATCGGGCGTTGCCTCGAGGCAGTGAAAAATATCGCCGACGACATCGTGGTGCTCGATTCATTCTCCACCGATCAGACGGAAATGATCTGCAAAGAAAAAGGAGTGCGTTTTGTGCAGCACGCGTTCGACGGGCACATCGAGCAGAAGAACCGGGCGATCACGCTTGCGAAATTTCCACACATCCTTTCCCTCGATGCCGACGAAGCGCCGGACGAAACACTCAGAGCCGCCATACTTCGCGTGAAAGCAGACTGGACGCACGACGGCTACACGATGAACCGGCTGACGAATTATTGCGGGCAATGGATCCGGCATTGCGGCTGGTACCCGGATACGAAGCTGCGCCTGTGGGACAGCAGGAAGGGGAAATGGGGCGGCATCAACCCGCATGATAAATATGAGCTGGAGGAAAATGCGACGATCACGCACCTGCCGGGAAATATTTTGCACTACAGCTATTACACGGTAGAAGAGCATTACCACCAGGCCGATAAATTTTCCACCATCGCCGCGAAAGCGTTGTTTGAAAAAGGAAAACGCTCGAATATTTTTCTTGCCGCGATGAAAACCGCCGCGAAATTTTTCCGCAACTATTTCATCAAGCTCGGTTTTCTCGACGGGCGTTACGGCTACATCATCTGCCGCATCACCGCGTGGGAAACCTGGCAGAAGTACACCAGGCTCAGCCGGCTGCACAACGAATGAGGCTCCTGGAAAAATATCCGAGGGTGTTCAGCGTGCGCACGCTCGCGATCGTATTCACCGTGCTCGTGATCGCGGCGACGATACACCGGCTCCTGCTGGGCGCGGGATCGTTCAACAACTTCGCGATCTTCCGCTGGTCGTTTTACAACCTGCTTCACGGCAACGATCTTTACGCGCTGCACCCGGAGCAGTATTACGACCTCTACAAATACAGCCCGACGTTCGCCCTGTTCATGGCGCCGTTTTATGCGCTGCCGTCGTGGCCTGGCTTGTTCGCGTGGAATTTACTGAACGCGCTGCTGCCGTTGTGGGCCGTGAACCGGCTGGCCATTTCGCAGAAAGCAAAAGTCTTCGTGCTGCTGTTCATCTTCATCGCGCTGCTCAGCTCCATCCAGAATGCGCAAAGCAACGGCATCATGGCGGGACTGATGATCGGCGCGTTCACGGCGTTCGAGCGGAAGCAGGTGGTGCTTGCGGCGCTGCTGATCTGCCTGGGATTCTACCTGAAAATTTTTGCGGCGGCGGTGGGAATTTTATTTCTCTTCTACGACCAGAAGCCGCGTTTCCTGCTCGCGTGCGCAGCGTGGGGAATTCTCTTCGGCGTGTTGCCCGTTCTCGTCACGGGAATCGACGGACTTATTTTTCAATACAAAAGCTGGCTGCATTTGCTGGGTAACGATCCCGCGCACGAGCTGAATTACTCCATCATGACGTTAACACAACGTTGGTTCAATTTCACCACGGGCGATCTCGTTTACCTCGTTCCCGGCGTGATCTTGTTGCTGGCGCCTTTGCTGCGAAAAAAAGAGTGGGCGCATTTCCCGTTCCGCCTGTTGTATCTCGCATCCATTCTCGTGTGGGTGGTCATCTTCAACCACAAAGCCGAATCGCCGACATACGTGATCGCGTGCTGCGGCGTGGCGCTGTGGGGGCTGACAGAGGAACGCTCGCTGCTGCGTACGATCATGCTGTGGATGGTGTTCGTGCTGACGATCCTCTCGCCGACGGATCTTTTCCCGCCGTACCTGCGCGAAGAGTTCGTGAAGCCGCTTTGCCTGATCGCATTGCCGTGCATACTGGGGTGGGGAATTATGACGTGGCGGCTTTCCGCGAAAAATTTCAGCAACCGGGGAATTGAATATTTCGTTTGAAGAATATTCAATTTTCAATTTTTGAATCCGGGATCGCGCTTCCCCTCGGCATCGCGTACAGGAAGATGGAATTGAAGAACGCGTAGAACAGCACGCCCTGCATGGTTTCCAGCGTATCGTCGTCGAGGAAGGAAAGGAACGCCACCACGAAAAATGCGAGGTAGAGATAACTTCTCCACCGCTTCATCGACGAGGCGGGATAGAACAGCCACAGCAGGAAGTACACGAGCCCCGGGAATCCGAGCGTGGCGCCGATGGCGAGGAACTGGTTGTGCGCATGCAGCCATTGCCACTCTTCATCCAGCACCGTTCCCTGCGTGGCGTAACATTTTTCAAATGCTTCCTGCTGCCCGCCCGTCCCCACGCCGATCCACGGATGCTGCGCGAGGCACGACCACGCCGTCGATGCCAGCTCGAAACGCATGGTGACGGAGTTGCCGCTGGGATTTCCGCCGTGACGGTAGTTGTATATTTCCCAGATCACCTGGTAAATCCTTCGCTCGATGGGTGAGCGTTCCGGGTCGCGGGCGTTCGTGGCGCCATTTTCGATCGCGACGATCTCCGCATCGGTGAGCTTCCCGAGCGCGTCCGCATCTTTTCGCCAGCCTTTTGACGCGAGGTAACGCACAAGCGTCATCGCAACAGGATTCCCGTTGACATCCTTCCCGCCGTTGAGCACGATGCTGCTCCGGCTGTTCCATGCCGAATCGAGCTCGGGCCAGCAGATGTACATCATCACGGGATTGCCGTTCTCGATCATCGGGTAGGCGAAATCGTGCGAATACGCATTGCCGCGCGAAGTGCGCTTGTCGAGCGTGGCGATGTTGACGGGCTTCACGTCATAAAATTCATCGTACACTTTTTTGACGATGAAACCGCCGGCAGCAACGCCCGCAGCAAAACAGCCGAGCAGGAACAGCACGAGTTTTTTGCGCTGGTAAACGAATGCCATGATCACCAGCAGCACAAAGCCGCCCGCGACAAGGATGACAAGCCCCGTAAGCGATTGCATGTACAGCAGGAACCACGTGAACCCGGCCATGAGCACGAGACAGCCGGCCTTCACCGCGATGTGCCGGATGCGGATCATCCATCGCCCGAGCAGGAAGATGCAGAGCACGACCATCAGCGCGAGACGGATGAGCGGGACGAAAATGGAGGAATGGCGGAAATCGATCACCGGTTTTTTCGGGATCACAATACCGTTGGCGACAAGGAGCGTGGTGATGCAGCTGGCCAATACGGCGAGCGTGAAGACGAGCAGGATGAGCTCGAAGAATTTTTTCTCCAGCGGCCGCGACGTGCCGATGACGAGCGGGATGAGCGCGAGCGGGAGCTTGATGCGCACATCCTTCCACGCCTCCTGCGCATCCGGCGACCACAGCGTGCCGATGATGTGCAGCACCACGAGCCCCATCAGCACACCGATGGAAGGCCGCGCGAGGAACAACCGCCACTTCTCGCGGAACTTTCCTTCGAGCAGCCAGTTCACGCCGATAAAAAAAATGCCCCCGCCGAGCAGGAATTTGCCCAGCGACATGGATGCGGCCATCAGGAAGAGGCCGAAAATGTAGATCCAGCGATGATATTTTTCCCCGAAAAGCAAAGTCGTTTGCGCCGGTGTGAGACGCGCGGTGAAAGTAATGAAGTTCCGCGGGAAGAGGAGGGAACGTGGCTTCCTGAAAGATATTGTCCGGCAGTGGGGGGGGGGGGTTTGAAAAAAACCCCCCACCCGCCCCACCCAAAAAAATATGAAGTGG
>CBIHOC010000068.1:0-12826 GCA_966211705.1 uncultured Chryseobacterium sp.
TACTTGCTCATGCACTACTATCCCACATCCCCCCCCCCCCCGATGTACCCAAAAGTCTACCTCTACCGCCGCGTCGTCCAGGCCAAGCTCTTCATCGACGCGGGGTATGCAGGAAAGATCGACCTCGGCAACATTGCGGACGAAGCGTATTTTTCGAAATTCCATTTTATCCGTCTGTTCAAAAAGATCTACGGGAAAACGCCGCACCAGTATCTCACTGCTGTCCGCATCCGGAAAGCGCAGGAACTGCTCGAAGCGGGGCATTCCGTATCCGATGCATGCATGGCCGTCGGCTTCGAAAGCCTGACCACGTTCAGCGGGTTGTTTAAACGCATCACCGGAATTTCGCCTTCCGTGTACCTCGCGCAGCAGCAGGCGTTGAAAGCGCAGGTGAAAAAAGAGCCGCTGCAATTCATCCCCGGTTGTTTCGCGCAGCAAAAAGGTTGGGCGAAGAAGCGCAATTTTGAAGAAGGCGCGGATTGATCCGTTGCTGACATTTGCGACATCGTTTCACTAAAACCTAAACCGATGATCTCAAGAATGTCGCACGCCAGCATTTACGTGCTCAACCAGGAAAGCGCCTACGATTTTTACGTCAACAAGCTCGGCTTCAAAGTGCACACCGACGCGCCCATGGGCCCCGGCATGCGCTGGCTCACCGTCTGCCCGCCCGACCAGCCCGATCTCGAAATCACGCTCATGCAGATCCAGGAAGGCATGATGTGGACCAAAGAAACCGCCGACACCATGCGCAACCTCGTCAAAGCAGGAACCTTCGGCTTCGGTGTTTTCCAGTGCAACGACATCTACGCCACCTACGAAGAGCTCAAAGCCAAAGGCGTAGAATTCATGAAAGAGCCGACGAAAGAATTCTACGGCACCGAAGCGCTCTTCAAAGACGATTCCGGCAACTGGTTTTCGCTGGGGCAGAAATAAATGATGTGCAAATGTGCAGATGTGCAGATGCGCAGTAATTAGTTTTATTCTCACAATTTCATTCGCACATCTGCACATCTGCACATCTGCACATTTGCATGGAACCAAAGATCGAACGTTTCTTCCTGGATCTTCCTGTTGAGCTGCGCGCGCCGGCGATGCGGGTCAGGGATATTTTTCTCTCGATAAAAGGCGTCACCGAAACGCTCAAGTGGGGACAGCTGACGTTCGTCCACGGAGGGAAAAGTTTTGCTTTCGTTTACCGCGCCAGTCCCAGAGCGGCGTACCTGAACCTCGGTTTTTTTGACGCGGTTTCCCTGCATGACCCGAAAAAATTATTTGAAGGAACAGGCAAGCGCATGCGCCACATCAAGATCGAAACGGAAAAAGATATTCCCGTGGCGCAGGTGAAGAAGTGGGTGAAAGAGAACATTGGTTTGTGATTGCCTGAAATGCTGATGTGCTGAAATGCTGATGAGAGGGTGGGATTGGTGAATTGTTTCGTTTCCCTGCGCTACAATCAGCATTTCAGCACATCAGCATTTCAGCACATTTTCCGTATCTTCGTTCTTCTCACTCACCACACCCTGATATGTCCGCTCCCGTGACTGAAACACGTGAAAAAGCCGGAGCCGTTCCCGTTTCTGTGGCGCTGAAAGCTTTCGAGCTGATGTGCACGGCGAAAGCCATGACAGAGATTTACGAGGCGAACCGCGAGATCACTTCCAAATACGTACATGCTACATCCCGCGGCCACGAAGCCATCCAGCTCGCGCTCGGGCTGCAGCTCAAACCGCAGGATTTTCTTTCGGCTTATTACCGCGACGACAGCATCCTGCTCGGCATCGGCATGCAGCCGTACGAGCTCATGCTCCAGCTCATGGCCAAGCGCGACGACCCGTTCTCGGGCGGGCGCACGTACTACTGCCACCCGAGCCTGCGCCAGGACGACAAACCGAAAATTCCCATGCAAAGTTCCGCGACGGGCATGCAGGCCATTCCCAGCACGGGACTGGCGATGGGACTGAAATACCTCGAGCAGCAAAAACTCGCCGCAGATTTCAGCGGGGAAAATCCCATCATGGCCTGCTCGCTCGGCGACGCCTGCATTACGGAAGGCGAAGTGTCCGAAGCGTTCCAGATGGCAGTGCTGAAAAAATTGCCGATCCTGTACCTCGTGCAGGACAACGAGTGGGACATTTCTGCCACCGCGAAAGAGACCCGCGCGCAGGACGCTTCCGAATACGCACGCGGCTTCAGGGGCCTCGAAACGCGCACCATCGACGGAACGGATTTCATGCGCTCCTACGAAACGCTGCGCGACGTGATCGCCACGATCCGCAAGGAACGCCGGCCTTTCCTCGTGCACGCGCGCGTGCCGCTGCTCAACCACCACACGTCGGGCGTGCGCAAAGAATGGTACCGCGACGACCTCGAGCAGGCCGCCCGCAAAGACCCGTTCCCCAAGCTGCGCAACCAGCTCATCGTGGCCGGCATCGATACGAAAGACCTTGAAGCGATCAACGTAAAGGCGGCGGAAAAAGTCGCTGCGGATTACCAGCGCGCGCTGGCCGCGGAAGACCCGAAGCCGGAAGATCTCTTCAGCCACGATTTTGCGCCCACGCCGGTGACGGAAGAAAAAGGCGTGCGCGAGCCGCAGGGAAAAGAAAAAACGGTGATGGTGGATTGCGCGCTGTTTGCCGTGCAGGAAATTCTCGCGAAGCACCCGGAAGCCTTGCTCTACGGGCAGGACGTGGGCGGCCGTCTCGGCGGCGTGTTCCGTGAAGCGGCGACGCTCGCACAGAAATTCGGCGACAACCGCGTCTTCAACACGCCCATCCAGGAAGCATTCATCATCGGCAGCACCGTCGGCATGTCCGCGGCAGGCTGCCGTCCCATCGTGGAAGTGCAGTTCGCCGATTACATCTGGCCGGGACTGAACCAGCTCTTCACCGAAGTGAGCCGCTCGAATTATTTGTCCAACGGAAAGTGGCCGGTCAGCTGCGTCATCCGCGTGCCCATCGGCGCGTACGGGAGCGGCGGGCCGTATCACAGCTCCAGCGTGGAATCGGTGCTGGCGAACATCCGCGGCGTCAAGATCGCGTATCCTTCCACCGGCGCTGACCTGAAAGGACTGATGAAATCGGCATTCTACGATCCCAACCCGGTGGTGATGCTCGAGCACAAAGGATTGTACTGGTCGAAGATCAAAGGCACGGAGGACGCAAAAACCATCGAACCCGACGAAGATTACATCATCCCGTTCGGCAAGGCGCGCCTGGTGCTCGAAGCGGAAGCCGCGAAAGATAAAACGACGCTGGCCGTGGTCACCTACGGCATGGGCGTTTACTGGGCGAAGAATGCGGCGAAAAATTTCCCCGGCCGCATCGAGGTCCTCGACCTGCGCACGATCGTTCCGCTCGACGAAGACGCGATCTTTAGTTCCGTGCGCAAACACAGCCGCTGCCTCGTGGTGACGGAAGAGCCGAAGAACAACGGTTTCGCGCAGGCCATCGCCGGCCGCGTGTCGCGCTATTGCTTCGAATCGCTCGACGCGCCGGTGGAAGTGGTTGGCGCGGAAGAGATGCCGGCCATTCCCCTCAATTCCACGCTCGAGCACACGATGCTGCCGAACGCGGAGAAAGTGGCGAAGGCAATGGAGAATTTGCTCGCGTACTAAATAATTGAACATTGAACATTGTCCTGCTTAATCTTCAATCTTCAATCTTCAATTTTTCCCTTTGCTGAAGAACATCCGCATCAACCGTAAATTCTGGGTCAACCTCATCTCCTTCATCGGGGCGGTTTTTATCATCGTTTTCCTTTTCAAAAAATATCGCGTCGCCCCTGAATTCCCGTATGCCGATCTGCACCTTACAACAACGGAAGGAACGCCGGTTAATTTGTCCGGTTACAAGGGCAAAACGTTAGTCATCAATTTCTGGGCGACGTGGTGCCCGGACTGCCGGAAAGAAATGCCTTCCCTCGAAAAAGCCCGCCGGCAGCTGGATTCCACGCAGGTTGTTTTTCTCTGCGTTTCCGACGATGCGCCGGAAAAAGTGGAAGCGTTTCAGGATGAAAAAAATTACGGGATGACGTTTCTCATCTCCGCTTTCCCGTTGAAAGATCTCGGCATCAACACGCTTCCGACCACGTACAACATTAACCCGGAAGGTCATGTCGAACATACGGAAGTGGGCGCGACGGATTGGAGCTCGGAGAAAATGCTGGACAGGCTGAGATGAAAGTTCTGAGTTCTGAGTTCCGGGTTCTGAGTTCCGGGCGAGGTTGAGCCTACTTGATTCCCGGGAAGGATTTCGATATATTTACTCAAACCTCTGCATGAAAACCCCGCTCCGTTTTTTGTTCCTGTTCGTCCTGGTTTCGGGGAGTGCGTTCTATTGGAACAGCGAAGAACGATTACCCGCGCCCCGAACTATCGCACAGGCCGATCCTTCGACGCATACGCTTTATCTTTTCCGCCACGCCAAATCGGCACATGATGATCCGAAATTGCCAGATTTTGATCGGCCCCTGGCAGGAAAAGGCAGGAAAGAAGCGAAAGAAATGGGCAATTATTTTCGCGAAAAAAACATTCGTCCCGACCTGGTCATCGCCAGTCCTTCGAAGCGCACGCGGGAAACATGGGCAATCGTTTGCAGCATCACAGGCTACGATACGGCGACCGTGCGGTGGGACAGCACGCTCTACCGCTGCTCTTTCGAAGCGGTTCTGGATGCAATAAAAAGCGTCCCCGGGGAACGCCAGTCGGTACTGGTCCTTGGCCACAACCCTTCTATTACCACGGTTTCCAACCTGTTGCAGCCGGAAAAAGAATTCGCCGAAGTTCTGACCTGCGGATTAGTTGCAATCGATTTTTCCATCAATTCATGGTCCGAAATCAGCAATAAAAAAGGCAAACTCGCGTTCCATAAATTCCCGGATTAACCATCACTCCATACCCACCCTCCGGAACTCAGAACCAAGCTCCCAGAACCCAGAACTCAGAACCCAGAACTCCAATACTCCCTTCACGGAAATTAGCCCCTCATCCCCCGTCCCGCGCCCCTCGTCCTTTTTCCACATTTACCTTAACAGAACTTAACGCATTCCAGCACGCTTTTTGCCTAAATTCGTTGTTATACAATCAAAAGGCTATCTATGAAACGCAGCAGATTCCGCATTGCCCTGTTCGCCATCCCCGCGATCATCGGGCTCACCGCATATACTTTCCTCGGCAGCCGTTGCGCTACCGCAGCCCCGAACGTCGACGACAGCAAGAAGGAGAAAGTGATCCTCGACATCATGCTGCGCGTGCTCCATACGGCGCATTACAAGCCGGTGGAGATCACCGACGATTATTCCCATAAAGTTTTTGAAACCTACCTCAAACGCGCAGACTGGAACAAAAAGATCCTCCTGCAGTCGGACGTGGATGAGCTGAAGAGCAAATATTACGACCAGGTCGACGACCAGGTGAAGGCGCAGACGTTCGAGTTTTTCGACCGTTCCGCAGAGATCTTCAAAGAACGCATCGCCGAGGATAAAGTGTATTACACGGAGATACTTTCCAAACCGTTCGACTTCACCGTGAAAGAAAGCGTGGAGCTCGATCCTGAAAAGTTCGGCTACGCGAAAGACAAGGAAGCGATGAAGGAAAGCTGGCGCAAATACCTGAAATACCAGGTGATGGTGCGTTTCGTGGAAGCGAAAAAAGCACAGGAAAAGGCGCAATCGTCCAAAGGCACAACCGACAAGAACGGCCCGGGAACGGTAAAAGATACGGCTCTCGTGAAGATCAAATCCGACGCCGAGCTCGAGCAGGAAGCGCGTGAAAAAGTGAAAAAGACGCAGGACGATATTTTCGAACGCCTTGCCAAAGTCGACCGCCAGGACCGCATGGCTTCTTACCTGAACGTGGTCTCCGGCATTTTCGACCCGCACACGGAATTTTTTCCGCCGAGCGATAAAGCCAACTTCGACATCGCCATGTCGGGCCAGCTCGAAGGGATCGGCGCTACGCTCCAGGAGAAAGACGGCTACATCAAAGTGACGAATATCGTTTCCGGCAGCCCGTCGTGGAAGCAGGGCCAGCTCAAGGCCGGCGACCTGATCATGAAAGTGGGGCAGGGCGATAAAGAACCGGTCGACATCGTGGGCATGCGCGTGGATGACGCGGTGAAGCTGATCCGTGGTAAAAAAGGAACGGAAGTGCGCCTCACGGTGAAAAAGCCCGACGGCTCCATCATCGTGATCCCGATCGTCCGCGACATCGTCATTCTCGAAGAAACATTCGCACAGAGCGCGATCATCGACCAGCAGAAAAAGATCGGCTACATCAAGCTGCCGTCTTTCTATGCCGATTTCACCAAGGATAAAAGCGCCGGGCATACTTCTTCGGAAGACGTCCGCAAAGAGCTCGAAAAGCTCAAGGCCGAAAAAGTGAGCGGCATCGTGCTCGACCTGCGCGACAACGGCGGCGGCTCGCTGTACGAAGTGATCAAGATGGCCGGGCTGTTCATTCCCTCGGGCCCGATGGTGCAGGTGAAGACCCGCGCGCAGGGCGTGAGCGTGTATGACGATCCCGACGGCGGCAAAGTCGTGTACGACGGCCCGCTGGTGATCCTCATCAACGAGAACAGCGCATCGGCTTCCGAAATTCTCGCCGCAGCCATCCAGGATTACAAGCGCGGCGTGATCGTCGGCAGCTCGTCTTCCACGTTCGGAAAAGGCACGGTGCAGAACTTCTACGACCTCGACGATTACACCACCGGCGGCGCAACGCCTGATATGAAGCCGCTCGGCGCCATCAAGGTGACGATCCAGAAATTCTACCGCGTCGACGGCGGTTCCACGCAGCTCAAAGGGGTCGTCCCCGATATCCTGCTCCCGGGCTTCTACAGCTTCGACGAGCAAGGCGAGAAAGACATGGACTTCCCGATGGAATGGGACCAGATCCCGGCCGCGCGCTACACGCTCTGGAAGAACATGCCCGACTACGGCAAGATCCAGAAGACCAGCGCCGACCGCATAGCGAAGAACGAATCCTTCCAGCTGATCAGCGACAAGTCGAAGCAGCTCAAGCGTGAAAAGGACAACACCGTTGAGTCGCTCTACCTGCCCGACTACGAAGCGTCGCAAAACCAGCTGACGGAAGAGAACAAAAAGTTCAAGACGCTGGAAGAGCCGATCAAAGGTTTCAACGTGCTCATGCTCGACGTCGATAAGAAAGCGATCCAAAGTGACACGTCGAAGATGGCCCGCAAAACGGACTGGATCGACAAGGTCAAAAAAGATCCATACGTGAACGAAGCTGCGGCCATCATCCGCGAGATCAAGTAAGCGGAACGGTTAACAGGATAACATCAGGGTCGGTCGTCATGGGCTGACCCTGATTTCGTTTTACAGGAGACCTGGTACCTTTGCAGCATGACAACTCCGCTGCTTTTCCTTCACGGCGCCATCGGTTCATCCGCACAGCTGCTCCCGCTGAAATCGTTGCTTCAAAAAGATCACGATGTTCACGTATTCGATTTCCCGGGCCATGGCGGAAAAGCATTTCCTGCGGAGCCGTTCAGCATTCGCCTGTTTGCGGAAAGCGTGCTGGCGTGGATGGATGAACAGCGTTTTTCACGCGTCGATATTTTCGGCTACAGCATGGGCGGATATGTCGCGCTCTACATCGCAAGGCATCACCCCGGGCGTGTCGGAAAGATCGTTACGCTGGCCACGAAATTCGCCTGGAACGAAACCACCGCGCAGAAGGAAGTGAAAATGCTCGACCCGGAAAAAATTGCGGAGAAGGTACCCAAATTCGCAGAAGCGTTGCAAACCCGCCACGCCCCGCTCGACTGGAAAGAAGTCCTGGGGAAAACCGCGGCAATGATGCTGGAATTGGGCAGGCAGCCGGAATTGTCCCCGGAAGATTTCGCGGCCATTCACACGCCCGTCCTGCTTTCCGCCGGCGACCGCGATACAATGGTGAGCAAAGAAGAAACAGAAGCCGTTCACCAAATGATCCCCGGCTCACAATTCGAGCTTCTCCCCGAAACGCCTCACCCCATCGAGCAGACCGACATCACGCGCATCCAGGAGCTCATTTCCCGCCTTGTCAAAACCTAGCCACAGATTGTCACAGATTTCACAGATTTTAATCCGTGTAATCTGTGAAATCTGTGACAATCTGTGATAATCTGTGGCTAAAAAAGGCCGGTCCATTCTCCCGAGGGACCGGCCTGTCACTTTCCGGAAGACGGGGGGAAGGAAGCTACCTTGTCCGGCTCCGGGAGTGTTACACACACCTTATAACGGGGAACAACCTCCTAAAGTCTGGCAAACCGGTTGTGTTCCCTGTTATTAATAAGACTGCGGGAAGACGAAAAGGTTGCCTGCACGACAGGGGAATTTTTATTTGACTGGTAATCAGGGTTTAAATCCCTTCCAAACTCCGCTCATCACCTTTTTTCGCCACCACGAAATCACCGATCACGAGGTAATCCATGTCGGCTTCGGCGAAACTTTTTACGGCGTCTTCCGGTGAAGCGACGATGGGCTCGCCTTTGATGTTGAACGACGTGTTGAGCAAAACGGAGCAGCCGGTTTCGGTTTTAAACGCTTCGAGGAGACGGCGCAGTTCGGGGTTTTCTTTTTCGTTCACCGTCTGGATGCGCACGCTGTTGTCGACGTGGGTGATGGCGGGCATCTTGCCGAGGTATTCGGGGCGCACGTTGTAGACGAGCAGCATGTACGGGTTCGGGAAGCTGCTGTCGAAATACTTTCCGCAATCTTCTTCGAGCACGATCGCGGCGAAGGGACGGAACGCTTCACGGAATTTCACGCGCGCGTTGACGATCGCTTTCATGTCGGGATGAAGCGGCGAGGTGATGATGCTGCGGTTGCCCAGCGCGCGCGGCCCGAACTCCATGCGGCCCTGGAACCAGCCGAGGATTTTGTCCTGCGCAAGCATCTTCGCAGCGAACCGGTTGTAATTCTTCGTGCGCACATATGGAAGGCCGCAGGCTTTCACCGCCGCTTCATACTGGTCGTGCGAATAGCCGGGGCCGAGGAAGGCCGTTTCCATCACCCATTTGCGGGGGCGATTGAGCGTGCCGTGGTTGAGCAGCAACGCGGCGCCGAGGGCTGTTCCGGAATCGCCGGCTGCGGGCTGGATGAAAATATTTTTGAAAAGACCTTCTTTGGCAATGAGCCCGTTCGTCACGCTGTTGAGCGCCACGCCACCCGCCATGCACAAATTTTCCGCGCCGGTTTTTTTCTTCAGGGTGCGCACCATGTGCAGGATCACATCTTCCACGATGTGCTGCGCCGCCGCCGCCACGTTCAGCTCGTGCTCCGACCAGTCTTTTCCTGTCGATTTGGAAGCACCGAATGCGTCGGTGAATTTTTTCGTCACGCCGCTCTTCCGCGTGTAATGATAGCTGAGGTACGACATGTCGAGCTTAAAGCCGCCGTCATCGGTGAGCTTCACGAGCTCGCGCATTTTTTTGTAAACGTCCGTATCCGGGTTGCCGTAGGATGCAAGGCCCATCAGTTTCCCGGGCCCTTCGATGAGCTTGAAGCCGAGATGCCGCGACACCGCCTGGTAAAATGCGCCCAGCGAGTACGGCGTATTCACCCCGCCGATCTTTTTGATCGTGTTGCCTTTCCCGTGCGCGAGCATACTGGTCGTCCATTCGCCTGCGCCGTCGATCGTGAGGATGGCGGCTTCTTCGTAAGGCGTGGGATAAAATGCGCTGGCGGCGTGGCAGAAATGGTGCTCGAGCAAATGGAATTTAAACTTCGCGGGCGTGGCCGTGGGGAAGAGGCGCTTCAGCGTTTCCGGCAGGCGTTTCATGTCCTTCAGGTAATTCAGCATGCCGAGATTTTCTTCCACCGAAAATGTGCGCTGCTCGCGCAGGAGCGTCGGCACCTTGTTCCAGAACTTCAGCAGGTACACCGGGATCTTCGCGTAAGAGATCGAAGGTTTCCAGAAGAACGCCACGTGATCGATGTCCGCCAGCGTCATCCCCGCATGGTCAAGACAAGCGCGGATCGCATGCTCCGGGACGCCGCCGTAATGTTTCTTCCGGTTCATCCGCTCTTCCTCGACGGCAAAAACGACTTCGTCGTTCACCACCAGCGTAGCTGCCGAATCGTGACCGTAACAGTTAAATCCGAGAATATTCATACTATCAGTTGTCGGTTGTCAGGGGTTGTCGGTTGTCAGTGGTCGGTTGTCGGGGTTGTCGGTTTTCAATAATTGCAGACTGAAAACTGACAACCGAAGCGGCGCAGCCGCGACCGACAACTGACAACCGACTACTGAATCCCTTTCCCTCTTTTCGCTTCCGCGAGGTTGTTTTTTGCCAGTTCGGATTTCGGGTTGATCTGTACGGCTTTTTCTCCGGCGGCGATGGCTTTGTCCCATTCGCCGAGCTTGTTGTAGGCGGCGCAGATGTTGTTCCAGGCGTCTCCGTCGTTGGGTTTGAGCTTCAGCGCTTCTTCCGAGGTTTCGATGCATTTGCGAAAGTTGCCTGCGTTGTACCATTCGATGCTGAGCCCGATCCATTTTCCGTACGTGGGCTGGGTGCGCGCGCCGGCTTCGAGCGCGTCGAATTTCTGTTTCGACTGGCCGGCAAAAAGTAAATTGTTCTTCGCGCGTGCATCGTCCGGCATAAGTGTCACTGCTTTTTCTCCGGCGGCGATCGCTTTGTCCCAGTCGCCTGTTTTATTGTAAGCGGCGCACACGTTATTCCACGCAACGGCATAATCCGGCTTGATCTTCACCGCTTCCTCTGCAGCCTGCGCGCTTTCGTGGAAACGCCCGGCATTGTAGAGTTCGAGGCTCAGGTTGACGTAATTATCCGCCGTCGGGTTAGCGGCGACTGCCTCTTTCGCAGCATCGACGGGAGACTTCACTCCCTGCAGTTCCTGCCGGAGACGTTTGAGGCGCTCATGCCCTGGACTTAGCGCGAGGCCCTGGTTCGCAAGAAGAAGCGCTTCATCATATTTTCCCTGCACGCGCAGAAAATCGCCGAGGAAGAAATACGCTTCAGGATTGCGTGGCCCGTATTTCAAACCGAGCCGATAAAATTCTTCCGCTTCTTTTACATTTCCCTGCCATTGCCGCATGACGCCCCAGTTGATGTAGAGGTACGAGTAATACGGGAGAATTTCCCTGGCCCTCGTGTAGCACACATTTGCCGAGTCGTACCAGGTCTTTGCGGAATCGGCTTTCCCGCGGGTGAGCGCGTCGTTGCCTTTGTTGAACAGCGACATGCCGTAATGCATCCACGCGCGTCCGTTGCCCGGGCTTTTCTGCACGCAATCGCCCCACAGCTTGTAGCTCGAGCTCCACTTGTCGGAACGCATATGCGCGCCGATGCCGTTTGCCGCCAGGAGAAGCACCGCCGCCGCAATCCCGATCGTTATCGCAGGGATCTTTGCCGATAAACGGTCGAGCCAGATTCCGCAGGACCACGCAACCGCCATGATCAGGCCGATGTACGGGAAATACGTGCGGTGATCGTTCAGCACTTCCGCGAACGGAAAAATGCTCGACGTGGGCGCCAGCGCAATAAAAAACCAAAGGAGTCCGAAGCTCACCGGCCGCCATTCCGCGCGTTTCCAGCAGCGCACGATGATCCACACGAGGAAAATGACAAAAGCGCCGCCGGCAATCACTTTATCGTCGAAGATGCGCGTCACCGGCTGCCAGTCCGTATCGGCGCTCAGGTTGACAGGGAAAAGGAAATTGATGCAGTAATGCACGATAACGAAGGCCTGTGTGAGCAGGTAATGGAACGGATCGGTTCCGCCGGGATCCCAGTTCGTGGGCGTGAAACTGCGGGAAATGAGGAACAGCACGATCGCCACGGAGAAGCTGAGCACGACGGAAGTGATCTGCGGGCCGGGGCGTCCTTTGCCGAACAGCACGATGTAGAACAGCAGCAGCGGGGCGAACATGAGCGCAGGTTCCTTGATGAAAAAACCGATGATCATCGGCAGCAGGTAGAGATGGAAACGCCGCGCGATGCCGGAATAGAAATACATCACGAATGCGAGCAAGATCCAGAATGTGGACGCCGAATCGGAGCGTGCGCTGATGTAGTTGATCGTTTCCGCATTGGCCGTGTGCAGCCAGAACCAGCCCATGCCGAACAGCGCCAGCCAGCGGTTCCAGTTCCATCCCGGTTTCGCCTGGTTGAAAATGTGCAGCAGCACGAAAAAGAGCAGGAAGCCGGAAAGCACGAACCCGGTGAAGATGTGGATGTGGAACACTTTCGTCTTCGGCTGCAGCATTGCATTGATGAGCTCCTGGCGGGCCTGCGGTGTCCTGGCCATGGCAAGCGTATCGCGCGCCTCTTTGCTCGTCGTGTCCAGCCCCAGCCGGTAATCGATCGCGTGGAGCAAGGTCACGCCCGGGCGATACGCCTGGTTGGCCGGCAAGCTGCTCGAGGTGGCTGTATCCGTGAAGAATCTCGGAAAGCTGTCGAGCTGGCGCACCCAGCGGTTGGTCACGATCGTATGGTCGTCGTCGAAATGGAAGGGATTGTTGAAATGACCCGAATAAGCCGCCAGCACGCCCAACAGCAAAGAAAAAGCGACAGCAAGAAACGGCAGATCGAAAAGCCTGGGGGAAGAATTCGGGGATGCGATTGTCGGACCGGGTTTGACGGTTCGGCGTTCAGCTTTCATAGGTGGTGAAGATAATTAAAAGAACAAAACAGCAGCGGTTGGCGGCAGCGGCGGTTGGCAGGGGGCGAACTTTGCGTTAGTCCAACCGCCACCGCCCCCACCAACCGCCACCACCAACCCCCACCCCCCACCCCCCCCGCCCACCCCCCCCCCCACCCCCCACCGCCACCCCCAACCGCCACCCGCCCACCCCCCC
>CBIHOC010000069.1:0-10271 GCA_966211705.1 uncultured Chryseobacterium sp.
CCGCCCCTCGTCCCTTTTTTCGTCCCTCGTCCCTTTTTTCGTCCCCCGTCAACCGTCTGCCAACCGCCCCCGCCAACCGCGACTGCCAACCGCCCCTCGTCCCTTTTTTCGTCCCTCGTCCCTTTTTTCGTCCCCCGTCAACCGTCTGCCAACCGCCCCCGCCAACCGCGACTGCCAACCGCCCCTCGTCCCTTTTTTCGTCCCTCTTCAGAAGTGCCAGAGGTCGTGTTCGAAGTTCATAATGTTCTCCTTGATGTCCTCCGCCTCCAGCAGCGCGTCGATGCCGGAGGAATATGAATTTACCGGGCGGTCGTACACGTTCGATTCTTTGTGGATGTAGCTGCTGAAGCGGCGTTTCTGGAACATGTCGTCGTATGAGAGCCGCTGCGAAAAGTTCTGGCCGAGGAATACGCCCTGGCGCACGAGCATCGGCCGCAGCTGCGGGAAATAGATCCAGAACAGCGGCTTGTAGCCGATCACTTCGCCCGTCGACGGATCTTCCTTCGTGGCCAGCGGGCAGATCCCGAGAATGCGCACATCCATCACCGAACGCTGCTTGTCGAAGAACCAATCTTCCTTGATCCAGTACGCCAGGATATCTGCGCCCGTTGTTTCTGTCGTGATCGTATCGCGCCGGAACGTGCCCGGGTTGTTCGGATCTTCCACGTCGATCGCTTCTTTCTGCACCAGCATCCCCGCCACAGCTTCCCGCGACATTCGTACTTTGAATTCGTCGTCGAAAGCAGGATTATCGAACGCCGTGATGCAACCTTCCAGCAGTCCGCACCTGATCAGGTCGAACAGGTTTTTCAACCCATGCACCGGCGTTTCCGGGTAATAATAAGGATGGTTCAGTTTCTCCCGCAGGTCGAGCGTTCTCCAGATGCGTTTCGACCACATCACATCCGCTTCACGTACATACGGGCAAGGGATCACCTTCCGCGTGGTGACGGCCGGGTTGAGCACGCCTCCTGAAAGCGTATCTGCCGGCGTGCAGGAAAGACATTGCGCATTTGCATTGAACGCCGCGAATAAAAGCAGCAGCAGTATCAGCAATTTCAGCGCCGCAGAAAACTCGCGGCCGATACCCTTAAAAATTCGTGTGCGGCCCTTGCCGGCTGGTCGGGAATGAAACATACACTTTTCGTTTTACTTGTTCTGGTGACAGTAACGTAAAGTGCTGCATGGGGAGGAATTCGGGGTTATTATTATATAACGGCTGGAAAGTTCCTTTCGTATGCAGACTTACGTTTGAAGCCCCGGTCGTCGAATAATCCGTACCGATCAATCCGTGTAATCCGTGCCAATCAATCTGTGTAATCCGTACCAATCAATCCGTGTAATCCGTGTAATCTGCGGCTAAAAAACAGCCCCGGCCAGGATTTGGCTTCCTTACGCCGGGGCCGCCGCAAAAGGCACGACTAAAAACACCATACGTCGCGCTTTATCTACCGCATATTCTTCAGTCACAACCGCACCTCAGAAGTGCCATACATCGTGTTCGATCTTCGAGATATCCTCTTTCACACGTTCCGCTTCCAGCAACGCGTCGAGCCCGGCCGTGTAAGCGTTGATCTCGCGGTCGTACACGTTCGATTCTTTGCGCACGAAGCTCTGGAACATGCGCTTGTGGAACAGGTCGTCGAACGTATTGCGGTGGGAATCGTTCTTCGTGTTGAACACTTCCGATTTCGCCAGGAGCGGGCGGCACTGCGGGAAATAGACCCAGAACAGCGGGCTCACCCCGACTACCGCGCCACCGGCAACTTTTTCTTTCAACGGGCAGAGACCGAGAATACGCACATCCATCACCGAACGCTGCTTGTCGAAATACCAGTCTTCTTTCACCCAGTATTGTTTGATGTCGCGTGACGTAAGGTCGTAACGGATCGGTGCAGGTATCCATTCATCCGGGTTGTTAGGATTCTGCACGATGTTCGTGGAATCCCACCAGGTAAACAGTCCCTCGATCTGTGACCGTGTCATGCGCACCTTGAACTCGTCATCGAAGAACGGGTTGTCGAAAGCGTAGATCTCTCCTGCCATCAGTCCGGTTTTCAAAACATCGAACAGGCTTTTGCGATCGTTGAGCGGCGCTTCGGGATAATACATGGGGTGGTTGAACTTTTCCCGCAGGTCAATGGTGCGCCATACGCGCTTCGCCCACATGATGTCGGCTTCCCGTTCAGGGGCATAAGATGTCGGCTTCCGGTTGCGCGCATTTTCCTTGATGTAAAACGTTTCGGAAAAAACCGGCGTATTCCCCGACGGGTCGATAATGCCGGGCTGCGCGCTGAGGCAGAGCGTGGCAAGCATGAACAGGACAAGGAGGAGAGCGCCTGCCGGGCGAATGCTCAGGGTGGCAATGGCGCAGTGGCTGGATGTGTGCTGGGTTTTCATTGTTGATTTCCTTTCGTTGGTTAAGCCCCGCCTGTGGCCTGCAGGCGTTTTCCGGGCGTCTTTGGGAACATAAGCCGCCGGGTAAAGGAAAGTCACGCGGGAATGAAAAAAAGTGCAGGTATATAAATGTGCGGATGTGGTTATCAGGGATTGGGGCGTGTCCCCGATCCCGAGTACTCGGGAGGGGTCAGGCTATTCGTTACAAGTCCTCCCCCGAGTACTCGGGGTGCGGGCTTTTCTCTTCTATCCTTCACGCAAAAAAATGTGCAGATGAATTTTTGTTTGCAGAAAAAAATCCTGTTTAAATCGTGCGGCTGAACGTGTGCATCGGCACACCGGCACATCGGCACATCACATTCGGTCAAAAAAAAACATCCTCCCGGAGTGGAAGGATGTTTTCTATGATTTGTCCTTGAGTTAGAAGTGCCAGAGATCGTGCTCCATCACGAATACATCGTTCTTGATGCGTTCAGATTCCAGCAGCGCGTCGAGACCGGTATAGTATGCGACTACAGGACGGTCGTATACGTTCGATTCTTTGTGAATGTAGCTTTGGAACATACGCTTCCAGAAGACGTCATCGAGCGAGCGGCGCTCGGAGTCGTTTTTCGTATTGTACACTTCGGAGCGGGCGAACACGCCACGGCACTGGGGGAAATAGATCCAGAACAGCGGTGTGTAACCGATCACTTCGCCGGTTGAAGGATCTTGCTTTTCCTTCATCGGGCAGAGGCCGAGGATGCGAACATCCATCACCGAACGCTGGCGGTCGAAGAACCAGTCTTCTTTCATCCAGTATGCTTTGACGTTGTTGGACGTAAGCTCGTTTTTGATCGGGGCAAGGATGAAGGTGCCGGGATTGTTCGGGTCCTCTACCTGGTTGGTCGAATCCCACTGAACGAACGTGCCTTCAACCGCCGACTTCGTCATCCGGACCTTGAACTCGTCGTCCATAGCCGGGTTGTCGAATGCGGTGATCTCGCCTTCCATCAGTGCTTTTTTGATCACGTCAAAAAGGCTCTGGCGGTTGTTGATGGGCTGTTCCGGGTAGTACAGCGGGTGATTGAACTTCTCGCGAAGGTCAAGCGTGCGCCATACGCGTTTGGACCACATGACGTCAGCTTCGCGCAGGTAAGTGTATGGAATGGGCTTACGCGTGCGGGTGTTTTCCCTCATGTAGATCTGGTCGGGAAAACCAGGTGTTCCACCCGGATCCACAACCTGTGCCCTGACATCGTCGAAAGCCAGGAGCGCAACAATCGCCACCAGTATAAACTTGATCGTTTTCATGGTACGTCCTCCTCAGGGAGTTTGGTTTATTTCACTTTAATGTTCACACCGGGAATTTTCCGGAGTGTTCCATCCGGGCCCTGCACGGTGATCTGCTCAAAGAATACCTTGTTACCGGGTCTTGCGCCGCTAAGCATGGTTTTCATTTCAGGCGAGATGCCGGGACCGTTTGCTTTTTTCTCGACGAATACGCCGTTGATGTTCATGGACATCACAAATGATACCACTCTGAACGAAAGGTCGAAGTCGAAGTTTTCCATACGGGCGAATACGCCGCTCTGTCCGTTGAGCTCGCCCTTGGTCATCTGGCCATCGCCTTTGATGCTTCCGACGTAAGCCACCGGGTCAGGAACGCGCTTGATACGGAATTCGAAAGTACCCATCGACTTGTTGGTGCCGTTGAGCTTTGCGCCAACACTCAGCGTTGCTTTCGTGCCGCTGTTCACGCGTACGATGTACTGCCCGGGCTTACCGGTAGAACTCATCGTTCCGCCGGAAAGTGAAGGCTGCAGATCGCTCGGGGCAACACCTGCTGCAGAAATGGTGATCGGGTTGTCAACACCGATGTAGAACACGTTCATCTTCTCGAGGAATACGGCAGCAGACGGAGCGGCAACCATGTATTCCTGCTTGAAGGGATACTGGTCCCAGGTACCGTCCGGCTTTTTCACGCGGATAAGCCCGGAGAATTTCTGAACACCGACAGAGCTGGCCTGTACTTTATACTTTCCAAGACCAGATACAGCTTTCACCGTCGTGGAGTCGATCGCGCCGACCGGCTTTTTGGTAACCGAGTCGAACTCGCACAGCCAGATCACGGGATCCTGCGAGGTGCTGTACGCAGCCACGAAAATATCAGCCGTATACTCTTCGCCGGTGAAGACATAGCTCGTGGGAGCTACGACTTTCGCGGTGAGCGCATCGAACTTGAAGTCGTTGGCGTTGATGGATTCGAACAGTTCGTTCACCACGTCGCTTTCTGCGTTCTTCACGTCGTTCTGGATACGTGTAAGCTGGGCGCCGGCAGCAACGATCGGGGCATGGTAGAAGTTGTACCATTCCCAGCTGATCTCTTTTTCCTGCTCAACCGAATACTGCGGTTTCGGCAGGAGGGGTTCCAGGCGCGGCTCAAGCTTCTTTTTCGAATCGCCCTCGAGGAGTCCCAGAAGATCTTTGTGGTATTTCTCCAGCTTTTCCTTGAGTTCCTTGGCTTTACCCGTAACGTTGGCCGGATCTTCACCGATCATGTAGTGGGTCGGCGTATCGTAATCGTCCGGCTTGTCCAGGTACATGAGGCGAAGGGTATCCATACCTTTCGTGTCTTCGGTCCCGATTGAATTCGCAACCATTTCCCCACGAATTTTCTGGATATAATCACACAGTTCCTTCGAGTATTTCTGGGCTTTGAGCGCCTTATCGTAAAGCGGCCCTGCCTTTTTCTCGTCGTTCTGCTTTGCTTTATTAAACGCCCGCATCGTCATTTCATTCTTCCGATCGAAGTTTTTGTTCGTCGTCTGAAGACCTGTATCGATGGTAATGAAGGCGTTGATAATCTCTTTCGAGATATTAAGGGCCAGAAGAGCGGTCAGTACGAGGTACATCATACCGATCATCTTCTGCCTGGGAGTCTGTTTACCGCCTGACATTTTCTAAATTCTCCTTGAGTTAATTAAGTTAAAAGTGTGTGTTACTTACGAACGTTCATCGCGGTCAGCATGTTGCCGTATACCGTATTGAGCGCTTCGAGGTTGGAAGCCAGGCTGTTGATCTCCGAACGATACCTGCGGGTGTCGTCCATAGAATCGTTGAGATTCGTGAGGATCGTCTGAATTCCTTCGTAAAGCGAGTTCGTTGCCTTGAGGTGATCGTTAGAACCCTGGAGCTGTAACTCATAAGCGGCGTTGAGTGCGGAAAGATTCTTGGAAATCTTGCCCAGCTGTTCCTGGTAGTTCTGTGATTCTTCGTTGGCGGCAGCGAAGGATTCGAGCGTGCGGGAAGCGCGCGAGTAAGCGCCGGCGAGCTGGTCGACGGAAGAGCTTACGCTTTCGTTAGCGCGTTCATATGCCTGTGAAAGGCGGTCAACGTTATCGGTTGCTTTGGAGATGTTGTCGGTGAACTCTTTGGAAGCTACGCTTGCATCGGCAATGTCGCCGATCTTGGTTACGCTTTCAGAAAGGCCGCGCATGCCGGCACCGAGGCTTTCCAATAGTTCTGGTCCTATCTTGGCCTCTTCCAGCATTTTGTCCAGTTGCTGTGTCAGCGAGGTTTCTTCACCTTTCTCATCCAGCTCCTTATGCTTTCCTTCTTCATCTGCCATTCCTGCAAGTTCAGGATATACGAGTGTCCAGTCGAGATCTTCATGGATCGGTTCGAACGCTGAGAATGCGAAGATCACAGCTTCCGTACCAAGACCAATGATCAGCATGGGTCCGGCACCAGGCCAGTGCTGAATTTTAAAGAGGGCGCCTACGATAACGACAGCTGCACCGAAACCATATAGCTTGCCCATGAAGGACTTCCATTTCTTGCTGGCGAAGAAACTATTTTTACCGCTCATTGTTGTGCTTGTTTGTGTTGGTTAAAGAAAACAGGTTAATTGATTGATTGTTGGGGAATTACAAAGGGTTATAAGTCGTCGTCTTTCGAGCGGCCAAGGAATGTCATGGCGCAACGGAATCCAACATAGCATTTCGCCGTATCCTGGTATTCATAGGAACGGGAGCTGGTCTGCAGGTAGAACCCGACATCTTTCCAGGAACCGCCACGGATCACCTTGCGGCAAAGCACGGGGGCTGTTTTTTCGTCCTGGACGGTGGTTTCATACTGGTAGTCGGGGTTAAGGTCATGCATGAAGTCGTAAGCCGACTCATCGAATGCGCAGGATGTCCATTCTGCGGCGTTACCGGCCATACAGTAGAAGCCCCAATCGTTTGGATTGTACGAGAAGATCTTCACGGTATGGAAACCGCCGTCATCGATGTACGAACCGCGCATCGGCTTGAAGTTTCCGAGGAAGCAGCCGCGGGCGTTACGGATGTATGGGCCGCCCCAGGGGAACGGGCTCAGCTGGAGACCGCCGCGGGAAGCATATTCCCATTCAGTTTCTGTAGGCAGGCGGAAATCCTGCACTGCTACTTCTCCGTTTCTTTCAAAGAACTGATTAAGGAGCTGTGTACGCCAGATGCAGAATGCACGGGCCTGCTTCCAGGTAACACCGACTACCGGGTAATCGTCGTAGCACGGATGCCAGAAATACATATTGGTCATCGGCTCGTTGAAAGCATAGGAGAAATCATGCACCCATGCGAGCGTATCAGGGTATACGTTGATTACGTCTTTTACAATAAAGATGCTGCGATCGGCGCCGGTCTTGGTAATGCGACGTGACTGGACGTCATACTTACCTACTTCGCGGGTCGGAATTACGCGTCCCGGCTCGGAATGACCATTTATGCCGGTATTCGGCTCTGTAACGGGAATGTAACGGTTTGTCTTCTGGGCAGCAGTACGGAGGTCGATACGATAGTATTCGTAAATAAGCTTACGGGTATCGATCTCTTTGCGATGCCAGAAACGTTCTTCCGCGGGAAGATACATGTCGTTGAGAGCGGCTTTGTAATCCGGGTCGGTTTCTTCCCACTGGATCCTTTCCCCCCAGTTCAGGGGCAGATAGGGATCCTGGGGCATGTCGTCTTCCACATAGCGGGGACCGTTCTGGTCGTAGCCATGCCATTCGTCTTCAGGGATGAGATAAATATCCTCGAAGCCGTTGCTGGCGAGCAGGCGGCGGGCGAGTGAGTCACGGACATAGTACACGAACTGGCGGTACTCGTTGTTCGAGATTTCCGTCTGGTCCATGTAGAATGCCTGCACAGAGACCGTCTTCGACTTGGTCGTGTGTGCATAGGGGATATCCTCGTCACTCGGGCCCATGTTGTAGCTGCCCATCGGGCAATACAGCATTCCGTACGGGTCGAACGGATACCATGCGGGGCGGTCTTGTACGCCCATCAACTGCCCGTTTTCCGTTTCACAGGAAGTGAACAGCATAATGGCCATAACGCCCACAAACAACAATCGTTTCATTTGTGCCTCCTTTAGTTTCCCTTTGTAGTGTACTTCTGGTGTTGGTACTATTATTAACGCAGGCAATGTTTCCAAATTGCCCGCCTATTGCAGAAAATCATCATACAGTTTAAAGTATGATGATTTAATGGCAACAGGATGGTTTTTACGCGGTATGCCTGGTTAAGGTTACGTTACCTGTTCTCAGCCCGGATCTCTTAATCAAAGATACGGGTATCTCCGTGACCTACACGCTTCGGCACCACTTTAATGGGGATGCAGTAGTTCAAGAACACCTCGAAGGTGCCGTTATTGTAATTCTTGAGGTTCGAAGTGGTATAGTCATAAGCGAAACCGACTTTCAGACCTCCGCCCGGGCGTTCATCCGGCGTAGAGTTGGTCATCGGGAGCTGGAAGCCGATCATGGGGCAGATGGCGTCCTGGAAGCGGTACGATGCGCCAAACCAGAAACGCTGGTTGAAAAGGGCGATCACGTTCAGGTCGAAAGAAGTGATGGTGGCATCAGACTTCACGAGGAAAGACGGGCGAACCTCCCAGGTATTGCCCTGGAAGAGATTGATACCCCCGGTGATGAAATAATGGCGGGCAATCTGGTAGCGCAGGTTATGCACGAGGGGCAGGTTCGTGGGAACCTGGTTTACGGACTGTGTTCCGTCGTCCACCTGCGATGCGGGCAAGTGTGTTGAAGAAATGCCGAACCAGATGTTCTGGCGCTGGTACCAGAGGCCAAAACCGACGTCAAAAACCGTCTTTTTCAGCTGTGGCGGAATCGATCCGTCGTTCTGCCATGCGGTGGTTGCAATCCACTGGTCGGAACCGGTGGGGCCGATGCGCTTGCTTACGGCGCCGAGCTCAAGGCCAATGCCGAGCGTTCCGCCGCCGACGTTATAGAGATGGAACGAGTAGGCCAGGCGATAGGCCATGGTGCTCTCGAAACCCAATTTATCATACAGCACATTGAGGCCAACACCGCCGTGAATCTGCGGAAGGAAGCAGTCGGCTGAAAAAACGCCGCTCTGAGGTGCGCCATCAAACCCTGACCACTGCTGGCGTGCGATCACAGAGGCGCAAAGCGCCTGGCGCATTCCTGCATACCCTGGATTCATGAACATCTTGTTGTACATGTACTGAGAAAACTGGGGGTCCTGCTGTGCAAACGCAGCCGTGCTGCCGAGCGCAAACGCAATGATAGTAAGGGTTCTCTTCATGGATTCTGATGTTTTGCCAAACGTGTTTAGGGCGTACGGTCGGTACGCAGGTCGCTAAGATAGATATTCATTTTTGAATAACAAATCTTTTTTCAACCCGGGCCTGTTCACATCCTCCGGGAGAGCGCAGGGACGGGAGGCGGGCGATAAGGTACGGGTAGAACATCGGTCGCTTTTTTATTGAAAATAAGATCCGGTTTCAGTCGAAAAGGCGGACGTCGAAATAGCGGGTGTCTCTTCCGTAGCCACAACCAATGGGAATGCAATAGTTCAGGAACAGCTCAAAGCTGCCATTGCTGTAGTTATTGAGCTTCGACGTGGTATAATCGTACGCAAATCCCATTTTCCACCCGCCGCCTTGCGGATTTGCAAGCTGAAAGCCGACCATGGGGCAAATGGCATCCTGGAAACGATACGAAGCACCGAGCCAGAAACGCTGGTTGAAAAGCGCAATCGCGTTAAGGTCGAAAGATGTAATGGTGGCATCGGATTTTACCAGGAAAGACGGACGGATCTCCCATGTGTTGCCTTCGAACAGGTTGATACCGCCTGTGATGAAGTAATGCCGCGCGAACTTGTATTGCCGGTAATGCGGAGCGGGCGGAGATCCAACAGGCGCGGAAAAGCCATTATCGGCAGTCGTTGCGGGTAAGTGCGTGGATGAAATGCCGAACCAGATGTTGCGGTGTTCATACCATAATCCGAGACCCATGTCGAATACTGTTTTTTTCACCTGGGGCGGGATGTTGATGTCGCTCGTCCAGTTGGTCGTTGCTATCCACTGGTCGCTGCCGGTTGGGCCGATGCGTTTGCTGAACATGCCGAGCTCGGCGCCGATACCGAGCTTGCCTTCGTCACCAATATTGACGTGAAACGAGTAACAACCACGCACTGCAACGTTGCTCTCAAAACCGAGCTTGTCGAACATTACGTTGAGGCCCACTCCCCCGCCCCACCCCGGCATCCACATATCTGCAGAGAACACGCCGCTGTTGGGCGCACCTGCGAATCCGTTCCACTGGTTACGAAAAATGCCGGTACCGCATAAAGCATGTTTCATGCCGGCATAACCGGGGTTCATGAAAAGCTTGTTGTGCATGAATTGCGTGAACTGCGGGTCTTGCTGGGAAAAGGCGGGAAGGCTTCCAAGCGTAAAAGCAAAAAGAGTAAGTACCTTTTTCATAAGTGATCAGGTGTTTGCCGAACATCTGGTGGTTGCAGGTATAACGGTGGGAAGGGAAAAAGATACGGGCGGGGGGCTCGCGGATTTCGGGGATTGCGCGGATG
>CBIHOC010000070.1:0-8452 GCA_966211705.1 uncultured Chryseobacterium sp.
TGTTAGGAAAGTCAATGACAATGGAACTTTCCCTAATACCTAATACCTCCTTCATTGGCATTTCGACACATCGGCACATTTTTATGCCGTATTTTTGTTTTATGAGACACTTGGCGTTTTTCCTTATCGCAGTTTCATTTCTCGCATGCAGAAATGACCATGCAGAAGATTTGCCTGCGCCTTATCGCATCCGGCAGAATTATTCCGTTACACATTATCGCCCTACCGGCCGGGTCCTTGCGACGGCGACGTTCCAGCAAAGAACAGGAAGTAATTCAGCCTGGGAGAATTTGCTGCTGTCCGGGAATGAATCGATCACGTTTAACGGGGATAGCTGGACAAGCACATACAATACCTATACGTATAAATGGGATACGACCGGGATCACGGATGTTACGTTCGGCCTCACAAAAGAATCCGGCGACTATTTTTCAAATGTGATTTCGCTGAATGATCTGCAGGACATCGCCGTCGATACGACACTCGACACGATTCCCCAGTGGGCGAATTTCACGGTTCGTTTTACCGGGCCTCCCGTGGCCAGCGGCGAAATAGTTTTCGTTTACTTTACCCAGGGAACCGCCTTTTCCGAACCGCGGACGACCACCACACCGGGCGATACCTCGGTAGCCATTCCTTCCGGTCTCCTCAACATTACATTTTCTCCCGGCCCGGTAACGGTGTATGTTACACGTTCCAGGACTTACGGGAATGTCCTGTCTGCAGACGGTGACGCAGGCGGGAAAAGGGAGATCAGCAAGACCGACTGGCGGACTGTTATTCTCAACTGAACGATGAAGATCGCCCTCGCACAGCTGAACTACCACATCGGCAACTTCGATTCGAATACGGAGAAAATCAAGGCGAATATTTTGCGCGGTAAAAAAGAAGGCGCCGACCTTGTCGTGTTTTCCGAGCTGAGCGTGTGCGGTTATCCCCCGCGCGATTTCCTGGAGTTTTCGGATTTTATTCGTCGCTGTGAACATGCGGTGAAAGACATCGCTTCCGTGTGCGAAGGCGTGGCGGCGATCGTGGGCGCGCCGGCGGTGAATACGAAGGTGGAAGGCAAAAACCTCTTCAACGCGGCGTACGTGCTGGCGGACGGGAAGATCCAAAGCGTTCATCACAAAGGTTTGCTGCCGAATTACGACGTGTTCGACGAGTACCGCTATTTCGAGCCGGCCAGGGAATTTCACGTGGCGGAGATCGGCGGAAAAAAAATCGCGCTGACGGTGTGCGAGGACCTGTGGGACATCGAGGAAGATCTCATGTACACGTGCTGGCCGATGGAGGAGCTGTGCAAACAACAGCCCGAGCTCATGATCAACATCGCCGCTTCGCCGTTCAGTTACGTGCACGCGGAATTGCGGCGCAAGGTGCTGAAGCGGAACGTGGAAAAATATAAACTTCCCCTGCTCTATGTCCAGCACGTTGGCGCGCACACGGAACTTATTTTCGACGGAGGATCGATGGCGCTCAACCGCGACGGTGAAATCGTTTCGGAGATGAACTACTTCGAAGAAGATTTCCGCATCTACGACACGGAACAGCTCGACAGAAAAACGAACGACAAACAACAAACGACAAACAACAAACGACAAACAACAAACATTCCCGCCCTCATCGAAAATGCGTTGGTACTCGGTATCAAAGATTATTTCGGCAAGATGGGATTCCAGAAAGCCATCCTCGGCCTCTCCGGCGGCGTCGATTCCGCGCTGGTGCTCGTGCTGGCGGTCCGCGCGCTGGGGGCAGAAAACGTGCTGCCCGTGCTCATGCCGTCCGAATTTTCCTCCGGCCATTCCGTCGACGATTCGGTTGCGCTGTGTAAAAACCTCGGCTGCAGGTACGAGACCATTCCCATCAAAAAGAATTTCGACACCATGCTCGAAACGCTGAAGCCGGTTTTCGGCAACCTTCCATTCAGCGTGGCCGAGGAAAACGTCCAGGCAAGGTTGCGCGCGGTGATCCTGATGGGCATTGCCAACAAGCACGGCTACATCCTGCTCAACACCACCAACAAGAGCGAGGCCGCGGTCGGCTACGGCACGCTGTACGGCGACATGTGCGGGGGAATTTCCGTGCTCGGCGACGTCTACAAAACGCAGGTCTATGAATTGTGCAGGCACATCAATTCGGAAAAAGAGATCATCCCGCAGCACATTCTCACCAAAGCGCCTTCCGCCGAATTACGCCCCGGCCAGAAAGACAGCGACTCGCTTCCCGAATACGACGTGCTCGACAAAGTGCTCTTCGAATACATCGAACACCGCCTCGGACCGGTAGAGCTTGTGCAAATGGGATTCGACAAAGCGCTGGTTGACCGCATCCTGAAAATGGTGAACAGCAACGAATGGAAACGCGCACAGGCCGCACCCATCCTGCGTGTTTCACCCAAAGCCTTCGGCTCCGGCAGGAGAATGCCGATCGTGGGGAAGTACCTTTCCTGACCCACCTGCAGCGCGCCGGGATATGCCGATGTGCCGAAATGCCGATGCGCACAGGCTTCCCGCAAAGGTCCTGGGTGTTAGATCTTAGGTGTTAGGTCTTAAGTTCCATTGTCATTGGCTTTCCTAACACCTAATACCTGAGACCTCTTTCATCGGTATTTCGGCACATCTTTTCGGGTTTCATGGAAAAAGAAAGACCGTCCTGTTAAAGACGGCCTTTCCTGGTTAAGAGAAGATGCGTTACTGCTTCACCACGCGGTGGACGCTGACAACGTCTCCGCTGATGATGCGTACGAAATACACGCCGCCTTCAAGCTGGCTGATGCTCACTTCTTTCGTCGTGCCTGTCATCGTAAACGCGTCGATCAACTGGCCAAGCTCGTTCATGATCTCCACCTGTACCGGTGATGCCGGGGCGGCGGGAAGCTGGATCGTGAACTGGCCTTCGTTCGGGTTCGGGTAAATGTTCACATCCGCAACAACGCCATTCGTGGCGATGCCGGTGCAGGGATCGACAAGGATCGAATCTGACGCTGTGCCCGTGCAGCCGAGGCTGTCGGTGTAAGCGTACGTGATCACTGCCATGCCCGCGCCCGGGACCGAGGGATCGAAAGAATTACCGGAAACGCCGGTTCCGCTCCAGGTGCCGCCTGCAGGCGTGCCGGCCGTGAGCGTCATGTTCGCATCGTCCACGCAGATCATGCTTGCGGCGATCGAATACGTGACAGCCGGAAGCGGGTTGACGGTTATGGAAATGGAATCCATCCCGGAGCAACCGTTGCTGTCGATGCCGGTGACGATGTACGTGCTCGTTGCTGACGGGTTGAATGCAACACCATCCGTTACGCCGCCGGTCCAGTTGTAAGATGCCGCACCGCTGCCGGTGAGTGTTACAGGTGAACCTGCGCAAACGGTCGTTGCCGTTGCATTCGCCGTTACCGTGGGAAGCGCATTCACAGCGACCGTTACCGAATCCATGTTCATGCAGCCGTTGGCGTCAACACCGGTTACGGTATAGGAATCAGTAGCTGCCGGTACAAATGCAACACCGTCGCTGACACTGCCCGACCAGGTGTAGGTTACCGCACCGCTGCCGGTGAGTGTGAGTGAGTCACCCGTACAGATCGACGTTGAGGTCGCATTGGCGGTTACAGCCGGGAGCGCATTGACAGTGACCATCACCGTCGCGGTGTCCATGCAACCGTTGCCGTCCGTGCCTGTCACCGTGTATGTATCGGTAGCTGCCGGGACGAATGCAACGCTATCCATAACGCCGCCGGTCCAGGTGTAGGTCACAGCACCGCTGCCGGTGAGCGTAACTGAATCACCTGCGCAAACTGCTGAGGCGGTCGAGCTCGCAGTGACCACGGGAAGGGCGTTGACCGTTACCATAACCGTTGCGGTATCTTCGCAGCCGTTAGCATCCGTACCTGTTACCGTGTAGGTGTCGGTTGCTGCCGGTGCAAATGCGACCATGTCGGTCACGCCGCCCGTCCATGCATAAGTAACAGCTCCGCTACCCATTACAGTTACAGAATCGCCTGCGCAAATTGCAGATGCGGTTGAGCTGGCAGTTACTGCAGGAAGCGGGTTTACAGTGACCATAATGGAAGCTGAATCCATGCAGCCGTTCGCGTCAGTGCCGGTTACGGTGTAGGTATCTGTTACTGACGGATTAAATGCGACTCCGTCGGAAACGCCGCCGGTCCAGGTGTACGTTGCAGCACCGCTGCCGGTCAATGTAACCGGGGAGCCATCGCACACCGTGGTTGCCGAAGCATTCGCCGTTACAGTCGGCAAGGGGTTAACAGTTACGCTGACCGTGTCGTCTGCAGTGCAACCGGCTGCATTGGTCACCGTAAGGATGTAATCGGTGGTTGCAGCGGGCACAACGTCAACCGGGTTTTGCAGGGCCGACGTGAAACCGGCAGGTGATGACGTCCAGTCGTAGGTGTATGTCGCTGCACCGGAAACCGCAATGTTGTCGATGATCCAGTAATAGCCCCACGTGGATACGTAATTGTAACGGATCCGCATGTTCGGCTGGTTGAGGTAGGCCGAAAGGTTGATGCTTTCATTGGCGGGCACCTGCGCATTGGCTGTAACGACACCCTGGTTGCCGAGCGCAAGGTAATTTCTCAGCACGGTCCAGGTTGCACCGCCGTCGGTAGAAATTTCAAGCGCGACAGTGATATCTCCACTGTTCCAGCGCTGGTAAAGGTTTTCAAACGTAAGATCCGCGCTGGTCATGCCGACGGTGCTGAATACCGGCGAGGTGAGCACGGTGTTCGTGGTCGAGCCGGATCCGCCTGCATCGGCATCGGACATGAGGAAGTCGCCGCCGCTCGGCGTGGCGAAGTTGGTGAACTGCAGGCTCGCATTGTTGTACGGCGGCGTGCGCGTCGCGAAGTTGGAAATCACCGGCGAGGTCGGCCCGTTGGTGATCGTCCATGCGCCGAGGCTGGTAAAGTCCTGCGACAGCACGGTGACAGTCGCGGCGGCAGCGCCCATGAGATCGATCGTATCGCCGGTGCAGATCGGGGCCTGTGAAGCGGAAGCAACCACCCCTGACGGCGGAGCGCCGGATGTGATGCTCGTCGTAGCCGTGTCCGTGCAGCCGTTTGCATCAACGCCTGTTACGGTGTACGTCGTGCTGCCGGAAGGCGAAGCGTCGACTGAAGCGCCGGTCGAAGCAGAAAGGCCTGCAGAAGGCGACCAGGTGTAGCCCAGCGCGCCGGTGGCATTCAGCGTGATCGCAGGTGAGCCTGCGCAGAACAGGCCGCTGGTCGGGCTGACTGCAACTGAAGGCAGCGCGTTCACCGTAACGGTCACTTCGTTTGAAAAATCTGAAACGGGACCGAACGTGCAGGTGGTCTGCAGCACATAATAATACGTGCCGGCAGTCAGCGGGTCGGTCGTATAGGAAACGGTCGTGGCGCCGGTGCCGCCCGTTACGTTAACGTAAGGTCCGCCGGATGTTGTGCCGACCATCCACTGGTAGGTGATGCCCGGCGCTACAGTAGCTCCTGTCGAGGTCATCGCAAGGGTTTGTCCTGCGCAACGCGAGATGGTTGACGGTGCAATTGTTCCGCCGTCGGCCGTGCTGCAGTTTGCAATCGTGAACTCATCCGCACCGATGTCAGGCGTGGAGGCATCGCGAACGTTGCCGTCGATGTCCGTGGTGATGCCGGCAATCACTGCAGCGCGGGCGTTCAGATCGGATACGTTCGATGCGCTGAGGTTGATGTGCAGGTCGGTGTTGGATGTGAAAGGCGCTGCCGCGGAAGAAGCCCATGACGCATCGTCGTTGGTGCCTGCGGCAGAGAGCGTGCTTGTATAGGCGCGCATGTTGCTGGCGGGCGCGGTCGACCCCTGGATGAAGTTCGCCGAGGTGTAGAGGTTCGCTGCGCTGTACGTCGTGCTCACCTGCATGATGCCCGACTGGCCTGCAACAGTTCCGT
Source organism: uncultured Chryseobacterium sp. (assembly GCA_966211705.1). Lineage (GTDB taxonomy): Bacteria > Bacteroidota > Bacteroidia > Palsa-965 > Palsa-965. The sequence continues at coordinate 5,912 of CBIHOC010000070.1, forward strand.
CGTAGTAGAAATTATTGTTCAGCGTGAGGTTCATGGCCGAGGTCCCGGACGGAAGATAAATGGACGCAGCAACAACGCTTGTCGTTCCTCCCGTAAGCGTGTTCGAAAAAACGTTATTGCGGATCGTCATGCCTGTCTGGCCTGTGCCGACGACCGCCAGCGCGGCAGAAAGCAGCGTCGAATTCGGCGTTCCGAAACGAGTGCCGAAGATGTTGACGGAATTGTAATAAATGTTGTGGCCCGTGCCTGAACCGATACGGATGCCGTACACGCCGAACGTGGTGGAGAATGCAAAACCGCCGCTCATGTCGTGGTTCATTCCCTGCACGAAGTTGTTGCGCACCGTGTGGTTGCTGCCGCCGGCGAGGTTGATGCCGTAAGCGCCGTAAGTGCCGGTGTTCCTGTTCTCGACGGTGTTGACCATGTTGTTTTCGATCACCGCATTGGCACATCCCGTGCTTACCTCGCCGATACCGATGCCCATGCATGCGGTGCTGACATAAAACCCGATGTTCTGGAACGTATTCCCGGAAATGGCCGCAGCGTTGAATCCCTGGACAGAAATTCCGCGGGAATACACGGTCGTCGGGTCTGCCGGCGTGGAGCTGCCGATGGTGTTGCCGGTGATCGTAAGCGCGTTTACAACTGTCACTGCCGATCCGTTGACGGCGACACCGCGCGCGCAGGAGTTGATGCTGTTGTTGGTCACCGTAAAGTTGGCCGCAGTAATGCCTGTGCCGACAGTCGTGCTGACCGATGTGATCGCGTTCGGGGCTGTCGTGTTGGAAACGGTAGAAGCGCCGCCGCCAACAAGAATACCGTAGGTCGTGTGCTCGCTGCCCGTGGTGCTGGTTGCAGCCGCGGTATTACGGCCGGTTGCGCTGCCCAGGAGAATACAGTTGCGTACCACGTTATTGTCGCCGCTCGTGATTAATGTGGACAGCGCGATGCGCACGACAGAAGTGTACGTCGTCGTGTTTGCTGCCGTGTTCTGGATGGTCAGGTTGCGGTTGATGCCGCCTGTGTTCGGGTTATCGCCTTCGATGACGACGTTATCGGCGCCGTTAAGCTCGATAAGGCCGCGGCCGGAAGGCGTCGCCCCGGAAATGGTGACGCCGTCGACGATAGGCACAACAGTCACTGTTGTATAGGTAGCCGCACCGGCGCCTGACTCGTTCAGCACGCACGGACCGGTTTCGATCGTGTTGGCCTGTATGGCGACAGCAATTGCGCCCTGGGGGAGGCCGGCGTTAATGTCTGCGAATGCGGCGCCTACAGTCGTATAGAACGTAGGGCCGGTTACTCCTGCGGTGGCGGTCACAACGACCTGCGCTTTTGCAATTGTCCCGGAAAGGACAAAAGAAAAGGCAACCACCAACATTCTGAGAAAGTTGGATTGTTTCATGGGTGGGTTTTGAAATGAGTGACTTCGGGTGAGCAGTGGTAAAAATCGACTTTTTTTCCTTGCCGTGAGCCTGGCGTCAAGGTAAAAATATAACAAATTGGTAAACAACGAGTTGACCCTTCTGTTTCGTAACCCGATTTACTTCCCGGGTTTAAGAGGTGTCCGGAATCGATCTTTTGAAATTCCGGGCAGCTTAAAGAAAAATATCCTGCATGAGCCCGGCCGACGGGTCCACCGCATAGCCGGAGAGATCGGTGATGCCTTCCGCTGCCAGCACATTGTCGTCGATGAAAAAATTGCCGGTCGTTTCACGGCTGTTCTTGCCGAGGATGAAATATGCCGCGTCGGCTACGATTTCCGGCCTGCGCGATTGACGCATGAGCTCTTCACCGCCAAGTACATTCTTCACCGCGGCAGTGGCAATGGTCGTGCGCGGCCAGAGTGAATTCACCGCAACGCCGTCTTTCTTCAGCTCCGCGGAAAGTCCCATCGTCAGCATGCTCATGCCGAATTTGCTGATCGTGTAGGGCGCAAAATGGGCGAACCATTTCGGATCCATCTGGATGGGCGGCGATAAGGTGAGGATGTGCGCGTTTGCGGATTTTTTCAGGTGCGGGATGCAATGCCGGGAAACAAGATAAGTGCCGCGCGTGTTGATGTCCTGCATCAGGTCGTACTGCTTGAGTGGCAGCATGGATGCGGGCGACAGGTTGATCGCGCTCGCATTATTGATGAGCACGTCGATTCCCCCGAACGCATTCACCGCTTCCGCAACGGCGTTCACCACCTGGTCTTCCTCGCGGATATCGCATTTCACCGGGAGGCACTTCCCTCCTGCCCGTTCGATCTCTTCCGCAGCGCTGAAGATCGTGCCTTCGAGCTTCGGATGAGGTTCCGTGGTTTTGGCGGCGATGATGATGTTCGCGCCGTGCGAGGCCAGCTTCAGCGCGATCGCTTTCCCGATGCCGCGGCTGCCGCCGGTGATGAAAATGGTTTTGCCGGTGAATGTCATTTGGTAAAGATAGTCGGTTGTCGGTTGTCCGGGGTTGTCGGTCGCGGCTTCGCCGCTTCGGTTGTCGGTCTTCGGCTGTCGCTCAGACTGACAACCGAATACCGACAACCGACAACCCCGGACA
>CBIHOC010000071.1:0-8296 GCA_966211705.1 uncultured Chryseobacterium sp.
TCCCGCCCTCTTCCTGCGACGCCCCAACCCGGGGAAAACCGACAACTGATTTTACTCTACCAGCTCAACTTCCTCCGCCTGCAGCACTTCAAACGTTGCGGTGTTGTATAGAATGGCGACGAGGTGGCAATGTTCCGCGACGAAGCTGCTGTTGACCGTGTATGCAGACTGCATGCTCCAGCTGAACGTGGAATTTGCTGCGATCGTTCCGCTCATTACTTGTGTGCCGATGATCGAACCGGGCGTGTTGACGCAGGCGCGGAGCACGTGCATGAAAACAAAATCCGGGATGAAGGTGCTTCCGTCCGTTTGCCAGCCGGTAAGACTGTCCTCGGTGATCAGCACGGCGACGTTGAACGTGCCGCTCTGCGCATCGATGAACTTGCCGTCGACACTGATGTTCAGCGCGCGCGTCGTGGGATTGTAGGTATGTTCGATCTCAAGACCCGCGCTGGGCGGGAGCTGCAGCAGGCTGTCGACCTTCGAGCCCCAGTTTCCCGATTCGATCACGTAAGTATTGTTCGCGTAACCCATGCGATTGATCATGGCCACAGGCAACGCGGCAAACAGGCTGGGGAAGTTCAGCTCGTAGTCGTAGCCTTCGCCTGATGTTGTGCCGGTTGTGAAATCTTCCGTGAAAGAGCCTGCAGGGGCATTGTTTGGCGGACTATGCGAACCGATGCAGGGTAATGCGAACCATCCGTGGTGCACGGCAACTGTGATCATCTGGTCTTCGTAATTGTTGTGCAGTTGTTCGATCATAGCCGCTCCTGCCGGGCACGCAATACACGTATGCCCCGTGAACTCTTCCACCAGCACACGACGCACAACTATGCCGGTGTCGCCACCCGCGCTGCCGGCCTGCCGGGGCACGTCGACGTAATCGCAACTGCAGGACAGCAGAACGATTGCGGTCAGCATGAAGAGGGTTTCCCGGGCGTGTTTCATTGTAATAAAGCTACACCTTTTTGTTGCAACCTGTGGCGCCCGGAATCTCCCGGAGTAAAGCAAAAAGGAGCGTTCCTCATCGAAACACTCCTTTTGCCAGGAAAAAAGACTTTCGGAAATTATTCCACCAGCTCAACTTCTTCCGCCTGCAGCACTTCAAACGTTGCGGTGTTGTAGAGAATAGCGACAAGATGACAATGCTCTGCGACGAAATTACTGTTGACCGTGTAAGTCGACGGCAGCGTCCAGGAGAATGGCGTGTTGGCGTCGATGTTGCCGGTCAATACAGGTGTTCCGATAATTGAACCGGGTGTGTTGACGCAGCCGCGAAGCACATGCATGAAGACGAAGTCGGGGACATACACCGTTCCGTCGATTTGCCAGCCGACGAGACTGTCTTCGGTGATCATTACCGCCACGTTGAACGTGCCGCTCTGCGCATCGATGAAATTGCCATCCACCGTTAAGGTCAGCGCACGTGTTGACGTGTTGTACGTATGCTCAATGTCAAGGTCGGCGCTGGGCGGAACCTGCACGAGACTGTCGATTAATCCGCCCCACTGTCCCTGCTGCTTCACATAATCTCCTCCCGGAAAGCCCACACGGTTGACCATGCCGACCGGGAGCGAGGCGAATAAGCCGGGGAAATTGACCTCGTACTCATAACCTTCTCCTGACGTAGTACCCGTTGTAAAATCTTCGCTGAATGAACCTGCCGGCGCACCGTTCGGCGTCGGGTGCGTTCCTACGGGAGGACACGGATCGGCAAACCAGCCATGGTGGACAGCAACGGTGATCATCTGGTTTCCATAAATGTTATGAAGTTGCTCGATCGTTGCAGCGCCCTGCGGGCAAGCGATGCAGGTATGTCCTGTAAATTCTTCCATCAGCACTTTGCGCACAACAATGTCGGTGTCGTTATTGCCGCTGCCGGCCTGCTGGGGTACTTCAATATAGTCGCAGCCGCCGAACAGCAGAAAAGTTGCCGCAGTAAAGAAGATGGACCTCATCGTGATACGTTTCATTGTAAGCATCTTAAAGTTACGTTTTTTCTTCGTCAGAACGAGCTGGAAATGGTGACCGAGAAACCGTTTGACGCGGGTACAAAGCGGCATACACCGCCCACGCAGAAGATCCCCGCGCGCTGCTTGCCGTAGCCGAGCACGATGCGGTTCGTGCCTTTCATGTAGCCGAACATGCCCGAGAAATAATGAATGCGGTGGTCTTTGCTGTAATTGCCGTAGTTGTACTGGTCGGTGAGCGCCACGAAATAATTTTCGCCGAACGTAAATTCGAACAGCGCCGCGGCCCAGCTGCCGAAATCGTCCTTCACATACATGTGCTCGAGGTCGGAGCGCCAGGTGAGCTTATCGTTCACGCGCCAGATGAGGTCGGCAACAACGATGTGCGCATCGAGAATGGGATAACCGAGCTTGCCTTCGATGGCGTTCTTGTTGTATTTGATGTTCGCATACACCAGCGTGGCTTTGAAGCGGGGACTGAACTTGTGGTAGATCTCGATGTTCACGTCCTGGAAAAAGAGGGAATCGCCCGGCTTCCACGTGGAGCTGTAGCCCATGCGGGGACCGGCTTCATCGTTCAGGCGGTTCGTGTCGAGCGCATAGGCGGCGGAATAGTTGAACGTGATGTCCGTGCCGTATTTCCCGCCGAGCAGCGAACCTTTTTTGATCTTGTACGCGACTTCCGCCTGCCAGTTGTATTGCCCGTTGGGCTGCGTGGCGAACGGGTAATACGCCGTCAGCATATACGTATGCTGCTTCGTGAGCGCCGGCAGGTAATTGAGCTGCAGCTGGAGCAATGTCGCGCTGCGGTCGGAGCGGAAGCCGAAGTTGTCGATGCGTGCGCCCGCGAGGGAAATGCCGAGGCCTTTCTGCGAATACGTTGCGGAAACGTACAACGCTTCGCCCGGCTTGTAGATGAAATTGTTGCCGATCGTGGGATCGTTGATCTTGTAGGCGTATTCGGCGTAAAAGTTCACACGGTTGCGGATGATGTTCGCGCGCGCCGCCCACGCGCCTACGTTCTGCGGCAGCACCAGCAGCGGGTCCTGGTCCACCTGGTATTTGCTCACGAAACTTCCGCCGAGAATGAATTGCGTCTTGACGTTCGCAAACGTGGAATCGAACAGCTCATTGAGGTTCGCTTCCCCGTCGAACCCGCGCACGATGCCGGGACCGGTGGTGAAGAAGCTCCGCTGCTTGCCCCAGATGCCTTTCAGGTAAAGCCCTTTTACCGGCGAATAGCGCACCCGCACGCCGTCCATCGCGTTATCATAACCGAGGTTACGGTCTTCGTAGGAGCGGAAGATGAGCCCGCTGCCGAACTGGTCGTAAAAGCTGCCCACGGTGATCTCGAGGCCGTCGTTGTTGTAGGTGGCATAGCGGTAGGGAATGCCTGTTCCCCTGTAGCCGGTGGGAAATCCCTGCAGCACGTTGAGGTAGCTTTCGTAGCGGAGGCCCGCCGAGAATTTCCCGCGCGTGTAGTTGATGTTTCCCCAGCCGTTCATCAGCGCTTTTTCCGGCACAGGCGGCGCGCCGATCAGCGTGTCGGGGTTGTAGTACTGGGCCATGACCTGGAAATTTCCGTGGATCTGGCCTCCGCCGACATTGTTGAGGTTTTGCGCGCCGAGGGTTGACGGGGCAATGAGGGCGAACCCGGCCAGGCAAACCGGGATCAGCACCAGGGCTTTTTTCACGATAGGTAGCGTTTTAAAAATCTACTTCTGGGGCGTTTCGAGGCTCTCGCCGTTGGCCACTTTTTTCACGATGTTGTGCAGGATCTCCACGCCGCCTTCCACGTAAGCGTTTGTTTGCCACACCACTTCGCCCTTGCCGTTCAGCACGAACACGTGGGGAATGTCGCCGACGTTCATGGCGCGTTTGAAATCCTGGTTCTCGTCGAGGTAAACTTCGTATTCCCACGCTTTGCTTTCCACGTAAGGCTTCACTTTCGGGGAATTGCGCTGGTCGTCGATGGAAACGGCGATGAGCTTCACGCCCGTCTCTTCCTGCCAGTCGGTGTACACGTCGTTGATCTCGTTCAGCTCTTTTTTGCACGGCGCGCACCAGGTGGCCCAGAAGTCAAGGATAATGGGCTTTCCGTCGTTCGAAAACGTGGACGTGTTGATCACTTTTCCGTCGAGCGTTTTGAGCTGGACTGACGGAAGCGTACGCGCGCCTTCGTCGATGCGGAATGCAACGGCGGTGAAAAAGAAAGCGGCAAAAAGGACGAGGGAAGAAATGCGTTTCATGGGATAAAGATGGCGTTTATACTAATGACCGCGGGAGATCTGACAAAATCCAGGCCAAATCGACGGTTCCGCGCAGGCTGGGAGTTTTTGTGGAAGTTGTTATGAATTGACTCGTTTTTTCAGGATTAAACGCTAAGGTAGCTAGGAAATGCAAATATTTCAAACCGTTTTGCCCCGGGTTAAAATAGCCCAACGATTAGTCATTTTACGCAAATCCGTCCCTCGTCCACGGCTCTTCGTTCCATTCAACCTGTTAACTGGCAAGGATTTCCCTGTAAATGGCAGTGGGAATTCCGGGAAAAGTTCAGTATGTTTGTAAAAGCATCACAAGCAAATCAACCCGATGAAAAAACACTTACTCGCAATCGCATTTGTTGGAATCACCGCAGCGGCTACCGCAGGCAATTTCACCATCACCGACGCTTCTTCCGCGAACGTTGCCGGCACCACGCAAACGTATAACATCGTCGCGAATTCTACCGACACGCGCATTTTCACCATCACCAATACGAATTCCTCGCAGGTGAACGTGAAGGTCCGCAAAACGGTTATCCAGCAGCACCACCCGAGTTCCACCACCTGGTTCTGCACCGACCAGCTCTGCTACGCACCGACCACCACGCTCTCCGGCAACGTGGCCATGGCCAGCAACGGCATGTTCGATCTCACCGTGGATATCGATCCGTACAACAACACCGGCGTTACCGAAGTCCGTTACGCCATCATCAACCAGATGAACACGAGCGATACGTCTTTCGTGACAATCATTTATAACATCGGCCCTGCGGGCATCGCCAGCAACATCGCGGTGAAAGCCTCCATCTCCAACCCGATGCCGAACCCGGCTTTCGCACAGTTCAGCATGACCTACAAGCTCGGCAGCACGTCCGCAGCCGGCGCAAAGCTGATGGTCTACAACATGCTCGGCGCTGTGGTCATGGAAACCGAGATCACGTCTGCTGAAGGAACTGTCCGCATGGACGTTTCCACCCTCGACCAGGGCGTTTATTTCTGCTCCCTCGTTGCCGACGGAAAAACACAGGCGACCCGTCGTCTCGTGGTATCGCACTAAAACCTGTCATCGATGAAGCTCAACTTCATGAAAAGTACGGCCCTCACGGCCGTACTTTTTTTATCCGCCATTGCCCCGGTGGCTATCGGCGCGCAAGTCACCAGCGAGATCCGCGATCCGCAGGTGAGCAATAACGTCGTGAACGGGACGATCCTCTATTTCTACATCGCGCCCAGCACGTCGCATTCGTATCACCTCGATGCGGTGAACATCGGCGGCGCGCAGCAAGGCTACATGGTGTCGAAGCAAGAGGTTACGATGATGAGCGGGGCTTCTTCCTGGTTCTGCATTTATCACAACGGAAACGGGACGGACCTGCAGAGCCACTGTTATGTTCCTTCTACCACCGCACCGGCGGACGTTTACACCACCGACCCGGGCGATTACAACCAGTTCATATGCGATTTTTATTCCGGCCCGAACTTCGGTACTTCGGTTGTTCATTACCGCATCTTCGATCCGAACAATCCGTCGGACACGGCATCGTTCACGCTCTGGTACAACGTCAGCCCCGCAAGCGTTTCATCGCTTTATGCAAATGGCGTGATGCTCGGTGAAGCGTTCCCGAACCCGTCGAATGGGCTGGTGAAATTCAATTTCAACCTCGGTGAAAATGAAAGCGCAGCGATGAACGTCTACGATGTTGAAGGACGTGTCGTGCGCACAGAATCAATCCTGCGCCGCGAAGGTGAATTGTCGCTCGATCTTACCGCGTTGCCGGCGGGCGTTTATTCCTGCGTGCTGCTCTCATCCGATGGTTTGTCGGCGACGCGGCGTGTTGTGCTTTCCGAATAAGTAATCAATGCAACGAGGAATTCTCATCGCATTTCTGCTGCTTGTTGCAAGGGTTTCCTGTGCGCAGGATCCGCCGGATTACCTTTTACGGTTTTATGACGAAGCGCGTAATGCTGCTGGCTTCATCAATTCTACAGGCGATACTGTAATTCCTCCGGGAAAATACAGCTATAGCTACACGGATACATTCCGTACGTACGCAATCGTGCTTTATCCTGGAAAAGGCTGGGTCGGGATCGACCGGCAGGAAAACATCCTTTATTCCATTTACAACTTCGACAATGGCCCCGACTATGTAAATGACGGCTATTTCCGGATCGTTGCCGGTAATAAAATCGGGTTTGCAAATGCAGCCACCGGACTGATCGCCATTCAACCAATTTACGGTTGCGCCTGGCCTTTTGAAAATGGTGTGGCGAAAGTCAGTGTCGAATGTCACAGTGAGCCTGCGCATAAAGACAGCGAATACCACGTGTTTGTGGGGAAAATCTGGATCTACATCGACAAGCAGGGAAAAGAAGTGCCGGCGCCTGGAGAGAAAAAGGAGGATTAACCGATGAACTATTTTCTTCCGGCAATTTTCATCTTGCTTTTATTCTCCTGCAACGAACCGGGGAAAAACAGTTCCGCTGAAGACAGCTTACCCGTTCAAAAGCCCCAACAACCTTCTCCGGCTGGCAGCCTTTCGAAGCTGAGCTACACGATCATCAAGGAGCGCAGCGCCGTTCCTCTTACTGTCGATTCGCTGAAAACTGTCGTCGACAACTGGCTTGCGCGGGAAACTTTTCACATCGACTCGCTTGTAGATTTTGCGCAGGAATTGACGGCACATCAGCTTTCGTTCACGACTGAAAGGACGCCTTCCGATCCCAATAAAGCGGCGAAAAAAGGCGAAGCTAATTGCATCGGCTACGCTGCGCTGTTCAACGCGATCGTGAGCTATGCACTGGAGAAAAAAGAACTGGAGGAGGAATATGAATGCCACCAGTACGTCGGCAAGATCAGCTATGACGGGCAGGATGTGCACGCCTTTTTCAACGATCCGTTTTTCGCGGATCATGATTTCAACGTCGTTAAAAAACGCGATGGTTCGCTCACGATCGCTGTCGATCCGAGCCTTTTCGAGTATCTCGGCGTGAGAAGAGTTTTACCCGCGGGGAAATAAAATGCCGATTTGCCGATAAAACTATCCTGTAAAAAGTAGTTTCAAAATTTCGATACGCTGGAAACGTTGCCCTACCTGAAAAGCCCATCGGCATTTCGCCACATCGGCATTTCGTCACATCAGGATGCCTGCAGCTGCCCGTTCATCAGCCGTTCCACCAATTTCGGAACGCCGTTCCCCGCAGTTTCTTTGATCACGTTGAGGTTGGAGATGCCGATGTTGGTGACGTCGTTGGGATCGACGAGGAAGACGGGGCAATCTTTGCGCGTGCAGTGTACGAGGCCGGCGGCGGGATAAACATTGAGCGAAGTTCCGACGATGATGAAAATGTCAGCTTCGGCGGAAATTTCCTGGGCGCGGTCCATTTCCGGCACCAGTTCACCGAACCACACGATATGCGGCCGCAGCTGTGAGCCCAGCTCGCATTTGTCGCCTGCCTTTATCTCCCAGCCTTTGACCGGATAGACGAGCTCAGGGTTGACGCTGCTGCGCGCTTTGCGGAGCTCGCCGTGGAGGTGAAGCACTTTTTTCGTTCCCGCGCGCTCGTGCAGGTCGTCCACGTTCTGCGTGATGACGTGCACGTCGAATTTCTTTTCCAGCTCCACGAGCGACGTGTGCCCGGGATTCGGCTGAACTTCCAGCAACTGTTTGCGGCGCTGGTTGTAAAAATCGAGAACGAGGAGCGGGTTGCGCTGCCAGGCTTCCGGCGTGGCCACGTCGCGGATGTCGTATTTCTCCCACAGCCCGCCGCTGTCGCGGAACGTGCTGATACCGCTCTCCGCGCTGATGCCGGCGCCGGTAAAGACAACAATTTTGCGGGGTGCGGACATGTAAGAGTAGATTGAGCCTAACAAGATACGGAGGAATTACGATTTACGAGGTACGAATTAGGATGTACGAAGTACCAGGGGTAACGGATTGCCGCTTTGAAAAAAAGTGGCGGTAGGCGGGGTTGGGGGGTGGGGGGGGGGGGGGGCGGGTTGGGCGGGGCCCTCCCGGTGTTTTTGCCCAAACAAAGTAGCCGACACCCCACCCCCCCCCCCCG
>CBIHOC010000072.1:0-7990 GCA_966211705.1 uncultured Chryseobacterium sp.
TTGTCATTTTTCTGTTGTCAGTCTGATCCCGAGTCCTCAGGACGAAGACCGACAACTGACAACCCCGGACAACCGACAACTTTAGACAACCGAAATGCTCCTCCGCATCAATCCTGACAAGCCCGATGATAAGTCCGTGCACCGCGCGGCGGATGTGCTGCGGGCGGGCGGGATCGTGATCTACCCGACAGATACGGTTTACGGGATCGGGTGCGACATTTACCAGCCGAAAGCCATCGAGCGCCTTTGCCAGATCAAGGGGATCAAGCCGGAAAAATCGAACTTTTCGATCATCTGCCACGACCTTTCTCACCTTTCCGACTTCACCCGCCCGATCCAGACTTCGGTTTTCCGCGTGCTGAAGAAGGCGCTGCCGGGGCCGTACACGTTCATTCTCGAGGCGAACAACAACGTTCCGAAGATCTTCCAGAGCAAGAAAAAGACCGTAGGCATGCGCGTTCCCGCCAATCCTATCGTGCAGGCGGTGGTGAAAGCGCTGGGCAACCCGATCGTGTCCTCGTCAGTGCATGATGACGGCGACGAGATGATCGATTATTTCTCCGACCCGGAGCTGATCTACGAAAAGTACAAGGATAAAGTGGACCTCGTGATCAACGGCGGCTACGGGAATATCCAGGCCTCAACGGTGATCGACTGCACGGGCGGAGACTTCACGGTGGTGCGGGAAGGGTTGGGGGAAGTGGAGCATTTGTGGTGAAGCTTCTTTTTAGAAATCTTTTTCTACCTTTGTCGCCCTTACAATGGCCCTCAACGGTGAGGTGGGTGAGTGGCCGAAACCAGTAGTTTGCTAAACTGCCGTACGCCAAAAGCGTACCGAGGGTTCGAATCCCTCCCTCACCGCAAAAGAAAATGTCCCGCATGGCGGGACATTTTTTTATCCGGCTCTTTCTTCATCATGGCAAGAACTCAGCTTCCATGAGCTTTCCGGCCAAATGATCTTGCCTCAAGGTTAATTCCTTCAACAAAGTGTACCGTTCCCCCGCAGCTATTATATTTGTAACTCATCCTCTTTTTAACCAACTCGCCTGCATGAAATCTATCCAACCTCGTTTTATATTCGGTGCGGCTTTGCTCCTTCTCGCGTCCTGCAGCGATACACCCACCGGCAAATTCCAGGAAGAAAACAAAACCGGCGGCGGCGGCATCGATACGGTCAAGCGCTTTGTCAATATTACCGCAGCTACAGAATGGCAGAATGACTGGTCGAAGGAAAATATCGTGGTGTACCACTGGCGCGGTGAGCCGGACAACCTGCACCCGACCAACGGCAAATCCAACGCGCGGCGCGTGGTGATGGATTACACGCAACGTTTCCTCGTGAGCGCCGACCTCGAAAAGCTGACGCTGCGCCCGGACCTGGTCAAGGCGATGCCGGCCATTTCTGCGGACGGGCTCACCTACTCTTACGAGCTGCGCGAGGAGCCGACGTGGGACGACGGATCGCCGCTGACGGTGGAGGACGTGATCTTTACGATCAAAGCCAATAAAAATCCGCTGACGAGCAATGCATACGCAAAGCCGTATTTCGAATACGTGACAGACGTGGTGGCCGACCCTGCCAGCCCGCGTAAATTCCGGATCGTGATGCGCGAAAAATACATCCAGAACATTGCGGTGTTCGGGGACATGCCCATCATGCAGCGCAAGTTTTTCGATCCGCAGAATGTGCTCGCGAACTACACCTTCGTCCAGCTCAATGCGCCCGACTTTTCAGCCACGAAGCATGACGACCTCGAGAAATGGTCCAAAGAGTTCAACGATGCGAAGTACGGCCGTGACCTGAAATTTCTGCCGGGCCTCGGAGCTTACAGGGTGACGGCGTGGGAAGACAAGCAGCGCATCGAGCTGACGAAAAAAGAAAATCACTGGACATCGAAGCTGAAGAACCCGGACATGTATGACCAGGCGAACCCGGAAAAGATTATTTTCAAAGTGAACGGCGACGACAATTCCATCGCGCTCGAGCTCAAGCAGCAGACGATCGACGTGTCGACCTGGATCAGCACGCATGGGCTGGTTGAACTGCAGAAAGACCCGGCGTTCAACCGCAACTACCATTCCGAGTATGTGCAGAATTTCAATTACCAGTATATCGGCATGAACATGAAGCCGGTAAACCGTCCGCCGTTCTTCGTCGATAAGCGTGTCCGCCGCGCGATGGCATTGCTCATCGACATCGACCAGGTCAACAACGCATACATCGACGGCAAGGCCGTGCGCATGGCCAGCAACGTGCTGCCGACGAAACCCGATGTGTACGACAACACACTCAAACCGCTGACCTATGACCTGGAGCAGGCGAAAAAGCTGCTGGATGAAGCAGGCTGGGTGGACACCGACAAGGACAACATCCGCGACAAAATGATCGACGGGATAAAAGTGAATTTTGAATTCGACATGCTGATCATTTCTGCGAATGCGGTGGCGGTCAACATCGGCAAAGAGATGGCGGAAAACATGAAGCGGGCGGGCGTGATCGCGAATGTCAAAACAATGGAGGTGGTTACCTTCTACGAACAGGTGCAGCTGCACAAGTTCGACATGTACTTCGGCGCGTGGTCGGCAGCATTCGTGCCCGAGGACTACAAGCAGATCTGGCACACCAGCAGCTGGGAAGACGGTTCCAACTATGTCGGTTTCGGCACTTCCGCATCCGACGCGCTGATCGATTCCATCCGCGTAACGATGGAAGATTCGCTTCGCATCCCGATGGAGAAGCGCCTGCAGCACATTGTTTACGACGAGCAGCCGTATATTTTCCTGTTCATGGTGCCGACGAAGATCGCGATCCACAAGCGGTTCGACAATGCCGACATGTATTACGAAAAGCCCGGCGTGTACCTGAGCCACCTGCGTCTCCTTTCGGCCGGAACAATGGCAAAGAACGCCAACCCGTGAGCGCTTTCTTCCGCAGATGCTGAAATACATCGTCCGACGAATCCTCATTTTCATCCCGACGCTGTTCGCGATCTCGCTCATCGCGTTCGTGATCAGCATCAACGCGCCGGGTGACCCGGTAGAGGCGTTGTTCACGGGCCAGCAGGGCGGCGACGAATCATCCGGTACGATCAACGAGGAAATGCTGCGGCAGAAGGACACGCTCCGCCACCAGCTCGGCCTCGATCTTCCCGTATTCTATTTTACGATCGGCAGCATTGCGTCGCCCGACACGCTTTACAAAGTATTCGACAAAAGCCGTTACGCGTCGCTGGAACGGCTGATCGACAGCTACGGCAACTGGGACGAGATCAGCGCGTGGTACACGTCGGTCGAAACGTTGCGGGCGATCCTGAAAAAAACAATTCCCGGCACCGCGGCGGTTTCCCGGCCCGGCGATAAAGCACGGACCGATCTCGACCTGGCGAAGCAGGAAGTGATGGCCTTGCTGGTGAGCTACGAAGAAGTGGTGATCGACGCCAAGCTGAAAAAGCTGGAAACGATGCTCGGCAAACACGATTTTTTCACTCCTGCGGCGACGCAGCTGAAGAAAAGCAGGAGCGCATTCGAAGCGATGAAAACAAACGCCACGCCGTGGAAGAACTGGGTGCCGGCAATGAACTTTTACGGCTACAACCAGTATCACCGCTGGCTTTTCGGTGATGGCCACTGGCTGACAGGGAAAGGTGCGGAGCATACGGAAGGCGTGATCCGCGGGGATTTCGGGAAATCGTACGCCACGAAGCAGGCGGTGACAAGGACCATCAGCCGCGCGATCCCGTGGTCGCTCACGTTCACGATCATCTCCGTTTTCCTCGCGTACCTCATCAGCATCCCGGTCGGCGTGCAGGCGGCGGCAAAGCGCGGAAGCCTGTTCGACCGGAGCTCGTCGGTGGTGCTGTTCATGCTTTACTCGCTTCCGCCGTTCTTCATGGGAACGCTGCTGCTGCTCGCATTCGCGAACCCTTCGGTGTGGGATATTTTCCCGGCCAACGGCGTAAAACCGGCAACAGGCTACCCGGAAGGCATTTCGACCTGGGAAAAATTCAAGATCTCCCTCCCCTATTTCGTGCTGCCGCTCGCCTGCTATACGTACAGCTCGCTCGCCTTCCTCAGCCGCACGATGCGCGTGGCCATGCTCGAGGTGGTGAGCCAGGATTACATCCGCACGGCAAAAGCAAAAGGCCTCACCTATTACCTCGTCATTTACAAGCACGGCCTGCGCAACGCGCTGCTGCCGATCATCACCGTGTTCGCCAACATTTTTCCCGCGGCGGTGGGCGGCTCCGTCATTCTCGAATTTATTTTCGGCATTCCCGGGATGGGACAGGAAATTTACCAGGCCGTGCAGACGCGCGACTACCCGATGATCGTGTGCGTGTTCACGCTGTCGGGATTCATGACGCTGGTGGGTTACCTCGTCGCCGATATTCTTTATGCCGTGGTGGACCCGCGGATTTCGTATGCCAGACGTTAAGCAATGACAGAAGAAACGAAATCCGCAGCAGCAGAATTACCGGCCACACCGGAGCCGGAAGAAACCGCTGTGCAGAAAGATTTCAATTTCCGGAAATACGCGTGGAAACAATTCAGGCGCAACAGGCCCGCGTACATCTCGCTGTGGGTGCTCGGCTTCCTGCTGGTGATGGCGCTGCTGGCGCCGGTTCTCGCCAACGAGCGCCCGCTGTACATGAAGTACAAAGGCGAAACGTTTTTCCCCGCGTTCACATTCAAAACGAATTACATCATCGGCAATGAAAACCTCCAGCTCGACATCACCGACTGGAAACGCCTCGAGGTCGAATCCGTAACGTGGGCGCCCGTGGTGTGGTCGCCCGGCAAAGGCGACCGCGCGAACCGCAATTACGTAGGTCCCGGCGATCCGCAGCGGTTCATCGACCGCAACGGCGATACGCTGTACATGCCGTCGCGCTTCAAACATTTCCTCGGCACGAACGATTCCGGGGAAGACGTGCTGGCGGGCCTCATCCACGGCGCGCGCGTTTCGCTGAGCATCGGCTTCATCTCGATGGGCATCGCGTCGATCCTCGGGCTGCTGCTGGGCGCCCTGTCCGGCTACTTCGGCGACACGCGCCTGCAAACGACACGCGCGCGGTTCTGGATGATCGTGCTGGGCGTGCCGATGGCGTGGTTCTATGCATTCAGCGTGCGCAGCTTCCGGCTGAAAGACGCGATGGCGGAATCGGGCCTGAGCTTCCTGCTTCATTTCATGATCAGCCTGCTCGTCTTCGTTTTCGTGATCTGGCTGTTCTCCAGGGCCGGGAAATTCATCTCGCGTGGACGCAGCCTCGGGAAACAGATCTTCGTGCCGGTCGATTCAACCATTTCGCGCAGCATCGAAATCCTCAATTCCATTCCCACGCTCATCCTCATCATCACGCTCGCCGCACTGGCGAAAGAGGAATCGATGGTGTACGTGATGGTGATCATCGGGCTGACGTCGTGGACCGGCATCGCGCGCTTCACCCGCGCCGAGTTCCTGAAGATCCGCGGCATGGATTACATCCAGGCGGCACAGGCGATGGGTTTCAGCGAGAAACGCGTCATGTTCCGCCACGCGCTGATCAACGGCATGGCGCCTTCGCTCGTGTCGATCGCATTCGGGATCGCCGGCGCCATCCTCGTCGAATCGAGCCTTTCGTTCCTCGACATCGGCGTTCCGAAAGACCTTGTGACGTGGGGAAAACTGCTTTCACAAGGCCGCGGCCGCTTCGACGCATGGTGGCTGATCATCTTCCCCGGCCTGGCGATCTTCGTTACGGTTACCGTTTACAATCTGATCGGTGAAGGACTACGCGATGCGCTGGATCCGAAGTTGAAGAAATGATGTGCAAATGTGCAGATGTGCAAATATGCAGATGTGCAAATGTGCAAATTGCAAATGTGCAGATGTGCAAATTGGATGTGAGGGTTGGCTTCCCTTAAAATCGAGTTTAATGTGCGTAGAATTGGCGCGAATCTGCACATCTGCAAATTTGCACATCTGCAAATTGATCACGCCTCCGGTGTGATCATTTCGGCTGCGTCGTCGTTTGTCCCGGACGGGTGACGGGGCCTTTGTTGCCGCCTGATTTTTTTCCCGACTGTTTTGTGGTGGTGCCGGAGCCGGCGGGTTTGTAATATTTCATCGCGGTCGGCATGTAGGCTTTGATGTCCTTGATGCGCTGCGCGTCGCTCGGGTGCGTGCTGAGGAATACGGGGGGCGCCGCACCGCCGGAGGCTTTTGCCATGCGTTCCCAGAATGCGACGGCCTCGTTCGGGTCGTAGCCGGCCATTGCCATAAAAGCAAGACCGAGTTTGTCGGCTTCGGTTTCGTGCTTGCGGGAATAAGCGAGCGCGCCGAGGGTAGAGCCTGCGCCGTACACCTGGAGAAAGATCTGCTGCGTCTGCTCGGGCTTCTGCGACAGTGCGACGGCGAGCGCCACACCGCCGAGCTGCACGGCCAGCTGCTGGCTCATCCGTTCGTTGCCGTGGCGGGCGATGGCGTGGGCGATCTCGTGGCCCATGACCACTGAAAGTCCTTTTTCATCTTTGGTAATGGGCAAAATGCCGGTGTACACCACCACTTTTCCGCCGGGCATGCACCAGGCGTTGACGGTATTGTCCTGCACGAGATTGAATTCCCACTTGTAGCCGGCCACGCGTTTCGCCTGTCCATGGCTCTGCATGTACTTCGTGATCTCGCTGGAGATCTTGCCGCCGACGCGTTTCACCATGATGGTGTTCGAATCGGCCGCGGGCGCGAGTGTGTGGGCCGCGAGAAATTTATTGTATTCCGTGAGGCTCATCGAGATGAGGTCGGACTCCGGAAGAAGGTTGAACTGTTTGCGGTTCGTGATCGGGACTTTCGTGCAGGACCAGGAAAAAACCAGCAAAAACGTGACGGGAAAGATCAGCCGGGTTCTCATAAAAACGGTTGCGTGTGCTTATTCGATTTTCGCGGAAAGTCCGCGGTCGAGCATCGCCAAACAAACCGGTTGCAATTCCTGTGCCGTTCCCCTTTTGACGCCGCACTTGCCCGTGAAGTGAACAAGATGCGCGCACTGCTCAGCCTGCAGCGGATCGTGGCCGCAAAGCTCGACAAGCGTTTCAATCACGAAATCGAACGTATTGACGTCGTCATTGTAAAGGACGAGATCGTTGAGATGTAGAATTTCCTCCTCAAGAAGAAGCGCTTCTTCCTGTTCTGTCTGGTAACCGAACGAGATTTTCATGATAACGAAGTTAATGAAAAAAGAAGGGATTGGGTAATTGGGTAATTGGGGATTTGGGTAATTGGGTAATGGGGTAATGGGGTAATTGAGGATTGCGGGGATGGGGTTGGAATTCCTGGTCCGCAGGTTTGAAGTTTTCGTTAACGACCATGATCGCTAAGCTTTGGGCTATTATTATAAACTTTCATGATTACAATGTTGTACTTTCGAAAGACGAACAAAGTGGTTCCGGGGTTGAGCTAAATAATGAACAAAATGAAACCAACACAAAAAGTTATTTTAATCACGGGACTGGTGGTTTTAACAGGTTCATGCGGAGATGCTGCTCTTGAACAAAAAGCAAAAGAACAGGAACCTGTTGATTCAATTACTTCAACTGGCCCAATTGAAAACCAGCAAAGAACAGAAGCGGAGGCAAAATCAACTATAGATAGCCTTTTATAAATTAGCAGCCGGCGGGGAGGATTTTGCAAAACTGGCAACCATTTATTCAGAAGATCCCGGAAGCAAAATGAATGGAGGAAGATATGACAGTGTCGGAAAAGACATCTTCGTTCCTGAATTTGAGAAGGTTGTTTTTGATCTGAAGCTGAACGAAATTTCAACTCCTTTTCTAACAGAATATGGTGACCATATCGCTACAGTAATTGCCATACGAAAAGACGAACGTGATGTCAGGCATATTTTAATCACCTATAAAAAGTGAGCTTATCCCTGCTTAAAATTGAAGTACTGACTCTATCGATCAATCAAAGTCACTTCGTCGCTTAAACAGGTTCCTGATTTTCCCGATCCCC
>CBIHOC010000073.1:0-7750 GCA_966211705.1 uncultured Chryseobacterium sp.
TAATACCTAAGTCCTAAGACCTTACTCCCGGCTTTAACTTAATTACTGAATTACCCATTTACCCAATTACTTCTCCTTCCCTGTGATTCAGTAACTTTACCCTTCATTCCAATTTATGCTTCAGCTCCAGACCATCCGCGAAAACAAAGACGAAGTGATCCGCCGCCTGGCGAAGAAAAATTTCCAAGGCGAAGTGATCGAACAGGTAACAACCATCGACGCCGACCGCCGCCGCACGCAGGCCGAGCTCGACGCCATCAAGGCGGAAGCCAACACGCTCGCCCGCCAGGTCGGTGAGCTCATGAAGTCGGGCAAAAAAGCGGAAGCCGACGACATCAAAAACAAAAGCGTCGCGCTCAAGGAAACAGAAAAAAAACTCCAGGCCGTACTCGATAAATTCGAAACCGATCAGCACGCGCTGCTCGTGCAGGTGCCCAACCTGCCCAACGAAAAAGTTCCCGAAGGCCGCACGCCGGCCGACAACAAAACCGTTTTCAGCCACGGCGAAATGCCGAAGCTGCCCGAAGGCGCAAAGCCGCACTGGGAGCTGGCCGCGCAGTACGACCTCATCGACTTCGAGCTCGGCGTGAAACTGACCGGCGCAGGTTTTCCCGTTTACAAAGGCAAAGGCGCCCGCCTCCAGCGCGCGCTCATCAATTTTTTCCTCGACCGCGCAACCGCCGCAGGCTACCTCGAAGTGCAGCCGCCCATCC
This sequence comes from uncultured Chryseobacterium sp., assembly GCA_966211705.1. Lineage (GTDB taxonomy): Bacteria > Bacteroidota > Bacteroidia > Palsa-965 > Palsa-965. Next base: position 714 of record CBIHOC010000073.1, read on the forward strand.
TGGTGAATAAAGATTCCGGCTTCGGCACCGGCCAGCTTCCCGACAAGGAAGGACAGATGTACCACGTCACGATCGACGACCTCTATCTCATTCCCACCGCCGAAGTTCCCGTCACTAACATTTACCGTGATGTGATCCTCAAAGCGGAAGACCTGCCGGTGAAAAATTGCGGCTACACGCCTTGCTTCCGCCGCGAAGCCGGCTCTTACGGCAAAGACGTGCGCGGCCTCAACCGCCTCCACCAGTTCGACAAAGTGGAGATCGTGCAGGTGGCGCATCCCGATAAATCTTACGAAACGCTCGAAGAGATGCGCGAATACGTGGCCGGCCTGCTCCGCGAGCTGGAGCTTCCGTTCCGCACGCTGCTGCTTTGCGGCGGCGACATGAGCTTCGCGTCGGCGATGACGTACGACATGGAAGTGTATTCCGGTGCGCAGCAGAAATGGCTCGAAGTAAGCTCCGTGTCCAACTTCGAAGCGTTCCAGAGCAACCGCCTCAAGCTGCGTTTCCGCGAAGGCGCCGACAAGCCGAAGCTCGCGCACACGCTCAACGGCAGCGCGCTCGCCCTCCCGCGCATCGTGGCGGCATTGCTCGAAAACAACCAAACCCCGGAAGGTATCCGCGTGCCCGAAGCGCTGCGCCCCTACACCGGCTTCGACCTCATCAACTGATTGTGGAAACCCGTATGAAAAAGCATCTTAATCCGTGTAATCTGCGATCCCGATGGCTATCGGGACTGTGGCTGAAAAAGCATCTTTTTGTCGTGATCATGATCGTAGTCGTGGCTTTCGCGGCCTGCAAGAACGAAAAGAACGAAAAAGCCCTTGCCGGGATCAAAGACCTGCGCGTCAAGCTGGCGGGAACGGATTCCGTCCTTGCCTCGGTGAGCCGCGACGAGATCGACCGGCTGGAAGCGGAAGTGAAAAATAATTCCCAGTTCATCCAGTTCAACGTCGGGAAAGTGGGGGACACGCTCGATTTCAAAACCGCCCTGCTGCTCACCGATTACCGTGCGCTGCGGAAGCAATTCGCGGGTTATTCCGAGGACCACAAGCGCCTCACCGCCGCGGTCGATTCCGCCTCGAAAAGTCTCGATAATCTGGAACACGATTTGATGAACAATACGTTGGCCGAAGGCCTTACGCCGGAAGGCAGCCTGAAGCAGGAAGAAGAACAGGTGAAGCAGATGTACGATTTCGCCGTCGATCTGCGTTCTGGCTATACGGCCGCGAAACTCGAGCACGACACGCTCGCGCCGAAGATCAGCGACTACATGAAGCTGCTGAATGAAAAGCTGGCTGCTTCGCAACAGGTGCCGACGAAAAAATAAAACGATGAAAAAGGTCCTGCATGTGCTGTTGATCCTGGCGTTGTTAATGCCTGCCGCAGCATTTGCGCAACCGGGCCCCGGCACCGACGAGCAGCTGGCCGCACAATATTACCAGGCCGGCGAATACGACAAGGCGCTCGTTCACTACGAGAAATTGTACGATAAATCGCCCATCGGGATCTATTACAATTACTACCTGAACTGCCTCATCTTCACCAAAAATTTCAAGAAGGCCGAGAAGATCGTCAAGCGCCAGGGCAGCCGCAACCCCGGCGACCTGCGCTACAAGGTGGACATGGGCCGTGTGTACGATGCGCAGGGCGAGCAGGACAAGAAGAAAAAAGAATTCGATGCGGCGGTTGCGGGCATTACTGCAGCGACCAGTGCGAACAGCGTGATCGATCTTGCCAACGCGTTTCTCGGCATCAGCGAAACCGATTACGCCATCTCCACGCTGCAGAAAGGACGTACGGTGCTCAAGGGAATTTATTCTTTCAACATGGAGCTGGCCGAGATCTACGCCATGAAGAAGGATTACCCGGCGATGGTGAACGAGTACCTCGACCTGCTCGAGCAGAACTCCGCCGCGTACCGGCAGCAGGTGCAGAACGTGCTGCAGTCGAGGATGGATGCCGATACGGAAGACAAAATTTCTCCCGTTCTCAAAACGGAGCTCATCCGCCGTTCGCAGAAAAGTCCCGACAAAACGATCTGGTCGGAAATGCTGATGTGGTATTACATGCAGCAGAAGAATTTCTCCGCCGCGCTCATCCAGGCCAAAGCCGTCGACAAGCGGAAGAAGCTGGAAGGCGAGCAGGTGATGGAGCTGGCCGAGACCGCGCGTTCCAACAGCGATTACGAAGCGGCGTCGGATGCGTACGAGTACGTCATTTCCCTCGGTCCCGAATTGTTCAATTACCGCAAAGCGCGCATCGGGAAAGTGACCACGCGTTATGAAAAAGTGACGCTCGGCGGAAGCTACACGCAGGCCGAGCTGATCGAGCTGGAGACGGAGATGACCACGACGCTCGACGAGCTCGGGCGCGACGTGCGGACGGTTTCGCTCATGCGCACGCTCGCGCACCTCGAAGCGTTCTATCTTTTCAAAACGAAATCCGCCATCGCCATCCTCGAGAAAGCCATCGCGCTTCCCGACATTTCACCGAAAGCGCAGGCCGAATGCAAGCTCGAGCTGGGCGACGTGCTGCTGCTCGACGGGCAGGTGTGGGAAGCTTCGCTCCGGTATTCGCAGGTGGAGAAAGCGTTCAAGTACGAGCCCATCGGGCAGGAAGCGAAATACCGTAATGCGAAGATCGCGTTCTACATCGGCGACTTTACCTGGTCGCAGGTACAGCTCGACGTGCTCAAAGGCGCCACCTCCAAGCTCATCTCCAACGACGCGATGTACCTGTCGCTGCTCATCACCGACAACCTTGCGCTCGACAGCAATCCCGAGCCGCTCCTGAAATTCGCGCACGCCGACCTCATGCTGTTCCAGAACCGCTACGATTCCGCCGTCGCCGATCTCGATTCCATCAACAAGCTGTGGCCCGGCCATTCCATCGAAGACGACGTGCTGTTCATGCGCTACCGCATTGCGTTACGCCAGCAGAAATGGGGCGAAGCCGGCGGTTATCTGCAGAAGATCATCGACGGCTACGCATTCGACATCCTCGGCGACGACGCCACGTTCTACCTTGCGGAGCTGTATGACTACAAGCTGAACGACAAGGAAAAAGCCATGCAGTATTACCAGGACGTGTTCACGAAATTCCCGGGAAGCACGTTCGGCGTGGACGCAAGAAAGCGCTACCGGCAGTTGCGGGGAGATAAGATTGCGGAGTAAAAAAACAAACAACAAAAATCCAAATCCCAAATTTCGAGGAGAAAAAATTTGGAATTTGATTGTTTGAATTTTGGTTTTTCATATGATCATCTACAACGTTACCGTCAACATCGACGACTCCGTGCACGACGAATGGCTGCACTGGATGAAAACCAAGCACATTCCCGACGTCGTTGCCACCGGTTGCTTTTCCTCCGGCACGATCTTCAAATTGCTCGTCGAGGAAGAATCCGGCACCAGCTATTCCATACAGTATCGTTGCCCTAACGTGATGGCGGTGCAACGTTACATGAAAGAATTCGCGCCCGCGCTGCAGAAAGAGCATTCGGAGAAGTACAAGGATAAGTTTGTTGCGTTCCGGACGTTGCTGGAGGAGGTGTAAAAATGGTTGCCAAAAAAATGGTTGTCCGGGTTGTCGGTTCGCGGCTGCGCCGCTTCGGTTGTCAGTTGTCTGTCTTCGTCCGCTGCGGCAGAGTCGCTCAGACTGACAACTGATAACCGACAACCCCGGACAACCGACAACTTTTGATTCCTGATATGAAAGTCGCCGCCAAAAAACACCTCGGCCAGCATTTCCTCCACGATGAAAACATCGCGCGGAAGATCGTGGAAAGTCTGCAGCCGAACGGGAAATACAAAACCGCCGTCGAGGTTGGTCCCGGCATGGGCGTGCTGACGAAATATCTACTGCAGCGCGAAGAATTCGAAACGTGGGTGGTGGAAGTGGACCGCGAATCGGTCACATACCTCAGTGCGCATTACCCTTCACTCTCGCCGCGCATTCTTTCCTGGGATTTTCTGAAGATCGATCTTGCCGAACGTTTCACAGAACCTTTCGCGGTGATCGGGAATTTCCCCTACAACATTTCCTCCCAGATCCTTTTCAAAGTGCTGGAGAACCGCGACCTCGTGCCGGAAATGGTGGGCATGTTCCAGAAAGAAGTGGCAGAACGCATCGCGTCGAAGCCGGGAAATAAAACCTACGGCATTCTCAGCGTGCTCGTGCAGGCGTGGTACGACATCAAATACCTTTTCACCGTCAACCCGGGCGTGTTCAACCCGCCGCCGAAAGTGAAATCCGCAGTCATCCGGTTAACGCGCAACAAGGAAACGAAGCTCGGCTGTGATGAAAAACTCTTCACCGAAGTCGTGAAGGCAGGCTTCAACCAGCGCCGCAAGACCCTCCGCAATGCGCTCCACGCCTTCGAGATCATCCCGGGGAACGAGGAGCACATTTTCTTTACAAAGCGCGCCGAGCAGCTCTCCGTCGAGGATTTCGTGCAGCTGGCTTTGTTGCTGAGAAAACCCTGAAGCCATAGCTTGCGCAGATTTCGCGGATTATTTGTGCGATCTGTGCGATCTGTGGCTTAACTTCGCACCGGTTTTTCAATGCTTCCTACCCGGTTCCCTCATGTCCTTTCAGCTGACGGATTCTTACCTGGAAGATCTCCGCAACGCGCTTGTTTCGGGGAATGAAACTGTCGTGCATGAATTTCTCGACGATCTCCACCCGGCCGATGCCGCTGAAATCCTCAACCGGCTTGAAGACGAAGAAGCGGTAGCGGCCTACAAATTTCTCGACGAAGAGATCGCGCCTGAAGCGCTGCTGCTGCTTGAAGAGGACAAACGCGAAGAAATTCTCAAAGGACTTTCCGCCAAAGAGATCGCCGAGCAGCTGATCGACAACCTCGCGTCCGACGATGCCGCCGACGTGTTATCCGCGCTTCCTGACGAACGGCAGGATGAGATCCTCTCGCACATGGAGGACAGCGAGCAGGCCAGCGATATCGTCGACCTGCTGAATTACGACCCGGATACGGCCGGCGGTCTCATGGCCACGGAAATGATCGCCGTGAGCGTGAACAAGAACGTGTGGGAATGCGTGCGTGAAATTCGTCGCCAGGCAGAAGAGGTGGAATCGGTGTACACGATCTACGTCGTCGATGATGACGAGAAGCTCGTCGGGTTGCTTTCGCTGAAAAACCTGCTCACGAAACCGCTCCGCACGCCGATCCGCGAAGTTTATAACCCGGATGTCGTTTGCGTGAAAACGAACATGCCCGCCGAAGAGGTGGCGCAGGTCATGGACAAGTACGACCTCGTGGTGGTGCCTGTCGTGGACCAGCTGGGCCGCCTCGTGGGCCGCATCACCGTCGACGACGTGATCGATGTGATGCGCGAAGAACATACGGAAGACGTGCAGAAGATGGCGGCCATGGAAGCATTCGACGAGCCGTACATGAACATGTCGTACTGGCAGATGATCCGCAAGCGCCTCGGCTGGCTGATCATCCTGTTCATCGGCGAAACGTTCACGGCGTCGGCGATGAGCTTTTTCGAAGACCAGATCGAACGCGCGGTCATTCTCTCCTTTTACATTCCGCTCATCATTTCCAGCGGCGGCAATACCGGCTCGCAGGCATCCACGCTTATTATCCGCTCGCTTTCCCTCGGCGAGGTAAAAGTGTCGGACTGGTGGAAGATCGTGGGCAAAGAGTTCCGCGTGGGATTGCTCCTCGGCGTGGTGCTCGGCCTGTTCGGTTTCCTGCGCGTGGCCATCTGGTCGAATTTCATCGAAGCGCACGTGGAGCATTGGTTCCTGATCGGCATCACGATCGGCCTTACGCTTGTCGGTGTTGTGCTGTGGGGAACGCTCATCGGCTCCACGCTTCCGCTGCTGCTCAAACGCCTCAAGCTCGATCCCGCGGTTTCTTCCACGCCCTTCGTCGCCACGCTCGTCGACGTCACCGGGGTGCTGATCTATTTTTCGCTTTCCATGGTCCTCCTCAAAGGCGTTCTGCTCTGACATGGCTGCCCGCATTTTATTCCTCGATTCCAACCACCCCGTGATGATCGAAACGCTGCGGCGCAACGGCTTTACGTGCGATGAAGATTATTCTTCGACGCGCGAGGAAGTGGAGAAAAAACTTCCCGCGTATCACGCCGTCGTCATCCGCAGCCGCTTCAGGCTCGATCGCACCTTCATCGATGCGGGAAAGAATCTCAAATGCATCGGGCGCGCCGGGGCCGGGATGGAAAATATCGACGTGGCGTACGCGGAAAGCAAAGGCATCCGTTGCGTTCACGCGCCCGAAGGCAACCGCGACGCCGTGGGCGAACAAGCCGCCGGCATGCTGCTCGCGCTGATGAACAACGTCTGCCGCGCCGACCGTGAAGTGCGGACGGGAAAATGGCTCCGCGAAGCCAATCGCGGTTATGAATTGCAGGGCAAAACAGTGGGCGTGATCGGCTACGGCAACATGGGAAGCGCGTTCGTACAGCGCCTGCGCGGGTTCGACGTGCGCGTGCTCGCGCATGATAAATACAAATCCGGCTTCGGCAATGAATGGATCACCGAATCCACGCCCGAAGAAATTTTCCGCGAAGCCGACGTGCTCAGCCTTCACGTGCCGCTGACAGAAGAAACACATCACCTGGTTGACGCGATGTTCCTTTCCCGTTTCAGCAAACCGATCTGGCTGATCAACACTTCGCGCGGGAAAATCGTCGATACGGCTGCGCTCGTCCATGCGCTGGAAAGCGGTAAAGTCCGCGGCGCCTGCCTCGATGTGCTCGAATACGAAAGCGTTTCCTTCGAAGCGCTCGACGCCTCAGCATTACCCGAACCGTTTCAATACCTCATCCGTTCGGATAAAGTCATCCTTACACCGCACGTCGCAGGGTGGACGTTTGAAAGCCATGAGAAGATCGGGAAGATTTTGGCGGAGAAGATTATTGATGTGCTCGGGTGATCAGTTGTCCGGGGTTGTCGGTTGTCGGTCTGATCCCGAGTCCTCGGGACGAAGACCGACAACTGACAACCGAAGCGGCGCAGCCGCGACCGACAACCCCGGACAACCG
>CBIHOC010000074.1:0-7190 GCA_966211705.1 uncultured Chryseobacterium sp.
AAAGCCGTATCTTTGTAGTACTTACCCCGGGCCCGACCGGTTTTGACAGCGGGTGACTGGATGTGTAAGCATGCCGTGCGTTGTGAATATGGCACGTTAATCTCAACTCTCACATTTCTAAACGGCGAGTCTAACTACGCCCTTGCTGCTTAATCCAAAGGATTAACCAGTGATGTTCCCCGGGAAGTTTTTCCCTTTGACGTCCCGGTCGGAGCACCATAAATAAAGGGATGAGGCAGTGAAGTTCCGGCGCTGCCTGACACAAGGAACTACGGATAAGATCGGCGCGCTTCTGGGCCTGTTTTATCCCGACAATCAATAAGAAGCTAAGCATGTAGAAAGCGTATTCAGAGCTTGTTTGGACGAGAGTTCGATTCTCTCCGGGTCCACCACCATTAAAAGCGCCTGAAAATCAGGCGCTTTTGCTTTTTGATCGATGAACCTCTCCATAAAGGGCTTATCCTCAAGATGCAAAGGTTTGATTCCATCTGTCTCGTCTTGCTAATTTTATAATTAGAACAAATTAGCAGCAGGCATGTCCGACTCTGAATCTACTCGGCCTATCTTTACCTTATGTCCCCTTCCAACCTCCGCCCTTTTCGCTTCTTCACACTTGCCTGCCTCCTTTTCGCCATCCCGGCCCATGCACAATACTGGAACTGGCAGACAGATGAGCAACTCGCTAACAGCGGTTCAACCTGCTATCCCCAGGCAACTGCCGTCGACGATGCCGGGAATGTGTTTGTAACCGGTTCCTTTATGGGTACCGTGACAATCGGCGCCTCGTCGCTGACGGGCGGAGGCGGCGGAGATATGTATCTCGTCAAATACTCACCGTCCGGCTCACCCCTCTGGACTGTGGGGTTCGGAGCTTCAACAACGTGGAATGAGAAAGCTTATACGATCGCAACGGATACTTCGGGCAACGTTTACGTTGGCGGACACACTCCCGATCCATTTTCCGTGGGAAGTGTGAATGTAAATCCTTCTGCCGGCAGAGGGTTTATTCTAAAATTCGACGCCAGCGGGACTTGTCTCTGGTCGAGAATGCTGGGAAGTACAAGCGGAACTATTTCTCCGCAAAAGATGATTTATGACAGGGCCGGTAATAAGCTGATTGCAGCGGGCACCTATTGGCAGGCAGGAACTTTCGGATCTATTAACCTGACGGGCAATGGGGCACAGGATACTTACGTAACATCTATCGATCCCGCCACCGGTGGCGTGGCGTGGGCAACAAATGTCGCTACGAGCAGTGGAACGGACGTCATCAGCGGACTCACGCTGGACAATTGGGGTAACATTTTTCTGACGGGGAGCTTCGGTTCTTCCACAGTGACGATTGGAAACCAGGTATTAGGGTTTTCGAATGCCGGCTGGTTTGCCGCGAAGTTTCGTTCGTCGGGCGCTTACGTCAACTGCTTTACCAGTCTTTATATGGATTTCGCCGGCGCAGGATTCGGCACAGCAACAGGACTGATCTATACTGCGGGCAGGTATTACGAAGCGTTTTCGCAGGGAATGATCACGCTGCCCCATTTAGGTCAGAATATGCAGGGAGATGTTTTCGTGTGCGCTTTTGACACGTTGCTTCAGCCGTTGTTTTATTCTTCAGCGAATGGCCCGGGAAATGACTTCGTTCACGCCATGCTAGTGGACTCGGGAAATATTTATCTGACACTTGAAGCGGGAGGCCAGATGGTATGCCAGTCACACATGCTCAACTCGACCGGTCAGAACTACGGAATGGTTTATGTGAAACTGAACCAGGGCCTGCAGTTTCAATGGAGCAGGGCAATAAACGGAAGCTATTTTTCAAACAAGCTCACTGCGCTCGCTTCCGGTGGCGGCTACTTGTATATGGCAGGAACATACAGGGGCACAATAACATTTGACAACGGCAATCAAACCATCCTGACGCTAAGCTCGCCTCCCAATTCAACTGGTTTTCTTGTTCAGCTCAGTGATGTGCAGCTAATCGAAACAGGTGGGATTACCGGCCATGTATTCAGTGATGTGGATGCGGATGGAATTATCGATTCATCGGAAACTACATTCTTCAACCAACTGCTGCTGATCAGTCAACCCGGCAACTCCTATTCCGCCACCGATTCCTACGGGCATTATTCTTATTCGGTACTGCCCGGCATGCAGCAGCTCGATCTTGTAAGTATTCCGCTTTATTACAACCAGGTTTTCCCGGCTTCACAACAGAGTCAGTTTGTAAATGTGCCTTCTTTTACGGTCCGCGATTCTGTCAATTTTGGCTTACAGCCGATACCCGGTATACAGGACCTTGAGCTGACGTTGACCGGCCTTCCTTCATTGCGTTCGGGGAATAATACGCGCTACTATATCGACTATATCAATCGCGGAACCGATACCATGAGCGGGTATGTCAGGCTCCAGCTGGACACGCAGCTGGCCTTTCTGCAGTCCACCCCTCCACCCGATTCAATTGCCGGAAATGAAGTTTACTGGGACTATTATGGGTTGATCCCGCTCGCTACAGGACACATCAGCATCGACTGCGGAGTTTCTTTATTCAGCCCGCTCAACGGTGCTGTGTACAATTTTTCAGTGATCGAACCTGTGCCCGGTGACTCAACGCCTCCGAACAACTATGATACGACACGGCAGATCATTACAGGACCGTATGATCCGAATATGAAAGAAGTTTCGCCGGAAGGGGCGATCACCCCGTCTGACGTCGCGAACGGGATCTGGCTTGAATACGTTCTTCATTTCCAGAATGTCGGGACAGATACCGCGTTTGATGTGGTGATCAGGGATACGCTCAGCAACCTGCTCGATATTGCCACTCTGCAGGTAACCGGCTCCAGCGCAGCTGTTGAATGGTCGCTTGGAAGCAACCTGGAATTGGTTTTTCGTTTCGACAGCATTTTACTTCCGGACAGTTCCGTCAACCAGCTGGGCAGCAACGGGTATGTACGGTACCGGGTAAAACCGCTTTCCACGGTGATCGCAGGCCAGCAGATCGACAATACCTGTTTTATCTTTTTCGACTACAACATGCCTGTGCAGACGAATACAACCCAAACTCCCGTACAGGTGATGACGACCGTGGCAGCAAATCCGCCGGAACAGCAGGTAATTTTATATCCGAACCCTGCGTCGGATCAGTTTATAGTTGAATCCACCGAAAATATTTACTCAATATCGATATTCGATGTTGCCGGCAGGGAAATCAAATCTTTTTCCGTCGGCAATAACATCAACCGCGTTCTGATCCCGGTGCCTGACATTCCACCTGGAATATTTATTGTCAAAGTTCTTACCGGGGCCGGGATTATTTATTCGCAGGTGATCATTACCGGGCCTTAGATCCTCAGAAGAGTCGACCTTCCCCGCCCACCCAACAATCAAATCGAAAAAGGCTGGTTGATCACTTCCACTCCGTTGTTCATGTAAACCACGGAATAGTTGCCCGGCTGCCAGCCTTCGATCTTCAGCTTGAATTCAAATTTTATTTTACCGGGAGGACATGTCATTTTGTTGGGGTTGGTTACGATCACGTTCCCTGAGCTGTCCCTGACCGTGCCCTGCAGCTCGACACGTTCGCCGGCTGTGAAGGAAAGCTGGCCTTTTATTTCTTTCGGGACAACGACGAAGACGTGTTCGGGAGTTTCCGTGATCGTTGTTGCAGTGCTGTACCATGTGTCTTTTTGCCCGGTTACCGAACAGATATAGTTGCGCAGCGCTTTCGACGATGGATCATCGTTGCCCACGCGGGCCACAGTTGCACTATCGGTAATGCACCAGATCGAATGCTGGATCGTACTTTGATCCCGGATGTTCAGCGAATCCATAAAAGACAGCAGGCTGATGAGGGAAGCATTCTGCGACCTGGACATCCGGAATGTGGAAGCCCGGTCCGGCCCCCTGTCGTGGAATTCGGTGCAATAGCCATGGAACTGGATCGTCTTTTCTTCATTTTTATCGAGGGCCAGCATTTCACCGGCGCTTTTGACCAATGTTTGTTCCGGGTCAGAATCAGGAATGAAAATGGTTCCTGTTGCCATTTCCAGGTTTAACGGGCGGCTGGTTAAATTCTTCACGCTGATCCTGATCCCTTTCCCGGGATAGGTGTCGTAAGGCAATATTTCCATTTCAATTTTCTTGTCGGCCAATGCCTGTTCAAATGAGATGGAACGTTCGCGGGAATTAAATGAGGCCAGCGCAAGGCTGAAAAGGGAAACCAGGCAAATCTTTACCAGCGTTTTCATGTCGATCGGGTTTGAATTTGTCCTGGTGATGGAAAAAATGATCTCAGTTCTTTCAATAACGCGAAAGTACGCTGATTATTTCCTGCCGGATGAAACCAGGATTTCACAGGCGCGAATGTACATCGTGCCGCCCTTTATTTTGTAAAAGCCCTGTACCCTTTCGAAATGCAACGGGTAAGCAATTTTCCAATGAAACCAACAGCTTATTACGCATTCATATGAAAAACATTTATATATTGCTCTACAAATTACGAAAACTTATCAACGCTATTAACCTTAATTCAAATTCCCAAAACCATGGAGCGCGCAACTAAAAATACGGAAGAGAAATACGCGAGTTATCCCGTCACGCTTGACAGTGCGATCAATGCTACGACCAGGTGGCGGGAATGGATGGAGAATAACTCGGTTCCGGGAGATGTGCAGACAAACGCTTTTTTCATCCCGATGGGCGACCTGTTGTCGCTGATCTCGCAGAAAGAAGGTTTGCTCGGCATCAGGGCTTATGTGGCGATGGCTGAGGAAGCGGATCCCGAAGGAGCATCGTCGCTGAAACTGCTGCTGGTGGCGGTCGATCCTTCCCCGGAACCTGTTTCGCCCGATTATGGCGTGGATATTATCGAAGAGATCTCGGGCAGCCCCGGTCTCGTCACCGTTTACGATTTTACAAGCCCCTGCCCCAAATTCTGCGACTCAACCAGCCCGCTGCTTACGGGCGCCTGAGCTGCTTCCATCAACCCTGGCAATGACCAAGCTGTTTCTCCAGGTCGCCATACCCTTGTCGGTGCTGGCGCCCATTCTTATCGGCACGTTTTATTATCGCCGCTTTTTCACCGGCATGCGGATCGTGCTGTATTATCTCGCGATCGCTTTTGCGTTCAATCTTTTTGCCGCCCTGCTTTCCAGGCAGCACATCAACAACATGCCGTTGCTGCACCTGTACACGGTCGTTGAATTTGCTTGCTGCGCGCTGTTTTTCAGGAATGCGCTGGAGGGAACACGCATTTCAAAATTCATTCCTTTCCTCATCGGCGCATTCACCTTGCTGAGCATCCTGAATACGTGCTTCCTCCAGGATATTTTTTCGTTCAACAGCTATTCGCGTTCCCTGGAAGCCGTGCTGCTCATCCTGCTGTGCCTCTTCTTTTTTTACAAGCTGCTGGGCGCGAAAGTGGACGCGGCGCGAAGGAGCGTTCCGTACCTCTGGGCGGGCATGGGCTTCTTCTTTTATTTCTCCGGCTCGCTCTTTCTTTTCCTTTTCCCGGAATTCGAGCATGCCGAGTTTTCGATCTACCAGCTTGCGTGGCTCATTCACGCGCTGCTGGTGCTGCTGATGTACACCTTCTTCTCCATCGCGTTTTACCTTACCAGGCGGCCGGCATGAACACGTATCAACTGATCGTTGCAGGGATGGTTTTCTCCCTGCTGATCGCGCTTGCGGTTGTTTTATTTTACATCCGCTACAGGCGCCGGCTGACGGTGCAGGAGCTTGAAATGAGCCGCGCGGAGATCGCGCACCAGAAAGAATTGATGCGCGCCATCATCCGGTCGCAGGAGGAAGAGCGCAAACGCATCGGCATGAACCTGCACGACGAGGTCGGCACGGCGCTTTCCGCGTTGCGCATCATGCTGGAGCGGCAGGATGCGGCCGGAAGCGGCAACCGCGAGCTGGCGCTGAAATGCAGGTCGGTCATCGACAGGGTGATCGCCGACGTGAGAAATATCTCGCACGATCTTTCTCCCATCCGCACGGGCACATACGATTTTACGGATGCGCTGGAAGACCTTTGCGAAACCGTGAACCAGTCGGGCAAGCTGCATATCGACCTGCAGATGGATGCTCCCGAAGCGCTGAAACGCCTGGAAGAAAACGACGTGCTCGCACTCTACCGGGTGCTGTCGGAACTGGTGAACAACACGATCCGGCATGCAAAGGCGTCATCCATCACACTCGGATTTTCATCGGCGCCGGACGGCCTGCACATTCATTACCGCGACAACGGCACCGGCCTGCCTGCAATTGCCGGGAGAAAAAACGGCATGGGCATGCAAAACATCGAAAGCCGGCTGAACATGATCGGCGCCGCTTTCACCATCGACGACATGCCCGGCGGGTTCGGGATGCAGCTGAAAATAAACGCCTGACCATGGAAAGCATACGCATCGGGATCGTAGACGATCAGCAGCTCTTCCGCGAAAGTCTCGCCACGGTCATCAAAAGCGTGCCCGGCTTCGCGCTGGTGATGGAAGCCGGGAACGGGCTGGAGTGCCTGGAATTGCTTGCTGCTGCGAAGGTGCGGCCCGGCGTGCTGCTCATCGATATCGAAATGCCGGGGATGGACGGCATGGAACTGAACGCGCGTCTCCAGGAAGAATTCCCGGAGATAAACGTGCTCGTGCTTTCCGTTTACAACCGTGAAAAACTGGTCTCGAAAGTGATCGGTTCCGGCGCGAATGGATACCTGTCGAAGAACTGCAACAAAGAAGAATTGATCACTGCGATCAACGTCATCCACAAAACCGGTTTTTACGTCAACAGCGCTTTGCTGAAAGCGATACAAAGCGGCGCGAATGCCAGGACAAATTCATCGCAGCGCCGTGGCAGCATCGACATCGAGCTGACCGCGCGTGAAAAAGAAGTGCTGGCGCTGATCTGCCGGGAGCTCAACAATGCCGAGATCGCAGAGCGTCTTTTCCTCAGCACGCGCACCGTTGAAGGCCACCGCAACAACCTGCTGGCCAAAACAGGATGCCGCAATACCGCCGGGCTGGTGCTCTTCGCCGTGAAATACGGTTTTTACGAATTGATCTTTTAGTTTTCTCTGTGGCGGCAGATGCTTGTCAGTTGTGGGGGGGGGGGTTTTTTTTTAAAAGAAAAAACAAAAAACCCCGCCCACCAACACACGCAAAACAAAACGCCCCACCACAAAAAAAAAGAATTAT
>CBIHOC010000075.1:0-6872 GCA_966211705.1 uncultured Chryseobacterium sp.
CGCCACCGCCAACCGCCACCGCCAACCGCTACCGCCAACCGCTACCGCCAACCGCCAACCGCCACCACCAACCGCCAACTGCCGCCGCCAACCGCCACCGCCAACCGCCACCGCCAACCGCTACCGCCAACCGCCACCACCAACCGCCACCGCCAACCGCCAACCGCCAACCGCTACCACCAACCGCTACCACCAACCGCCGCCCACGCCAACTGCCGCCGCCAACCGCCAACCGCCACCGCCAACCGCCACCGCCAACCGCCACCACCAACCGCCACCGCCGCCAACCGCCGCCGCCTACGCCAACTACCGCCACCACTTATACACCGGCAAACTCCGTTTCCACGCCCCCTCACGGACTCCCGACTCTTACGTATCTTTGCCCGCTTCATATGGGCTTGTTCTCCGTCAATAAAAGCGCAAAAAAAATGGGCGAAATGTCCTTCCTCGGGCATCTCGAGGCGTTGCGCTGGCACCTGGTGCGGTCTGCGCTGGTGATCGTGGTGCTGGCGTGCGTGGCTTTCGCTTTCCCCGACATCCTGTTCAAGCTGATCCTCTTCGGTCCGAAGAACCCCGATTTTTTCACCTACGAAGTGCTCTGCAAAGCTTCCGGCAGCTGGGGCATGGGCGATACGCTCTGCTTTACCGACTTCGGGTGGAACAAGCTGCTGAACACGGAATTCACCGGGCAGTTCACGCTCGCCATGTGGAGCGCGTTCGTGGCGGGACTGGTGCTGGGGTTCCCGTACCTGCTCTGGGAGCTGTGGCGCTTCATCAAGCCTGCGCTGAAAGAAAAGGAGATCCGCGCAGCGCGGGGATTTATTTTTTACGCAACCCTGCTTTTCCTCACGGGCGTCGCGTTCGCCTATTACATTGTTTGTCCCATGGCGCTTTATTTCCTGGGCAACTACAAGATCGACGAGTCCATCGAGAACTTTTTCACGGTCGATTCCTACCTGTCCATCGTCACCATGCTCGTGCTGCTCATGGGCATCGTGTTCGAGCTGCCCATCATTATTTACATCCTTGCGCGCTTCAACATCATCACCGCCGCGTTCATGAGCAAATACCGCAAGCACGCCGTCATCGTCATCCTCATCGTTTCCGCCGTCATCACACCCACCACCGACATCCTCACCCAGACGCTCGTCGCCGTGCCGCTGTGGGTGCTGTATGAAGTGAGCATCATCGTGGCACTGCGGGTGGAGAAGAAACGGGCAGTAGTATAAGTTCTGAGTTCGGAGAGCTGAGTTCTGAGAACCGTAGAACCAAACTCAACCTCCGGAAGCCAACTCTCAGGACCCAGATATCAGAACTCAGCTCTCAGAACTCAAAACTATGAAGCTTTCCGAAAGCAAAATGCTGATCCGTTTCCCGGACTGCGATCCGTTCAACCACCTCAACAACGCGCGGTACCTCGATTATTTCATCATCGCCCGCGAAGATCATTTGCTGAAGGATCACGGGTTTAATATTTACCAATACGCGCAGGAGAAAGGCGTAAGCTGGGTCGTCGGGCAAAGCCAGGTCGTGTACTTGCGTCCTGCCATGCTGATGGAACAGGTCATCGTGCAGTCGACGCTGCTGAAATGGGGTGAAAAAGACCTGCTCGTGGAAATGCGGATGTGGGACAAGGAGAAGAAAATCCTGAAATCATTGTTGTGGATCAAGTTCATTCACATCAACATGAAAACGCAGCGCAGCGAAGAACATTCGAAGGAGCTGGAAGAGCGTTTCCGTGGACTGGAAAATCCGCTGGCGCAGGTGGTGGATTTTGAGCAGCGTGTGGAGCAGGTGAAGGGGAAATCTGCGGAGGAGTTGGGTTAGTTGTTTGTTGTTAGTGGTTTGTCGTTTGCTATTATCGTTTCTGCTTGCCCTCCGACTGCGCAGGTTTGGATATTTGTTTAATAACGAACAACGAACAACAAACATGACTTTTGTTTGCTAGTTTTATATCAATGGGAAAAGAGCAAACAAAAGACCTTTTAAAATTCCTGGAACCCTTCGGAAAAGAAATCACCGGCCTCGTCATGTGGCTGCGTGAATTTGCCTGGGACCTTTACCCGAAAACGAACGAGCTCATCTACGACAATTACAACGCGGTCGCTTTCGGCTGGTCGCCTACGGAAAAGGTCGGGCACACGTTCTGCTCCATCGCAATAGGACGTTCAAGCAAAAACGTTCATTTCGGTTTTTATTGGGGAAGCGAGCTGTCCGATCCCGGGAATATTCTTCTGGGAGAAGGCAACCAATACCGGTATATTCTCGTCACGGATAAGAAGAAGTTTCCAAAGGCATACATTAAAAAACTTGTAAAAGAAGCCTACGCCAATTCGCTGGCGAAGGTGAAAGACCCGAAGCAAATTGTCCATGGAAAGACGATCGTGAAATCCGTTTCGGAGAAGAAGCGTCCTGCAAAAAGAAAGAGCGTTTCGAAAGTGACGAAGAAAAAAAGCAGTAAAACCGGAAAATGACAACAAGTGTAACGTCAGCACTAATTTCAACAGGCGTGTATCTCGCAATTGGTTGCTGGGTTATTCTTGGATGCCTGCTCAGCTTGTATATTTTCAGGCGAAATTATGAAGGCGTTAAAGTGACCTCACTTTACGTGATCAATAGTGTGACTTTCCTCATCGCGGAAGCAATGATTATCAAGTTGGCGCTGATTGTTATGGCCCCAATACGCGAAACGCAAGAGGCATCCGTAGAAATTGTTCGGTCCCGCACCCGTGATTTTTTTACCGACTTTGTTTTATTCACTTTGGTAATAACCGCTTTATTGACCGTATTGAATTATTTGTATTTAAAGTACTTTGCAAAGGTTGGTATTCTGAAACATACGCTGTCTTTGTCTATCACAAACCTGTCAATCCTCGTATTGGCTTCCTGGCTTTCAACAGAACATTATTATTATCAAATGTTAGCCGAAATAAGCCAGCATTTTTAACGAACGACAAACAACAAACAACAAAATGTCCCAGGTCGACGACTTCAACTCCTACCGCACAA
Organism: uncultured Chryseobacterium sp.; assembly: GCA_966211705.1. Taxonomy (GTDB): domain Bacteria; phylum Bacteroidota; class Bacteroidia; order Palsa-965; family Palsa-965. The sequence continues at coordinate 3,010 of CBIHOC010000075.1, forward strand.
AAATGAACGAGCGTATCCTCGGCGCCGACAACCTCGTGCTGAAACGCCTGTTCAACCTCGATACAAACACCTACCAGGAAGGCGCCCTCTCCACGCAAACGAAAGAAATGCTCGGCCTGGTCGCCTCCATGGTGCTGCGCTGCGACGATTGCGTGAAATACCACCTCGGCAAATGCCACGAGCAGGGCGTCACCCGCGAACAGGTATTCGAAATTTTCGCCGTTGCCAATATCGTCGGCGGAACGATCGTCATCCCCCACACCCGGCGGGCGGTGGAATATTGGGAGGAGCTGGAAAAAATTAATTGAAATGCTGATGTGCTGAAATGCTGATGGGGCGTCGCATCAGCATTTCAGCACATCAGCATTTCAGCACATCCCCATTCGGCACATCATTCGTATATTCGTAAAAGCTATTCCGTGTAGAAGATAAATGTTACGCAACCTCATCGTTTTCCTGTTTGCGATCGGCCTGCTGGCTAAGGTTTCCGCGCAAACGACACATGTTTCAGGAAAGGTTTACAACTCCGCGACGCTGGAAGTGATGCCGTTCGTGAACGTGATCATCGTGGGCACGATGAAAGGCGCTGTGTCCGACATCGACGGCAATTATAAGCTGACGATCACGGGCCCGGTCGATTCGATCAAGGCGGTTTACATCGGGTACAAAACGACGGTCATGCCGGTGAAGGCCGGCGTAACGCAGGTGGTGAACATTCCAATGCAGCCGGAAGGCGTGCAGCTCGGCGCGGTGGAAATTTATCCCGGCGAAAATCCCGCGGTGACGATCCTCAAGAAAGTTTACAAAAAGAAACCGGAGAACGACAAGGAAAAACTCGCTGCATACCAGTACGAAGTGTACAACAAGCTCGAATTCGACCTCAACAACATCACCGAGGAATTCCAGAAACGGAAGGTGATGCAGCCGGTGAAGTTCATCTTCGACAACATCGACACCACCAACCCCAGCGAGAAGCCGCACCTGCCGCTGTTCTTCAGCGAGTCGCTTTCCGACTTCTATTACCTCAGGGACCCGAAATGCCAGAAGGAGATCATCAAAGGCTCCAAAGTTTCCGGCGTGGAGGACGCAAGCATCGCCCAGTTCACCGGCGACATGTACCAGAACGTGAACATTTACGACAACAACATTCTCGTCTTCGGCAAAACGTTCGTCAGCCCCATCTCCAACAACGGCCAGGCGTATTACCGCTATTACCTCGTCGACAGCATGGTCATCGACGGGCACTGGTGCTACCAGATCCAGTTCAAGCCCAAACGCAAACAGGAGCTGCTTTTCATCGGCAACGTCTGGATCGCGGATACGGCGTTCGCGGTGAAACGGCTCGAGATGAACATCGTCGACGATGCGAACATCAACTACATCAACGCCTTCTTCGTCATCCAGGAATTCGACAACACCTCGGGCGCGTGGATGCTCACGAAGGAACGCGTGATCGCCGACTTTGTGCTGGCGGATAAACAAATGGGTTTTTACGGAAGGAAAACGACTTCCTATAAAAACATCGTCGTCAACCAGCCGCTGGAAGAAGATTTCTACACACGCACCGACAACATCGTCGTCCAGGCGGGTGCGGAAAGCCGCAACGATTCCTTCTGGGTGATGGTGCGGCACGACTCGCTCAGCAAGCGGGAGAGCGGGATCTACCAGATGGTGGACTCGGTGCAGAACCTGAAAATTTATAAAACCTGGGAAACGCTTGTCATCACGGCGTACACGGGTTACAAGGTCATCGGCCCGTTCGAATACGGCCCGTGGTACAAAACCGTCAGCTACAACCAGATCGAAGGCGTGCGCGTGCGCCTGGGCGGAAGGACGAGCAACAATTTCAGCCGGTGGATGGAGCTCAGCGGGTATGCCGCTTACGGGTTTAAGGACCAGGAATTCAAATACAGCGGCGCGTTCAAAACGTTCATTACGAAAAAACCAAGACGGTTGACGGGTGTGACGTACAAGAATGACCTGGAAATTCTCGGCCTGAGCAACAACCAGTTCACGACCGACAACATTCTCGCGACGATCTTCCGGCGCAGCCCGCTCACCAACTTCACGCGCGTCGAGCATTACGAATGGTGGTACGAGCGCGAATGGTTCAAAGGTTTCGACACGAAACTTTCATTCGTCACACGCAACATGTACCCGATCGGCGGCGATGGCTACGTGCGCACCCTTCCCGATGGCGGGCTGCAGGCGACGCCCGGAATTTCAACGGCAGAAGCGCGGCTCAACATCCGTTTTGCGTACAACGACAAATACGTGGAAAGCGTGTTCTCCCGCGTGAGCGTGGGCACGAAGTTCCCCGTGATCCAGCTTTCTTTCGTTGCAGGATTGAAAGGCGTTTTCGGAAGCGATTACGTGTACCAGCGCCTGAGCATGAATCTCGACGACCGCATCCGCCTCGGCCCGTTCGGCTACACCAATTACATCCTCGAAGCCGGCAAAACATGGGGCGTCGTGCCGTACCCGCTCATGATCCTGCACCCCGGCAACCAGACGTACGTCTACGACTGGTCGGCGTTCAACATGATGAACTACTACGAGTTCGCCAGCGACATGTACGCCACCGCGAACATCATCCACCACTTCGACGGATTTTTTCTCAACCACATTCCCCTCATGCGCAAGCTGAAGTGGCGCGAGGTCGCCTCGTTCAAATGGCTCGTCGGAAGTGTAAGCCCCGCCAACCGCAAAGAGCTGGTGTTCCCCGGCACGCTCTACACCCTCAACCGCGGCCCGTACATGGAAGTCGGCGCCGGCCTGGAAAACATCTTCAAGTTCTTCCGCGTCGACTGCTTCTGGCGCCTCAGCTACCTCGATCACCCCAACGTAGCGCCGGTGGGCGTGCGGTTTTCGCTGCAGGTCATTTTTTAAATGTGCAGATGTGCAAATTTGCAGATATGCAAATGGTAGTTTGTAAATAATGTGAAGCGATCATCACCGATGTAAATTCCTGGATAACTTAGCAGTCCCATCTGCACATTTTCATATTTGCACACCTGCACATTAATATGATCCTCGGAGCCGACCACATCGTCAAGAAATACAAGAGCCGCGTTGTTGTGAAAGGTGTTTCCATCAACGTGAAGCAGGGCGAGATCGTGGGGCTGCTCGGGCCGAACGGGGCGGGGAAGACCACGTCGTTCTACATGATCGTGGGAATGATCAAGCCGAACGAAGGGCGCATTTACCTCGACGATCTCGACATTACGAACGAGCCGATGTACCGCCGCGCGCAGCTGGGCATCGGCTACCTTGCGCAGGAAGCTTCGGTGTTTCGCAAGCTGAGCGTGCAGGACAACATCAAAGCCGTGCTTGAGCTCACGAAGCTCACGAAAGGAGAGCAGGCCCGGCATCTCGAAAGCTTGCTCGACGAGTTCGGTTTGCAGCACATCCGCACCAACCTCGGCGATTCGCTTTCCGGCGGGGAGCGCCGCCGCACCGAGATCGCCCGCGCCTTAGCCACCGACCCGAAATTCATCCTGCTCGACGAGCCTTTCGCCGGCGTGGATCCCATCGCGGTGGAAGACATCCAGGGCGTGGTGGCGAGTTTGAAAAAGAAAAACATCGGCATCCTCATCACCGACCACAACGTACATGAAACGTTGTCCATCACCGATCGCGCGTATCTTTTGTTCGAAGGAAAAATATTAAAAGCCGGAACCGCCGAGGAATTAGCGAACGACGAGCAGGTGAGAAGGGTTTATCTCGGGAAGAATTTCGAGCTGAGGAAAATGGGCTAATCCAGTTGTTCGGGGTTTTGGGGGGTGGGTGGGTGGGGGAGGGGAAAAACACACAAACCAAAACCCCCCCAAACCACACCCCAGAGAACGGTACAAATTTAAAAG
>CBIHOC010000076.1:0-6533 GCA_966211705.1 uncultured Chryseobacterium sp.
GGGTAAGCAAACTATCTTTCAAACGGTGTAGCTGGGGGGGGCCGGGGTGGGCGGTATTTCCGGCAAATCGACCGCCAACCGCCACTGCCAGCTGCTGCATATCCTGTTTCAGGCAACCAATATCGAGTCCGCAAACTTCTTCGAAACGGTGGCCTTCTCATTCTTCCCGATAACAATTGCCAGTGATCCGTCGAACGGGATGATCTCCGTGACCTGCAGCCTTGTGCCGATGCCGATCTTGAGCTGCTGGAGGTACTGGAGGAATGCGGTGGATGTGTCTTTGACAGCCACGACCTGGCAGGGTTTGCCGGGTTCCATTTCGGCGAGCGTGGTGCGCGAGGTGCCGGGCAGCTGGCCGTCCGATTTGGGAATGGGATCGCCGTGGGGGTCGTATTCGGGGAAGCCGAGGAACTGGTCGAGGCGGTTGGCCAGCTCGTCGTCGCGGATGTGCTCGAGCTGCTCGGCGATGTCGTGGACCTCGTGCCAGCTGTAGCCCAGCTCCTGGTGCAGGAAAACCTCCCAGAGCCGGTGCTTGCGGACGATCTGCAGGGCGGCTTTCAGGCCTTTTTCGGTGAGGCGGGCGCCTTTCGTCTTGTCGTATTGGATCAGCTTCTTCTCCCCCAGCTTCCGCAGCATGTCGATGATGGAGGCCGGGTTGTTCTCCATGTGATCGGCGATCGCTTTCGCGCTGACCTTCACATCTCCCTGGCGGCTAAGGTGATAGATGGCTTTCAGGTAATTTTCTTCGGAAAGGGTTTGCATTTCGGTTACAGTAATCGGTTGTCGGTTGTCCGGGGTTGTCGGTCGCGGCTGCGCCGCTTCGGTTGTCAGTCTGATCCCGAGGACTCGGGACGAAGACTGACAACCCGGACAACCGACAACCCCGGACAACCGAATTTCATCTGCCCAAAGGTATGGATTGGGGAACTGAAGCGAAAATAATTAGGCAAGACTAATTTTTTTGATTTGCTGGGTCAAATTTTAAATACCTTTGTACGGTAAAGTTCATTCGAAACAAATCATGAAACGAAAAACGATATTGATCCTCGGCACTTTCATCGGCCTTGTGACCGCCTGCCAGAAAATGCTTCCTCCCGCGCCAGGGGACGATGAAATTCTCGACGGGCCGGTTGAAGGTCTGACGGAAGCCGAGAATGCGCAATTCCTGGCCGGGGATATTGCTTTTAACAACGTCGTATTTACTCCCGAAACGGGCCTGGGGCCTTATTTTGTGGCCACTTCCTGCGGCAGCTGCCATGCGGGCGACGGCAAAGGCCACCCGTTTACCACGCTCACCCGGTTCGGCCAGTGGGACAGCACCGGCAACCAGTTTACGGGATACGGCGCCCCGCAGCTTCAGAACCGCGCGATCCCGGGTTACACGCCGGAGCTTTTGCCGGCCGGCGCACCCTCGTCGAAATTCACCCCGCCTGCCAATACGGGGCTGGGATTTCTTGCCGCACTGACAGATGCGCAGATCCTCGCCAACGCCGATCCGCTTGACCTCAACGGCGACGGTATTTCGGGAGTTCCCAATTACATTTCGCCGCCGTCCTATTTCCAGCCACAATGGTTCCACCAGCCGCTGGGCGGCAAATACATCGGCCGTTTCGGGAAAAAAGCGGCGGCCATCACCCTCATGCACCAGACCGTGAACGCCTACAACCAGGATATGGGCATTACTTCGGATTATTCCGGTACCGAGCCGGCCGTCAATGGCGTGCCTTATCCGTATGCGGGCAGCGGCCCGAACCCCGAGGTTTCTTCATCAAGCGTATTGAACGTGGTATTTTACCTGCGCACATTGAAGGCGCCCATTCAGCGTAACCAGGACAATGCCGATGTGCAGGCAGGAAAACAGGTGTTTATCAATATCGGCTGCGGGAATTGCCACACGCCGGAATGGACGACGCCGCAATCCGACATCGAAGCGCTTTCTTACAAAACATTTTATCCCTATACCGACCTGCTGCTCCACGATATGGGACCGGGGCTCGACGACGGGTACACGGAAGGAAATGCGACCACGGCCGAGTGGAGAACTCCTCCGTTGTGGGGCCTGGGGCTTTCCGCGAATTCGCAGGGAGGAAATTATTACCTGATGCATGACGGGCGCGCCGCCACTTTCGAAGATTGCATTTTATTGCACGGAGGCGAAGGCGCTGCAAGCAAAGCCAATTACCAGGCCCTGCCGGCAGATGAAAGACTGAAGCTCCTCGCATTCCTGGAAAGTTTGTAATGGATCGAAAGGAATTTATACGGACATGCGGAAGCGCCTGCTTCGGAATAGCGGGCCTTTCATTGCTTGCCGGAAGCTGCACGCCTGTAAACTACGTCCAGGCGACGGGTGAAAACAACCGCCTCAGGATCGCGCAAAGTGAATTCATTTTTGAAAAGAATGGCAAGCGAAAAGAACGCCGGTTCATTATCGTCAAATCGCCCGAACTGGATTTCCCGGTCGTCGTCTATCGCTTTTCCGCAACCGTTTATTCCGCGCTCCTGCTGCAATGCACCCACCAGGGCAACGAGCTGGCGGTGAACGGCGACTTGCTCACCTGCTCCGCTCACGGCAGCGAATTCAATACGAAAGGCGAGGTCGTCCAAGGCCCTGCCGAAAAAAATCTCAAACGTTTCGGGGTAACCGCCGATGCCGATCACATTTACATCCAGCTCTCATGAAACAATTTTTCTTCGCCTGCTTTTTTCTCTTGTCCGCCGCCGGCATCGCACAAAACGATTCGGCTTCTTTCTTCAAGCGTATTCCGCCTGACACGTCGAAAAACAATATGAACATGGACGCGGTGTACAACCGTCCATTTCTCCAGGCCGGAAAATCGCGCGTCGCGATCGGCGGATACCTGGAAGCCAACACCAGCTATTTCGGCACGGACGGTGTTTCGGAAGGTCTTTCTTTCCAGTTTCCGCGGCTCACGATGTTCATGTCTTCCACCATTCACAAGCGGATCAAATTTCTTTCCGAGATCGAGTTCGAGGAAGGCGGCCGGGAGATCAATATCGAATTCGCATCGATGGACATCGAGCTGCATCCATTGCTCAACCTGCGCGGCGGCGTGATCATGAACCCGATCGGCTCGTTCAACCAGAACCACGACGGGCCGAAATGGGAATTCATCAGCCGGCCGATCTCTTCCACCACCATCATTCCGTCTACATGGAGCAATGTCGGCTTCGGGATTTTCGGGAAATATGCGCGCAACAACTGGACGTGGGCTTACGAAACGTATTTCACGAACGGTTTCGACAACACCATTATCGCGAACGCGGAAAACCGTACCTGGCTGCCGGCCAGCAAAGCCAACCGCGAACGTTTCGATGAAAGCTTTAACGGCGTTCCACTCGTCACCGCAAAAACCGCCGTGCGCCACCGGAAGATCGGCGAGCTTGGAATCTCTTGGATGGGCGGCGTCTACAACAAGTTCATGGAAGACGGATTGCAGCTCGACCGGAGACGGCGGGTGGACCTTTTTGCCGTGGATTTCAACACGACCGTTCCCGTGCTCCGAACGTACATCACCGCAGAATGGGTGTGGGCGATGATCGACGTGCCGGAAACGTACACGCAGCAATTCGGCAGCAAACAACAGGGCGGTTTCATCGACATCGTGCAGCCGGTCGTCCGACGGAAAATGTTCGGGTGGGAAAACAGCAGCATCAACCTCGCTTTCCGCACCGAATACTCCGATTATAACGTGGGAACATTCAATGAAACGGGCGGCAACATTTACGACCACATTTTCGCCATTGTGCCCGGCATCAGCTTCCGGCCTTCATCACAAACGGTTATCCGCGCCAACTATCGTTATCACTGGGAGCGCGATTTGCTCGGGAACCCATCGGCACGAACAGCCGGTTTCCAGTTCGGGTTTTCGACGTATTTCTAGGATGGAAAAAACGGCGCGATGCATCGCGCCGTTACAGATGACGGGTCACCCTTTTTTCCGGCAACATTCGTCCAATTTCTCGCTTCCTTTCGGGTCGGCTTTCACGTCGTCGGCGTCGTAGCCGGCACGGGCGATGGCTTCGCGGATCTTCTGTGGCGTTGTGCGTTTGGGATTGTATTTCACCGTGACCTGCATCGTTTTGCTGTCGACGGAAAACGACTTGACGCCTTTGGCGAACGCGAGCTCTTTTTCAAGGCGCGTCTTCCCGGTCTCGCAGGTTTCGAAATGGTCGCAATGGCTGGCAATGCGGATCACGACTTCCGCGGGTTCGGGCAAATGCGTTGCGGAAATGCTGATGAGCGGGACAATCGCCAGGAACAGGAAAATGCGCAGGGCTTTCATCGGCACACGGTTTTCGTTCAGCAGGAAGCGATCACAAGACCTTTACGGCGCTCGTCGAGCATGAAGGAAGAACCGGAAGCGTCTTTCTTTTTCTTCTTTTTCTTTTTGCTGTCGTCTTTCGAATCTTTCTTGTCCGCTTTCTTTTTCTTCACGACCTGTGTTGCAAGCGCCCGCTGGAGCTGCTCGCCGCGAAGACCTTTGGCGATGATCACGCCGTTGCCGTCGATCAGGAAGTTTGTCGGGATGGAATAGACCTGGTACTGCTGCGCGGCGGCGTTGTTCCAGAACTGGAGGTCGCTCACGTGGTACGGCCACACCAGCCCGTCCTTTGCGATGGCGGCTTTCCACGGCTCTTTGGCGCGGTCGAGTGAAACGCTGAATACGGTGTAACCTTCCGCGTTCACGAACGACGAGTCTTTGTAATCGTTATACACTTTCACGACGGCGGGATTTTCGAGCCGGCACGGGCCGCACCACGAAGCCCAGAAGTCGATGAGCACCATCTTGCCGCGAAGCGAAGACAGCGCAATCGACGAATCGTTCGGGTTTTTCATGATGATCTCGGGAGCGATATTTCCGACGTTGAGACCAACGACGTTGCCGGTTTGCGCGAAAGAAAATGCCGGGAGCAAAAGCGCGGACAGGATGAGGAATTTCTTCATGATGATCGGTAATTAGATAATTCGGATTGGGTAATTAAGTAACTCCGTTCATTGGAAATCAAGCCGGAATTCCACTCCCGGACCTGCATCCCGATTACTTAATTACTCATTTACCCAATTACTAATTTACTTCTTTCTTACAATATCCGCACCAAGTTTCCGGAGGCGGCCATCGATGTCCTGGTAGCCGCGATCGATCTGCTCGATGTTGTGGATCGTGCTTCTGCCCTGGGCCGACAGCGCGGCGATAAGCAGGGAAACGCCCGCACGGATATCCGGGGAGGTCATTGTCACGCCGCGGAGGCTGTGCTCCCGGCCGAGACCGATGACGGTGGCGCGGTGCGGGTCGCAGAGGATGATCTGCGCGCCCATGTCGAGCAGCTTGTCGACGAAGAACAGGCGGCTCTCGAACATTTTCTGGTGGATGAGCACGCTGCCTTTCGCCTGCGTAGCCACCACGAGCACGATGCTCAGCAGGTCGGGCGTGAAACCCGGCCATGGCGCGTCGGAGATGGTGAGAATGGAACCGTCGATGAACGTGTCGATCTCGTAGGTTTCCTGCGCGGGGATGAATAAATCTTTCCCGCGCAGCTCCAGCTTAACGCCGAGGCGACGGAAAATATCGGGAATGACGCCGAACGTGTTGCGGAATTCCGTTTCATCGTTCGCCACATTTTTGATCGTGATCTCCGACTGCGTCATCGCGGCGAGGCCGATGAAGCTTCCCACTTCGATCATGTCGGGCAGCAGGCGGTGGTCCGTTCCCCCGAGATAATCCACGCCTTCTATCGTAAGCAGGTTCGAACCGATACCGCTGATCTTCGCGCCCATGCGGTTGAGCATGCCGCACAACTGCTGGAGATACGTTTCGCACGCGGCGTTGTAGATCGTGGTCGTGCCTTTCGCCATCGTCGCGGCCATCACGATGTTCGCCGTGCCCGTCACCGACGCTTCGTCGAGCAGCATGTACGCGCCCTGCAGCTTCGATCCGGGCGCTTCCACTTTATAAAATTCGTTTTCGGCGTCGTAGGTGAATTTCGCGCCGAGGTTTTCAAAACCGATAAAGTGCGTATCAAGACGGCGTCGCCCGATCTTGTCGCCGCCCGGCTTCGGGATGTACCCGCGCCCGAACCGCGTCAGCAGCGGGCCCACGATCATGATGGAGCCGCGCAGCGCAGCGCCTTTGGATTTGAACGCTTCGGAGCTGATGTAATCGATGTCGACGGCGTCGGCCTGGAACGTGTACTGCTCGTGGCCGCTTTTTTCCACCTTCACGCCGAGGTCGCGCAGCAGGTCGATCAGCTTGTTGACGTCGATGATGTCGGGGATGTTGCTGATGGTGACTTTTTCCGGCGTCAGGAGCACCGCGGAGATCACCTGGAGGGCTTCGTTCTTGGCGCCCTGCGGAATCACTTCTCCTTTGAGACGTTTACCGCCGACAATTTCGAATGAACTCATATGCAGGGGTGTCGGTTGTCAGTTTTGGGGGGGGGGGGGTGGGGGGGGTGGTGACCCAAAAAGCGGACACCCCACAGAGCAAACGCTATTGTTTTTTTTTGTTGGTGTT
>CBIHOC010000077.1:0-5670 GCA_966211705.1 uncultured Chryseobacterium sp.
GGCGGCGGTGGCGGCGGCGGCGGGGCATTCTTGTCCACCGGCGGCGGTTCTTTGAGAACGACCTCGGTCGTTTTAACCTTTTTATCCGGGCCTTCGCTCTCGTCCAGCGAAAATACGAAGATGTACACGAAGAACAGCAGCGTCAGCGACGCAGCCCCTCCGGCGATGGAGATGATGCGACCGTAGTCGCGGCGGATCACGTAAGCGCCATACGAACGGTTGCGGTTCTCGAAGACCACTTCGTTGCGTTCAGACGTGATTTCATTATTCCAGTTAGCCATGAGTGTTATTTATTAGTGCAATGTGATTACGGAATGGGCGCCGCAGCGGCGTCGGGGTCAGGAAGGGCAAGCTCGGGGTAAGTCCTGCCGAATTTCGAGGACAGGGCCTGGAGCTCGACACGGGTGATCGGGGTGAGCGCGTATTTACGCACGTCGCAGATTTTCAGCTCGTCGATCGTGTTGATGACGTCGTTGTATTTCGCATCGCCTCCCCATTTCACGATAAAGAACGGAGCAACGCCTTCATGTTTCTTGTGGATCTCATCCACGCGTTTCTTATACGTGCTGTCGGGCATGTTGCCTTTCTTGAACTCCGTACGAAGCGCTTTCATGTCGGCCATGATCGGCGAATTGCGTCCCATGACGTAGCTGCGGAGCCCTTTTTTCGGATCGAGCGAAGTTTCCTGCAGTTCGGTGTTCTCGTCAAGCTTGCCTTCGTAGTAATAGATCTTGCCGTCTTTGTTCCCGTCGAGCAGCACGGTAACAGCCAGCTTATAGTTGATCTTGGTGGTGATCGACGTATCCTTTACGTCCTTGGGCATCGCGATCTCCATCGTCTTCGCCTTGTTCAGGTTCGAAGTGAGCACGAAGAACGTGAGCAGGAGGAACGCAAGGTCGACCATCGGGGTCATGTCGACGCGAGGGTTGCCGCCTTTTTTTCGGCCTTTTTTGGCGCCGTGTTTACCACCGCCGCCGCCGCCACCGTCTTGAATTTCTGCCATGTGTTATCTCTGTTGGACCGGATAGATCCGGCCGTTATTCAATTACGTGATTATCTCTTTTCAATCGTTTCCTTTTCTGCCTGCGACATTTCAATGACCGCGTACTTCCGGTTGAGCGAACGGTTCAGGTCATCGATAGCATTCACGACGCTTTCGTAGCTGGCCGACTCGTCCCATTTTACAATTACGAACGGGACCGCGTTGTCGTTGTTTTTGCAGATCGCTTCACGTTGCTCTTGCCACTTCGCGTCGCTGAGAAGGCCAAGGTTGTGCCGGCGATCGGCGACGGCTACCGGGCCGTAGACAGGATTCGCTTGTTTAAGAACGTCGAACAGGCCGTCTTTTCCCGGTCCTGCAACATTAAGATGCATGGACGGGTCGAATTCACCACGGTACCAGTAAATTTTTCCGGGATCTTTTCCGAGAAGGATGGTCAGGCCGTTGTCGACCAGTGTCTTTTCTCCTTCTTTCGGGAAAACCGTGCTGATGGCGTTTTGTTTTTCCAGTTCGGACGTGAGCACGAAGAACGTCAGCAGCAGGAACGCGAGATCCACCATCGGCGTCATGTCGATGCGGATGGCGCCGTGCGGTTTGCGACGGCTTCTGCGCTGGGATTGCTGCTGTTGTACTTCTGCCATGGTGTTGCTGCGTTAATTAGCAGGCGCTGTTCCGCCGCTTTCACCGCCGCCTTCGAGATCGGTGATCAGGTTAAAACGGAAAACGTCCTGCTTCTTGAATAGCGCGATTACCCGGTCCACTTTTTTGTAGTCGGCTTTTCCATCCGCTTTGATGGCGATGCGGAGATCTTCAACCTGCTTCCCGGCTGCTTTCTGGGTTTCACCCCACGTGTACGCTTCCACGCGTGCGAAGTTGATCCAGTAGGAAAGCTGGTCCTGGTTGCCGACCGTATCGACCGGGATCCCTCCGCTGGCCTGGTTGATGGCGTCGCGTTTTTTCTGGTCGGCATCGATGAACTGGGGAAGGTCTGCGAGCGGAACGCCGAACGACTGCATGGAGCCGAACTTGGCGATCTGCTTTTCTGAGAATTTCACTTCCGGGAATTTGTTCATCATGCGGCGCAGCATGTTCATACGCACTTCTTTTCCTTCGATGTTGAAGAACACGCGGCCGCCGGTATCGATTGTGACCAGCAGCGTGTTTTTCGGAAGGAGCACATCCGAGATCGAGCTGGGCGTATCGACGAGCACGGGCTCCGGGGAGCGCATGGTGGCCGTGAGCATGAAGAAGGTTACGAGCAGGAACGCAAGGTCCACCATCGGCGTCATGTCCAGCGAGGGACTCGAACGCGGTACTTTGACTTTTGGCATTATGCGATGGTTTTAGTTCTGTTCAGGATTGTTGTCAACGTGTTCAGCTTAGTGCTTCTTTGCAGAGAAGGTCTGCAGGATGCTGAAGTTCGCTTCGTCGATGCCGTAGGTGATGCGGTCGATCTGCGTAGTGAACATGTTGTAGAAAATGATCGCGAAGCAGGAGCCGGTGATACCGATGAAGGTATTGACAAGCGCCTCGGAGATACCCGTAGCAAGCGCGTTGGAGTCGGGAGCGCCGGCGTTGGCAAGCGCGGAGAAGGCGCGGATCATACCCAATACGGTTCCGATGAGGCCGACGAGGGTGGCGATGGAAGCGCAGGTGGAGAGAATGACCAGGTTCTTGGAGAGCATCGGCAGCTCGAGGGTTGTCGCCTCTTCGAGATCTTTCTGGATGGCTGCAAGCTTCTGCTCTTTGTCGAGCTCGGTATCGCCTGCAACGATGCGGTATTTTTCGAGACCGGCGCGCACTACGTTGCCGATCGAGCCTTTCTGGCGGTCGCAGGCGGCCATGGCTTCGTCGATACGCTCAGCTTCCACGAGTTCGCGGATGGTGCGCACGAAGTTGGAGATGTTGCCGGTGCCGCGCGCGCGCATGATCGTGATGGCGCGTTCGATGGCGAATGTGAACACGATGAGCACGATCCAGATCAGGATCGGTACGATAAAGCCGCCTTTGTACATCGTTCCGAAGATGTCGTGGGGATGTCCTTTTTCAGTGTCGCCGCCTTCAAAGTGGGAGGGTGATCCAAGGAACTTCGTGTAAATGAGGATGGCGATGATGAGCTCAACGACCATAATTGCAACCGTGAAGTACGCTTGCACGCCTGATACCTTTTTTGCACTCATAGTAATTGTGTTGTTTGGTTTGTATTGGTTAGACTCTTGTTTTGCTTTCCGGGGCCGTAATGTTAGCAAAATCGGGACTTCCCGTGGAATGGGGTCGTGTTAAATTTGCGTAAACACAAGGCGCACAAAGGGTTCAAACTTACAAAAAACCGGTTTAATCGTGAAACCCTATTTTGACAGCGTTTTGGGCCCGGGAAGCCAAGCTCATAACGCGAAGAAACGCAAATATTGTGGTGAATCTCCGCCCGATTTATAAGTGGCGAAAAATGCGGGAAAACTGGTTCAATTCAGGTCAATGGTCATTGTCCATTGGGCTGCAGCGCTGACGGCAAAGGACTATTGATCCGTGTTTTCTTTCCTTTTTTTCTCCTTCCTCCATGCCTGCACTACGGGAATCAGCGTGATCACGATGAGGAAAATGACGATGTAGCCGACATTTTCTTCCACCCATTTGATCTGCCCGAGGAAATACCCGCACAGCCCCAGCGAGCCGATCCATGCCGCCCCGCCCGCAAGGTTGAGGAGCATAAACCGCTTCCTGTCTACCGCGATCGCCCCCGCCAGGATCGGCGCGAATGTCCGGATGATGGGCAGGAAACGCCCGAGGAACAGGGCTTTCCCGCCATGCCGCGCATAAAATGCACGCGTGGCTTCGAGGTATTTCTTTTTGAAGATGAGCGAATCGTCGCGTTTGAACAGCGCCGGGCCCACCCGCCGGCCGAACCAGTAACCCGTGATGTTGCCCAGCACCGCCGCGCCGAAGAGCAGCAGCAGCAGGGGAATGATCCCGATGCCCACGAGCTCGGGATGCGTGCGGCAGAAAAGGCCCGCAACGAAAATGAGCGAATCGCCGGGAAGGAAAAAGCCGACCATCAGCCCCGTTTCCGCAAACACCACGAAGACCAGCAACGCAACGCCTCCGTACTGGATGATCGAAGCCGGGTCGGTAAGTGTTTTCAGAAATTCCCAGAAATCCATTTTTTTCAGTTGTCGGTTGTCCGGGGCTGTCAGTTGTCTGTTGTCAGTTATCGGCGTTCGTCAATCGGGCTCCACACCGACAACTGAAAGCGGCGCAGCCGCAACCGACAACCCCGGACAACCGACCTACACTCTCCCCGGCTGTTCCAGCACTTTTTCCCATTTGCTCACCACGGCCGTCGCGACGGCATTCCCGGCCACGTTCGTCGCGGAGCGGCCCATGTCGAGCAGCCAGTCGACGGCGACAATGATGGAAAGTCCCTCGGCGGGGATGCCGAACGCGTCGAGCATGCCCGCGATCACCACCAGCGAGGCCCGGGGCACGCCGGCCATGCCCTTGCTCGTTACCAGCAGCATGAGCATCATCGTGATCTGCTGGGTGATCGAGAGGTCTATGCCGTAGGCCTGCGCGATGGAAACGGTGGCGAAGGTCATGTACATGATCGACCCGTCGAGGTTGAAAGAATAACCGAGCGGCAGCACGAAACCGATGATGCGGTCGGGGCAGCCGAATCGTTCCAGCGCGTTGATCGTTTTGGGCATTGCGGCTTCGGAGCTCGACGTGCCGAAGGCAAGGAGCATCGGTTCGCGGATCAACTTCAGCAGGCGGAAATATTCGATGCGCATCGCATAGCAGATCAGCGGGAGCACGCCGAAAACGAATAGCGCAAGTCCGCCGAAAAAGCAGAGGATCACTTTCAGGTAGCCGGCCAGGATGCCCAGCCCGTGCACGGCGATCACCGCAGCCACCGCGCCGAGCACCGCCAGCGGGGCGAAGTACATCACGTAGCTGGTCACCTTCAGCATCACGTGGGCCACCGCGTCGAAAAAGTCGACCACGATCTTTGCCTTTTCACCGATCGCCGAACAGGCAGCAGCGAAGAAAAGCGTGAACACGATGATCGGAAGGATCTCGTTATGCGCCATCGCATCGATGATGTTCTTCGGAAAAACGTGGAGCACGAAATTCGCGAGATCGAAAGGTTTTGCCTCAACCACTTTTTCCGTGGCGGAAGAAACGTCGAGGGCGGCTCCCGGCTGGAAAATGTTGACGATGATCAAACCCATGGTCAGCGCGATCAGCGTTGCGAAGGTGAAATAGACCATCGTCTTTATGCCGATGCGGCCCATCGCGGAGAAATTCCCCGTTTTCACCAGGCCCACGAGCAGCAGCGAAAACACGAGGGGCGCCACGATCACTTTGACAAGGCTGATGAAGATATCGCTGAGCAGCTTGTAGCCGACGACTTCTTTTCCCGCGAACGCTTTCAGGCGATCCACCATTTCCGGCTTCAGCTTCGATGTATCGAAGTCGGCCCAGATGAGCTCGTGCGCCACAGCGCCGCCGATAATGCCCAGCACAAGGCCGATGAAGATCCACGTGGAAAGGCCGGGTAGTTTTTTTGCCATAGGGATGAAGTTAGCGATCCGTGGGGGGGGCGGAGTAGAACAGAACCCCACAACAGACCCACACCCCCCCACCCCCCCCCCCCCACCCCCCCCCCCCCCCCG
>CBIHOC010000078.1:0-5290 GCA_966211705.1 uncultured Chryseobacterium sp.
CCTCCGTATCCGTGGTAAACCTCTGTCTTGTATGAACAAAAAAGCTTCCCTGGCCTGTTTTTAGTCGATTTCGAGGAAGGCAATTTCGTTATTGCTCAGAAAGTCATTGATGCTTGCCTGTTCAGCACGTAATCTTTCAGCAATACTTTCAGTTGATGTATTACCAATCCGAAGCCAGATAATTTTCGGAGGAAATCCTCTCAGAGTAGAAATATCTATGAAGTCGGAGTCAAACGTTACAATGCAGAAATCATTTTTCCTGGCAAACTCCCAAATGGCAAGATCCGTTGAATTTTGGAGATCGAGATCACTGACCTGCCTGGATCCGGGAAAGATGTCGTCGATTTTTTTAATAATTCGAAAAGAAATATTCTGATCGAACAGCAAATTCATGATGCAATCTTGAATTTATGCTCTTTATCAGCCGCAAATGCCAGGCAGGCACGAATTTGAATATCGGTCAATTCGGGATAGTCATGCAGGATATTTTCAACAGTCATTCCTGAGGCCAGCCAGCCAAGAACATCGTACACTGTTATGCGGGTTCCTTTAATACAAGGCTTTCCAAAACGAGTGCCCGGGTTTATGGTTATGTATTCTGAGTAATTCATTGATACTAAGATAGTGAATCTCCCATTACTGCAATTGTCAAAACACGCGATGTTGTTGGCTTTGGGCAAAATTATTTGGCTGATGACGCATTACTATATGTCCTGTTATTTTATCCACAAGACACAGCGCATTATTTATGATCGTTAAATCCATTTAACATACAATTGCTTTTCAAAAGTGAATAAAAAGTCCCGGCTGCTTGACCGGGACTTTTCAATTCTTCCGAGAATCTATTTCTAATTCTTCACAAACTTCAGCGAGTAGCTCGTCACACCATTCACCACGTGAAGCGTGTAAACACCCGCTGCAAGACTTTCCGTTTCAATCACCATCTTCAGATCGGAAGCGCGCTGCGCGATCACCGACTGGCCGAGGCCGTTGAACACCGTCAGCGTGTAACCTTCCGCCGAAAGCGGCAATTGCACTTCGAGCTGCTGCTGCATTGCATTGTAGAATGCAGACGGTTCCGTCGCCGCAACCGGGTCGATGCCTACGCAGCCTACGCCGATGTTGCTGAACGTGATCGTATCCGCGCCGCAGGAGTTGGTGACGATGAGTGTTGCGGTGAACGTTCCGGCTGTGGGATAGAGTACGGTTTCGCTCGATGCGTTCGAGGTGGCCGGTGCTCCGCCCGGGAAGCTCCAGGCGAATGTTGTCGCGTCGGTGCTGTTGGAGCCGTCGAAGATGATGGACTGGTTGATGCAAATGACCGTGTCGCTCATCTCCATGCTGGCGGTGGCCTGGTTCAGCACGTCGATCTGGATCGTGGAGTTGCTGACACAACCGTTCGCGGCCGTTCCCTGTACGTTGTAGGTGATCGTGTTCGGCGGCGTGGCGACCGTCGTGGGGCCGGTCGTGGTGCTCAGGCCGGTGGGCGGGCTCCACGCATACGTATTGGCGCCGCTGGCGGTGAGCGTGGTGGTCCCTCCCGCGCACACGGAAGTCTGAGTTGCAGAAATTGCGACGGTCGGATTTGCGTTGACCGTGATGCTCACGAACGCGGAATCGAACAGCGTACATCCGCCGCCCACGACATACAGGATCGCGTCATACGTTCCCGGCGTGTTGTACAGCGTTACCTGCTGAACGCTGTTGGAGATCAACGGCGAGCCGCCGGGGAAATACCAGAGCAGCGTGTCTTCGAACGTAGAGCCGGTCGCATCGAACGTGACCTGGTCGCCCTGGCAGATGGAAGTGGCCGTTTGTGTGAACGTGGCGACCGTGTTGGCGCCGGTCAGGAACGGGTGCATGTACAGCGAAGCGCTGAGGTTCCAGGAACCGGCCGTGGTGTACTGGTACCAGTTGTTGTCGCTCTGTTTTTCCCAGATCGCGGACGGCGTGGTCTGCCCCGCGCTGTTGCTCACGATCGACAGCGTATCGTGCACGCCCGTTTGCCACTGCAGGTTCGTGAGGTCGACGCTGACGAAGAATTGGCGGGAAGCAGGGAGCGTGATCGGGTTGTTCACGAAAGAAACTTCCGTGTAATAACCGCCGGCCACGTCGCTCATGATCTGCCCCATCGTCAGGTTCGCCGTTCCGAGCTGCGTGCCGGGCGTGCCGCCTGTTCCGTCGTACACTTTCACAGGAACGATCTTCGCCGGGTTCGCAGAATACGCGAGGCCGAACGCCACCCAGAGGTTCACCATCTGCGTGTACGGGCTTGCCGACGCATCGAAATACATCGCTTTTTCTTTGTCGAGGTAAACGTTCATCCCGTTGATCCATCCGTCGGAGCCGACTGACGTTCCCGTGTAATAATTGACAGGCGTCCATCCCACCGGGGTAGGCAGGTTGATCTTGAGACAGCCGCTTGCCGCGTTGACAGTGATGTAATTCGTGTTCGTCTGCACGTCGCTGCCGTTGGCGTTGGTGACGGTGAGCGTCACGTTGTACGTTCCCGGCGTATTGTACACGATCGGCGGAGGCGTCTGCCCGTTGTACGACGCAGGCGTGCCGCCGGGGAACGACCAGCTCCAGGAAGCCGGGTTGTAAAGCGATTGATCGGTGAAGTTCACTTGTCCGCCGGCGGTGACGGTCGTTACGTTCGCGGTGAACATGGCGACAGGCGGAAGCAGGAGCGTTGCGCTGATGCAGGACATTGCCGCGTTCGCATCGATGCGCCCGGTTCCGAGCTGGCCGATGTACGACGGGTTCTGGCTGTTGATGTTGACCGCGGTCGACGTGATGCAGTTGCGGATGTCGGCAGGCGTAAGTCCCGGGTTGAGCGAAAGCATGAGGCCGGCGAGTCCTGCGACGAGCGGTGAAGCCATCGACGTGCCCGAGTTGTTCGCGTACGTGTTGTTGTAATACGTGCTGTAGATGTTGTTGCCCGGCGCGGAGATATCGACCCAGCTGCCGTAGTTGGAGAAGCTGGCTTTCGCGTCGTTGCTGCTCGTTGCTGCGACGGCAATACATTCCGTGTAAGCGGCGGGATAGAACATCGTGTTCACGTTGCTGTTGCCTGCTGCGGCGACAAGCACCACGCCCTGCTGGCTGGCCCAGGTGATGACGTTCTGCGCGGTGGTGGAAGAACCCGTTCCGCCCCACGACATGTTGATCACATCTGCGCCGGCGGCTACTGCGTAAACAATTCCGTCGTACCCGTTCGTGATCGCGCTGGCGGAGGTCGTCGCTTTAATGGCGATGAGCTTGCAGCTGAAACCGATGGACGCGATGCCAGTGCTGTTGTTGCTGCGCGCGCTGGAAATGCCGGCCACGTGCGTGCCGTGCGAGAATGAAGAGTTCGGCGGGTTCGGGTTGTTGTCGTTGCTGCCCACATCGTAGCCGTTGATGTCGTCGATATAACCGTTGCCGTCATCGTCGATGCCGTTGCTGGCGATCTCGCCCGGGTTCACCCACAGGTTTGCCGAAAGGTCGCTGTGCGTGCGCTCCACGGCGTCATCCACGATGGCGATCTTGATGTTCGAGCCGGCGGAGAAATAGTTCCATGCGGAAGCGGAATTGATCAGCGACAAATGCCACTGCGATCCGTAGCTCGGGTCGTTCGGCGTGAGGCACGTGCGGTCGAGCGGAACACGTTCTGCGTATTCCACTTTTCCCGTCGCGCGCAGCTCGCTGATGATGTCCATCACGGCGGCATGATCGGTGAATTCCAGCAGGAACGTGCGCTGGAGCATGGGCGAATTTTTTGCGGCGAAGAACGGGCGCGACAGGTTCGTCACGTCGTGGCTTTTCGTCACCGCGCCCAGGAAGGGCAAGGTTCCGAACGGCAGGTTGCGCGGGTTTTCTTCCAGCGACTGGTTGATGCGCACATCTTCTTTCACCTTGAACCAGATCTTTCCGTCCTGGTAGTCGGGGAAAACCTGCTGCGCAAAAGCAGTCACCGACATCAGCGCGACGACTGCAGCGAGTACGAGTTTTTTCATCAGAATTGGTTTTGGATAAGGGTGTTGGCTGCTCTCCGCAAGGGCAGAAAGAGGATGAAAGATGCGAAAATCGGGGGAGGAATGCAAATTGATTTCGCCGCAGAGGCGCAGAGGCCGCGGAGAACTTTGCACATCCTCTCTGCGTCCTCTGCGCCTCTGCGGCAAACCTTTTAATAAAAATAAATCCCGCTCGGGTTCACGCCCACCTGCACGCTCGCCTGCTGCACGCCTGCCGTGGAATAGCGCAGCAAATACCCGCGCTGGTTGAAGTTCACCGCATCCGTCACCCACACCTCATCCGTTTGCGGGTGCACAGCAAGTCCGTAAAAACTTTGCGTGGTGGCGGCGATGAACGGCGTTGCGGGCAATGCGACGGCGGTAATGGGCATGCGGTAAACGCTGTAGTTGAGGTAATACAGCGTGTCGCGGGAAGCATTGGCGCAAAGGCGCGTCGGGCTTTCGGCGGTGGTGAACGGCCAGCTTTGCTCGACCATGTGCGTGGCGGGATCGATGCGGTAAAGTCCGCCGGGCGTGCTGGTGAAATAATCGCCGTAGCACAGCACCCACAGTTTCCCGTTCATGTCGAGCTGCGCGCTGTTGCCGCCTTTCGCGATCGCGATGCTGTCGGTGATCTGATCGTTCGCGGAATTGATGATGTAAATTTTATCGCTCGACGGCGCGGTGACGAACACTTCCGTTCCCACCATCGTCATCGTTTCCGTCCATCCCGCCAGCGCAATGGAGCCCGTGATGGTGTTCGAGCTTAAGCTGACAACGCTGATCGAACCGGAAAAAAGATCGGTGACGTAGGCTTTGGTGGATGAAACCGGGAGAATGAAACGCGGCGAGGTAAAGCCGGTGATCGTGCCGGTGCTGAAAAAATTGACGGGATTCACCACTTCGATCTTCCCGGAATTATTCACCACCACGTACGCGCGCCCGCCGAAAAACTCCATTCCCTGGCAAACATCACCGAGCGGGCGGGCATTGGCGGGGAGGAACAAGTCCTCGGTCACGCTCGCGTCGCTGTACCGGAAAAAGCTGACTTTCGCATTACCGCCCTGGAAGTTCCCTTCGCAAGTCACAAAAACGCCGTCGCCCGGCATGACAGGCGTTGAATTTCCCGCTGGCGGCACAGGTTCATCCTTTTTGCAACCGGTGAAAAAAATAAGTGTCGCTGCGAAGAGCATGGTTCCTAAAAGGGACGTTTTGACTTTCATGAGAAGAGGTGTTAGGTGTGTTAGGACTTAGGTGTTAGGACTTAGGTGTTAGGACTTAGGTGTTAGGACTTA
>CBIHOC010000079.1:0-3251 GCA_966211705.1 uncultured Chryseobacterium sp.
GCTCAGTAAAGACAAGGGACATTCGAACCCACTGAATTTTCCCCGGACAACAGTGGTGTGCAAATGTGCAGATGAGCGCAAGAAATGATATACGGGGAATGTTATCGTGTGGATTGTAAAATGCTGGATTTTTTCATTCTGGCGTCAAGTACTGGTTATTCTTGCAAGTTCCGGCGGACGAGGGGACGGTATCTTCCGTAGCGGTATTTTCGGGGAAGATCAATGATGTCGGCTTCCCACTGAGTGGTATTGTGGTTTGTATAATAGGTTCGTTCCATGAGAATATCCAGCTTGGATGTGTGTTCGATAAGGACATCAAACTGCTCGAGCGTATCGAGTGTGAGACCATCATCATTCCACAATAATCGTACAGCGCCTCCACCGCTGACGGCAATGTAATATCCCGTCACTTCGCGTTCGAAGAAATAGAACGTCGGGTTGACGATTGATGACAACTGTTCGTGGTAAATGAATTTTCCTGTTTTCTTGTCGTAAAGATGCACCTCGATCCTGTTCTTTAAACCCGAACCCGACAGGCCATAATATTCGATAAGAATATCCGCATAGCCATCACCATTGAGGTCGATCAAGGTGTCAGACTGCTGCAAAGAGACATACATATTCTCCTCATAAAATTTCGCAAGAAATTTCCGCGCCTTCTTCGCCGTCAACGAATCGATTTCCACCGTCGCCGGCCAATCCTGCACCCAGGCATCTTTTATTTCCCGCGTACAATAAGCACCCGCAGAATCTTCTGTGGGAAGAGAGTCAGCATCAACAGCTGGAGACGAAGGTTGCGCACACGCAGCAAGCATCAAAATAAAAAACAGCAGGATCGAACGCATACCCGAATGTCCGGCTATACAATGATCCGATTTCGATCGATGAATAAGTGCCCGTAAAAATCGAACAACCGCCCAGAACCATCCTCACATCTGCACATCTGCACATACGCACATAAAAAGTGCGGCTGGCCTTCGCGCGATTAGCACATTAGCAAATTGTGCGAAGGCCCACGCGCGCCGACACATTAGCACATTAAGTGCGTTCGGCCGGCGCGTTGTCTTTGGGAGCATCCAGCCGCTTCATGTTGATCTCGCGCGGCGGTGCGATGACGATGGGAACTTTTTCCACGTACACCGAGCTCGTGTCGAGACCGAAAGCGGCTTCTTCCGACAGCGAGAAGAATTTCAGCATCTCGTAAATGTCGATGAAGATCTTGTCGAGCACGGGGAATTCGTTGTCGTAGGAAAGATGCTTTTCGATCACGATGAAACGGAAATCGCCGATCACCTGCTGGCGGTTGAGCGAAACGTAGCGGCTCGTGATGTCCACTTCCTGGTTGCGCACGAGGTCTTCCACCACTTTGCGGAACATGAGGTTGATGCGCGGCGCCACGCGGAAGCCGAGGCGGAAGTCGATGCGGATCACGTCGTTCTTGATGATCTCCTGCACCTTGTACTCCAGGCGGTACGGCTCGTCCATCACGTCGACGTGGATGAACCAGTAAATGTCGGCGCGCTTGGGCTGCTTCTGGAGGATGGAATAAATGATCTTCGCCTCGATCTCGTCGGGGTTGTTCGCGCTCGTCAGGTACACGAGGTGCGTGGAATATTTCGGAACGGAAAGGTCGTTGCTGAGCTCGGTAATGATCGGCAGGTAATCGTTGAGCTTGATGAATTCCACGTACCGGTTGCGGATCTTGCGCGCCTGCTGCCAGCTGTACATCACGGTGAAGAGCACCGCCGCGATCAGCAAGCTGATCCAGCCGCCCGCGGTGAATTTGTTGAGGTTGGCCACGAGGAACGAAAGCTCGATGATGAGGTACACGACCACGAACAGCATGATGAGGATCCAGGGATAACGTTTGATCCGCATGAAATACGTGAGCAGCCGCGACGACATCAGCATGCCGAGGATGATCGTCAGTCCGTACGCCGCTTCCATCTTCGCCGATTCTTTGAAATAGAGGACCACGCCGATGCAGCCGATCATCAGCATCCAGTTCACCGAAGGAATGTACAGTTGCCCGCGCAGCTCCGTCGGGTATTTGATCTTCACCTTCGGCCAGAAGTTGAGGCGAATGGCTTCGTTGATGAGCGTGAACGATCCGCTGATCAATGCCTGGCTGGCCACCACGGTCGCGGCGGTTGCAATGGCGATGCCCACGGGCAGGAACCATCCCGGCATGATGGAGTAGAACGGGTTCCGCCCCTGCAGGTATTCACCCTGGTGCGCGATCAGCCATGCCGACTGGCCGAGGTAATTGAGCAGCAGCGTGGCCTTTACAAAACCCCAGCTGGCCTGGATGTTCTTGCGCCCGCAATGGCCGAGGTCGGAATACAGCGCCTCCGCTCCCGTGGTGCAGAGAAATACCGCGCCGAGGAAGAAAAAACCGCCTTCGTGGTCGTTGAGCAGCTGCCACGCGTAATACGGGTTCACCGCCTTGAGCACCACCGGCGCTTCGATCAGCCAGGAAAAGCCCAGCACGCCCAGCATGCAGAACCAGATGAGCATCACCGGGCCGAAAAATTTTCCGACGAAATTGGTGCCGAACTGCTGGATGAAAAACAACGCAGCGATGATCGCGATGACGATCGGCACGGTTTCAATGTCGTGGAATGTTTCCGTCATGCGCAAACCTTCGATCGCTGACGAAACGGAAATGGGAGGAGTGATGATGCCTTCTGCGATCACGGCCGCGCCGCCGATCAGCGCCGGGTAAAGCAGCCACTTCACCTTTGTTTTTTTGACAAGTGTGTACAACGCGAAAATGCCGCCTTCACCTTTGTTGTCCGCTTTCAATGTGAGCACGACATACTTGATCGTGGTCATCAGCGTGAGCGTCCAGATGATGCAGGAGAGCCCGCCAAGCACAGTATCCGTGTCGATGGGGATCTCGGGACCGTCATGGTCGAGCGGGTGTTTCCCCACTATCGCTTTCAGCACATACAGCGGTGAAGTCCCGATATCGCCGTAAATAATTCCGAGGGTCACAAGGAGACCGGCGAATGTCACCTTGCTGTGCATGTGGCCGTGGCCGTCTTTGCCCATGGTGTACTTTAAAACAGCCCCAAAGGTAGGGGTTTCCGTGTGCTGGCGTCGCAGGACCAGGAAAAAAGCGAGGGGACGGAATTGGCAGCCCGGGAGGGAAAGCGGCAGCAGGCAGGTTGGGGGTGGGGGGGGTTTGATTGGTGAAAATTTTAGTTGTGGGCAAAGACCCCAACCCCCAAACCCCCCCCACAAACCAC
>CBIHOC010000080.1:0-3092 GCA_966211705.1 uncultured Chryseobacterium sp.
TAAAACGGCCAAATATAACTATTATTTTTTTTTAAATATTATATTAATCTGTTGTGGTTTTAAATTTGCCGGACCACTCCCAACCTACAACTCACAACCCACAACAGTTATTGCGGTCCCCAGCTGACGAGTTTTATGTTGTAGATCACTCCGCCCTGGATACGGTCAATTACTGACCCGGGGAAAAGCTGATCGTCATAAATATCATAAACTGTTTTTTCGATCATGCCGGCGTGGCGCGCATAACGCTCACGGTACCATTTCCAGTACAGCTTGTTCGTGTCCAGCTTCTGCTCCACGAGCAGCGTTGAATCGAAGCTTGCGCTGTTGATCATGTACGGCTCGTCCACCTCAAGGTACTTGTATTCCCATTCACCGATCGTGTTGAACGCATTGCCGTTCCACGTTTTTCCAACACGGGGCACGAATGAAAGCCGGATGAAACGCTGGTTCTCCTCCACTTTCTCTGCCCGCGCATTCGTCCGCACGAACGTCCACACGCGGCTGATCGTCCACGGGAGACTGTCGTAAGCAATGCTGTCGATGTAGGGGCGTTTGTACCGCTCCACGCGCATCGCCTGCCGCCCTTCATTATCCGTGAAAAACGACTCGATCACTTCTTTTACCTGGTAACGGTAAGAAAAAGTGTCGCCCGTAAACGCATCGTAAACCGTAGAGTCGACTTCGTAGATGCAATAGTGGCCGACCGCTTCGGGGAAATAGCTGTAACCGGGATCGTTTGTGGCCGGCCCGTCTTTTTTGCAGCCGTGAAAAAAAAGAAAAGCCGCTGCGCACACGAGAAAAAATCGTGCAAGCTGCAGCGGCATTTTTTTCACGTAGCTTGTTTTCATTGGTTCTCGACTTCGCTCGAACAGCAAATGAATTATTGTAAATGAAAATCAGGACGTGCGATGAAGCCGCCGCCGATGAGGTCGTCGCCTTCGTAAAACACGGCCGATTGTCCCGGGGCTACGCCTGAAACCGCGCGGTGAAAAAGGGCTTTGATCTTGCCATTTTCTTCCGAAAGTGTTGCGGGCGTGCCGGGATCGTGGTAGCGGATCTTTGTCTGGCCGACGAAATCCTTCGGCAGCGATTCGTATTTCACTAGATTGTAATCGCGGATCCACATTTCCTGGCGGTCGAGCTCGTCTTTCGTCCCGAGCACGACGGTGTTCGATTCGGGAATGATCTGCGTCACGAACATGGGCTCGCCGAGCGCGATCTCGAGGCCTTTGCGCTGGCCGATGGTGTAGAACGGGTAACCGCGGTGCTTCCCGACGACTTTCCCGTCGGCGAGCACGAAGTTTCCGCCGTCCACTTTCTCCTCGAGGCCAGGGACTTTATGCTTGAGGAAGGCGCGGTAATCGTTTTCCGGGATGAAGCAGATCTCGTAGCTCTCGCTTTTTTTCGCGAGTTCTTCGTACCCGGCGTTCATCGCCATGTCGCGGATCTCCGATTTGCGGTATTTGCCGACCGGGAAGATTGTGCGCTTCAGGCTTTCCTGGGAAAGTCCCCACAGCACGTACGACTGGTCTTTTTTCTCATCAAGTCCTTTCGACACCAGGTAGCGGCCGTTCTCTTCACGCACCTGCGCATAGTGGCCGGTGGCGATGAACTCGCATTCCAACTGGTCGGCGCGTTTGAGCAGGGCTTCCCACTTGATGTGCGTATTGCAGAGCACACACGGGTTGGGCGTGCGGCCGGCAAGATATTCCTCAACGAAGTTGTTGATGATGTGCTCGCCGAACTCCGCGCGGATATCGAGGATGAAATGCGGGAAACCGAGATTCACCGCGAGAATGCGCGCGTCGTTGATGGAATCGAGGCTGCAGCAGCCTGTCTCCTTCCGTGATCCGCCGGAAGACGCATAGTCCCACGTCTTCATCGTAATGCCGATCACTTCATACCCCTCTTCATGCAGCATGAGCGCCGTTACCGAACTGTCGATACCGCCGCTCATGGCTACAAGTACTTTTCCTTTCCTGCTCACGTCAGTATCCTCCTTCCCCGCCCCTGTTGTGATCCGGGTTTTGGGGATCTTCAATCGTTTTGTACAAATCTTCTTTTTTGATCAGAACGCCGCCGCTTTTCAGCACACCGTTCTCCCACACTTCACGGCCCTTCTCGACATAATTTCCTTTCTCGTCGATCCAGTAATAGACCCAGGTTCCGTGCTTGGCCGAGTTTTTATAATTGCCGAGGATGTTGATGCGCCCGTCTTCCAGGTACCAAACGGCTTTGCCTTCCTGGTGGCCCATCTTATACGTTCCTTCCGCCACTTTTTTACCGGTGACGTAATATTGCACCCAGACGCTGTCCTGCAGGTCGTTCTTGTAATACTTCACTTCGAACACCTGCTGTGTTCCGGGGTAATACGACGTCGATTTACCTTCTTTCTTTCCTTTCACGTAACGCTCTTCGGAAATGAAAATACCTTCTTCATTGTAAAACCGCCACACCGAATCTTTCAGCTGGTTCACGTATTTCCCTTCAGCCTGGATCTTCCCGGATATGTTGAATGTTTTTCCGTAAGCAACAGGTCCGCCGTTCAAAAAGTTCATTTCCGTCATGATGCGGCCTTCCGTGTCGAAATACTTGAAAACGCCGTACGGCTTGTCGTCTTTGAACTGGCCGACGTAGACACACGTGCCCTGCGCATCCAGTTTTTTCCAGGCGCCTTGCTTTTTACCGCCGGCATCGGTCACGTTCGGATAATTTCCTTCGGGGACCTGGCTTTGGGCGAGGGCGAAAAACGGGAGCAGGAACAATCCTGCAAGCAGGAAAGTTGCGCGGACGAGATTGATTTTCAGGGCTTTCATTGGAGGTACAAAGTTACGAAGATTCGTTGAATTGGAGATGAGGCAAAAAGCTTGCCACCCTATTGAGTGACAAGCTTTTCCGCGCCCGGCTGAATGTCGTTTCGAGGGTATAAAGCCTGGAGGGTTGAAAAGTAACGCGGCGGGTGGAAAAAAATTGCGTGATTATAGCCGCAGAGGCGCCGCGGTCGCCGCAGAAAAAACGGTATATGGGTCAGATGGGCCGCTGCCGGGTTTTTTGGGGTTATCTTGTTGCGCCAAATACGGGTGGCAAAA
>CBIHOC010000081.1:0-2618 GCA_966211705.1 uncultured Chryseobacterium sp.
GGTTGGCGGTGGCGGTGGCGGTTGGCGGTGGCGGTTGGCGGTGGCGGTTGGCGGTTGGCGGTGGCGGTTGGTGGTGGCGGTGGCGGTTGGCAGGAAACCAGGATGTTTTGTGTTTATGTAGAGACACCTGGCCTCGTATCTCTACATCGGTTAAACTATGATCCCCTGCCAACCACCAACCGCCGCCGGCCGCTGCCACTTCGCGCCCATTCACCCCGTATATGC
Organism: uncultured Chryseobacterium sp.; assembly: GCA_966211705.1. GTDB lineage: Bacteria > Bacteroidota > Bacteroidia > Palsa-965 > Palsa-965. The sequence continues at coordinate 226 of CBIHOC010000081.1, forward strand.
GCCGCCGGGCAAAGTTCCTCCCTGAAATTGGCTATTTATGCCTATTTTCGGGGCTCAAATCCTGAAAAACAGATGAAACGTCAATTCATTGCCCTTTCGCTCGTGGCGGCTACCGGTGTGCTTGCCCTTGCCATGAAAATAGCCATCGCAGCCGGTGGCGATTACAAGGCCATCGACCCGGCCAACATGAATACGGCTGTCCGCCCGCAGGACGACTTCTTCGAGTACGCCAACGGAAGCTGGATCAAAAAGAACCCGATCCCGGCAACGGAAACCAGCTGGGGCAACTTCAACGTGCTGAACGAGAAAAGCCAGTCGGCCCTGCGCACGATCTGCGAAGATGCGGCGAAGGACAAGACTGCGCAGCCGGGGACCAACCAGCAGCGCATCGGCGATTTTTTCGCGGCAGGAATGGACTCCGCAGCCATCGAAAAAGCAAAATTCACCCAGCTCATGCCGATGCTCAACAAGATCGGCGCGATCAAAGACAAAGCGGGCGTTGCACATTCGATTGGCGAGCTGCATAAAGTGCAGGTGGGCGCCGGTTACGCATTCTTCGTGATGGCCGACATGAAAGACAGCAAGGTCAACGCCGCTTACATCTACCAGTCGGGCACCGGCCTTCCCGAAAAAGAATATTACCTCGGCGAAGAGCTGAAACCGATCCGCGACGAATACCAGAAGCACCTCATCAACATGTTTATGCTGATGGGCGACGACAAGGAAACCGCGCGTGTGAATGCCAATTACGTGTTCACGATCGAGAAAAAGTTCGCCGATTCGTCCATGTCGGCTGTTGAAATGCGTGACCAGGAACGCCAGTACAACAAGATGGCCATCGCCGACCTTCGCAGGATGACGCCAAACATCGACTGGGCGGATTATTTCAAAACGCTACAGGCTCCCCAGGTGAACGAAGTGATCGTCGCCCAGCCCGCATTCCTCCGCCAGGTCAACGCCATGATCGCTTCCGAGCCGGTCGATGCCTGGAAAGCTTATTTCCGCTGGCAGCTCATTCACCTCTGCGCGCCCAAGCTGCACAGCGAAGTGAGCGATGAGAATTTCCGTTTTTACGGCACCGTTCTTTCCGGCGCGCAGAAACAGCAGCCCCGCTGGAAGCGCGTGCTCGCCAGCACCGAAGGCGCACTCGGCGAAGCGCTCGGGCAGCTTTATGTCGAGCGTCATTTCAGCGAAGAAGCGAAAGACCGCGTGAACGTGATGGTCGACAACCTGATCGCCGCATACACCGAGCGCATCCGCACGCGCGACTGGATGAGCGAGCAGACCAAGGAGCAGGCGCTGGCCAAGCTCAACACGATCCTGCGCAAGCTGGGATTCCCCGACAAGTGGCGCGACTATAACGGCCTGAAAGTTTCCCGCGATTCGTACGTGATGAATTTCCTCGCGTCGAACCGGTTCGATGTGGCCTACAACCTCGGCAAGCTCGGCAAGCCGGTGGACCGCCTGGAATGGGGCATGACGCCCGCAACGGTCAATGCGTACTACAATCCGTCCAATAACGAGATCGTATTCCCCGCCGCGATCATGCAGCCGCCGTTCTTCGATCCCAATGCCGACGATGCGGTGAACTACGGCGCGATGGGCGCGATCATCGGGCACGAGCTCACGCACGGCTTCGACGACCAGGGCGCGATGTTCGACTCGGAAGGCAACATGAAAAACTGGTGGACGGAAGAAGACGTGAAGAACTTCCAGGTCCGCACCCGCAAGCTGGCCGAGCAGTTCAACGCATTCGTCGTGATCGACAGCATCGACCTGCACGTGAACGGCGAGCTTACGCTCGGCGAAAACATCGCCGACCTCGGTGGCCTGACGATCGCGTACTACGCCTACAAGCATTCCCTCGAGGGCAAACCCGCCCCCGCGAAGATCGACGGCTTCACCGGTGAGCAGCGTTTCTTCCTTTCCTGGGCACAGGGCTGGAGAAACAGCATGCGTCCCAAGTCGCTCGTCAACATGGTCAAGACCAACCCGCACTCCCCCGCCCGCTTCCGCGTGATCGGCCCCCTGTCCAACATGCAGGAATTCTACGACGCGTTCGAAGTAAAGCCCGGCGACAAAATGTACCGCAAGCCCGAAGAGCGGGTGCAGATCTGGTAAAAAAAGCCCGCACAATAAAAAGCCCGTCTTCCCGACTTTGGGGAGGCGGGCTTTTTTGATGTGCTGAAATGCTGATGTGCTGAAATACTGATGCACACGACCAGCCGCACCGAGGCATTAGATATCAGTATACCGGCAAAACCTACCACCTAAGCTCTAATACCTTTTCCATCGGCATTTCAGCACATCGGCATTTCGGCACATACCATCCGCACATTGTAAGTTCAACCTATAAGTGCAATTTTTCGGAGAAGACTTGGTTAGGTGTTTTG